>JAFULF010000002.1 GCA_017483225.1 Alistipes sp.
ATAGCATTGAAATCGCATGACATCAGTCGGTTGGCAAGCCCTTCTTTTCAGTCTGTCTTGCCGTGGTTCTTCGTAACGAGTTGGTAACGAAACTTTGGCTTCAACGGGCATTTTGTTGGCTTTTCATGGCTTCGCCTTATTCTGCCAATGTTCACAAAATCGCTCGCAGACAACTATTATTCCCCGATTTTCCCTGTCTTTCGATTTTTCTTACTATCTTTGCCCTACAAAGTAACAACACTATCATTATGAGTAAGAAAATAGGTATTGCTGCCGACCACGCAGGCTACGAGATGAAGGAGTTTTTGACCGGCTACCTTGCATCGAAAGGTTTTGAGGTCTTTGATTACGGCTGCTCCTCGGAGGAGAGCTGCGACTACGCCGACTACGCACATCCGCTTGCCGAGGCTATTGAGGCCGGCGAGTTCGAGCGAGGCATAGGCATCTGTGGCTCCGGCGAGGGTATGGCAATCACACTCAACAAGCACCAGAGCATCCGTGCCAGCCTCTGCTGGATTCCGGAGATTGCACACATCACACGTCAGCACAACGACTCCAACGTCTTGGTTTTGCCGGCACGATTCATCGACAACGAGATGGCGATTGCCATCCTCGACCAGTGGCTCAGCACGGAGTTTGAGGCAGGAGGTCGTCACACTCGCCGTCTGACAAAGATTGCGGTGCGATAACGGTTCGTATGACGTTCCATACCGAGATAGAGATTCCTCGCCTACCGCTGGGCATTGACTACACCACGCAGATACTTGCTATGGGCTCCTGCTTTGCGGAGCGTGTAGCAGAGCGGTTGCGTTGTGCGAAGTTTCGTGCCGAGCTATCCCCTACCGGCATACTCTTCAACCCCGCATCCATAGTCCGAACCCTCACGGCATTTATCGAGGGGGCGGAGCCTGACGGCAGGATGATTGTCGAGCGTGAGGGGCGGTATGTATCGCTTATGGCCCACTCGGCAATTGCCGGCGACAGCCGTGAGCAGGCGGTGGATGCGCTCTTGAAGGCGTATCGTGAGGGAGGTCAGGCGGTACGAAATGCCGACGTGCTTATCCTCACCTTCGGTACAGCGTGGGTCTATACACTACCGAGCGGAGAGGTCGTAGCCAACTGCCACAAGCAGCCGCAGCGCAACTTCCTGCGCAGGAGGCTCTCCGTGGCGGAGATTGTCGGGCTGTTCAGGCCACTGCTTGCGGGCGCATTTCGAGATAAGAGGGTTCTGCTCACGGTGAGTCCCGTGCGACACCTTGGCGACGGCTTGGCCGAGAATGCGCTGAGCAAGGCAACCCTGAGGGTTGCCGCCGAGGAGTTATGCGCCGAGTTCGATAATGTATGCTACTTCCCTGCCTACGAGTGTATGGTGGATGATTTGAGGGATTACCGCTTCTATGGTGTCGATATGGTACACCCTTCGGAGCAGGCGGTGGATTACATCTGGGAGAAGTTCACACGTTGCGCCCTCACACCCAAAGCGTTGGAGCTGTTGCCACGTGTGGCGAAGGTCGTCACAGCGGCAGCGCACCGAGCCTCCAACCCCGACTCTGCCGAGTATGCGGAGTTCTGCCGTCGCAACCTCGACATCATAGAGTCGATGCCGGAGGTCGATTTTTCGGAGGAGAAGGCTCTATTTTCGAGCAAAATTTAATACCTTTGCGTGCTTTTAACCGAGTAGAATGAAGAGATTTACCAAATACATACTCACACTGCTGTTGGCGACGACAAGCCTCGTGGCACAGGGCAGCAAGCCCACTCTGGCCGTGAATATTATCGTCAGCGGTATGCGCAGCGACGACCTGACATGCTACGCCGAGAACTTCGGCGAGGAGGGCTTCTCACGCCTTATGGGTGGAGGCGTGGTATTCACGGAGTGCTATGCCGACTTCCTGCCTACATCCTCTGCCGTATCGCTTGCCAGCATAGCCACAGGCACGCAACCTGCCACACACGGCATCAGCACAACACGCTGGTATGAACGCTCAGTGCGCAACACGCCCGTAGATTTGTGCCGCACGGCGGTCACGAATGACAACCCAGCACCGCAGGGCATCTTGCGAGGCTACACCACAGCGCACTTCAACGCACAGACTCTCGCCGAGGCGGTAATCGCATCGGGCGAGGAGTCGCACGCTATAAGCCTCGCACACGACCCACTCTCGGCGATGATGCTCTCGGGAGGCAAGGGCGAGTGCTACTGGTTAGACGAGGATGGCAACTGGGCAACCGCCGACTGCTACGCAGAGGTTCTGCCCTCGTGGGTAAAGGCTCACAATGACATAGGCTTCAACGCCATATATGTTCGAGATAGCTGGCTGGCACGCTTCTCGTCGGCCTCCTACCGCAACAGCCGACACAGCGACCTCCGCATCTACAACCCCGACAGCAAGGGCAGCCGCCGAGAGAGCTCCAAGCAGAAGGGAGATTCTGCCGAGGCGAAGATGCGTGAGCAGCTGATGCTCACACCGGCGGGCAACAGTGCGATGTTGGAGTTCGCAAAGAAGGCTCTCAACAGACTCCTTGACCCGAGGTACGACAAGGGGGTAAGAGTGCTCAACATCTGCCTCGACACACCTCGCCACATCGTCGAGAAGTACGGCCCCGACTCAATGGAGTGGGAGGATATGCTCTACTGCCTCGACCTCTCGCTGGCGGAGTTTATGACACACCTGCTTGCGCAGGTCAAGAGCGAGCGTGACATCGTGGTAACGCTCTGCTCCGACCACGGCACCTCGCCGACATCGCCCCACGCCGAGCGTAGTGCCACGGCAAAGGGTGCAACAGCCAAGAGCGTCACGTCGTCCGCTACCGCATCGAAGGGTGCCGAGCGATTCAACGTGCGACAGGCAGAGGTTATCCTGAATGCCTTTTTGAGTGCTCGCCACGGACAGCAGAACTGGATTCTGGGGTGTCACGACCGAGGCATATACCTCGACCACGAACTGATATACAAACAAGGGAAGTCGCTGGCACAGATACAGCACGAGGTGGCGACCTTTGCGCTCCAACTGCGAGGTGTGGCATCGGCAATCACGGCGACGACCCTCTGTGGCGGAGCCTTCCCGTCGGGCGTGCAGCACATCGTGCAGAACGGCTTCTCGCCACGCCGCTCCGGCGACGTGATACTGACCCTGCTGCCTCGCCGCATAGAGAGCGACTCGAAGCGTGTGTCGGCAACCGGCTCGCCGTACAACTACGACCGCCACCTGCCACTTATTATATATGGTGGTGGCATAAAGCCCGCAACGGTACGCACTCGCACCGATATCACCTCGTTGGCACCAAGCCTTGCACTGCTGCTCGGCGTGGAGCGTCCCGACTGCTCGGATGCGCCCGTATTGAAGCAGGTAATAGACACTCTTGAACAATAAAAAAGAAGATATAACGTATGAAAGATAAGATACAGGAGGAGATTATCGAGGAGTTCTCGATGTTTGACGATTGGCTCGACCGCTACGACTACCTTATCGGGTTGAGCGAGAGCCTGCCACTCATAGACCCCGCTCATAAGACCGAGCAGTACATCATCGAGGGGTGCCAATCCCGAGTGTGGGTGGATGCACGTCTGGGCGAGGATGGCAAGGTATATTACTCGGCAGATAGCGATGCTATCATCGTCAAGGGTATCGTGTCGTTGCTGTGTCGTGCCCTCGGCGGACGTACTCCGCAGGAGATTATCGACCTCGACCTCTACTTCATCGAGGCGATAGGCCTCAAAGAGAACCTCTCACCTACACGTGGCAACGGAGTGCTCGCAACGATAAAGCAGATGCGACTCTTCGCCCTCGCCTTCTCCGCTAAACAGTAAAGAGATATGACACCGGAAGAGATTTTACAAGTTGAAAAGGATATTGTCCTGACACTCAAAAACATATACGACCCCGAGATTCCCGTAAACATCTACGACCTCGGACTTATCTACGAGATAGACTTCGACCCGTCGGGTGAGGCGACGATACGTATGACGCTGACCGCCCCAAACTGCCCTATGGCGGATATGCTCGTCGAGGATGTGAACGTGCAGGTAGGCAAGGTCAAGGGGGTTCGGAGCGTCAATGTGGTGCTGGTCTTTGAGCCTGCTTGGGATAAGAGTATGATGAGCGAGGAGGCACTCTTGGAGCTGAATCTGCTATAAACGCTCGGCTCGAACCATAAAGCATAAGACACGATTACGGTATCGTAATCGTGTCTTATGCTTGTAATAACGGCAGCTACTCTACCACACCTCGCCGACCTCATATGCCGGTGGTGCTGCGAGGGTGTAGTCCGCACCTTCGATAATATCTTTGCAGGTGTAGCGGCGACCCCTATCGTCGGTGGCAACAACCTCGACCTTTGCCGAAGCATCTTTGAGCGTATAGATATACATATGGTGGTTAGGCGTGCAGTAGTTGCGACGGGTACTACCCTTGCGGTGACCACGACCCACAACGCCCGTATGGTAGCCGATAGCCCACCAATCCTTGCTCGACGAGAGGCTTGGGTGCTCGTCACCACGGAATGGCGACGGCTTCATCTTCTGCATCTGGCCCGAGAGTTTGCCATTCTCATAGACCTCAATCTTCCAACCCTTCGTAGCATTCCAAACATTGGCAAGAATCTTATCCTTGCCAAACGGGAGGGTCGGCTGCTCGTGCTTGCCTCCAAAGGCGGCATTACCACGATAGACACGCAGCTGGTAGTCGGCATCGAAGCCTACACCTTTATATACATAGTCTGCGATTTGGTTGCCACAAACATCGAAGATGCCGTAGCCATTAGGCGAGCCGTCACCATTGTTGCGTGACCACCACCAGCAGCCCGATGCTGCCGCCATAATATGCTCGACGATGCCGTTCTTATGGGTGTAGTGGCGCATATAGTGCGTATGACCCGACATAATGCGGCAGTTAGGGAACTCCGCCAGCAGGTCAAGCACCCGCTTGTTATTCGCCGACTTACGGAAGTGCTCAACGGGGATATGCACGCAGAAGATAAGTAGCTTATCCTTAGGCACATACTGTAAATCCTTACGCAGCCACTCCACCTGCTTATCGGTAAAGTCGCCGTGGTACTTCTTGAAGTTCGTGATATCGTCATAGACGATGTCGTTCATCGAGACGATATGCACATCGCCACGATTCCACGAGTAGTCGATAGGGCCGAAGGTTGCCTCGAACATACGTTGCAGGCGCACCGTAGGGGTCGTATTGCGGCCATTGAGTGCCACAGGCTCGTAGTCGCAGTCGTGGTTTCCGATGGTCTGGAACATAGGCATTCCGAGATTCTCGGCAGCCATCTCGTAGCGAATCATCGGCATAAGGTAGTTGGCGTTGCGAGGACCCTCCGAATAGACGATATCGCCCAACGACACCGCATAGCACGGCACCTTCGACCTCTTGGCCGTCTGGCGCATATCGGGAGCCGTCTCCGTGCGGAAGCGGTGCACGTGGCGCAGATTCTGGCACTGCGGGTCGGCAACCATTATCAGGCGGAAATTTTTCTCCACCCTCTTCAATGGTTTGAGCACGAAGTCATAGACCTTGTCGTCGGTGAGTTTCTTGTAGAAGCAAGGGTGTCCCTGACGCAGTGGCACCTCATACTCTGCGGGCAACGAGTAATAGACATACGAGGCCTCGGGATGGCGGTCGAAGGCATAGCGACCCTCGGCATCAGTAGCCATAACGGTATAGCCGTCGCTCACGACAACACCCTCAACAGGCTCTCCCTGCGTAGTCTTAATGACACCCGAAACATCGTGTGCCATAGCCGTAGCCGCCACTCCGACAGCAAACAGCATCATCAAAAATCTTCT
Source organism: Alistipes sp. (assembly GCA_017483225.1). Lineage (GTDB taxonomy): Bacteria > Bacteroidota > Bacteroidia > Bacteroidales > Rikenellaceae > Alistipes. The sequence continues at coordinate 5,798 of JAFULF010000002.1, forward strand.
CATATAGGTTTTGGTTTTTCGGTTCTCTTACTTGCACTACTTGGAGGCTCGCTTACGGTCAATTTCATTGAGCAGAATCTTGCGCAGGCGCATCGACTTCGGCGTAATCTCGACATACTCGTCCTCCTTGATGTACTCCAACGCCTCCTCCAACGAGAAGACCTTCGGAGGCACAATCACCGCCTTGTCGTCAGAGCCCGAGGCACGCATATTGGTCAGCTGCTTCGACTTGGTGACATTTACCGTGATATCGTTGCTACGGGTATGCTCGCCGATAACCTGACCCATATAGACCTCCTCCATCGGCGAGATGAAGAAGCGGCCTCTATCCTGCAACTTATCAATCGAGTAGGCATACGCCGTACCCGTCTCCGAGGCGATAATCGAGCCGTTGGTGCGCATCTCTATCTCGCCCATATATGGCTCAAAGCCCTTCAAGCGGTGTGACATAATAGCCTCGCCGGCGGTCGCCGTGAGCATATTGGAACGCAGGCCTATGATGCCTCTGGAAGGGATATCGAACTCCAAGCGGGTGCGGCCCGATGACGACTCCATATTCGTAAGCATACCCTTGCGCTTGGTCGAGAGCTCGATGACCGTACCTGCCACCTCATCAGGGCAGTCGATGGTCATCTCCTCAACAGGCTCGCACTTTACGCCGTCAATCTCCTTGATGATGACCTTCGGCTGGCCGACCTGCAACTCGTAACCCTCACGGCGCATAGTCTCCACCAGCACCGAGAGGTGCAATACGCCTCGACCATAGACGATGAAGGAGTCGGCATTCTGCCCCGGCTCGACACGCAGGGCAAGGTTGCGCTCCAACTCGCTATCCAGACGCTCCTTGATGTGGCGTGAGGTGACAAACTTGCCATCCTTGCCGAAGAATGGCGAGTTGTTGATGGTAAAGAGCATCGACATCGTCGGCTCGTCAATCTTGATTGGTGGCAGCGGCTCCGGATTCTCGGCATCGCAAATCGTATCGCCAATCTCAAAGCCGTCGATACCCACCAGAGCACATATCTCGCCGCACTCCACCTGCTCGACCTTCTTCTTGCCGAGGCCGTCGAAGACCATCAACTCCTTGATTTTGGTCTTGACACGTGTCACTCCGTCACGCTTTGCAAGGGTCACCCACTCACCGGCACGGAGCGTGCCTCGTGTAAGTTTTCCCACGGCGATACGGCCGATATACGAGGAGTATTCGAGCGACGTGATAAGCATCTGCGGCGTACCCTCTACCGTCTGTGGCTCCGGAATCTCGTCGATGATGGCATCCAGCAACGGCTGAATCGAGGCAGTAGGCTCATTCCACTTGTGGGACATCCACCCCTGCTTGGCCGAGCCGTATATGGTCTTATAGTCGAGTTGCTCCTCCGTGGCATCGAGGGTAAACATCAGGTCAAAGACCTGCTCGTTCACAACCTCAGGACGGCAGTTCGGCTTATCGACCTTGTTGATAACCACGATAGGCTTCTTGCCGAGCGAGAGTGCCTTCTGCAACACGAAGCGGGTCTGCGGCATTGTGCCCTCGAAGGCATCTACCAGCAGCAGCACTCCGTCGCACATATTGAGCACACGCTCCACCTCGCCACCAAAGTCGGCGTGACCCGGGGTGTCGATGATGTTGATTTTGTAATCTTTGTATATCACAGATACATTTTTCGAGAGGATGGTGATACCTCGCTCACGCTCCAAGTCGTTGTTATCGAGCACGAGCTCTCCCGTCTTGGAGGCCTCTCGCAGGAGGTTTCCCGCCATAATCATCTTATCCACGAGGGTCGTCTTTCCGTGGTCCACGTGGGCGATGATGGCAATGTTGCGTAACTTTTGCATAGACTAAATAGGGTGTTACATAAATAATATGATGCAAAGTTACAAAATTAGTCGGGTTTTATTACCCAAAGAGCAACGTATTTTACAAAAAAAATAGTATTTTTGGCACTGCAAACCAACAGACCGAGTTATGAAACAGACAATCGAGATAGAGAGTCACAGCCGTATTGTGATTGGCGATGCCGTGCAGGTGCTCCCTGCGCTGCTGCCCGACAAGCGTATCATCGTGATAACAGACAGCAACGTGGACCGTCTGCACCACTCGCTCTTTGCCAAATATGACCACATAATCATCGGTCTTGGCGAGCAATCCAAGAACCTCGCAACCGTCGAGAGGCTCTACGCCGCACTGATGGAAAAGTCGGTTGAGCGCAACTGCTTCCTGCTTGGCATAGGTGGCGGAATCGTCACCGACATCACGGGATTCGTAGCCTCAACATATATGCGTGGCGTGGAGTTCGGATTCATCTCCACTACCCTTCTCGGAGAGGTAGATGCTTCGGTAGGAGGCAAGAACGGAGTCAATGTCGGAGGCTACAAGAATATGGTGGGCACCATCACCCAGCCACGCTTTGTCGTATGTGACCCGCACCTGCTAACCACCCTGTCGGACAGAGAGTTCCGTGCCGGACTTGCCGAGGTCGTGAAGTCCGCCATCATCGCCGACCCGACACTCTTCTCGCTGCTCGAAGAGAGCAGCTTCGAGGCTCTGCGTCGTGACGAGGAGTTGCTGGGCCGCATCATCGCAGCCACGCTGCGTGTCAAGACCTCGATTGTGGAGGCAGACGAGCGTGAGGGAGGCCTGCGCCGAGTGTTGAATTTGGGACATACGCCGGCACACGCCATCGAGAAGTGTTGCCGCAGCCACAACCACGGCGAGGCGGTAGCGATAGGGCTCTGTATGGTCGCCGAGGCGGCTGCAAAGGCGGGCATAATGGCGAGCGAGGAGGCGGCACGAGTGAGGGCCCTGCTCCTCAGACTCGGCTTCGACATCGAGTTGCCGGCACCGCTGCCCGACCTGCTGAAAGCGATGCGCAAGGACAAGAAACGCAACGGCGGAGCTATACACCTGATAATTCCGGAGGCCATCGGCAAGGTACGGGATATGGAGCTGCCGTATGAGGATATGGATAGTTTTTTCACGTCTAACGAACACCAACACTGACCAATATGATAAAGGGACTTATCTTTGATATGGATGGTACGCTGGTGCAGAATATGCCCTACCATCTTAAAGCATTCAACGAAACAGCACGTCGTCACGGCTTCAAGATTGTAGAGCCCGTGACCTCCCGATTCTTCGGAATGCGCAACAACGACATTATGCCGCAGGTGTTTGCGCCGGGGTCACTCGACGGCTATGACCTGGACCAACTCTCCGACGAGAAGGAGGCTATATACCGAGAACTGTACGCAGGAAATGTACGCCTGACAGAGGGCTTGGATGCCCTTCTTGACGATGCTGTACAGTGTGGCATCAAGTGCGCCATAGGCTCTGCCGGCTCGATTGAGAATATCGAGTTCATCACCCGTGAGGGAGGCATCACCGACCGCATAGACGTAATCGTGTGCAATACCGACGTAGTGAACTGCAAGCCCGACCCCGAAATCTTCATCAAGTGCTGCGAGCGTCTGGGATTCGACCCTTCGGAGTGCGTAGTGTTTGAGGATGCCGTGGGCGGAGTGCAGGCTGCCGTTGCCGCAGGGTGTCCGTGCGTTGCGCTGACCTCTACGCTCGATGCAGAGGCGTTGAGTGGAGCCGGTGCCAACCTCGTTGTCAACGACTTCAAGGGGATAAACATCGCCCGCTTGCAGGAACTTTTCGGATAAAGGCTGTTCAAAAGCGATTTTTTCATATATAAGATGGTGGAAAACGAAGTTTTAACTTTGTTTTTTGCCATCTTTTTTGTATCTTTGTGCGCATTGTGCGAATACTAAATTTAAGACAATTAAAAAAGTTATGGATATTTTATCAAGCGTAATCAAACTGCTGTTCGGCAGCAAGGCCGACAAAGACCGCAAGGAGGTAGAGCCTTACTTGCTCAAAATTAAGAATATATACCCATCTATCGCCGCTCTGTCGAATGACGAGCTGCGAGCACGCTCGGCCGCTTTGAAGCGCAAGATTGCCGACTTCATCGCCGAAGATGAGGCGCACATCGTAGCGCAGAAGGAGCGTTTGGAGAGTGCCGACATCTCCCTCTCGGAGAAGGAGAAGATATCGAAGGATATAGATACGACCATAAAGCGTATAGACGACAAAATCGAGAAGGTGCTCGACGAGATTCTTCCGGAGGCATTTGCTATTATGAAGGATACGGCACGCCGATTTGCCGAGAACGACACCGTAGAGGTTACCGCAAACGATTTCGACCGCAACCTCGCCGCCGAGAAGGATTTCATAAACATTGAGGGCGACAAGGCGATATACTCCACTCACTGGACCGCCGGAGGTAACGACATCAAGTGGGATATGGTTCACTACGACGTGCAGTTGTTCGGTGGTGTAGTCCTGCACAAGGGTAAGATTGCCGAGATGGCTACGGGAGAGGGTAAGACACTCGTTGCTACCCTGCCGGTATTCCTCAACGCATTGGCAGGCAAGGGTGTACATATGGTCACTGTGAACGACTACCTCGCAAAGCGTGATGCCGAGTGGATGGGCCCTATGTACCAGTTCCACGGTCTGTCGGTGGATTGCATCGACTCCCACCAGCCGAACTCTGCGGCTCGTCGCAATGCCTACTTGGCCGACATCACTTTCGGTACCAACAACGAGTACGGCTTCGACTACCTGCGTGACAATATGGCATCGTCGCCGGCCGACCTCGTACAGCGCAAGCACCACTTCGCCATCGTCGATGAGGTGGACTCCGTGCTCATCGACGATGCACGTACTCCGCTCATCATCTCCGGCCCCGTGCCAAAGGGCGAAGACCAGATGTTCGAGCAGTATTGCCCTGCCATTCAGCACCTCTACGGCTTGCAGAAGGACTTTGTAACCAAGTTGGTTGCCGACTCCCGCACTCTGGCTGCCGAGGGCAAGATGGATGAGGCCGGTATCCTGATGTACCGTGCCTACAAGGGTCTGCCGAAGTACAAGCCTCTGATTAAGTTTCTCTCGGAGCAGGGCATCAAGGTTCAGATGCAGAAGACCGAGAATATCTATATGGCGGATAACAACCGCCGTATGCCGGAGATTACCGACGACCTCTTCTTCGTGATTGACGAGAAGATGAACTCGGTGGAGCTCACCGACAAGGGCCACGAGGTACTCTCCCGCTACTTCAAGGAGGACGGCTTCTTCGTACTCCCCGATATCGGTGCCGAGATTGCCGAGTTGGAGAATCAGGGTCTCACCTTGGAGGAGAAGGCGCAGAAGAAGGATGAACTCATCCACGATTACTCCATCAAGTCGGAGCGTGTGCATACGGTCAACCAGTTGCTCAAAGCCTACTCTATGTTCGAGAAGGATGTCGAGTATGTGGTTATGGACAACAAGGTCAAGATTGTCGATGAGCAGACGGGTCGTATTCTCGACGGCCGCCGCTACTCGGACGGCCTGCATCAGGCCATTGAGGCGAAGGAGCGTGTGAAGGTCGAGGCTGCAACGCAGACCTTTGCAACCATCACCCTCCAAAACTACTTCCGTATGTACCACAAACTCGGCGGTATGACCGGTACGGCAGAGACCGAGGCATCGGAGTTCTGGAACATCTATAAGCTCGATGTTGTCATCATACCTACCAACCGCCCTGTAATTCGTCACGACAAGGACGACGTGATATACAAGACCAAGCGAGAGAAGTACAACGCCGTGATTGCAGAGGTTGCACGCCTCGTAGGCGAGGGTCGCCCCGTGCTGGTGGGTACTACCTCGGTAGAGGTGTCGGAGTTGCTCAGCCGTATGTTGCAGATTCGTGGTTTGAAGCACAACGTGCTCAACGCAAAGCAGCACCAGCGAGAGGCGCAGATTGTCGCCGAGGCGGGTCGTCCGGGACAGATTACCATCGCAACCAATATGGCGGGTCGTGGTACCGACATCAAGCTCTCGGAGGAGGTGAAGGCGGCAGGCGGTCTTGCCATCATCGGCACGGAGCGTCACGAGAGCCGTCGTGTGGACCGTCAGCTGCGAGGTCGAAGCGGCCGTCAGGGAGACCCGGGCTCTTCGCAGTTCTTCGTATCATTCGAGGATGACCTGATGCGTCTGTTCGGCTCCGACCGCATCGCCTCAATGATGGATAGAATGGGTATCCAGGAGGGCGAGGCTATTGAGTCCGGAATGATGTCGAAGGCCGTTGAGCGTGCGCAGAAGAAGGTCGAGGAGAACAACTTCGGCATCCGTAAGCGACTGCTCGAATATGATGACGTGATGAACTCGCAACGTGAGGTTATCTACACACGCCGCCGTCACGCACTCTATGGCGAGCGCATCGAGATTGACCTCAACAACCTGATGTACGACTATGCGGAGGCATTCCTCAACGAGCACGAGGGCGACGACTTCGAGTCGTTCAGCTTCGAGCTTATACGTGAGGTGGGTCTGCAACCTACATTCACAGAGGCGCAATACGAGAAGGCAAAGCGCAGCGAGATTGTCGAGATGATTGCCGCCGACTTGCAGGCACTCTTCGCTCGCCGTGCGAAGGCGGTGGCCGACACCGTGCGCCCTGTTATGACACGCATCTACGAGGAGCGCAAGGATAACCTCGAAGGCAATATCTACTTCCCGCTGACTAACGGACACCTCGGCTACAACGTGCCGGTGAATCTGCAAAAGTGCAAGGAGTCGGATGGCGCCGAGATATACAAGGTATTCTCGAAGGTGGTACTCTTCACGATGATTGACGACGCTTGGCGTGAGCACCTGCGAGAGATGGACGAGTTGCGCCACAGCGTGCAGAATGCATCCTACGAACAGAAAGACCCGCTGCTTATCTATAAGTTCGAGTCGTTCAACCTCTTCGCCAAGATGTTGGAGAAGATTAACCGTGACGTTCTCGCCGTTCTGAACAAGGCGTATGTGCCTGTGCAGCAGCAGAATCCGGAGGCTATTCAGTCTGCCCGCCAGCAGAGAGCCAAGGTCGATGTGAATAAGTTGCAGGCATCACGTATGGCAGCAGCCGCAGCGGCAGGTCAGGGCGAGAAGAGCAAGCCTGCCCCTATTCAGGTAGAGAAGAAGGTGGGCCGCAACGACCCTTGCCCTTGCGGTAGCGGCAAGAAGTACAAGCACTGTCACGGAAAATAGAGATTCAGCTATGGGAGCATACGCAACAGAGAAACAGCGACAGCTGGATGTGCGCTATCTGAAAATGGCACGCATCTGGGCTGAAAATTCATATTGTGTCCGCCGTCAGGTTGGTGCGCTTATTGTTAAGGATAAGATGATTATCTCGGATGGCTACAATGGCACTCCGTCGGGCTTCGAGAATATCTGCGAGGACGAGATGGGCAAGACAAAGTCCTACGTTCTGCACGCCGAGGCCAACGCCATAACCAAGGTAGCCAAGAGTGCAAACAACTGCGAGGGAGCAACGCTCTACATAACCGCTTCGCCGTGTCTGGAATGTGCCAAACTAATCATTCAGGCAGGCATTCGCCGTGTGGTATATGGAGAAAACTACCGAAGCAACGAGGGTGTCGAGCTGTTGCAACGTGTCGGCATCGAGTGTTGCTTTGTAGAGGTGGAGTAGCATCTCCGCCACAACCGATACAGACAACCCAGATTTGGTAACACTGACCTAACAATAAGAAACCTATAAAACCAGACCCGTATGTCACGTATCAGAACTCTAATAAGGAAGTATCTCTTCGACCGCTATCTCTCCTCATTGGCGATAGCGGCGATAGATATTGCCGTAGCTGTCGTTTCGATATACCTCGTGCTGACGGCTATGCGCCTCGTTGTGCCCCATCTGGGCATAGACTTCCGCCAGAGTATGTTACTCGCTTCGATATCGGTCATAGCCTCGGCTATCTCGATATTGGTAGTAAAGACACACCACATCATCATTCGTCATACGACGATGTCCGACGTGCGCCATATCGCCATCGCTGCGCTCTTGAAGGAGGTACTCTTCGGAACGACGATGTCGCTGGCTCTGTCGATGCATCCGAAGGTTGTCATCACCATTGTCGTTCTCGACTTCTTCGTCCTCTTCTGCGGCGAGGTCTTCACCCGTATCTTTATGATACTCGTGTATGACCACATCAAGCAATCGACACTGGAAGATGAGGGGCGCAAGCGCATCTTCATCTATGGCACCGGCGACAAATCTACGGCGTTGAAGATGCGTTTGGAGAACTCGCCACACTACAAGGTGATGGGATTTATCCAGTATGGGGCTGTAACCGACCACACCACATTGCAGGGGCTGGGGGTCTTCTCCTTCCGAGATATGGACGAGGAGAGCCTGCGTGCCACGTTCAGCAGCTACGGCGTTGCCACGCTGCTCTTCCCGAACTACGACACGCTTACCGAGGAGCGAGAGCGACTCGTGACGATATGTACGCATCTGCAAATCAAGATTCTTGTCGTGCCGCCTATCGACGAGGTGCACGAGGGTGTCCTGCCGCAGAATGCCATCCGTGAGATTCGCATCGAAGACCTGCTGGGCAGGGACGAGATAAAGATTTCGATGAAGGAGATTGTCGAGAACTTCCGCAACAAGACGGTGCTCGTGACGGGTGCTGCCGGCTCGATAGGCTCGGAGTTGTGCCGTCAGTTAGGCGAGTTCGGCGTAAGTTCGCTCATTATGGTCGATAATGCCGAGACCCCGATGCATAACATCCGCTTGGAGTTGGAGGAGCGGTACAAGGGGCTGGATATCCACCCTATCGTCGGCGATGTGCGCCACATCGAGCGACTGCGCTACATCTTCTCCGCCTTCAAGCCGCAGGTGGTGTTCCACGCCGCAGCCTACAAGCACGTGCCTCTGATGGAGGAGAACCCGTGCGAGGCGGTGATGGTAAATGTCATAGGCTCTCGCAACGTGGCCGATATGTGCGTAGAGCACAACGTAGATATGATGGTGATGATTTCGACCGATAAGGCCGTAAACCCTACCAACATAATGGGTTGCACGAAACGCTTGGCCGAGATTTACGTGCAGTCGCTGGGCAAGGCGGTTGCCGATGGAGGCATCGTCGGACACACGAAGTTCGTGACCACACGCTTCGGCAACGTACTCGGCAGCAATGGCTCCGTGATACCTCGCTTCCGAGAGCAGATACTCAAAGGCGGGCCTGTGACGGTGACACATCCGGAGATTACCCGCTTCTTTATGACCATACCGGAGGCGTGCCGCTTGGTTATGGAGGCGGCAACGATGAGCCTCAACAACCGAATCTTCGTCTTCGATATGGGCCGCTCGATAAAGATTGTGGAGCTGGCCGAGAGGATAATTGAGTTGGCGGGCTTCAAGGTGGGCAGAGATATAAAGATTGAGTTCACGGGACTGCGCCCCGGCGAGAAGTTGTACGAGGAGGTGCTCTCCAACAAGGAGAACACGGAGGAGACCTCGCACGAGAAGATTCGTATTGCCCGTGTTCGTGAGTACGACCACTCGGAGGTTACGGATGCCGTAGCCCAACTTGAAGAGCAGGCTCGAAACATAAAGATTATTGATTTAGTAACAAATATGAAGAGAATAGTTCCCGAATTTAAGAGCAAGAACTCTCCACGATTCGAGGAGCTTGACAAACAATAAAGAAAGAAGCCTATGCCAAAGATTTCGGAACGTGCGATACTTATGCCGGCATCCCCAATCCGCCGACTCGCACCTCTTGCCGAGGAGGCGAAACGCCGAGGCACGAAGATATACCATCTGAATATCGGACAGCCCGACATCGAGTCGCCGCAGGAGGGTCTGGATGCCCTGAAACATATCGACCGCAAGATTTTGGAGTATAGTCCGAGTGACGGCTTCCTCTCACTGCGAGAGAAGCTGGTGGGCTACTACGACCAATACCAGATAAAGCTCTCACCCGAAGATATCATCGTCACATCGGGAGGCTCGGAGGCGGTGCTGTTCGCCTTTATGTCGTGCCTAAACCCCGGCGATGAGATTATCGTGCCGGAGCCTGCATACGCCAACTATATGGCCTTTGCAATCTCCGCAGGAGCGGTCATCCGTCCCATAACATCGACCATTGACGACGGCTTTGCACTGCCGGAGATAGAGCGATTCGAGGAGCTTATCAACGAGCGCACACGAGGCATCCTGATTTGCAACCCGAACAACCCTACGGGCTACCTCTACACCCGCAAGGAGATGAATCGCATACGTGACTTGGTGAAGAAGCACGACCTGTTCCTCTTCTCCGACGAGGTATATCGTGAGTTCATCTACACCGGCTCGCCCTACATCTCCGCCTGCCACTTGGAGGGCATCGAGGAGAATGTCGTGCTGATAGACTCCGTGTCGAAGCGTTACTCCGAGTGCGGCATCCGCATCGGAGCCCTCATAACCAAGAACAGGACCCTGCGCAAGGCGGTGATGAAGTTCTGCCAGGCCCGACTGAGTCCTCCGCTGCTTGGTCAGATTGTTGCCGAGGCATCACTGGATGCCCCACGCTCATACGCAATCCACACATACGAGGAGTACATCAACCGCCGCAACTGCCTCATCGACGAGCTGAACAAGATTCCGGGCGTATATTCGCCGATACCTATGGGCGCCTTCTACACCGTTGCACGTCTGCCTATCGATGACAGCGAGCGATTCTGCGAGTGGTGCCTTAAAGAGTTCGAGTGGGAGGATTCGACCATTATGCTTGCACCCGCCTCCGGATTCTACTCCGACCCCAATATGGGCAACGACGAGGTGCGCATAGCATACGTGTTGGAGCGTGACCAGCTACGCAAGGCTATACGTGTGCTGGGCAAGGCATTGGAGGCCTATCCGGGCAGAACCTGCAAATAGAGAGGCGGCGAATGAGAAGAGGTGGCGACATAATCTCACGCATACTCCGCTATGCACTATGGGGTGATGACTCGATGCTCGACAGAGAGCTCTTCGCCTCGCTTGGTGCCGAGGAGTGGAACGAGGTGCACTCGCTCGCTCTGCGTCAAGGTGTGGTCGCCATAGTACTCGACGGAATCATCGGTGCCGACCTGCCCATACCGAGAGGCTCCAAGATGCGCTTCATCTCCTCGACTGACAAGTTGGAGAAGGGGTATCGTCTGAGGCGCCGTCTGGCCGAGGGGCTGGCAAAGAGTTACCGCTCGGCAGGGATTGAGATGATGATACTCAAAGGCATAGGACTCTCGCTACTCTACCCCGTGCCGGAGCATCGCCCTTGTAGCGACATCGACATCTACCTGATGGGGAAGCAGCGTGAGGGCGACGACCTCCTGCGCCGGAAGTATGGCGTAGAGATTAACGAGGGGCACCATCACCACACGGTGTTTCATTTGAAAGGGGTGCTCGTGGAGAACCACTACGACTTTATCGAGGCACACTCACGCCGCTCGAAGGCTCGCTTGGAGGAGTACCTCAAAGAGTTGTCTGCCACGGAGCAGCCTCTGCGTGGCAAGCTGCAAGCGGAAGAGTACCTGCAACCGGCACCAAATCTCAATGCCCTATTCCTGACCCTCCACTCGGCAGACCACTTTGCCGCCGAGAATATCTCCATACGCCACATCACCGACTGGGCGATGTTTCTGCGCAGGTACCACTCGGAGGTTGATTGGCAGAGGCTCTACGCCCTTGCCGACGAGTTCGGATTCAGGAGTTTCCTCGACGTGATAAACACCATAGCCATTATATATATAGGTATGCCGAAGGAGTATGCCCCATCGACCACCTCCGACACAGCACTTGTGGAGCGGGCGTGGGAGGATTCGTTGCAATACAAACTGACACGCATACCGAAAAACTTTGTGCTTGGATGGCTCTACCGCCTGCGTCGTCGCTATCGCAACGGCTGGAAGCGTCAAATGATTGCCTCCGACAGCGCAATATCGGCATTCATCTACTCGATAGTATCGCACGTGGTGCATCCGAAGATATTTCGACATCTCTAAAACAGTAGAGTCTGCCTAACGCCCTGTTAGACAGACTCTACTACTTTACCCCCGCCAATATTAGAATGGCAGGTCGTCAGGGTCTGATGCCGGTACCGGTGCCACTACGGGAGCAGGCTCCTGCACGGGTGCTGCTGCCGGTGCGCTCTGGTACTGAGGCTGTTGCGGCTGCTGGAACTGCTGCGCAGGTGCGCTCTGTGGCGCATAACCTCCCTGCTGTGCCCCCTCCGAGCGACGGCCGAGCAACTTCATCTCATTGGCAACAATCTCCGTAGCGTAGTGCTTCTGATTATTGCTATCGGTCCAATCACGAGTGCGCAACGAGCCCTCTATATAGAGTTGGCTACCCTTGCGAACATACTTATCCGCAACATCCGCCAAGCCTCGCCACATAGTCACCGTGTGCCACTCGGTCTGCTCGGTGGTCTCATTTGTCTGTCGGTTGAAGATACGCTCCGTTGTAGCCAAGCGCAGACGTGCCACCTTAACACCCGTCTCCAAAGTACGGATTTCAGGGTCCTGGCCAACATTACCAACCAATATTACCTTGTTAATCATATCGTTATAGTGTTTTTATCAATTCAACAAAGAGTCTGCCCATACGCAGCCCCGCCTTACGACCCTGCGCCTGCACATCCTCGTGGTCGCCCTTCACGTCGCTCAAACCGCAGTTGGTGATGACCGACATACCAAACACCGGGATACCCATATGGCGAGCCACAATAACCTCCGGCACGGTGGACATACCCACAGCATCGCCACCAATAGCCTTGAAGTAGCGGTACTCGGCCTGCGTCTCGAAGGTTGGGCCCGTAGTGCCGACATAGACTCCATATTGGAGTTTTATGTTCTCACGCTCGGCAATCGCCGTAGCCTTGGCTCTGACTGCCGAACTATAACAGTCGTGCATATCGGGGAATCGAGGTCCGAACTTATCGAGGTTCTTGCCGATAAGAGGGTTAGGCAGAAGGTTGATATGGTCGGTGATGACCATCAGGTCGCCAACGCAGAACGAGGTGTTCACACCACCCGCAGCATTCGACACGAAGAGGTATTTGATGCCGAGCAACGAGAGCACTCGCACCGGAAAGGTCACCTGCTGCATCGTATATCCCTCGTAGTAGTGGAAACGTCCCTGCATAGCCACTACTCGGCGACCCTCGATAGTACCGAATATCAGGCGGCCCTTATGCCCCTCGACGGTCGAAACGGGCATATTGGGAATATCCGAGTACTCTATAACCTTATAGGGGGTGATATTATCCGCAAAGTCGCCGAGTCCCGTACCGAGAATCACGGCCACCTCCGGCTGAAAATCGGAGGTCGCACTACGCAGATAATCAACGGCAGTCAAAATCTTATCCATTAGCCTCTAACGTATTTATCGTCCTTAAACTTGTTAATATCTCTATCCAGATTATCGAAGAAATCACGAACCGTGCCGTCGTTGAAGCTCATCTCCACACGCTCGTAGAAGAGTCGCTCACGCAACTGCGCCGGGAAGCGGGTGCTATTCGACAACTTGACGGCATCCTTCTCCGTGGTGATAATCACGGCATCCGGATTGCGCTCCAATGCCGCCGTAATCATCTTCAAGTCATTGACACGATAGATATGGTGGTCATCGAAGTCGATGCTATCAACCACGTTGTATCGCTTACGCATAGCCTCGTTGAAGGCCTCGCTATTGCCCACGCCCGACATAGTGATAACCTTATCGCCTCGGGAGAGGGTCGCACTTACGCCCTCAAAGACAGGCACCGCCTCGCCTTGACGCAGGCGGGTGAAGTATATGAGCTGTGAAGGCTTCGAGATAAGCCACTTCTTCCAGAGTCGGGTGTCGAGGGGTTGCATATCCTCCGGACACTTCGCCACGATGAAGTAGTGCGCACGATGCAACGATGCCACATTGTCACGCAACTGCCCCAGAGGCAACAGATGGTCGTGGTTGACCGGACGGGTAGCATCGACCATTATGATATTTATGAACGGCTTGACGTGTCGGTGCTGGAAGCCGTCGTCCATAATCACGAGGTCGGTATCGGGGTACTCTGCCAGCAGTCGCTCTATACCATAGATGCGGTTCTCGCACACCACCACCGGAATCTGCGGATATTTGCGCTTGATTTGCAGTGGCTCGTCGCCCACCGACACGTAGGTATCCTCGATGCTCACCTCACGATAGCCCTTGGTCTTGCGGCCGTAGCCTCTCGAAATCACGGCGACATTGCGGCACAGGCAGTAGCGGGCAAGAAGGGTCTCGACGGCCGGAGTCTTACCGGTACCTCCGACGGTGATATTTCCTACGCAGATGACAGGCACATCGAATGAGCGAGAGTTGAGCCAACCCAAGTCAAAGAGAAGATTACGAAGACGGATTGCCGCTCCATATATCAACGATGCTATTTTAAGAAAAAACCACTTCATCTCCGCACGGAATTTTTCAAAGATAGGCAGATTTTTTCAATCAACCAAATAAAAACAAGTTTTTATTACTTTCTGCGAAGAAATAACCATTATCGATATATTTTTTTCGCAATAGTCGCACCTCTTCTGCTCTTTTTTTTATACCTTTGTTCCAATATGAAAAGATTTTGTTTGATAGCCGCCCTACTCGTGGCAGCAATATACACAACAGGATGCTCCGGCAGGGGCAAAGAGTGCGAGAAAGAGCCAAACCTGCTCTTCGGAATAGATGCCGACCTCTACAACGTAGAGCGTCATACGGTACAGAAAGGCGACACTTGGGGGCGCATACTTGACAGCTGCGGCATAACCCTGCAAAAGATTAACCGCCTCGACCAACTCACACGAGAGATTTGCCCGCTACGCACGATTCGCATAGGCAAGAACTACACGACATTCTCCCGCCCCGACTCCACGGGCGTAGTGCTCGACTATCTGGTCTATGAGAAGAATCTGATTGACTATGTGGTCTTTGCATTCGTCGGCGACTCGGTAGCGGTACGAGAGGGTGCACGAGAGGTGGAGTTGCGCCGCACAAAAAGCAGCGCCGTGATAGACTCCTCGCTCTGGGGCGCAATTATGGATGCCGATATGCCTTATGCGCTGGCGGCAGAGATGGAGGATATATACCAGTGGACGGTCGATTTCTTCGGCATCCAGAAGGGCGATAGCTTCACCGTGATTTACGACGAGAAGTTCATCGACACGCTCTCGGTAGGCATCGGCCGTGTGTGGGGAGCAAAGTTCAACCACGGCGGCAAGGAGATATACGCCATACCTTTCCCGCAGGGCGGAAAGGTGCAGTATTGGGAGGCCGACGGAGGCTCTCTGCGCAAGCAGCTGCTCAAAGCCCCTCTGAAATTCACACGCATATCTTCGAAGTTCAGCTACGCTCGTCTGCACCCCGTATTAAAGAAGTACCGCCCTCACACCGGCGTAGATTATGCCGCACCGGCAGGCACTCCGGTACGTGCCGTGGCAGACGGAACGGTGACATTCAAGGGGTACAAGGGGGCCGGTGGCCACACGATATACATCAAGCACCCGGGCAACCTGAAATCGGGATACCTCCACCTGCGAGGATATGCCAAGGGCATTGCCGTAGGCAAGCGTGTGTCGCAGGGACAAGTGATTGGCTACGTGGGTAGCACGGGCCGCTCGACTGGCCCACACCTCGACTTCCGCCTCTGGAAGGGTGGCACCCCGATAAACCCTCTGAAAGTGCCGCAGAAGCCGGCAGAGCCTATCTCGGAGCAGAACAAGGAGAAGTTCGAGTGGGTGCGTGAGCGTGTGATGGCGGAGCTGAATGGCGAGGTTGCCGACTCGATGCGCATAACGCAACTCGACTCCATAACCATCAACTAACGCAGGGAGGGGGCAATGGAGGCTATGGAGGAGCGCATTGTAAAGTTCATCAAGCGACACCACGTTCTCACGTTGGCGACGACGGTGGATGGCACACCCTACTGTGCCGCCTGCTTCTACGCCTATGATGCGGAGCGCAACCTGCTGATATTCACCTCGGACAACCACACTCGCCACGCTACGGAGATGGCGGCAAATGCACGTGTTGCCTGCGCCATAACCCTCGAAACACGTATCGTAGGCAGGGTGCAGGGTGTACAGATTTGCGGCACGGCACGTCAGGGCGACGAGCAGGCACGCCGCAGTTACATCAAACGCTTCCCGTATGCGGCGGCGGCACCACTTCAAATATGGGTCGTAGAGCCCAATTTCGTTAAACTTACCGACAATACGCTCGGCTTTGGCAAGAAGTTGATATGGAGAAAATAAAGGAGGAGATAACTCGTGGTATAGTCATCGTGGCCGGTGGCATAGGCAGCCGTATGGGGAGCGCAATCCCGAAGCAGTTCGCCCTCGTAGGGGGTGAGCCGGTGTTGGTGCGCACAATAAACGCCTTCGCCACGACGTTTCCTACGTCGAAGATAGTCGTCGTGCTGCCCGCCTCGCAGATAGCCTTCTGGAAGAACCTCTCGGCCCGCTTTACCGTAGCACGCCACTCGGTGGTCGAGGGTGGAGAGCAACGCTTCCACTCCGTGCAGCGTGGCATCGAGGCATTGAGCGGTGCCGTAGATTATATAGCCATACACGACGGCGTGAGGCCATTCGTGTCACGACAGATGATTAAGCGTGTGGCGGAGTGTGCCGAGCGCACGGGTACCGCCGTGCCGGTAGTGCATCCCGTGGACTCGTTCCGCATAGAGAGGGAGGATGGCTCGTCGCAGCAGATTGACCGCTCGCCACTGCGCATCGTGCAGACACCCCAGATATTTGAGGCGGGTCTGATTCGTGCGGCATACGACACGGAGTACGACAAGGCATTTACCGACGACTCGTCGGTCGTGGAGCGAGTCTTGGGCTACAAGGTAACTCTCTGTGAAGGAGAGCGTTCCAACATAAAGATTACAACCCCCGAAGACTTGGCATTCGGCGAGGCTATCCTCCGTATGCAGAGCGACAAGGAGGCAAACGAGGAGGCAGACAGAGAGTAACGATGCAACAATACAAGTATAAACCCGACGCAAACACGTGGTACTGGACCATAGCGCACTTTATCGCCTTTGGCTCCATTGCTACGGGTATATTTATGGTATATGACGGAGGGTATATGCTTGCGTGGGTGGTTGCACTCTCCATCGCCATCATAGCCCTGATGGCCCTCTCGATACCTCGGCGCATAGTTGCCGATGAGGAGGCGTTGGAGATATACTGCATCAGCGACTTCACCTCCATACCATACGAGAGCATCAGCTCGGCACGAGAGGTTACCCAGAAGGAGATGCTGCTGATGGTGCCTATATTTGCAGGCGTGGGATTCTTCGGCTACTACGGCTGCTTCCTCAACCTGCGCAAGTGGGAGTTGGTGAAGATTTACGCCTCACGTTGGAGCAACTTCGTGGAGGTCACGGATAAATGCGAGGAGCGATACTACCTCTCGTGCGACAATCCACAGGAACTGGTGGCTCTGATAAACACACACATAACATCGAACAATGAACAGAAATCTGCTTAATAGGAACGTGCCGGGTCTGATATTCAGTTACAGGCGACAGCTGGGCATCATCTTCTGGATGATGGTTGCCGCCGTGCTCTTTATCATCATCTTCAAGCCGTTCAACATCTATGAGAAGCTCGACCTGCAACAGATGATGGAGATGTCGTCGTTCATCACGTCACAGCAGGATGCCTATTGGGTGGCACTGACAACCATCGTAGCCATAGCGGCGGCCGTGGTGACGCTCTCCCGACTGATTATGGTGCGCTATAAGCACTACGACAACGCCCTGACCTACCGCTGGTATCTTATGTGGTGCTGCGTGGAGTTCGTCTTCGTTGCACTCTTTATAACGATATGCTCGGCACTGATGTTCCACCACGGATACGGCAGCGCACTGCGACTCTTCTTCGACGTGCTGGGTCGAGCAAGCTGCATATTGTCGATACCGTATAGTTTCTGCATACTATATATTATAATCATAGACAAGTCGTTGCAGTTGAAGGCACTGCGAGAGAGCATCGACAAGGAGGAGGCTACGCTCCAAAAGTCATACGTGCTCTTCTACGACGACCGTGACGAGATGCGTCTGTCGGTAAAGCGTGAGGATGTGATACTCATCGAGTCGGCCGACAACTACATCTGCGTATGGTATATGAACAACGACACGGTAAAGAAGTGTATGATTCGCAACACGATGAAGCGACTGACAAAGCAGTTCGAAGAGAGCTGTATCCGCCGTTGCCACCGCTCCTATATGATAAATATGGAGCGAGTGAAGGTACTGCGCCGTGACAAGGATGGGGTGTTTATCGAGTTCGGCATCGAGGGTGTCTTCGATGTGCCGATATCCCGCACCTACATAAGCGATGTCACCTCTTGGCTTATGAAATAACAACCAAAAAACAACTATCAATAATATGATTCATTACTTAACACGATTTACAGAGGCCGCACAAAACAATTGGCACAAGCCTGCCGTGTGCGACTATCGAGGCGACACCTTCCTCTATGCCGACGTTGCGACACATATTGCCAAGCTGCATATCCTCTTTGAGAACGCAGGCGTTAAGCAGGGCGACAAGGTTGCCATCTGCGCCAACAACACCGCTCGCTGGGCAATATCCTACCTCGCCATTGTATCATATCGTGCCGTGGCGGTGCCTATCCTTACGGGATTCACACCCGGCAACCTGCAAAAGTTGGTTGCACACTCCGACAGCGTAGTCCTCTTTACCGAGCAGAAGACTTGGGAGGCTATGGATGTGGAGCAGATGCCGGACCTGCTGGCGACAATCTGCATCGAGAACTTCTCCTGCCCGTGGTCACGCAACGACATCTTGAAGGATGTTGCGCCTAATATCCAACAACTCTTCCGTGACAAGTATCCGCAAGGAATGAAGCGCACGCTCATCAAGTACGACCTTGGCGAGCCTGACGAGCTCAACACTATCAGCTACACCTCCGGAACGACCTCCTCGCCAAAGGGCATTATGCTCTCCAACAAGAACATATCGTCGAACATCACCTTTGGCGTGAATCGTATCCAGATGCCGAGAGACTCCCGCATCGTGTCGATGCTCCCGCTGGCACACCTCTACGGCCTTGCCTTCGAGTTCATCTACCCTATCTGCTCCGGCGCAACCATCTACTTCCTCGGCAAGACACCAAGCCCGAGCCTGCTGATGCAGGCCTTTGCCGACGTGCATCCGTATATGCTTATCACGGTGCCGCTCGTGTTGGAGAAGATTATGCGCAACAAGGTTATGCCGGCACTCGAAAAGCCTCTGCTCAAAGCGGGCTTGAAGATTCCGGGACTGCGCCAGCTCATCTACTCCAAGATTCGCAATCAGGTGCTTGGAGCCTTCGGTGGCAATATGAAGCATATCATCATCGGCGGAGCTGCCATAAGCGGCCCTATCGAGGTGTTACTCAAACAGATACGTCTGCCATACACCGTGGGCTACGGTATGACCGAGTGCGCCCCGCTTATCGGCTATGAGGATTGGTACGACTTTGCCATCCGCTCGTGCGGAAAGCCTGTCGATGGTATGGAGGTACGTATCGACTCGTCAGACCCGCAGAATGTCGTGGGCGAGATTCAGGTATGTGGCGACAATGTGATGCTCGGCTACTACAAGCAGCCGGAGGCTACTCGTGCAGCATTCACCGACGACGGATTTATGCGTACCGGCGACCTCGGCGTGATAGACAAGTACGGAAATATCTACATCAAGGGTCGCTCCAAGAATATGATTCTGACCTCCAACGGACAGAACATCTATCCGGAGGAGATTGAGGAGCAACTCAATATGATGCCTCACGTGCGAGAGTCAATCATCATCGAGCGCAAGAACCATATCGTTGCCATCGTCGCCACCGACAACGACGACAGCAACCCTCTCTCGCTCACACAGTTGAAGACGATTATGAAGTCCAACCTCATTATGCTCAACCAGAAGTTGCCATCCTACTCGCAGGTGGCCGACATCGAGATTTTGGAGGACGACTTCGAGCGCACACCGAAGAACTCAATCAAGCGATTTATGTACAAATAGTCCATCTGGCGCTGTTACAAAAAAAATCCGCAAGCCGTATGACTTGCGGATTTTTCATTATCGCTCTCCCTCGCTATTTCAGCGCAGCGAGCTGCTCCTTGATAGCGGCAATCTTTGCCTCCGCATCCGACTGCTTGGCACGCTCGTTGGCAACCACCTGCGCAGGTGCAGAGTTCACAAATCGCTCATTCGACAACTTCTTCATCACCGAGGCGAGGAAGCCCTCGTAGTATGCCAAATCCTTTTCGAGCTTGGCAACCTCCTCCTCAACATTCACATTGTCACCCATAGGGATAAAGTACTGCGTAGTCTTGACAATGAAGCCGGCATCGGTAGGGTTCTTCTCGGTCACTGTCGTCACGGCCGAGAGGTTACCCATCTTGCGCAGCACAGCCTCGAACTCCGAAGGGTAGTTTTCGTCCACCACAACCTTCAACTCTACGGCCTCCTTCTGCGGGAGATTCTTCTGCTTGCGGATGTTACGGATGGCCGACACAGCCTCCTGCAACAGCGCAAAGCGTGCGAGCAACGCACCATCTGCCTCCTCCGCCTTCGGCATCGAGGCAACCATAATCGACTCGCCCTCCTTACGCTCGGCCAAATCCTGCCAAATCTCCTCCGTAACAAACGGCATAAACGGATGCAGGACAAGCATCAACTGCTCGAAGAAGTTCTTGGTCTCGGCGATGGTCTGCGCATCGGCAGGCTGGCCGTATGCAGGCTTCACGATTTCGAGATACCAGCCGCTGAAATCGTCCCAGAAGAGTTTATAAGCCACCATCAGCGCCTCCGAGATGCGGTACGAACGGAAGTTCTCCTCTATCTCGGCAAGAGCTGCGTTGAGCTTTGCACGGAACCAAGCCACCGCAGCGGCGTTGTTCTCGCTCTGTGCGAGGCTCTCATCCACATTCCAGCCATTGATAAGGCGGTATGCATTCCAAATCTTGTTACCGAAGTTACGGCCCTGCTCGCAGAGTGCATCGTCGAACATCAGGTCATTACCTGCGCTCGAACAGAGCATCATAGCCACACGTACACCGTCGGCACCATACTGCGCAATCAGGTCGAGTGGGTCCGGCGAGTTACCGAGCTGCTTCGACATCTTGCGGCCAATCTTATCACGCACGATACCCGTGAAATATACGTTGCGGAACGGCATCTCGCCACGATACTCATATCCCGCCATAATCATACGTGCCACCCAGAAGAAGATGATATCCGGACCGGTCACAAGGTCGTTGGTCGGGTAGTAATACTTAATCTCCTCGTTGTCAGGGTTGCGGATGCCGTCGAAGACCGAGATAGGCCACAACCAAGATGAGAACCATGTATCCAATACATCCTCATCCTGACGCAGGTCGGCAAGCGTGAGTGACGTATCGCCCGACTTCTGCTGTGCAAGCAGCAGAGCCTCCTCGGCGGTCTCGGCAACCACGTAGCCACCCTTTGGCAGGTAGTATGCAGGGATACGCTGACCCCACCACAGCTGACGGGAGATACACCAATCCTTGATATTCTCCATCCAGTGGCGATATGTGTTCTTGTACTTCTCAGGCACAAAGCGGATTACGTCCTCCAAGACAGCCTTGGTAGCCGGCTCGGCAATCTCCTGCATCGACATAAACCACTGCATCGAGAGTTTTGGCTCGATGGCCACGCCGGTACGCTCCGAGTAGCCCACATTGTTGGTGTATGCCTCGGTCTTTTCGAGCAGGCCGGCAGCCTCCAAATCCCTCTCAATCTGCTTACGGCACTCGAAGCGGTCAACGCCGACGTACATACCCACCTTGTCGTTGATGGTGCCGTCGTCGTTGAAGATGTCGATGGTCTCCAAGCCGAACTTCTCGCCGAGCATATAGTCGTTGACATCGTGGGCAGGCGTAACCTTCAAGGCTCCCGTACCGAACTCTATATCCACGTACTCGTCACGGATAATCGGAATCGAGCGGCCCACCAGAGGCACGATGACACGTGCACCCTCCGGAATGTCGGCATAGCGAGGGTCGTTAGGATTAAGACATACGGCAGTATCGCCCAAGATGGTCTCGGGGCGGGTTGTAGCAACGATGATATTACGGTCGCTACCCTCCAACTTATAGCGCAGGTAGTAGAGTTTTCCCTGCGACTCCTTGTATATCACCTCCTCGTCGGAGAGGGCCGTCTTTGCCGACGGGTCCCAGTGCACCATACGCACACCTCGGTAGATTTTGCCCTTGCTGTAGAGGTCGCAGAACACCTTGATAACGCCCTCGGTGCGAGGCTCATCCATAGTGAAGCAGGTACGCTCCCAGTCGCACGAAGCACCGAGTTTACGCAGCTGTTTGAGGATGATGCCGCCGTGCTTCTCCTTCCACTCCCAAGCGTGGGCGAGGAACTCGTCACGTGTGAGCGATGCCTTGTCGATACCCTCGGCTTTGAGCTTCGCTACCACCTTCGCCTCGGTAGCAATCGAGGCGTGGTCGGTACCCGGCACCCAGCAGGCATTCTTGCCAAGCATACGGGCACGGCGCACCAATACATCCTGCAAGGTGTTGTTGAGCATATGGCCCATATGCAACATACCCGTTACGTTTGGTGGCGGGATTACGATTGTGTATGGCTCACGCTCATCTGGCTCGGAATGGAAGAGGTTGTGGTCGCTCCAATAGTCGTACCACTTCTGTTCAATCTCCTGCGGAGAGTACTTGTCTGCAATCTGCATAGTTTTATCTTTTTTAATCTTTCGAATCGTAGTTTTACGCACACTGTGCGTTTAATCCTACAAAGGTAGGCTATAAAATTAAAAAATCAAAACTTACGCACCGCAAAAACATCTTTTGTATATTGATAAACGAATGTGCCGAAAAATATTTTTATTTATAAAATAA
This sequence comes from Alistipes sp., assembly GCA_017483225.1. Taxonomy (GTDB): domain Bacteria; phylum Bacteroidota; class Bacteroidia; order Bacteroidales; family Rikenellaceae; genus Alistipes. Next base: position 28,568 of record JAFULF010000002.1, read on the forward strand.
AAAGCATAACTTTGTGCCGAAAATGCCTCTATGGCAAGGATGTTGCTCGTAAGGCATTGATAATGTGACGAAAAGAACGAAACAAACACAATATTAACTTAACTAAAATTCATTAAACTCAAACAGTATGCAAAAAAACAAGCAGGCAGCCTACACGGCTCCAACGATTAGTTTTTGCAACATCTGCCTTGAAGCAGGTTTTGCTTTGAGTCTGCCGTCGAACACTATCGACGACTGGACTCGTGACGAAAATGAAGTCAATTTCAACTAATGTCAAACCCTAAAAACAGAAAAAGATGAAAAAGTCAATTCTCTCTTTGGGTTTGATGCTGGTGGCATTGACCCTTACAAACTGTACACAGAACGAGGAGTTCGACGCAACTCCTGAACTCGGCGGTGGCGCATTCGAGCTCTACACCGACATCGACGCAACCCGTACCGCTAACGACGGCGCACTCGGCACAGACTGGGTATCGGGCGACGCTCTCAACGTATTCCACGTAGAGAAAGACCAGACTGCTTATGTTTCTGACGGTCAGTTCAGCATCGCAGAGGCTGACGTGGCAACCGGTCGCTTTACCGGCGAGTTGGGTGCTGCTCTGGATGCAGCGAAGTCTTACGACTGGTTTGCATTCTACCCTTACAGCAAGCACATCACTACCCCTGCAAACACCTCCGCAGGCTACTCCTATATTGGCGGTCGTTCCGACAAGGCTCAGACACAGACCGGCAACAGCAATATGGAGCACATCGCCGGCACAAACTACCCTCTCTATGGTAGCGCAAAGGGCGTGAACGGAAACAGCGTTCCTGTGTTGAAGATGAAGCACGCTTCGGCATTGGTTGAGGTTAGAGTTACCAACGGCCTGACCGAGCCTCTGACCGTTACCGGCGTATCGCTGACCACTCCTGAGACTATTCAGGGAGGTTTCTACATCGACTTCTCGGGAGAGACTCCACAGTTCGCAGATTACACTTACGTATCTACTACGGCTTCGTTGTCGGTTGCTAACGGCGAGGAGATTGCTGTCGGCGCAAGCGCAACCTTCTACTTCGCAATTAAGCCTTGCGAGATTGCCGCAGGTGACTCTCTAGACCTCTCCGTATCGGGCTACACCGCAAGCGGTAACGGCGAGCACGCAGTAAGCCTCGACCTTACCAGCGAGGTTCTCTTCGAGGCAGGTGTTATCAAGACTCTGAACGTAACCTACACCACTCCGGTTGAGGTTGTTGAGCCTGAGACCTGGTCGCTCGTTTCTCTGGTTTCGGAGATTAAGGAGGGTACTTATGTAATCCTTACCAAGAATGCAGACTCCGGCGCTATCTCTTACCTGGTTAACACTACAACAAGTGCGGCTCCGCTCCAAGCAACTACATCTGCTTTGGATTGTACAACTGCTACGGTTTCCACAAATCAGGTAACCGACGAGATGCGTTGGACATTCACCGGCACCGCTGCTGCTATGAAGATTACCAATACCGAGGGTAGCTATCTCTATGCTACGAACACCAACAATGGTATGCGTGTTGGCACAACCGAGGACACTTGGGCTATTACTACAAGCAAGGGTAACACCGCAGCATTCGCACTGAAAGATTCGGCACAGAGCCGTTACTTGACTGCTTACCAAACCGGCCACTGGCGTTGTTATACCTCCGAATATGGTGCAACATCAAGCCAGAATAGTGAGATTTATCTCTACTATCTCGGCACAATTGAGCGCACCCCTGTTCTGAGCGTTGAGAACACCGCTATCACAGATGTTCACGCTAACGGCGTTGAGGGCGCAACACTTCCTGTTACCGCTGCAAACCTCACTTCGGAGGTGGCTGTAACTTACGACCAGACCGTCGTGACATCGGCTACTTACGCTGATGGCAAGGTTACCTATACCGTTGCCGCAAACGAGGGCGACGCTCGTGAGGGTTGGATTAAGCTCACTTCCGGCACTTTGGAGGTTACAGTAACCGTTTCGCAGAACAAGGTAATCACTGCCAAGACATTGCCTTACACCGAGCCTTTCGCAACATCTATCGGAAGTTTTGATATTAACAACGTAAATCTTGGTTCGTTGAGTAGCATATGGTCGCAGGATTCAAATTATAAATGTATGGTAGCAAGTGGATATGGTGGTGCTGCTAACAACGAGGCTTGGTTGGTATCTCCTACTATTGACCTCACATCTGCGACAAGTCCTATCCTCTCATTCGATCACGCAATGGGATACACTACCGGAAATGACCAGGAATACTGCTCCGTATGGATTAAAGAGGAGGGTGGTGAATATGTTAAGGTATCTATACCGGAAGCATATCCTACAAACTTCTCATTCGTAACTTCCGGAGACATCTCCCTCAAAGACTATGTAGGAAAGAAGGTTGTAATCGGATTTAAGTACGTCAAGTTAACTGATGAAAGCACCGTTGCCCCTAAGTGGGAGATCCAAAACTTCGCCGTTGAGGATCGTAAGTTCAACCAGTCTATCTCATTCACAAGCGGCTCATTGGATGCTGTTATGGGCGAGGCTGTTACCGGCCTGACCGTTGAGGGTGCAAAGACGTCTGTAACCTATACCTCTTCTAACGAGAGCGTTGCTACCGTAGATTCAGCTACCGGTGCTATCACACTTGTTGGCGTAGGTAACACTACCATCACCGCAACAGCAGCCGAGAGCGACGAGTACGCATCTGCAACCGCAGAGTACACCCTTGTAGTTGCTGAGGCAGGTACAAGTAGCACCACCGTTACCCTCAACTTGAGCGAGTATTTGAGTGGCAATGTTGCAGACACAACAAAGCAGTGTGGCGATTTCACACTCTCCTTTAAGAAGGTTAATAGCAACACTTCTAACTGGAATAGTGGCGGACACCTTCGTCTCTACAAGAGCGACATCATGACTATCGACGGCGGTAGCAAGGTTATCTCGAAGATTGTAATCGAGACTACCAGTAGCAGCTATACTGGTGGCTTCACTTGCGATTCAGGTAGCGGTAGCTATTCAGGTAATACATACACCTGGATTGGTTCTGCGTCTTCGGTTGCTTTGACCGCTGCCGGTTCGCAGGCTCGTTTCAGCAGCATCGACATCACTTACACAGAATGAGATGCATCCGGTGGTAGCACCGGAGGTGGAGGTACCACAACCGTAACGGCGGCTCTGCCGAGAACTTGGGCAGAGTTGCCGGCTGCAAGAAGTGGCGCAGACTACGAGGTCTGCGCCCACGAGCAGCTCCCGTCGGATAATACGTTGCGCAACTACTCCTACTGCTACGACAATGCGAATCATTGCGCACGTTGGGTAGCCTATCCGTTACACTCGTGCTACCTCGGCTCGGCAACACGTTCCGACTCGGAGGTGTGGGAGTACGACCCTTGTTGCATAGATAACAGCAAAGAGCCTATGCTATACAAATCGTACTATCAGCAGGGCGGAGGCTCGACAAACAGCCACGACCGTGGGCATCAGTTGCCGTTTGCCGACCGCAAGGCATCGGTGGAGGATGGCAAGACCACCTTCTACTTTACCAATATGACACCGCAACTCGGTACGCTCAACCAAAACTCTTGGGCGACATTGGAGGGGGAGGTGCGCAATATGATATGCTCCGACACCCTCTACGTAGTTACGGGAGCGCACTTCGACGGCTCAACGCCTGACTACGCCTACGACGACAGAGGCTACGGCAAGGCGTGCCCCGTACCAACCCACTACTACAAGGTGCTGCTGCGCACCAAGAGTGGCAACACGGGCAAGCGGGTGCACAACTGCTCGGCAGAGGAGTTGAAGTGCATAGGCTACTGGGTAAAGCACGACGGCACATCAGCCATCCAGACCAAGAGCGTAGCGGAGATAGAGGCATTGACGGGATTTACCTTCTTCGCCAACGTGCCAAATGCTCCAAAGAGCACATACAGCACCTCGGAGTGGTAAAATACCTCCAATCAGACAAACACCTCACACAACAACGTGTGGGGTGTTTTTTTGTGGGGGGGGGTAAGAAGAGCGCAAAAGGAAATTTAAGGAATTTAAGGAGTTTAAGGAGAATAACCTTGCGCTCTCTAAATTCCCTAATCTCCCTAATCTCCCTAATGTTGCGCCACTTCCTTGCGCCTTTGGAAGGAAAAAATACAATAAACCGAAAGCGAATTTTCTGTTTTCGGTCGGAGCGTAGCGACAAAGCCTCCCTTTGACAAAGGGAGGTTTGGAGGGAATGTAAACACTAAAAAAATACAATAAACCGAAAGCGAATTTTCGTTTTCGGTTTATTTGTATTATCTTTGTATGATTTATATATATGTATATAAGGAGAACAAAGATATGGCAAAGAAGAGTGAAAATGACATTATGATAGATGACCTCGGCTTGTCGCCTGAGGTTTCGGACCGTAAGTATCAGACCATTCCGATAGTTACGAATCTGGATGACGACACCATCGAGGAGGTGCAACTGCCTGAGATTCTGCCGATTCTGACATTGCGCAGCTCGGTGCTGTTTCCCGGTGCCATCACCCCTATTACCGTGGGTCGTGAGAAGAGCATCGCCCTCGTGCGTGCCGTAAATGCCGAGGGAGGATTGCTCGGTGCGGTATTGCAGCGCAACTGCGAGATTGAGACACCGACACCCGACGATATGTATCGCATAGGTACGGCGGCACGCATCCTCAAAATTTTGGAGATGCCGAATGGCAACCTGACCGTGATACTCTCGGGGTTGGAGAAGATTGAGATTGGCGAGTACATCTCGACCGAGCCATTCTTCAAGGCGAAGGTTACGCCGCTGCTCGACACCACGCCCGACAAGAACAACGTAGAGTTTGATGCGCTGGTAGAGTCGATACGTGACGTTGCGCTCAACATCATCAACATATCCCCTTCCATCCCGAAGGAGGCATCGTTTGCAATCAAGAACATCGACTCGAAGCGTGGCATCGTGAACTTCATCTGCTCGAACCTCGAATTTTCGGATGACGACCGCCAGTCGTTGCTCGAATCGCCGGGGCTGCTGGCCCGCTCACGCAAGCTGCTCGAAATACTGATTCGTGACCAGCAGCTGCTCGAACTCAAACACAGCATACAGGAGAAGGTCAAGACCGAGATAGACAAGCAGCAGCGTGACTACTACCTGCAACAGCAGATGCGCACCATACAGCAGGAGTTGGGCGAGGGCGAGGATGACGACATAGTACGTCTGCGTGAGGCGGCCAAGAAGAAGAATTGGAGCGAGAGCGTAGCGCAACTCTTCGAGAAGGAGGTGGCGAAGTTGGAGCGTCTGAATCCTGCCGTGGCGGAGTACTCGGTGCAGATGACCTACCTGCAACTGATGCTCGAACTGCCGTGGAACGAGGTGACGACGGACAACCTCGACCTCAAATGCGCACGTGAGCAGCTCGATGCCGACCACTTCGGATTGGAGGAGGTCAAGGAGCGCATCTTGGAGCATCTGGCAGTGATAAAGTTGAAGGGCGACCTCAAATCGCCTATCCTCTGCCTCTATGGCCCTCCGGGAGTGGGTAAGACCTCGCTCGGAAAGTCGGTAGCGACGGCTCTGGGTCGCAAATTCGGAAGAATTGCGCTCGGAGGTCTGCACGACGAGGCGGAGATTCGAGGACACCGCCGCACATACATCGGCGCAATGCCGGGCCGTGTGATTGAGACCATCAAGCGTTGTGGCTCATCCAACCCGGTAATCATCCTCGACGAGGTGGACAAGATGACGGTAAGCAACCACGGCGACCCTTCGTCGGCGCTGTTGGAGGTGCTTGACCCTGAGCAGAATACCACATTCCACGACAACTACCTCGACACGGAGTACGACCTGTCGAAGGTGCTCTTCATAGCCACAGCAAACGACATCGGGGCGATAAACCCTGCGCTGCGTGACCGTATGGAGTTGATAAACATCCCGGGATATATCCTCGAAGACAAGGTTCAGATTGCCTCGAAGCACCTGATTGCGAAGCAGTCGGAGGCGCACGGCCTCAAAGAGGGCGATATGACCCTCACGCAGGAGGTGTTGCAGAAGATTATCTCGGAGTACACCCGTGAGTCGGGCGTGCGTGCGTTAGACAAGCATCTGGCGAAGATTGCCCGTGCACGTGCCAAGAACATCGCCTTTGAGGAGGAGTACACTCCGGCAATCTCGGCGGCCGACGTGGAGAAGATTCTCGGCAAGCCGAAGTACCTGAACGAGGAGTACGAAATCAAGGATATGGTAGGCGTTGTGACCGGACTGGCGTGGACTTCCGTGGGTGGCGACATCCTCTACATCGAGTCACTGCTCACGCCGGGCAAGGGCAAGCTGTCGCTGACGGGAAACCTCGGCGACGTGATGAAGGAGTCGGCAACCATCGCCTACGAGTGGGTGATGGCCCACCATAATGAGCTGGGTATCAATCCGGAGATGTTCGAGAAGAACGACCTGAACATCCACGTTCCGGAGGGTGCCATTCCGAAGGATGGCCCGTCGGCAGGTATCACGATGATAACATCCATCGTCTCGACATTCACGGGTCGCAAGGTGCGTGAGCGTATCGCAATGACCGGAGAGACCACGCTGCGTGGCCGTGTGACACCTATTGGTGGCGTCAAGGAGAAGGTCTTGGCGGCGAAGCGTGCGGGCATCCACACAATCCTCATTCCGGAGGATAACCGCAAAGATGTCGAGGAGATAAAGAAGGAGTATTTGGAGGGGTTGGAGTTCCACTATGTTCGCACGAATGAGCAGGTACTCGAACTCGCACTTGAAAAATAGCATACAATGAAGTTTATAGCAATCATTCCTGCCCGTTACGCCAGCACACGCTTTCCGGCAAAGCCTCTGGCGATGCTTGGAGGCAAGCGTGTCATCGAGCGAGTATATGAGCAGGTGGCAGGCGTTCTGGACGATGCCGTGGTGGCAACAGACGACGAGCGCATATACGATGCGGTACGAGTCTTCGGAGGCAAGGTCGAGATGACCTCGACGGAGCATCGTAGCGGCACCGACCGCTGCTGGGAGGCATACTGCAAGCAGGGCGGAGAGTTCGACGTGGTGGTCAATGTGCAGGGCGACGAGCCGTTCATACAGCCGTCGCAGTTGGAGGCGATAAAGCAGTGCTTCGACCGCCCCGACACCGACATTGCGACCCTCGTAAAGCCGTTCTCGAAGGCTGACGGCATTGCAGCCTTAAAGAACCCCAACTCGCCGAAGGTGGTCATAGACAACCAGATGCGGGCACTGTACTTCTCCCGCTCGGTGATTCCATACCTGCGTGGCGTGGAGGAGCAGGAGTGGCTCTTGCGCCACACCTACTACAAACACATCGGCATATACGGCTTCCGCACGGAGGTACTGCGTGCCGTGACAGCTCTGCCACAATCATCGTTGGAGATGGCCGAGTCGTTGGAGCAGCTGCGCTGGTTGGAGAACGGATACAAGATTGGCGTGGGCATCTCGGAGGTCGAGACCATAGGTATCGACACTCCTGAGGATTTGGCCCGTGCCGAGGAGTTTTTGTCTAATCTAAAAAGGTAGAGCAATATGAAACCAATATTTATTGCAGGCCCATGTGTAATCGAATCGGCAGAGGTGCTTGATGCCGTTGCCGAGCGCATCGTCGATATCAACAATCGTTTAGGCACAGAGATTATCTTCAAGGCTTCGTTTGACAAGGCAAACCGCACGTCGCTCTCGTCGTACCGAGGTGTAGGTATGGAGCGGGGGTTGCAGATGCTTGCCGATGTGAAGGCAAAGCACGGAGTGCAGCTGCTGACCGACATACACGAGGCGTGGCAGGCTGCGCCCGTAGCCGAGGTGGTGGATGTGTTGCAGATACCCGCCTTCCTCTGTCGTCAGACCGACCTGCTTGTAGCGGCGGCCAAGACCGGAAAGACCGTAAATATCAAGAAGGCGCAGTTCCTCTCCGGCGAGGATATGAAGTACCCATACGAGAAGGCTGTGGAGTCGGGTGCCGCCCGGGTGTGGCTCACCGAGCGAGGCAACTCCTTCGGCTACAACAACCTTGTGGTCGATTTCCGCAACATACCCGATATGTTGCGCATAGCACCACGTGTGATTATGGACTGCACGCACTCGGTACAGCGTCCGGGTGCCGCAGGAGGCAAGACGGGCGGCAACCGTGAGTTTGTGCCCGCAATGGCTCTGGCAGCCAAAGCGTTTGGTGCCACGGGATACTTCTTCGAGGTACACCCAAACCCTGACGAGGCTTTGAGCGACGGCCCTAATATGCTTGCTCTCGAAAATCTTGAAACCGTAATAAAATCTCTCTTATAATGACTTCCGACAAGAGAAAACAGATAATAAGCCTTGCGAGCGAGGCTTTGCAGACAGAGGCAGATGCTCTGCTTCGCATCAAGCGTGGCCTTGGCGACGACTTCGTGAATGCCGTAGAGGCGATACTTTCGTCAAATGGCAAGGTCATTATGACAGGAATGGGCAAATCGGGACTTATCGCCAAGAAGATTGCCGCCACGCTCGCCAGCACCGGCACACCAAGCTTCTACGTACACCCCGGCGAGGCGTTTCACGGCGACCTCGGTATGATTTCCAAGGGGGATATCGTCATCGCCCTCTCCTACTCGGGCGAGACCGACGAGGTGCTGAAAATCGTTCCGTTCATCCACGACAACGGCAATATGCTTATCTCGATGACGGGCAACCCTCGCTCATCGTTGGCGAAGAACTCCGATATACATCTCGACGTGGCGGTTGAGCACGAGGCATGCATCCTCCACCTCGCCCCTACCACATCCACCACAGCACAGCTTGCTATGGGCGATGCGCTGGCAGTGGCGTTGATGAAGATGCGCAACTTTACCTCGATGGACTATGCCCGCCTGCATCCGGGAGGCAGTCTGGGTCGCCGTCTGCTGATGACCGTGGGTAATGCTATGCGCCGCAACGACCTGCCGATAATTGGCGAGGATTGCTCGGCTACGGAGATGATTCAGCGTATGTCGCAGGGCGGACTCGGCCTCATCGTTATATGTCGTGGCGAGGAGATTCTGGGCATTGTCACCGACGGCGACGTGCGCCGAGCGATGGAATCCCGTCAGGCAGAGTTTTTCAGCATTAAGCCTATGGATATCGCCACTCCGCATCCGAAGTGCATACACCCCGACGAGAAACTTATCGAGGCGGAGAAGTTGATGACGCAGCACAAGGTCAATTCGTTGCTTGTGGTCGATGCGCAGGAGCGACTGCTCGGCGTGATACAGATTTACGACATCAAACTCTAAATAGAGGACAACCTAAAAAAACTACAAATACCTATGGCTTTTTTCGATTTTATGGCTCCGCCGGCACATAAGCAACCGCTGCCGGCAGAGAAGATTGACAAGGAGTACAAGCAGATGCGATGGAAGGTCTTCATCGGCATCTACCTCGGATACGCCGCCTACTACCTTGTGCGCAAGAATCTCTCCTTCGCAGGTGCCGATATGGTTTCGCTCGGCTATCTTGACGAGAGCGGCGTTGGCGATGCTATGGCAGGAGTGCCTATCGCCTACGCAGTGAGCAAGTTCCTTATGGGTGGTCTTTCGGACCGCTCCGATGCCCGCAAGTTTATGACCATAGGTCTTGTGCTCTCGGCTCTGGTGATGATTGTTGCCGGCGTAATCCCCTACTCGCAGAACAGTGCCGCAACGACGGCAATACTCTTCGTTCTGATGTGTCTTACGGGATGGTTCTCCGGTATGGGCTGGCCCCCTTGCGGTCGTGTTATGTCGCAGTGGTTCTCGACCAACGAGCGTTCATTCAAGATGTCCATCTGGAACACGGCCCACAACGTAGGCAGCTCCTCGATGTCGTGGCTGGCAGGTATTGGCGGAGCGATACTTATCGCCTGCGGTATCGGTGCCGAGGAGTCGTGGCGAGCAACATTTATCATCCCGTCCATCGTGGCCCTCTTCATTGCGCTGATTTGCTGGTGGTTCATACGTGATACGCCCGAGTCGTGCGGTCTGCCGCCTATCGAGAAGTATCGCAACGACTACTCCGGTGCCAAGGCCAAGAAGGGCGAGGAGACGAAAATTCCGTTCAAGACCCTCTTCGTGGACTACATCCTCAAAAACAAGATGCTCTGGTTTATCGGCATTGCCAATATTATGGTTTATCTGGTCAGATATGGTATCTCCGACTGGCTGCCGATATACTTGCAGAATGTCCACGGCATCACCAAGGCTGTAAGTAAAGACCTCTACGCATACCATATGCTGGCAGCGATTCCGGGAACGCTCATTGCCGGATGGCTCTCATCAAAGTTCTTCCAAGGTCGTTGTGCGCCCGTAAATGTGATATGTATGGTCATCACCGCCATCGGCGCCTTCATCTATTGGCAGGCAGGAGCCATTGCGGGAGCTCTCGGCATTGAGTACCTGACAGCGATTACCGCAGCCCTCATCATCACTGGCTTCGGCGTATATGGCCCTGTGGCGATGATATCCATTCAGGCGATTGCCATCGTGCCGAAGAATGCGGCAGGCACGGCAGCCGGATTTATGGGTCTGCTGGGCTACCTGATTGGAGATGCACTCCTCTCGAAAATCGCCTTCGGCCGTATCGTCGAGAGCGGAGCAGGCGGCTGGGAATTGACTTTCATAGGATTCTTCTTTGCGAGCGTTATCGCCGCCATCATCTGCTCCTTGGCTATGGGCAAGGAGAAGAGGATGTTTATGGAGCGTATGGCTGCGGCAAAGAGCGAACAAAACAAGTAGTACGATATGTATAAATCTCTCGCAGATTTTATTGAACGATTGGAGAGTGCCGATGAGTTGATTCGCATCGGCACTCCCGTATCTTCCGAGGAGGAGATTGCCGAGATTACCGACCGTATGGTTAAGAGCGAGGGCGGAGGCAAGGCTCTGCTCTTCGAGAAGAGCGACCGTGACTTCCCCGTTGTAACCAACCTGATGGGCTCCGAGAGGCGCATTGCGCTGGCTCTGGGTGTGGAGAGTGTCGATGATATCACCAAGCGCATAGATGGTCTGGTGAAGCAGGTACTCTCGCCAAAGAGTTCGCTCGGCGACAAGCTCAAAATGCTGCCTCTGCTGGGTGAAGTGGCGAAGTGGTTTCCACGCACAACGTCGGGCCGAGGAGAGTGTCAGCAGGTGGTGCTCGTGGGCGAGGAGGCATCCTTGGAGCGGCTGCCGATACTCAAAAGCTGGGGCAATGACGGCGGACGATTCGTCACGCTCCCGATGGTAAATACCATAGACCCTGACACGGGAGTTCGCAACGTGGGAATGTACCGGATGCAGGTATTCGATGCCCACACAACCGGAATGCATTGGCACCGCCACAAGACCGGCGCACGCCACTACGAGGGGTATAAGGCCCGTGGAGAGCGTATGCCCGTGAGCGTTGCACTGGGTGGCGACCCCGTATATACATATTGTGCGACGGCCCCTATGCCAGACAATATGGATGAGTATCTGCTGGCGGGACTGCTGCGCCAGAAGCCGGTGAAACTCGTAAAGTGCATAACCAACGATATATACGTGCCGGCAGATTGCGACTTTGTCATCGAGGGATATGTCGATACCGCCGAGCCGCTGACCATCGAGGGCGACTTCGGCGACCACACGGGATTCTTCTCCCTCACAGACCTCTATCCGAAGTTCCACGTCACGGCGATTACACACCGTCGGGATGCCATATACCCTGCCACCATTGTCGGCATACCGCCGCAGGAGGATGCATACCTTTCACTCGCCTCGGAGCGCATATTTCTCGCTCCGATACGCCTTGTGATGCAGCCCGAGGTGGAGGACTTCTCGATGCCCGTGGCGGGCACATCCCACAACATCGTGGCAGCCTCGATACATACCCGATATATGGGTCAGGCGACCAAGGTGGCGCAAGGGCTATGGGGTGCCGGACAGATGATGTTCAACAAGTATATGGTGCTGGCCCCAAGTGGTACCGACGTACACAACCCGAGCCTACTTGCCTCGCTTGCAAGGCGTTGCAACCCTGCCAAGGCGATTATTCGCAGCGAGGGCATCTACGATGTGCTGGACCACGCAACCGCAACGTGCGGCTATGGCGGCAAGATGGCCTTCGATATGACAAGCATCGAGGCGAAGGATTACATCGAGCCGTCGGTGCCATCATCCCCTACCCTGCCTGCGGGCGTATCCTCACGTGAGGATTTGGTCGAAGCGTGGAGCGTATGGCTGCTCTTCGCCGCACCTGAGGCGGAGGTGGATATGATGCGTATTGCCGCCGAGAATGGCGTTCAATGCAACTGCATCGCCCTGTTCGATGCACGTGCCGAGCAGATGAATGCCGAGGAGCTGTTGTGGCTGGCGGCCGCAAATACCGACCCCGCACGAGATGTCTGCGTGGAGGGGCGTATGATGGTGGTTGATGCTCGTCCGAAGCAACCGGGCAGAGAGGGCAACCCACGACGATTCCCTAACGTCGTAACCTCACGGCCGGAGATTATCGCCACGGTGGATAGACGCTGGGAGGAGTACGGCATCGGAGAGTTCATCCCTTCGCCATCGCTTCGTTACAGACAGCTGCTGCTCTCGGAGGGGGCAGAGTGGTAATGCTATCACGCCAAAATATCAGGGGCATAGTCACCATCGTCATTATGGCGGTGGTGATTGTGCTGCTGCTATACATCGGCAAGCCACGTGTAGAGTACTACATAGCCGAGCGCAATAAGGTGCACACCACCGAACAGAGCCTCAGTGTGGAGCAGAGGAGAGATACACTCTTTGTCTTTGACCCCAACACGGTAAGTTACGAGCAGTTGCGACTGCTGGGCCTCGACAAGCGTACCGCCGTAGGCATCATCAAGTACCGCACCGGCGGCAAGGTCTTCTCCATAGTCGAGGATTTCGCTCTGTGTTATGGCGTGAGTGACTCGATATATGCCCGCCTAAAACCATATATCCGCATCGCCGACAAGTTCAAGCTGCAACCACAGCCGAAGAGCCACACTGCCGACACGAAGCGGGAGAGCCGCTTCTCGCCCCGCCCGTTTGAGCCGTTCCGCATAGACACCGTGGGCGTGGAGTATCTGCGCAAGATTGGCTTCTCGACACGTCAGGCACGCACGCTCATAGAGTATCGTGACCGTAACGCCGAGGGCATCCTCGATATGAACGAGTTGCGAGATTGCTACGCCGTCAGCAAGGAGATGGCAGACTCGCTCCAACACTTCATAATATTTCCGGAGCCAAAGCCTTACGGAGGCAAGGTCGAGATAAATAGTGCCGACAGTGCGGCCCTCCGCTCTGTCGCCGGCATAGGTACAAAGACGGTAGTTGCGATTATGGAGTATCGCAAACTTCTGGGCGGATTCTACTCCATAGAGCAGATTGCGGAGCTAAAATGCGTGACAAATGAAAATTTCGAGCGAATTTCCAAACAAATTTGCTGTGATAGTTGTGTTATTTCAAAAATTGATATTAACTTTGCAACCGCTTCCGAGTTGGAGTATCATCCGTATATGACTCGGCAGTCAATAAACAGAATAGAACAACTACGCAAATCGAAAGGAGGCTGGAAGTCGATTGAAGAGATGATGAATGACAAAATATTCTTTAAGGAGCAGGCAGAGGCCATTGCACCTTATCTTCATTTCGGCGATATTCCTTTGGATTTCAGCAAGTAGTACTTCGAAAAGCGTGCGGACGACGTAGAGCGGAGGGGTCGTAAAGACTGCCAACGACAACAGCCCGACAAAACAAACAAGAATAACAACTAAAAAAAAGAATAGAACAATGATTATTATGCCGGTAAAAGAGGGCGAAAACATCGAGCGTGCCCTCAAAAAGTTTAAGCGTAAGTATGAGCGTACAGGTGTATTGAAGGAGCTTCGTGCTCGTCAGTACTTCACAAAGCCTTCTATTGCAAAACGTGAGAAGATGGCTCACGCTATCTACGTTGAGAAGATGCACCGTGAGGATGCAGAGTAGTGATAAGACACAATCTCAATAAATGACAGAGCCATCTTTAATAGGTGGCTCTATTTTTTTTACCTAAAAATCAAAACAACTATGAAGATGAATCAAACAGCATCAACCGTATGGGGATTGGTAGCACTCTCGCTGATTGCTATCGTGGTGATACTCGGCCTGATGTTCGGACTGCCGATGTACAATGTATGGCAGCAGGAGATGAGTGGTCGTGCCGAGTTGGCAAAGGCGGAGCAGAATCGCCAAATCAAGATTGAGGAGGCGAAGGCAAACCTCGAAGCCGAGAAGCTCAACGCACAGGCCGAAATCGAGCGTGCAAAGGGTGCCGCAGAGGCCATCCGTATCGAGAACGGCTCACTGACCTCGACCTACATTCAGTATCTGTGGGTGCGCCAGCAGAACAACATTCCGGAGAAGGTAATCTACATCCCTACCGAGGCAAACCTTCCTATCCTCGAAGCGAAGAAGTAGGAGGTGCGAATCACGCATCGTAAGCAAGAAGCCCGTGCAGACTCCTCTGCACGGGCTTCTTGTATCTGTATGGGCCACTACCCTAACTCAACGCTATAAGCACGAGCAACTGGGCAGTAAATATTCGCAGGAACATCGTCAGCGGATAGACGGTAGCGTATGCCACGGCAGCACGGTCGTTGGAGCCCACAGTGTTGGCATAGGCGAGTGCCGGCGGGTCGGTCATAGCACCCGACATAAGACCCATAATCGAGAAGTAGTCTATCTTGCAGGCCTTACGAGCAATAACGCCAACGATAAGCAGTGGCAACATCGTGATAATGACACCATAGAGAATCCACCAATAACCGCCATCAACAATCGAGGCAACGAAACTCTCACCGGCACCAAGGCCCACGGCTGCAAGGAAGAGCGAGATGCCAATCTCTCGAATCATCATATTGGCACTATTGGTCGTAAAGGTCACCAGATGGTAGCGGTGGCCATAGCGGGCCATAAGTATCGAGACGATAAGCGGGCCTCCTGCCAGACCGAGCTTTACCGGCTGTGGAACGCCGGGGAATACGATAGGTATAGAGCCGAGCAGCACGCCGAGGAAGATACCTATAAAGATAGGTACCAGATTCGGGTGGTCAAGACGGCGCACCGAGTTACCGAGGATAGATGCCACCTCGTCGAGGTCGTTGTTGCGTCCTACAAGCACAACCACGTCGCCCACCTGCAAGCGCAACTCGTAGGTCGCCACCAGCTCGATACCGGCACGAACAACACGTGTGATATTTACGTTATAGTTCTCTCTGATATGCAGGTCGCCGATGTGCTTGCCGTTGATGTCATCTTTCGTCACGAGGATACGACGCTTTTCGAGGTTGGTCGAGGAGGACTTCCAAGCCTTATCGTCAAGTTTGACGCTCTCGCCAACCAGCGACTGCACCAGCTCCACATCCGACGAGCTGATAACCACACGCAAGATATCGTCGAGTCGCAGTTTGGTATCTCCGGAGGCGATGCGCTGCTCGTTGTCACGAATCATTCGTGCCACGACGAACTTGCTGCGGGTCATAGCGGCAACCTCGGCGATGGTCTTATTCTCGATGCCGTGGTTTGTCACTCGCAAATCGACACGCAGGGTACGTGGAGCATTGCTGCGCTCGGCGGCCAACTTCTCACGGTCGAGCTTCACACGGAAGGCATAACGCACAACAAGCATCGAGAGGATGATACCCACAACACCCAACGGATATGCCACCGCATAGGCCGTTGCCAGCGAGTTGTCATTCACGCCCGTAATATCGGAGATGGTCTGCTGTGCAGCACCCAGGCCCGGAGTATTAGTCACGGCACCCGACAGAACGCCGACCATTGTCGTCAGCTCCTCGTCCGTCAGAAGGTGTATGACGTAGCAGATGACACATCCCAGAACCACAATAAGCACAGCCAGCAAATTGAGGCGCACGCCACCCTCCTTGAAGGAGGAGAAGAATCCCGGGCCCACCTGCAAGCCGATAGAATAGACGAAGAGGATAAGTCCGAACTCCTTGATAAAGTTGCAGATGCGAGGGTCTATGCCCAAGCCGAAATGCGACAGCAGAATACCCACAAACAGCACCCACGTAACACCCAGCGACACCGAGCCGAACTTAATACGGCCGAGCAGCAGACCGAGACTGACCGTAAGGCCGAGAATCAGCACCGAATTAGCGATACTGTTTGAGAAAAACAGATTTTCTAACCACTCCATAATACTTTTTATTATCTCATTAACCTTCTATCGCACGCCGCAACAAGTTCCTTGCACGAAATACGACAGCAAAAACGCCACAAAGATAGCAAATAAATCCATTTCTTATTTTCGCTCTCTCAATTTTATTTATTATCTTGTGCAAAATTTACCAAACATACTACTAATATGAGAAGCAAACACCTACTACCAATGTTATTGGCGGCACCTCTTGCATCTTGTACCGAGAGTCAGGACGAGCGCCCCAATATCGTTTTCTTTCTGCTGGACGACTTTGGCTGGCTCGATAGTTCGGTTGCATACGGCGAGGAGCAGTACCCCAACAACCTGCGCTTCGACACGCCGAATATGCAGCGTCTGTCGGAGCAGGGCGTGATTGTGACAAATGCCTATGCCTGCCCCGTATCGTCACCAACACGCACCTCGGTAATGACGGGTATGCACGCCGCACACGAGGGCGTCACGATGTTCCTGGCCAACAACAGCAATGTACCGACAGATGCTACGGGCGGCACACGTGGCACATTCAAGGTGAATGAGAACGAGGAGGATACCCTTATCCGTCCCGAGTGGAACTACAACGGCATCACCCCTTACGAGTGCGATATGCCGTATATGATACAGGTTACCCCGATGGCACAGCTGCTCAAAGATGCCGGCTACTTCACCATCCTTGCCGGAAAGGCTCACTACGGCTCTATGGGCACAGCCTCCTCGTCGCCGTACAACCTCGGCTTCACGGTGAACCTCTCGGGAAGTTATGCGGGTATGCCTGCAAGCTATCAGGGCGAGGACAACTACGGCAACAAGCCGGGCGAGTGGAAGCTGCACTCGGTACCGGGATTCTTCGAGTACTGGGGGTCGGACACCCACCTTACGGAGGCCCTGACGGTCAATGCCTTGAAGTCGCTCGACTACCCTATCGACAACGGCATCCCGTTCTATCTCAACCTTGCGCACTACGCTACACACACGCCTATTCAGCCCGACAAACGCTACTACGACAAGTATCGTGAGCGTGGTATGGACCACCTGCAAGCCTGCTACGGCTCGATGGTCGAGGGTGCCGACAAGAGCCTTGGCGACCTGCTCGACTATCTGGATGCGAAGGGCGTGGCAGAGAATACGGTCATCATCTTCTACTCGGACAATGGTGGCCACAGCGTAAACACCTCGAAGGGTGGCGATGCCCACGTGTACAACCTCCCTCTGCGTGAGGGCAAGGGCTCCTGCTACGAGGGTGGCGTGCGTGTACCTATGATGGTGTATATCCCCGGCAAGACCGCTGCCGGCACACGTGTAAACACGCCGGTAATGCCGCAAGACCTCTTCCCGACGATTCTCGAACTCGCTGGCGTGGATGACTACCAGACCATACAGGAGGTTGATGGCGAGAGCCTTGTGCGTCTGTTTACCGACGGTTCACAGTATGTTGCCGAGGCCAAGAGAGCAGGCAAGGTGAATGGACAGAAGGAGGAGAACGCCTTCCGGATTCCGGAGTCGGTATCGGGTCTCGACCCTGAGCGCAGCGTCATCTCGCACTTCCCGCACCAGTGGCGTATCGAGGACCAATACGATGTCGATTTCCTGAGTGCTATCCGTAAGGGCGACTGGAAGCTGGTGTACAGAATGCACGATCTCGACCTTGAACTCTACAACCTGCGTGAGGATTTGGGCGAGCGCAACAATATAGCTGCCCAGCATCCGGAGAGGGTCAAGGAGTTGGCCTCGGAGTTGAGCAACACCCTGCGCAAGTGGGATGCGCCGATGCCTACCGTGCGTGCAACGGGCAAGAAGCTGCCTATGCCTGACGAGTTGTAACAAACTAACTAACAAAACAATAGGCAGGATGCTGTTTGTAGCATCCTGCCTATTGTTTTACCCTTTAACGGACTAATCTCGTGGATATGCCGCAATAAAGACATTGCGACGACGCAACTCATCCTGCACACGCAGCAACTCGGCAAGCGACACACGACCCACGACATACTTGTTGTTGTCGGAGATATAGCTCTCGCTAACGGAGTCGAAGTGCACAAGCGCAAGGTCGTCGGCATTTGTGTAGCGATAATATACACGGAACGAGTGGTCGGTGGTGTAGGTCGGCAACTGCGAGTCGTTGAGTTTCTTATACTCATACTTATAGTCGTAGAGGCAGGCGGTAATATCGCTCAACACAGCCGAGCCCGTAGGATAGCCTCCTGCGCCACGGCCGAACATAAACTGCTTGTCGTAGAACAGACCCTTGATAACCACGCCATTGAACTCATCCTCAACGCTATAAATATACTTATTGCGAGAGATAAGCTGCGGCATAACGCTCATAATGAGGCGGTTGCCCTCAATCTTCTCGACGTGAGCCACCAACTTGAAGCGGCGCTCCTTCTCCGAAGCAAAGCGAATATCGTCGTCGTTCATATTGGAGATACCATAGGTAAAAACCTTCTCCGGAGCCACATAGAGGCCAAAGGCGTGAACGGTGATGATGATGAGCTTGAAGAGCGAGTCCCAACCATCAATATCGAGCGACGGGTTGCTCTCGGCAAAGCCCAAATCCTGCGCAAGTTTCAGCGCATCCGGATAGGACATCTTCTCGTTGAAAATCTTGGAGAGGATGAAGTTCGACGAGCCATTCAGGATACCCTTAACCGAGGTGAGCAGGTCGTTGTCGTAGTACTCCTCCAAGTTGCGGATAACGGGAATCGAGCCACAAGCCGAAGCGTCGTAGAGCAGTGCGGTATCGTACTCACGCTGCAACTCTATCAGCTCCTCCAAGTGTGCAGCCAACATCTTCTTATTGCCCGACACCACCGGCAGACGCTTGGTGAGAGCCGTCTTAACGATATCGTAAGCGGCATCGGCATCGTCAATCAGCTCGACGATAAAGTTCACCTGCTCATCATTGAACACATCCTCCGCCTTATCGGTAAAGGCAGCATCAATAGAGCGTGGCTTCGAGAGGTCACGCACGCAGATACGGCGAATCTCAACATTTGACGAACCGATACGTTCCAGCACATCATAAAGACCCTTGCCGACAGTTCCGAATCCGAAGAGTCCGATTTGTAATTTCTTGTTTCTCATACGCTTATATTTTTTATCTCTTATTTTTCCATAAAGTCGGTGATGATTCTGTTCAATCGCTCGTGCTCCACCAGAAATCCGTCGTGACCAAAGACAGAGTCGATGGTATGGAACTCCACATTCGGAATATTATCCACCAGCGCATCGTGGTCCTGCGGCGTGAAGAGTATATCCGAGGTGATAGCCACCACAAGGCTCTTGGCACGAATCGAGGCAAGCACACCCTCGATACAGCCACGGCCTCGGGCAAGGTTGTGCGAATCAACCGCCTGCGAAAGGCGATAGTAGGAGTAGGCATTGAATCTACGGCGCAGTTTCTCCCCCTGATAGCGTTGATAGGACAAGACCCTGCGGGTGAATGATGCCTCGTCGGGGTCGGCATCCTCCTGCGAGATATTATACGCCATACCGCCTCGATAGCTGAGCAGAGCGATGCTGCGTGCCACGGCCATACCGTTCAGTCCCGCCTCCGCACTACGCTCTCCGAAGGTAGGGTCGCACTCGATAGCCATACGTTGCGACTCGTTGAATCCCGAAGCCCACGCATTCGTGCGAGGTGTCGTAGCGATAAAGGCCGCCTTCTCGGCGAAGTCGGGTTGCATAACACACCACTCCAAGCACTGGAAGCCTCCGATAGAGCTACCTATAAGCAGCTTCACACGCTTGATGCCGAGGTGCTCGGCGAGCAGTTGATGCACTCGCACCATATCTCGCACCGTAACCAGCGGGAAGTCACCATACCACGGCTCGCCTGTCTGCGGATTGACCGACAGAGGGCCCGTGGTGCCATAGTGCGAGCCGAGGAAGTTGGCGCAGACGACGAAGTATCGCTCCGGGTCAAGGAAACGCCCCTGCTCCACCGTATGCGGCCACCAATCGGCCACATCGGAGTTTGCCGTCAAGGCGTGGCAGACCCAGATGATATTGCTCGCATCGCCATTCATCTCCCCGTATGTATCGTAGGCGATATCCAGCGAAGGGAAGGTATAGCCCCCCTCGGTGGTAAATGGCCCGTTATATCTGAATACCTTACTCATTAACCTTTGTAAAAGCCTGTTCGAAATCCTCTATAATATCCTCGACATTCTCCAAGCCGAGCGAGATACGCAACAGCGTAGGCGTAACGCCCGCAGCCTTCAAGTCCGACTCGCTCAACTGCTTATGTGTCGTAGATGCAGGGTGCGTAACGACGCTGATGGAGTCGCCAATCATCGTCATATTACCCATAAGTTGCAGAGCCTCAACAAACTGCACCGTACTTTCGAGCGTACCTTTCAGCTCGATGTTCATCACTGCCGAGGCACCGAAGCGGTAGTACTTCTGCGCATTCTTATATCCCGGGTGCTCCTCAAAGCCCACATAACTAACCTTTGCCACCTTTGGATGGTTGCGGCAGTACTCTGCCAAGCGTCGGCACGACTCCACCTCGTGCTTAACACGCAGCGAGAGTGTCTCCAAGCCGATAAGCATCAGGTAGGCATCGAATGGCGACGGGCAGGTGCCGAAGTCACGCAGACCATCCACACGGCACTTAACTACGAAGGCCTGATTGCCGAAGGTCTTGTAGAGGTTGAGCCCGTGGTAGCCCTCCGACGGGCCGTCAATCTGCGGGAACTTACCATTGCCCCAGTCGTAGTTACCGCCATCGACGATGATGCCGCCCATAGCGGTTCCGTGGCCGTTAATCCACTTGGTAGCGGAATCGACAACGATATTTGCACCCCAATCGAATGGGTTGCAGAGGTAGCCTGCGGCACCGAAGGTGTTATCCACAACAAACGGCACATCCTTCTGCTTCGCCAATGCTCCGAGCGCCTCCAAGTCGAGCACATCGCAGGTAGGGTTACCCATACTCTCGCCATAAATCATCTTGGTACGCTCATCGACCAGAGCGGCGAAGTCCTCCACCTTATCGCTCTTGGCAATACGCACCTCGATACCGAGCTTGCGCAGCGAGATACGGAACTGGTTGTAGGTACCTCCATAAAGGAATGGTGCGGCCACAATGTTATCGCCCGCCTCGGCAAGTGCCGTAACGGTGATAAATATTGCCGACATACCCGACGATACTGCCAACGCCCCCACTGCCCCATACAGCGAAGCGATACGCTCCTCGTAAGCCGCCGTGGTAGGGTTATGCAGGCGGGTATAGATGTTTCCCGGCTCGCTCAACTCAAAAAGGTTGGCAGCATAGTCGCACGTCTTGAAGTGGTACGCTGCGGTAGGATATATTGCTATACCACGTGAGCCTGTGTGGTCAACGTGGTAGCCGCCGTGAATCTGGCGTGTCTCAAATCGTAGTTTCTTCTCGGACATATCTCTGTTATTTTACAGTTACCTATTTATATTATCTTATTCATTATGGCTCTCGTACCGACTCTACCCACTCGATAGTCTCGTAGGAGAGGGTGTCGGTGCGTTCTCGCCAACTCTTCAACCTCAGCAGTCGCTCCTTGCGACGCTCCATAGCCGCCGAGACAGGGAAGAGTGGAAGTTTCAGTTCCTCCTTCTCCTTGCGCAACGACTCTCGTATCGTGCGGGTAAAGACACTATCTCTGGCAGGCCTGCGCTCCGGCTGCCAAACAAAGCCCTGCAACTTGGTCGAACGGTCCGCAGGAATCTTATCTATCGGGTAGAACCAATAGGTAGGGTTGGTGCGGTAGGTGATGCTCGACAGCTGCCTATCCTCGATGTAGGAGCTCATATCGCCCGCCTCGATATACGCCATCATAGTTACCTCCGGCGAGCCATCCTCCTGCATATAGTATATCGTCTGCACGTTGCCATCCACATCGTTGCGATAAATCGTATTATCTCGGAAGTGGGCAATCATCTGCTTACCCGTAATCTGGTTATAGTGAGCCGTATCTATCTCGGCAATGGTCATCGGCTTACCCTCAAACTCGGCACGTGTCACCGCTCCGTTTGCCGTATGTATATGCATAATCTCCGAGGTTATCTGGTTCTCCTCATTCCACAACACCGGCGACAGATGCAGGTGAACAATGGAGTCGATGGTCGTCGTTGTAAGCGAGTCACACACCATCTGGAAGTCGGTGCGGAACATCTTCACACGGCGGAAGGCCTTTATCTCACGGTATGTCGAGTCCACGGCCACGGTATCCAACGCAACATCCACGCTATCCTGCTTCGCCTTCGGGTAGTATATCTCAATGAGCGAGTCGAGCGTTCTACGCAGCTGTGCATCGTGAGGCACCGAGTCGGCACGGATGACCGAATCGGCCTTAACCAGCAGCGAGTCGTGCACCGGCTCTATATGGATACCCTTACGTGTCAGGCGGTCCATCCTCTTTCTCAATCGAGCCTCGGCACGCTGTTTGGCCCTCGCACGGTAGGCGGAGTCCTGACGCTCCAACTTCTTATAGTATGCGGTACGTTTCGCCTGTCGCTCGGCGGCAATCCTATCGAGTTTTGCCTCCAACGAGTCCGCCTTAATCCTCTTTATCGAGTCACGCACCTGCTTCTGCGCCATCTTTATCGAGTCACGTCTCAACGCCTTGCGCTCCTTGTCGGTCAGCGTATCCAGCGGATTCACAAGCGAGTCGGCAGCCAAAGAGTCAACTTTGAGCGAGTCGGTCACGCCGAGTGAGTCGGCACCACGCAGCGAGTCCGGCGTCATCGTCGCAACACTCTCCTGCTCCGTGGCGGTACTCTTCGACAGGTATGCTTCCTCGGCGCCATTGCGCTCCTGCGCTATCTTGTTCTTGGCGGCACCATTGGCCTTCGCAGCCTTACGGCGCAGGTCGGCAACACGCTCCTCCATAGACATCTCTCGTGGCTGTTTAGGCTGCGGAGCACTCTCTTTCGCAGCCACATCATCGCCATCCTGCTGCTCCGTCTTCTCGCCCTTTGCCTTCGTGCGGCTCTGCTTCTCGTCGGCAGGCTTGGCCGCAGGCTCGGCAGGCTTGGTCGGAAGTTTGGCGAGCGAATCAGCCTTCGCCAACGAGTCGGCACACTGGCGCTCCAAACGCTCACGCACAGGGTCACGGGTATAGACATACATCGAGTCAGAACGGATAAAGACGGTATCGCCTTGCTCCTCATCGTAGCTTACCAACGACGGATTACGGGTCATAAAGACATTGCCCGGCTCCTTCCAATACTCGCCCCAATCGCCAAAGGCCATAAGCTTCTGCGTCTGGTCGTCGAGCTGCACGTTGCTGCGCAGGCGGGCGTAGCCATCGTTGCTATAATAGTCGAGCGTGTCGCTCCACATCTCCTGCTCCTCGGTCAGAGCGTAGCCGTTGAGTGTCAGCGTATATCTATCCTCATTACTATCAAACGAACCTCGGTCGGCATAGAGGTACTCCCCCTTCTCAGGGTTCCAGATGTTGGTATTGGCGAAGAACTCGCCCGTATTGCTCTCCGTATTATAGACCACCGAGTCGCCCTTCATCTTATAGGTTTCGTTGCGCATCTGCACATTATCGACACATATAACACTCTTGGTATCGGCGTAGTAGTAGCCCCGTATCGACTCCAACTGCGTATCGCCATCGACGACGACACCGCCACCCTTGAACTCGCCCACGTTGCTCTCCGTGTTGAAGAGGAAGTTGTAGGTATAGAGCGTCGTTCCCCTATCCACCACCTTCACAATATCGGAGTAGATGCGGGCCTCGCTCTTCTCGCCGTCATACTCGGCACGGTCGCCGTAGATGTATGTTGTACCCTTGTTTATCAGCACGTTGCCGAAGCACTCTATATGGCTGTCGGAGTAGCGCACGGTGGAGTCGCACGTTATCACTGCGCCGTTATGGTGGGCGGCAAAGTTGCCCACGGCGATAAGTATCTTCTGCCCGTTACGCTCGGTCTGCTGACCGCCGTCGGACTTCATATCCACATACTTCTTATCCTTGGTCGGCGCCTCGGAGGTTGAGCGCACATCGTCCTCGGGCAGTTGCGGCATACCGTGACTGCCGGCAAGCACAATACTCGCCAGAGCCAACAACGAAACCGATATCGCCACTACCCTTCTCTTCATACGACTACGTTATTTTACCCATTTAGGATTCTCCCACTCGCCCTCACGATACTCCGGGTCGATATAGACATACATGCCGTCAATCTTCTTGCTCAGCCACTCCTGAAAGTCACGTTGCTGCTTCTCTTGCAGGGCAATCTGCTCCAACTGCAAGTAGTCCTCTTCGAGGGTAGCGTTGTGCGCCGGATATATCTTCACAAGCTTGATAATCTTGCAGATGTCGTTACCGTTAAGGTCGGTCGTGCGGAATGCCTCCGAGATATCGCCCTCTCGCATATGGCGAATACGGTTGTAGTCGTCGATGCTCTTACCACCGCCGACACCGAAGTCCTCTTTGAGGAACTTGGTAGCCGTGAGCTTGGCATCGAATGCCGAGTAGTGCTCCAACATATCGTGGTTGGTAACCACACCGCCATTCATCTTCGAGTACTTATCGTCGGAGTGTGCCGCAGCAGCAGCCTCGAAGGAGAGCGAGTCCTTGCGTATCAACTTGGCAAGGCTGTCGAGTTCGAGCATCGGCGCAACGAGCTCCTCGGTGGTATAGGTAGGACGTAGCAGGATGTGACGGCAGTGGTACATCGAGCCATTGCGGTCAATCAGCTGTATGAGGTGGAAGCCGAACTGCGTCTCCACAACCTCCGACACCTGTCCGGGCTTCAACTCCGAGAGTGCATCTGCAAACGGCTTCACGAAGCCCGCCAGCTGCGAAGGCTCCAACTCTCCGCCTCGGATGGCGGCACCATCAACCGAGTACATACGTGCCAGCGTGGCGAACTTCGCCTTGCCCGTGACGATACGCTCACGCATATCGAGCAGGCGCTCACGAGTGCGGCGCTTGGCAGCATCCATACCCTTCGGGAACTTAGTGATATGCGCATAGGTGTACTGCTCGGCGATGATTGGCAAGCTGTCCTTGTCGAAGTTGCGGTAGAATCGCTCCACCTCGCCAGGCACTACTCGTGTCTTGCTGATGACCTCCTGCTGCATCGTCGAGGCATAGGTCTGCTCCTCTATCTGACGGCGCAGCTGCTCTCGCATATGGTATATCGGCATATGGTGCTTGCGCTCCAACTCGGTAACCGAGCCGTTACCCTCGGTATCGACCAGAGTCTGGATGCGGCTCTCGACACGCTGCAAGACATCTGCCGTGTTGATACTAACGGAGTCGATGAGGGCCTGATTGTAGAGCAGCTTCTGCATCAGCAGCTGCTCCAACGCCTCATTCTTCGGGTCACGGTCGGAGGTATATCCCGCCGCACGACGCTGCTCGACAAGTTGCTTCGCCACACGCTCCACATCCGAGTAGAGCACCGAGGAGTTACCCACTACGGCAACAACCTTATCAAGCATAACAAAACGCTTCTGCGCAACGCCTGCCACAGTGGCAAGCAACGCCAAGAGTGTTAAAAGTGTTCTCTTCATATCTTTTATCTCTATTTTTCGTTCTACAAATCCATCGTTGCGTGGCCGTTCTGCACGGCATCCTCCAACATTCGCTGCTCCTGACGGCGTATAAGTTCGCCCTGGCGACGAGTGGTCAGGATGCGCAGTATATTGTCCCGCACCATAAAGAGCGGCGTTGTATCCCCCACGCCCAGCACATCCGTAACACGGAAGTAGTAGTAGGTGTGGTTGTGGTGTATCTGCTGCACCTCTCGCTTGCCGATAAGGGCATCGTACTTCTGCGAGCGCACCAGAGGCAGATAGCCTACAAAGTCATTGACATCGGTCCACTCCTCAAACTTATTGAGGCGGAAGTTATTCTTCAAACACACCTGCTCCACATCCTTAAATGCCCCCGCCTTGGTCGAGCGCATCGAGGCGAGCATCCACTCCCTGCGGCGATACTGCTCCGGCACGGCGACAACATACCCCTTGACAACCGGCGATTTGAGTTTGAACTCGCCCTTGTGAGCCTTATAGTACCTCTCGACCTCCTCCTCGCTAATCTCTGCGCTCTTGTCGGTGTCGAGGTAGTACTGCTCTATCTTGCGGATAAGCAACGACTGGCGATACTCCTCAACCATACGGTCGATATCGGCAGCCGTACTCGAAAACATCAGCTCGGCCTCCTGCAATTTCAGGCGACGAACCACCCACTTCTCGACATACGCCTCTGCCAACGCCACGGAGTCGGCGGCGGCAACACCCTTCGGCAGGGCGGCGGCAACCTCCTCACGTGTGAGTACGACACGTCCCACTCTCGCAACAGCATCGCCACTGAATATGGCGGATGTTTCACGACAAGAGAGCATCGCAAAGAGCACAAAGCAGAGCGGTATGATTCTTAACATCTTCATATAAACGTGCAAATATACTATTTTTGACGGAATAAAACGTATTACGTAGTAATAATATTGCCACAAAAACAAAAAAAAGCGTATCCTACAACTTTTTTGGACACGCTTTTTTGTCAGAAGTGCGAATTTAGCATTGATATTATTGCGCAAAAGTAATGGCTGTTAAAGGCAATTAAAGGTGATTAAGGGAAACGCAAACGGTTTGAGCAAGGCCTTACGAATCAGCAACCTTTCGGCGCAACATTAATAACCTTTAACTACCCTTAACTCCCTTAATACCCCTTAACATTCTGCGCCACCTGACTTCGGCACAACGACAAAGCTGCCTTGTCAGACAGCTCCTTCTATCGATATTTGCCTCCGATTATTTGTAATCGGCAGGAGAAGCCTCGCCATAGATGCGATTCTCGCCACTCGGATTAGGGTGCATACGGTGCCACACCTGCGCCAGAAAGCGGTTCTTTGCGGCCACCTCGTCATACCGCCACGGTGCCGGCATACACTCCTCGCACCAATGGCCGCCGAGCAGAATAAGCGCAGGCGAAGCCTTGAAGGTATGGCCACATCCGCAACGCCACTCCAAAGGGGTGCGCATATCGCCCGTAGCCATACTCTGCGAGAGGCACTCGCCACCTCTGAACTCCGCCGCCGAGCGCATATCTTCGAGCGTGAGCGACGAGAGCGGCTTGCTCTCATCGTAGCCGTGGTCGAGCCTCTCCGCCTCCGTCTCTCCGGCAAGGCGGATATCCCGCATCTGCTTCCACGTACCGATACTCTCTCGCTCGGCACGAGAGCCGAAGAATGCCGAGATACGGGCCTCGTTTCCGTGCTCCAACCAGCCGAGGGTTCCGAAGGTCTTATCCTTGGCAATCAGACGCATAAACGGCTTGATAACAAGGCCCGGAGCCAGCACTGCGAGCGAGAAGAACCACGGCACCTGACGACTCATCTGTCGGAAGTATTCCCGCACCGGAGTATTGGCCCTGAAATGGAGTATCTCCTCCAAGCGGTCGGAGTCGAAGTACCACTGACCGTGGAAGTTATGCGTCACAAACCACTTGACATCAAATATCTTCTCCGGGGCAGGGCAATGTATCGCTTCGAGGAGCAGTTTCTCGAAATCGTAGTTGGTCAATCGGTACTGCTCGCCACTACCAATATTGTAGAATCGGCACCAGAAATCCTCCGGAACATCATCGCCGCAGACATTTGCCAGCAGGCGACCCGAATCCTCGACCGTAGCCCACTCCAAGACACCCCGAATAGGCACGTGGAACATTATCGGGTCCATATTTTTAAGCAGTGCGGGATAGAGAATACCCGACTGTCGCAAGCTCACCCAATAGCGCAATTCCGACTCGGCAAAGACTCGCTCGGCACGACACTTCGAGATGGCGTAATAGTCGAACATTGAGGGCATTATAGGGTCACCGCAACGGCCCCAGTGCAGCGGCTCTCGACGGTCGCCCGTCTGCGCCACGCTGCCGATATACACGACCTTAACTCCATCGGGGTTCGGCTGCGCCTTGACGGCCCGCACGATATTTTGCGCCGCCTCCACATTTACCTTCAATGTCCGTGCGGGATAGTAGTCGGCAGCGGGCGACACCATACCGCCCACGTGCAGCACATAGTCTGCCCCCGTAACAGCCTCCAACACATCCTTATATGAGGTCAAGTCGCCCCACACGACACGGAGCCGCCCTGCGTACTCCGCCATCTTGCGACGATTCGCCTTGGATGGGCGCACCAACACGGTAACGTCAAACGCCTCACTCCTTGCCAATAACTCCTTCAATCCTGCCGACCCCATCACGCCCGTAGCGCCGGTCAGCAATACACGTTTCTTCATATATTAGGGGTCTATTGTTTTCTATATACTTTTCGGTACGACTCCACACCTATTGCCAGACACACAAACGCCGACACGGCATAGACGCCCCAATATCTGACACCTCCGCCGAAGAGCTCGCCAAACGACATCTCATCAAGACCGAAAGCGATGAGTGCGAAGGCGATAGCGTTGTTGAGCGAGTGGAGAATAATCGTCGAGAAGAGCGACTGCGTGCGCAGATATACCGTGCCGAAAATAAGGCCTGCGACCAGCGCCGTAATTGCCGTTGCAGGTTGCAGGTGGATGATGGCAAAGAAGAGTGCCGACATAACCACCGACACCCGCTTGCCCCATCTGCGGCGCAAGGTTTCGAGTATCACACCTCTGCATATCAGCTCCTCGAAGAAGGGGGCAAACAGCACCGCCGTCATCAAGGCCCAGAAGCCTCGTCCCGTGCCTCCATTGCCCGTGTCGGGCAGCAGTTCGAGCAGCGGCTCCAAGAGAATCTGCGAAGCCACCAGCCATATCAATCCGGAGAGGATGATATTTGGGTTGAAGCCATTGCGGGAGAAGCGTGCCACAACGCCCTTGCCGTCACGCTTTCGCACGTAGAGCAGCAGCAGTCCGAAGGCGAGCGCCATAGAGAGTGGATATATAACCGCAAATCGCTCTCCACGAGTGATTTCCACGCCCATATAACTATCCAAATCAACACTTTCGATAACCTGCGACTGCGGCACTCCGACACCCAGAAGCGACGAGACGAGGGCAACGACGAGCTGCGAGCCGAGGATTATGAGAACCATAACCACCAAATCGCCAAACGCAGGAAAATCGCCGTGCGACTTGCGATGCAAATCCTCCGGGTCGAGCATCTGCACCGGCTCGTCTATCATCTGTTCATCGAATACCTCTTCTGCCATAATCGCTGCTTTTTGCCTGCAAAGATAGGAATTGTTGCGATACAACACAACATTTTTTCACGAGCAAGCCTTCATATTTATCACATATTTTATATTTGGAACAGCTCAAAATATCGGCATAAAATCATTTTCCGGAGAAATCGGAGCCACTTTTGGCTTCTTTTTTAGAAAAAAGTTGTATCTTGCAATCTGAATTAAACTCTTTCGACCTATGATACGATTGATTTTGACACTGATTGCAATGGTTATAACCTGCTCCGTGCAGGCCCAAAATAGCACTCCACCACAAGCCGGCACCACAGAGCAGGCTGCCGTGTCGGTGCCGAGAACAGACTACCTCGCACCATTCGAGAAGATTGCCATAAGTGGCCCTATCGTGGTGAATTTCTGCCGTGTAGAGAGCCCCGACGACATAAAAATCGTCTATGACACGAAGAACAACATCGCCTCCCGATTCCGTGCGCAGATAGACCGCAACGGCGTGCTGCATCTGACCGACCGCTTCGACACCAAGCAGTTCCCCGTAACCACCGACGTAACGGTGTATCACACAGGCTTGAAGAGCATCTCGATAAATCAGGCAACGGCGACCTTCGACTCTCCGCTGGATAGCCGTATTCTCGACCTGTCGGTATCTGGCGGTGCCGTAGTGACGGCAACGATACACGCCTTGGATACCTTCGTAGAGTGCACGGGCAAGAGCCGCCTGAAACTCGACGGCGACTCCCGATACTTCAAGATAAGCGTATCGACGGCGAAGGTCGATGCCTTTGACCTGACCACGGTATCGCTCGACGTGAACGCCTCGCACAACGCCGAGGTACGCCTCACGGTGACGGAGCGTTTGGAGGCGGTGACATCCACCTCGGCGAAGCTGCTCTACAAGGGCCGCCCGGAGATTATCCGCAACCGCAACTCGATGTTTGGCGGCGACATTCTCGCAATAGAGTAAGGGGGCTCGCTGACAACTATGCGCACGTTTTTAGAAGAGGCCGCAGGGCAACTCTACGAGAGATATGGCAACGACTGCTCGTCGCTCGTGGTCGTCTTTCCGTCACGCCGTGCCCGCATCTTCTTCTCAAACGCTCTGGCAGATATTGCCAACCGCCCGATGTGGGAGCCTGCCTATATGACCATCGACGAGATAATGATGCATCTGGCCGACCTCCGCTCGGCAGACCGCATACGTCTGGTGGCAGAGTTATACCGCATCTACTCGAAATACCACAACGAAACATTCGACAAATTCTACCATTGGGGCGAGATGCTCATCTCCGACTTCGATATGGTGGATAAATATTGCGTGGATGCATCACGCCTGTTTCGCAATATCTCCGACCTGAAAGAGTTGGAGGCAGACCTCGACTACCTCTCGCCACGGCAGATGGAGATAGTCAGGGAGTTCTGGGGCACGCTCGACGACTCCACCCCGCTCTCGGAGCAGAAACGTCGTTTCTTGGAGATTTGGCGCACACTCGGCACCATATATGACGAGTACCGAGAGCATCTGCGCTCGCTCGGCATCGGCTATACGGGAATGATTCACCGCACGGCGATAGAGCGGCTGGCAAAGGGGGAGCACGAGCCATTGGAGAGCAGGCGGTACGTCTTCTTGGGATTCAACGCCCTCTCCTCCTGCGAGATGCAGCTGCTCAAATATATGCAGAACAACCACGACACCTCCTTCTTCTGGGACTACGACGACTACTACACAAACAGCACGGAGCAGGAGGCGGGAATGTTCATACGCCGCAACAAGGCGGAGTTAAAGGCGGAGGAGGGCACGACGCACGACAACCTGCGCAAGCCGAAAGAGATAAACGTCATCACAACGGGCACATCGGTAGGACAGTGCAAGTATGCCGTATCGAGGCTTTTGGAGATTGCCGGCAAAGACAAGCGAGGAGAGATAAACCATCTGGACAAGGATACGGCGGTGGTGCTGACCGACGAGAATATGCTGATGCCGCTGCTCTACGCCCTGCCGAAGGAGTTAGGCAGGGTAAATGTCACGATGGGCTACCCGCTGCGTAACACCCTCGCCTACTCGTTTGTCGAGCGGCTCTTGGAGTTGCAGAACCACTCCCGCATAAGAGAGGGCGAGCCGACATTCTACCACGTTGACGTGGAGGGCATCCTCTCCCACCCATACATCGCCGATACGGCACCGAAGCAGATTGCCCGAATACGCAAGAGAATCGTAGATGAGCGGATATACAACGTCGAGCGCACGGAGCTATGCGCCACGGAGTTGCTGGCGCAGATATTCTCGCCGGCGAAGGATAGCGAGCAGCTGCTGACCTACCTGCGCCAATGCGTGGAGCAGGTGACACAATATAAATATAAGGGCGACGATGCCTCATACCGAGGGGAGTATCTGGCGCAGACGTTGGAGGGTCTGACCAAGCTGCACAACATAATCAACTCCTGCGATATGGAGATGTCGGTGGCCGTATGCCGCTCGCTGGTGCGTCGTCACTTGCAGAGCATACGCATCCCCTTCCGAGGCGAGCCGCTACAAGGGTTGCAGGTTATGGGTATCTTGGAGACCCGAAACCTCGACTTCCGCAACGTCATCATACTCTCGATGACGGACAACAACTTCCCCGGCAGCCACACCTCCGACTCGTCGTTCATACCATACAACCTGCGCTTTGCCTACGGGCTTCCTACGCCGGAGCACCACGAGGGGGTATATGCCTACTACTTCTACCGCCTTATTCAGCGAGCCGAGCGTGTGGATATGATTTACTGCTCACGTGCCGACGAGAAGGGCACGGGAGAGCCGAGCCGCTACATACGTCAGTTGGAGTACGAAACCTCATTCCCGATAAACTACACCAATGTTTCGGTCGATGTTACCCCGTTTCTCACCAGCTACATAGAGATTGAAAAGAGCGAGGAGGTGATGCGCTCTCTGGAACGCTTCGTGACCGACGGAGGCTCCACGCTGTCGCCTACGGCATTCTCACGTTACGTGCAGTGTCCGCTCAAATTCTACTTCGCCTCCGTGGCTCGCCTGCGCCCCGAAGATGCCCTGACCGAGGATGTTGATAACCAGACCTTTGGCAATATCTTCCACAAGGCTGCGGAGTACCTCTACACGCAGATTAAGGGTGTGGCCAAGCCTGCGGCACTACTCCAACGTATGGTCGAGGACGGCACGGTTGAGCAGATGGTCGATAGAGCAATCGCCTCGGAGTATTTCAAGCAGGAGGATACGAAGCGGACACCTCAACTCGAAGGCGAGATAGAGATTATTCGCAACATTGTGCTCTGCTTCCTGCGGGACAACGTGGCGCAGTACGACATACGCCGTAACGACTTCGCCATCAACGGATTGGAGTGGAAGGTCAATCTCGAATACCCATTCCACAGCGCAGGCCGTGACCTTACGATGCACTTCGAGGGTTACGCCGACCGTATCGAGAGCCTCGACAACGGCACTCTGCGCATCATCGACTACAAGACCGGAACAGAGCACCTGAGCTTCGCATCACTCGAATCGCTCTTCTTCGGCGAGGCACGTGAGCGGCAATCGAACTTCATAAATACGATGCTCTACGCTATGATGCTCCACCGCAAAATCGGTCTGGAAACGCAGCCTACGCTATACTATATTCGCAAGATGGGCAGCGAGGAGTACTCGCCACTCATCACCGACAAATCACGCAAGAGTAGCGGCGACCTATACAGCACCTACGCCGAGGAGTTCGAGGGGTATATCTCGCAAATCCTCGCAGAGATGTACGACCCCGTGGTACCATTCACGCAGTGCGAAGACCGCAAGCAGTGCGAGATGTGCGACTTTGCACAGATATGTGCCCGCAAGTAACCTCGCAGGCAGCGTACAGGTGACAATCGGCAACGTGCACGTAGCGTGCAGGCGGTCTCGCAGACGACCTTGCAGGCAGCGTACAATCACTCAACACCCACTGTCTGTGGCTCCTGCCGTGGAGCCCGCTCCTGCTCCTCCGCATCCAAGCCATCCTGCCACCTCATCGCTGCGTGGGAGCCGTCGCAGTAGGGTTTATTGGCCGACTGACCACATCGGCAGAGCACGCTGCGGTTGCGTATCTCGTAGCCTCGGCCATCCTCCCGCTCGATGCTGATTCCGCCTCGCACCCACAACCCTCCGCTTGCCTGAATTGCAGGGTCCTCGATAAGGCCCAGACTCGGCTCATAGTTCGGCTCATAGGGCTTGTCGGCATCGTTATCCCACGCCATCAGACGACCACTCGGGCACATCGAGGCCCCACGCACGGCGAGTGAACGGGCTATCTTATCCCCCGACGCCTCGGCCAGCGCCCAGACACCCGTTGCGGCATCGCAAAAGCGGGCGAAAACACAGAACGAAGGGTTGTCCGTGATACTTATCGTCTCACCGGAGGTAATCTCCACATTATCAAGCAATCCCGAGCGGTCGGCAGTCAATCCGGGATTCCAATCCGTATGGGCGTGAGAGCCATCGCAGTAGGGCTTATTTTTGGAGGCTCCACAGCGGCACAGCGCCGTAGGCTCACGCTCGGTAGCGAAGTGGCGACCCTCACGGAAGTACCAACTATCGCCCACCTCGTTGGGCATAATAAACTGCATCCGCAACGGCGGACGACCATACACCAGATAAGGACCCTTCTCCTCGACCACAATCTTGAACTTCGCATCGGCACGCTTGGAGCCCGCCTCTATTTTTTGTCTTGCCATATACTTTTTACCTCTTTTTTCCGTTGGTTGAGTAACAATTATTGTTCCCAAAAACAAAATGAGGAGAAAAGTATTTGAATATTCACGAGTTTTTGGTAAATTTGCACGATAAATAGAACTCAAAAAGAAGAAGATTACTACATATATGAAAATTTTCAAGACACTGCTTTTGGCACTTGCCACGATACTTGTTGCCGCATCTTGCAACAAGGAGGAGAAATTCTCGCTCTCGTTCCGACAGATGGGATACTACTTCAAATGGGGTGGCGATGCCGTCAAAGTTACCTACACATCCACAAACGTCATCAAGGTAGAGGTTAAGAAAATCTCCGACAACTGGACCTGCGAGGTAAACCACGGAGAGCGCACCCTCACCATCACTCCCCCTGCCGACCCGGGTACCGAGCAGGAGCGTAACGAACTGCGCACAGGCACGCTGACCCTCAACGTGACCTCCGAGAAGGGCAACACATCGACCTACGCCCTGACGCTCTACATCATCGGCGACAACGAGGTGATGGTAAACGAGGGGGGCAAGTACGCCAACTGCTACGTTGTAACGGAGCCTATTACCGTATATACGATTGATGTGTCGCACGACGGCGGCGGCAACCCGATATCGGGCATAACTGACGTTAAGGTACTGTGGCAGAGCACAAACAACCCCATCAAGAATGTGGCATACAATGGCGACAATGGCACCGTTTCGTTCTTTGTCGATAACGCCAAGGACGACGACGAGCAGGATATCTACGAGAACGACAAGATGATTGTGCCGGAGGGCAATGCCGTATTGGCGGCATACAATGCCTCCGAGAATATCCTTTGGAGCTGGCACATCTGGGTTATCAAGAGCGACGACAACCCACTCGACGACCACACCACATACGCCAACGGCGTGACCTTTATGAACAAGAACCTCGGAGCCTTCGCCAACCACAATGGAGAGAGCGAGGATACCGACCTGATACACCGCTCGTATGGCCTCTACTACCAGTGGGGCCGCAAAGACCCATTCCCACGTCCATACTCCTACAACTGCTCGGGAGGCAATGACGAGCGTATATACAACGCATCGGGCAGTGCCGTATATATCACACCAGAGGAGATGTCGGCGACAAACGGCAATGTGGCATACACCATTCAGCACCCGACCACATACATCACCAATGCGGCCAGCGTGGGTGAGGGCGGCGACGGCGTAGGCGACTGGATGAGCACAAGCGACAGCAGCCTCTGGAACGATGCCGAGAAGAGCGCATACGACCCGTGTCCTTATGGTTGGAGAGTACCTCGCAGCGGCGCATTCAACGATTTGACTCTGTCGGATGCGGAGGATAGCCGTGACTTGGAGGAGGCTCGCAAGCGTTACGGCTGGGCCTTGACCGACAAGAACGGCAACACGTACTTCTACCTCGGAGGCGGCTTCCGCTCCTATTACAACGGCAAGATTGTCAATATGAACCACAAGGGCGATGCCCTCTACCCTGCTCCGGAGCCGTGGGAGGGCTACTACTGGACCTCCGGAACGAGCGCCGACGGCAAGCAATCGACCTGTATGTATTTCGACCTTACAACAACACGAACGATAAACAAATTCAACCTCAACTACCCATCCAAGCGTTCAAATGCGATGCAGGTACGCTGCGTAAAGGAGTAGCAGAGGTGGCAGATGTATCATAACAAAAGATTGCAGAGGCTATGATTCTCAAATTCAGAATGCTCTCTGATGAGAACGACAACTTCGTCAGAGATTTGGAGGTTTCACACGAGATGACTCTCGCCGAGTTCAACGACTTTATCGTGCGTGCGCTCGGCTACGACAACTGTATGTCCTCATTCTTTACCGCCGATGACCTCTGGGAGCGACAGCGTGAGTTTACGCTGATGGATATGGATGGTGGTGTCGGTGGCGAGGAGAAGCCTATACCGATGTCGGAGATTACGCTGGCGGAGTTGGCCGTTGCCGAGTGCAACAAGCTCATCTGGCAGTTCGATATGTTCGGCGACCGAGCTATGTATCTGGAACTCGTCAATGCTGGCCAGCCCGAGAAGGGTCTCAAATATCCACGTGTAGCCTTCGAGAATGCCCCTGTACCCGACCAGTACGACCCGGATGCAGTATCCTCCGACGAGGGCTCCATCTTCGACGAGATGATGGGCGACTTCGGAGAGTTCGACGGCGACGACAACTACGACGATGAATATTAAGCGACTCATAGTAGTCGTTGGCGCAACCGCCTCGGGCAAGACCGACCTTGGAGTGGCTCTTGCCCTTCATTATAATGCCCCTATTCTATCTACCGACTCCCGCCAATTCTATCGTGGCATACCGATAGGCACGGCGCAGCCGACGGCAGAGCAGCTTGCCGCCGTGGAGCACCACTTTATAGCCAACCTCGACATAACGACGGAGTTCAACTGCGGCGAGTACGAGAAGCAGGCGCTGGCGAGGCTCGAAGAGCTGTTCCGCAGCCACGACACCGTGGTAGCGGTCGGTGGCTCCGGGCTCTATATCCGTGCCCTCTGTGACGGTATGGACGACCTGCCGGAGGCAGACAAGGCGTTGCGTGAGGTGCTTACACAGCGTTTGGAGAGCGAGGGCGTGGAGGCACTGGCAGAGGAGTTGAAGGGGCTCGATGCCGAGTACTACGAGCAGGTGGACCGAAGCAATCCCGCACGTGTGATGCGGGCCTTGGAGGTGTGCCTCACCACCGGGCAACGCTACTCCGACCTGCGCAAGGGATGTCGCAAGGAGCGTGACTTCCAAATCGTACAGATAGGTATAGAGATGCCCCGAGAGGTGCTCTACGAGCGCATCAATCGCCGTGTGGATATTATGTTGGAGCAGGGTTTGGAGGCAGAGGCAAGGGCGATGCTGCCCTACCGCCACTGCAACGCCTTGCAGACGGTGGGCTACTCGGAGATGTTCGAGTACTTCGACGGCAACATCTCCCGTGAGGAGGCCGTGGAGTTGATAAAGCGCAACTCCCGCCGATATGCCAAGCGTCAGACAACGTGGTTTAAGCGTGACGAGCGGATAAGGTGGTTTTCGCCGTCACAACAGTGCGAAATCATCGAATATATAGATTCCCAATTTGGAGAATCCGATATAAAGTGCTAAATTTGCACCGCTTTGCAGATGCGAAGTGAGGCTCGGATGGTGGAATAGGTAGACACGCCGGACTTAAAATCCTGTGGGCAGAAACGCCCGTACGGGTTCGATTCCCGTTCCGAGTACAATATAGGCTGTTGTAGCATCCGTTACAACAGCCTATATCCGTTTTAGTGGCAGCGCAACTACGCCCCCTGCATTATATCCGAGGCGGGCTTGCCGGCAAGAATCAACTCCTTCATCCTCGCCATAGCCCTTTCCGTATGGGCAAAGAACATCTTATACCCCTCGCAGAGGTAGTTCAGCCCGGGCTCGCCCGTAGAGTCGCAGATAAAACGATGCTTCGGGCACTCGCCGTGGCATAGTTTGTAGTATCGGCAGTGGCGGCAATCCCTCGGCAGGGAGGAGCGTTTCGACACACCGAACTCGAACTGCGCATCGCAATAGGCCAAGTCGGCGAGTCGCTCCTTATGTATATTGCCAATCTTATAGTCGGGATAGACAAAGTGGTCGCACGAATAGACATCGCCGTTATGCTCCACCGTAAGGCCCGAGCCGCAGGTTTCGCACAGCGAGCAGATGGAAGGCATAACGCCCACCTCCAACGCCAGCGTAGCATCGAAGAGCTGCACATATCGCTTGCCTACATCCTTCGTCACCCACTCGTCAAAGATATCGCACATAAACTCTCCGAAGCCTCGTGCCGAGATTGACCACGGAGCAAGGTGGGCGGTGTCGCTATCGGGGGATTGAATAACACCATCCTCCAACAACTCCGCCACGGGCAGAAACTGCATAAACATACTGATACCTCGCAGGAAGCGATAGACCTCTCGGCCCTGCCCCTCACTATGGATATTGACCGTCGAGAGGGTGTTATACTCGACCCGGTTGCGATAGAGTCGCTCCACGCCCTTCATCACACGTGCGAAGGTGGGATTGCCACCCGCATCCACACGATGGGCATCGTGGATATGCTCCGGGCCATCTATCGAAATGCCGATAAGGAAGCCGTTATCCCTGAAAATGGAGCACCACTCGTCGTCGAGCAGCAGTCCGTTGGTCTGCAACGAGTTCTCGATGGTACGCCCCTCGCCATACTTCTGTTGCAGTTTAATCGCCTTGCGGAAGAACTCCTTACCCGCAAGCAGAGGCTCTCCGCCGTGCCAGGCAAAGGCTATGACGGGGGAGTTATTCCCCTCGATATTGCTACGCACGTACTGTTCCAGCAGCGCATCACTCATCAGGGGTTGATGCCCGCCATAGAGTGCCGCCTTATCCAGATAGTAGCAATACTTACATCGCATATTACATAAAGAGCCGACAGGCTTTACCATAGAGGTAAAGCCCCGTCGCTCGTTACGTTTAACAATATCTTCGTATGTAAATTCGACGCTTCGACGCATTATCTTGAAATGTCAATATTGAATGGTTCGTACTCGGCAAGGTGGTGGCTCTCCTCGATAAACATCCACATCTTCTCGACGATTTCAGGGTGCTCGGCAGCCACATCCTTATCGTCAAACTCGATATCCTTACCCGGAACGCTCACATCAAAGAGCTGCATCGTGCGGTTGCCCTTATAGACATCCTTAATCAGACCCTTCCACTTACCGTAGCGAACAGCCACCTGACCTCCTGCGGCAGGATACTCCCAATAGAGGTACTCGTGAGGCTGCTGATTATCAACATCGCCCGACAGAGTAGGCACCAACGAAACGCCGTCGTTCTTCGGAGCATCAACACCCGCCAACTCGCAGATGGTAGGCATCACGTCGGCGAAGTTACCGATATGGTCGCTCACAAAACCCTTCTTGATTTTCGCAGG
Source organism: Alistipes sp. (assembly GCA_017483225.1). Taxonomy (GTDB): domain Bacteria; phylum Bacteroidota; class Bacteroidia; order Bacteroidales; family Rikenellaceae; genus Alistipes. Next base: position 67,503 of record JAFULF010000002.1, read on the forward strand.
CCAAGAGGCTATGAACGGCATACGGATACCGCCCTCGTGCAGAGAGCGCTTGCCCCAACCCTTACCACAGCGGTATGGTGCTGCGCTATCCATCCATACGGTAGGTGACGAGGCGTTGTTTGCAGGGCCGTTGTCGCTCGAAAACATAATTACGGTGTTCTCGTACAGACCGAGGCGTTTGAGCTCCTCGACAAGCTGTCCGACCTGATGGTCGAAGTAGGATATCATAGCCGAGTAGGTAGCGTGTGGGTAGCGGCAAGGGTAGTAGTTGTGAGGCCAGCTGTTCAGGTGGAAGTTGTCGCCTGCCAACGGCTCCTCATCGCCATACTTATCAACATACTTCTTGACCCACTCCTGCGGCGCTTGCAGCGGCGAGTGAGGGAATGGTGTAGTCCACATCAGGAAGAACGGCTTATCCTTATTCTCACGGATGAAACCTACCAGATTCTCGTACATCGCATCCGGAGCATAGACCTTATCCTTGCTATACTTCTCGTAGCTCTTCTCGTCCATTGGGTCTGCCCCCTTGTCGAGCTTGGTTCCCGGAGGGGTTATGGTTGCAGGGTCGTTGATATACTCCTTCTCGCCACTCTTCCACATATAAGGCGGATAGTAGTTGTGAGCCATACGCTGGCAGACACATCCGTAGTAGAAGTCGAAGCCCATATCCCACGGCGCAGAGCCGCTCATAGGGCCACCGATACCCCACTTACCGACCATACCGGTAACATATCCCGCCTGCTGCATAACGGTACCGAGGGTAGGCGTGCCGGGCTTCATACCCATCTGACCCTCGATTGTAGGGTCGTGGTCAACCATAGCGTAGTTCCAGATACCATCCTCAACCTTGCCCTCCACATTCTCACGAATCTGCGAGTTACCCATATTCTGGCCTGTCATCAGGCAGCAACGGGATGGCGACGACACGGGAGCAGCCGTGTACATATCGGTAAAGCGGACACCATTCTCTGCCAGAGCGTCCAGATTAGGAGTCTCGGTCTTGGTCTGTCCGTAGCAGCCAAAATCGCCATAGCCGGCATCATCCATAAGGATAAAAATCACATTCGGCTTCTCGGCCTTCGCCTTGCCACACTCGCAACTTGTGAGCACAGCAGGCACCGCTGCGGCAGTAGGCACTGCAACACAGAGTGCGGTCTTTGAGAGTTTGTTCAGTTTCATTGTACTATTAGGTTTATTGTTAGCTTTCGATTACTTGCGTGTTATATCAATCTGGAACTTCGGCAACGTAGGGTGCACGTGCGACTGCTCGATATATTGCCACATCCGCTCAACAATCTCCGGATGCTCCGCCGCCACATCCATCTCCGGCTTCTCGATATCCTTGCCCGGAGTCGATATATCGAAGAGCTGCATCGTACGGTTGCCTGCATGTACGTTCTTCACGAGGCCCTTCCAGTTGCCCCATCTTACAGCCAGCTGACCGCCACCATCCGGGAACTCCCAGTAGAGGTACTCGTGCTGCTTCTGCACATCGGCATCGCCCGACAGCGTAGGCAGGAGCGAGATGCCGTCGGTCTTCGGCGACTCTACACCCACCAACTCGCACAGCGTAGGCATCACGTCGGCGAAGTATCCGACGTGGTTGCTAACCGCCCCACCCCTCATCTTTGCAGGCCACGAAGCCACGAAAGGCATACGGATACCGCCCTCGTGCAGGGTACGCTTACCCCACCCCTTACCGCAGCGGTATGGTGCTGCGCTATCCATCCACACGGTAGGCGACGAGGCGTTATTCGCAGGGCCGTTGTCGCTGGTTATGATGATGAGCGTATTCTCGTATATACCCAGACGCTTCAACTCCTCGACGAGCTGTCCGACCTGATGGTCGAAGTAGGATATCATAGCCGAGTAGGTGGCGTGTGGGTAGCGGCAAGGGTAGTAGTTGTGAGGGAAGCTCGTAGTGCTACACTTCTCGTCGGTAATAGGCTCCTCGTCGCCATACTTGGCAACATACTTATCAACCCACTCCTGCGGTGCCATAAGCGCCGAGTGAGGGTACGGCGTAGTCCACATCAGGAAGAACGGCTTATCCTTGTTCTCGTTCACGAACTCGATGACATTCTCGCACATCTTATCCGGCGCATAGGTCTTGCCCTTGCTATACTTCTCGTAGCTCTTCAAGTCGTAAGGGTCGGCACCCTCATCGAACTTGGTACCCGGCCTCAACGAGGTGGCTATATCGTTGATATACTCCTTCTTATCATTCTTCCAGAGGTACGGCGGATAATAGTTGTGCGCCAGACGCTGGCAGATGCAGCCATAGTAGAAGTCGAAGCCCATCTTCCACGGAGCCGACTCGCCCAGAGGCCCGCCAAGGCCCCACTTGCCGACCATACCCGTTGCATATCCCGCCTCCTTCATCTTCGTAGCGAGGGTTGGCGTGCCGGGCTCCAAGCCCATCTGTCCCTCAATCTCCGGCTGGGAGTCTATAACGTCGTACTCCCACGAAACCTCGTGCGGAGTGCCTCCCAAATTGACATTATCACGAATCTGCGTGTGTCCCATATGCAGACCCGTCATCAGACACCCTCTCGAAGGGGCAGATACGGGGCAGTTGGTGTACATATCCGTAAAGAGGATGCCGCTCTCGGCCAGAGCATCTATATTCGGGGTTTCGGTACGAGTCTGACCATAGCAGCTGAAATCGCCATAGCCGGCATCATCCATAAGGATAAAGATTACATTCGGCTTCTCGCTCCTCGTCTTCCCTGCATCACAGCCTGTCAAGGCAACAGGCACAGCGGCAACGGTAGGCACCGCCACGCACAATGCGCTCTTTGAGAGTTTAGTAAGTTTCATATCAGTAGGTTGTAGGTTTTATTGATGCAAATTTACAAATAAATTGACAAAAAGCAAAGTATCATACCATATATAATAAGAGCGGATGCCCGGAAATCTTGCGACCTCCGAGCATCCGTGGCTCTTATACCGTCCCCTTGCGATTAGTTCATCGTAGGCAGGAACGAGTACTCCTTCGAGTAGTGCAGGTGCTGCTCCGCATAGTTTGCAGGGTAGCAAATCTCTACATCTACAATCTCGCCACCCTTCTCTACCAGCGTGTATTCAGGGTTTACGAAGCCGCCGTAAGGCTCGATACCCAGAGCATAGTAACGCTCACGAACCTCCTGATGGAGTTCAGGGTCAATCTTCACGGCATACTTCTCGACAATCTCCTTACCGGCAGCATAGTCGCCCTCGCTCTTGATGCGCTGCATCTCGTAGAGCAACTCACCAAAGAGGCGGCGCAGAGCGTCGAAGTCATTTACGACAACGTACTTCTTGCCATCCTTCTCAACCCACTCGATAACATTGTCGGCCTTGCCGTGCTCGTAGCACCACTCGGCGATAAGTTTGCGGTTACGCATATGCGACTCCTCGACATTCTTGCCCAGCTCGATGCGGGAGAACTGCGTCATCATACCATTCATAATGTAGGATGCAAACTGCGCCTTGGCAACGTCGAGCGTAGGGATAAGACCCAACTCAACCAACTTCTCGTCGCCCAAGTAGTAGAGCGCAAAGAGGTCCGCACGAGCCTCCTCCAAGGTCGAGGAGTAGGAGCCGAGTTCGGTACCTGTCGTACCCTCTGCCAACTGACCGGAGCCGTGACCGAGGCACTCGTGGAGGTCGGTGTGGAGGTCGTCAGAGAGCTTACCCCACTGCTTCATACGCTCACGGTCCTCCTCACGAAGAACGAACTCCTCCGAGAAGCCGCTACCGGCAGCAGCCTTCTTATAGGCGTAGGTGATATTGTCGATGGTCACCGACTTCGAGCCGTGCTCCTTGCGAATCCAATCTGCGTTTGGCAGGTTGATGCCGATAGGTGTCGATGGGTAGCAGTCTCCACCGAGCATCGCCACGGTGATAACCTTCGCCGACACACCCTTAACCACAGGCTTGCGGTATGCAGGGTTGATTGGCGAGTTGTCCTCGAACCACTGCGCATTCTCCGAGATGATGCGGGTACGCTCGCAAGCGGCCTCGTCACGGAAGTTTACGACAGACTCCCACGAAGCCTTCATTCCGAGCGGGTCGCCATAGGTCTCGGTAAAGCCGTTCACGAAGTCCACACGAGAGGTTGTATCCTTAACCCACGACACGTTGAATGCGTCGAAGTCACGCAAGTCGCCACTGCGATAGTATTTGATAAGCAGCGAGATAGTAGTTTTGAGAGGCTCCTCGGCAACCTGCTCCGCCTTCTCCAACCAATATACCACCTGCTCCAAAGCGTCGGAGTACATACCGCCAATCTTGTAGGTCTTCTCGTAAATCTTGCCGTTCTCCTTCACAAGCTTCGAGTTGAGGCCATAGGAGATTGGACGAGGGTCCTTCAAATCGACCATCTTGCCATAGAAACGCTCCACCTCCTTCTGTGTCACGCCCTCGTAGTAGTTGCCCGCCGATGCGACAATCATATCGACACCTGCGCTCTGGTTCAGACGAGAGGTGTAACGCAGAGGGTTGCAGATGATGTCTGCCAGCTCCTCGTGTGCCACCGGCGACTCTACGTTATACTTGCCCAACTGCTCCACGAACCACTCCTTCGTAAACTCCGCACGGAACTTATCGTTAGAGTAGTGGTGGTGGATACCGTTGGCAAACCAAACCTTCTTCAAATACTTCTCCATAGCAAGGAACTGCTCGCAAGAGCGGTCGCCATCGTAAGAGGTATAGATGCTCTCCAACGCACGGCGGATAGCAAGGTTATACTTGAAATTCTGGTCGTATATAATATCTCGACCGCATTTTGCCGACTCGGCAAGGTAGTAAACGAGCAACTTCTCGTTCAGCGGAAGGTTCTCAAACTCCGGAACCTCGTAACGCATAACCTTGATATCGTCGAACTTATCGACAATCCAATCGGCCTCCTTCTTCGACTCCGTACACGCAGTCAGAGCCATTGCAATAACTCCCATAGAGGTCAAAATTACTTTTTTCATTCTTCTGATTTATTAAGTTTTACAAAAAATATACATTTAGTAACCTGCAAAGTTAGCAATAATTAGCGATTTAGCAAAAAATCGTCGCCATCCCGCAGGGTCGGGAAGCGTCGGCGATACTCGGACAGTCGCTCCACGTCGAGGTCGCACACAAGCACCGCAGGCTCCTCCCCGCAGCGAGCCACCACCTCGCCCTCGGCATCAATGAGCAGCGAGCCGCCCGAGTAGCGTGTATAGACATCCTCTCCTGTGCGATTTACCGCCACCACGTAGCACTGGTTCTCGATGGCTCGTGCCGCCGCAAGGCTCTGCCAGGCCCCCATACGCTCGGCAGGGAAGTTTGCCAGATAGAGCGCAACGTCGTACTCGGCACGGCCGTCAAGGAGTCGGTTGCGGGAGAAGACCGGAAAGCGCATATCGTAGCAGGTCTGCAACAGAAACCTCACACCCCGCCACTCGACAACTACCCTATCCGACCCCGCCGAGAAGCGTTTACCCTCGCCTCCAAGGCGAAAGAGGTGGCGTTTGTCGTAGTGCGCCAGAACACCCTCCGGCGTGACAAAATAGTGGCGATTGAGGTAGCTATCCCCCACTCGCACGGCCAGCGTACCAGCCAGAGCGCAGCCACGGCTTCTCGCCGTGCGGCACATCCACGCAAGCGCCTCGCTCTCCTGCTCCGCAGGGGCAACACTCTGCGCCTCAATGACAAAGCCCGTGCTCCACATCTCCGGAAGCAGATACAGCTCCGCCCCCGGGTGCTCGGCAACAGCCTGCTCCGCTGCGGCGATATTTGCCGCCTCGTCACACCATACGATATCGCTCTGAATAATCGCTATCTTCATACTCTCTCCGTTTTCGTCATTATCACCTTGTAAAGATAGGTATTTTTTGATAAAAATAGCCGTGTCGAAAGATTGTTGATAAGAAACTTGCGATTTTATTTGGCTATTTGCCACTAATGCAATACCTTTACAAGTCGGAAAACAAACTCAAAAAAAATATATGAAAAAAGTAGATGTAGTACTCGGCTTGCAGTGGGGAGACGAGGGTAAAGGTAAGGTGGTTGATGTATTGACCCCTAATTACAATGTAATCGCTCGCTTTCAGGGCGGTCCAAATGCCGGACACTCGTTGCACTTCAACGGCGAGAAGTTCGTCCTGCACACAGTCCCTTCGGGCATCTTCCGTGAGGGCTCTATGAACATTATCGGCAACGGCGTGGTTATCGACCCTGCTATTCTGGCAGAGGAGATTGCCCAAATCGAGGCTACGGGCGTGGATGTTTGCGCTCGTCTGCAAATCTCGAAGCGTGCGCACCTGATTCTGCCTACACACCGTGTTCTCGATGCGGCAAGCGAGGCAGCCAAGGGCAAGGCCAAGATTGGCTCGACACTCAAAGGTATCGGCCCTGCTTATATGGACAAGACAGGTCGCAACGGTCTGCGTGTGGGCGATATCCTGATGCCTGACTTTATGGAGCGTTACAACACCCTCAAAGCAAAGCACCTCGAACAGCTCAGCCACTACGACTACGTATTCGACATCACAACATACGAGCAGGAGTGGTTCAAGGGCATCGAGTCGTTGCGCCGCTTCAAGTTCGTGGAGAGCGAGCAGGTGGTGAACAACCTCCTGCAAGAGGATGCAACAATTCTGGCCGAGGGCGCACAGGGCTCATTGCTCGACATCGAGTTCGGCACATATCCATTCGTAACATCCTCGAACACCCTCTGCGCAGGTGTCTGCACCGGTCTTGGTGTTGCCCCTACACGCATTGGCGAGGTATATGGTATCTTCAAGGCATACTGCACCCGTGTAGGTAGCGGCCCATTCCCAACAGAGCTGTTCGACGCTACGGGCGAGACCCTGCGTCAGGTAGGTAACGAGTTCGGCGCAACAACAGGTCGTCCTCGTCGTTGCGGATGGCTCGACCTCGTGGCCCTCAAATATGCCGTGATGATGAACGGTGTTACCGGCCTGATTATGATGAAGTCGGATGTGCTGAACGACTTTGAGACCATCAAGGTTGCTACTGCATACGAGCTCAACGGCGAGATGCTCGACTACTTCCCTTACGAGGCCGACGAGAACATCAAGCCTGTATATCGTGAGTTCAAGGGCTGGAACTGCGACATCTGCGGTGTTCGCAACTTCGAGGAGTTCCCACAGGAGTTCAAGGATTATGTGGCATTTATCGAGGCAGAGACCGGCGTACCGGTGAAGATTATCTCGGTAGGTCCCGACCGTGAGGAGACGATTATTCGATAGAGCATATCAAATAAGCGACAAGAAGCTGTCTAACAAGGCCACTTTGTCGTTATACTCGCCCTCAAAATGCTCATTTACGCTGAGTAAACTGCGCTTTTTCGGGCTTCGTAAGGTTGCGATTAAGGCGAATGAAAACAAATGTGTATTTTTTTTCTGAGCCGGAGCAACCAAAAGCCATCGTAGATGGATTAAGCCTAAAATTAGCACTTGTTATACAACTTCTGAAAAGAAAGAGCGTGTCCGAAAACTTGTTGGACACGCTCTTGTTGTTTATTATTGCGCAGGAGGATGGCGACGAATGGCATTAAGTGTCATTAAATGGCATACGCCCCTAAACAAACAAGTTGCCCGTAAAGTTGCCTTGAAGAGTCCTATTTATTCGTCACACATATCATAACGCATCCAATATGTTGCAATATATATTCTATATTGCCCATTATTCAGCATTCCTGTTGCATATAAATAATCTTTGATGTATCTTACAATCGGTAGATGTGCAGGTTATCTAAATATGGTTGTGCGCAGACCATATTGGGAACTTACTGCATCGCACGTCAACTATTTATTACTAACATCACTTGATGCAGGTGAAACAAGACCAATTTGCTATGAAAAAGTTATTATTATTTGCAGTATTGGCCGTGAGTTTGCCAATGATGCTTACTTCTTGTCAACAGAAGGAAAATGTAGTTGCTCTTCCAGTGGAAAGTGAAGATTTTCTTAACAGCGAATCTTTTACAATTTTAAGAGCGGGAGTTAGTAAAGTAGAACCACAATTGGTTAAATTGGGTGAGATTGTTAACTCATCAACAAGATCTGTTGAGGAGTTGTCTAATGATCCTGAAGTTTTATCGGTTATTCAATCAATGTTACCGATAGTCACACCATACACTACAATTATTCTCGATGAATTTGCCTTTACGACAGATGATCTCAATGAAATTTTTGGGACCAACTATACTACGGTAACACAGATGGAGGCAGAGATTGTAAGTTTTACACTTTTCTTTACCTATTTCTACGAGTATATTGTAACGGCATCAGGTTTTAGAGAACCAGGAGGAAATGGAGGTTGGCAACCGATAGACCCAACCGACCCTCCAATTATCAATCCAAATGGAAGTATTGCCGATTTATCAAGAGAAGATCATCTGGACTGCATAGAAGAAGCATTGGGGATTAACTTAATCAATACGATAGCGACAAATCCTGTGCGTATTTGGTCGAAAGTTGCTATAAAGTCTCTTATGAAGAATGTTGCTAGATCTTTCTTTGGGTACGCAGGTTTGGTCTTGATGGTTGGAGAATATGCTCTTTGTATTACAGACAAGGCTGATAATTTATAATACTATTAGATATGAACGAATTAGCTGTTAAAATTTTAGTAAATTTGGCGATACCATTCTCTGTGACGCTGTTCGCTGTCTATCGTTTGTATGAAACCATAAAGCGCTATCCGGAGACGAAAGAAAAGGGGCAATCGCTCACAATATATATAGGTTATATTGTGCTTTTGTGTATCGCTATCATTGTGGGATTGTGTATTTCGTATAATGCCGTTAAATGGACATTAGATTAAACTGTTGATTCAGATAACAATAAACCCGATCCACGTCGGTCGGGTTTTATTGTTTATTATTACGCAGGAGGATGGCGACGAATGGCATTAAATGACATACGCCCCTAAACAAGTTGCCCGTAAAGTTGCTTTGAAGAGTCCTATTTATTCGTCACACATATCATCGCACATCCAATATGTTACAATATATATTCTATATTGCCCATTATTCAGCATTCCTGTTGCATATAAATAATCTTTGATGTATCTTGCAGGAGAGGATATTAACCATAAAAACAGATGTAGTATGAGTATGGAGGTGGTAATGATGATTCTGGCAACTGCGACATCGGGTTTGGTCGTTGGTTGGTTCGGTAGTGAGATTATGTACGGAGTAGCGCCGTGTTGTCAGGGGCGTCAATCTTGGAAATTGTATTTCAAGAGAGAACTTGGGGCTTGGGCGGCTCTTCTCGTTACACAATCTCTCTTATATGTAAATCTCAAAGGCATTGGTCTTGATTGCTCCGTGGCGGGCGCATTGCATTTGTCGTTTTATTGGATATTGTTGATGCTGTGTGTAAGAACGATATATCAAACACTAAGACAACTGCCTAATGTGCTGGCAGACAAACAAAAACCCAAGGGGCTGTATTTCTTATTCCTATTGGTCTATATCGTCGCAACCTTCTTTGTAGTGCGGTGGTTATACGCTACATACGCCTCTCTTGTGGAGAAGATGGTGTAGCGAGATAATAAAATAGGGAAGTCAGGGGAAGTTGACGAGATTAGGGAGTTTAGGGAGAATCATCCCTGAACGACCCTTGTGCCCGACCTTATTTGACCTTACTATTGCGCCCCTAAATGGCATTCGATACCATTTAGGGGCGCAACGTACAATAACCCTGTCAGACAGCCGACCGCCTGCACCCTACTTCGATTCGAGGTACTCCCGAATATTGGCGGCAATGCCGTCGATAAGTCTGCCTACGGCGACATCTGCTGCCCAAGCCGTATGTGGTGAGGCGAGAAGCATATCGGGGTCCGTGAGGGCGTAGAGCGGGGATTCGGGCAGTGGCTCCGACGAGAAGACATCCAGCGCAGCACCAGCAATGCTGTGACGATTGAGCGCATCTGCCAAGGCAGCCTCATCAACGATACCGCCACGAGCGACATTGACAACGAGGGCCGTAGGCTTCATCATAGCAAACTGCTCGGCACCGATAAGTCCACGTGTGCGCTCATTGAGAGGCGAGTGCACCGAGATAACATCCGACCACGCAAGCAGTTCTTCGAGCGGCATAGCCGGCACAGCCTCCTCTCGCACAACACCCGACGTAGAGTAATATGCAACCTCACAGCCAAAAGCGGCAGCCAGACGTGCCACCTCACGGCCAATGGCACCCAGACCGACAATACCCCACCGCTTGCCTCTCAGCAGTCCTATCGGGCGACCGAAGTGGAAGATATCGGGCGAGGAGGCGTAAGCACCACTCTTGACATAGCGGTCGTAGTATGGCACATTGCGCAGGAGGGCAAGCACCGATGCCAGCGTAGCCTCGGCAACCGACTCGGTAGAGTAGCCCGACACATTCTTTACCTGAATGCCGAGTTCGGCCGCCGCATCCAAATCGACATTATTCATACCCGTAGCCGCCACGGCAATAAAGCGCAGGGCAGGCAGTGCCGACATTATCTCCCGAGAGAGGAGCACCTTATTAGAGATAACCACCTCGGCATCAGCACAGTGCGCAAGCGTCTGCGCCGGCGTGGTGCGGTCATAACCCACATATTCGCCAAGCGACTTAATCGCCGAGAGGTCGTTGCCTCCCAGAGAGTACTCGTCCAAAAAGACAATCTTTGCCATATCTAATCTATTTGTGTTGTTGTTTCACCATCGGTCAAGTGTCTGATAACCACCGAGGCACAGCCTATGCCGAAGAGCGCAGGAAAGTAGGATACCGTTCCCACATTCGACTTCTTGTTCTGCTCCTCGCACAGTATCATCGAGCCTTCACGTGGAGGCTCCGCCGAGAATACCGCCTTGAAGCCACGACGGATGCCCATCTTATGCAGTCGCTTGCGCAGCATATGTGCCAGCGGGCAGTGGTGCGTCTTCGAGATATCAGCAATCTCCATACGTGTAGGGTCGGTCTTACCCCCCGCCCCCATAGAACTGACAACCGGCACTCCCCTATCGAGGCACCCCTTGATGAGGGCAAGTTTCGGCGAGAGAGTATCAATCGCATCTACCACATAATCAAAGTGTTGGCTATCCAATAGTTCGTCTGTCTTCTCGTCCTTGATATACTCGTTGATGACCGTCAGTTGCAACGCCGGATTGATGTCGAGCAGTCGCTCGGCAAGCACCTCCGCCTTCTGTCGCCCGACGGTCGAATGTAGCGCCACCAACTGGCGGTTGATATTGCTCTCGGCAACGGCATCGGAGTCGGCAATGACCAACCTCCCGACACCCGCACGGGCAATCATCTCGGCAGCGTATGCACCCACACCGCCAAGCCCTACGACAAGCACCGAAGCGGAGTGCAACCTTGCCAATGCCGTCGCACCAAACATCAATTCTGTTCTTTCAAGCCATTTCTCCATTATGCTGTACCAAAAATCGTTTCAAAGTTTTTACCTATCGCCTCTTCCAGCCTATCTACATCCACGCACAGCGCCTGCGCAATACGCTCATAGACCTCCTCTATCGTGATGTCGTTATCGTCGGTCTCGACAAAGAGGCGGTCGAGAGGGGTTTGGCGCAGAGCATCGAGGCTTCGGGGCGAGGCAAAGGTGCGATGTCCAAACGAGAGGTAGTAACCACACCGCACAGCCCGCAGTGCCTGCTCCGGCGAGCCGACAAAGCCGTGGAAGATGACCGCCACGAGTTCGTACTCCGCAAGCAGCTTCATCAGCGGCTCAAAGGCCCTGACACAATGCAGGATAACCGGTTTATGCAGTCGCTCGGCAAGTGCCAACTGATAGCGCAACACGCTCTCCTGCAACTCCTTATCCACATCGCAGACAAAATCCAGACCCGTCTCGCCGACGGCATCTGCCTCCGCCGCCTGCTCCGCCACCTCAATCAGCTGTCGCTCCGTGACGGAGGCGGCATCGTAGGGGTGAACGCCCGCCGTGCAAATGCTCCTCTCGGAGGGGCGTGGGCGGTGTGTATGGATATTAATCTTCATAAAAGCAGAGCCTCTTTCGTGAGTTTACACCACAAAAATACAAAAAACATCAAATAAATAGCCAAAATAGAACAAAGTCTGCAAAAAAATGACTATCTTCGCAGGCGATTTAGAAACCGTTATATAACGGTTTGAAAAGAACACAAAATTTTCACAAAATATTAACTCAAATCACAAACAACAAAAACAGTTTTAACAATGTCGAAAATCATTAAACTGTGCAAAGGTTTGGATATCAACCTCGAAGGTGCTGCAAAGCGCAACGTGACGGAGCTTCCGTTGGCTGCCGAATATGCAGTTTCGCCACTCGATTTCGAGGGTATCACTCCAAAAATGCTCGTTAAGGTTGGCGATGCGGTTAAGGCAGGTAGTGCATTGTTCTTCGACAAGAACAATCCGTCGGTGTTGTTCACTTCGCCTGTAAGCGGTACCGTTACCGCTGTAAATCGTGGTGAGAAGCGCCGTATCCTCTCTGTGACCGTTGCTGCCGACAAGCAGGTAGCATATGAGGAGTTCGAGACCCTTGACCTTGCGAAGGCGTCCCGTGAGGAGATTGTAAACCTGTTGCAGAAATCCGGTCTTTGGACACTGCTAGTTCAGCGTCCATACGGCATTATCGCAAATGCTGCCGATATGCCAAAGTCTATCTTTGTATCGGCTTTCGACTCTGCGCCGTTGGCTCCTGACTACGAACTGACGACAGCAGGCGACGAGGCTACCCTACAAAAGGGATTTGACGTATTGGCTCGTCTGACCGAGGGTAAGGTTCACCTCTGCTACAATGCAGAGAAGAGCGCTCCAAAGGTATCGGGCGTAGAGCTTCACGCATTCAAGGGTAAGCACCCTGCCGGCAACGTAGGTGTACAGATTCACCACATCGACCCAATCAACAAGGGCGAGAAGGTTTGGACCGTAAACTACGTGGATGTTGCCATCATCGGCCGCCTCTTCCTCAACGGAAAGGTCGATATGACCCGCACCATCGCAGTTACCGGCTCGGAGTTGAACAACCCTTGCTATTGCAAAGTTGTGGCAGGTGCTGCCGTATCGTCTATACTTGCAGGCAACCTGAAAGAGGGCGCACACGCCCGTGTAATCTCCGGCAACGCCCTGACAGGCCGCAACATCGGCGAGCAGGGTCACCTCGGATACAAGGCTAACCAAATCACCGTGATTCCGGAGGGTGACGAGTATGAGTTGCTCGGTTGGGCTATGCCTCGTCTGAACAAGTTCTCGGTATCTCGTGCTTACTTCTCCTGGCTCTGCCCTCGCAAGAAGTACAACCTCGACACAAACCTCAACGGCGAGGAGCGTGCATTCGTTGTAACGGGACTCTACGAGAAGTATCTGCCTATGGATATCTACCCTATGCACCTGCTCAAAGCAATCTTGGCAGGCGACCTCGACAAGATGGAGGCTCTGGGTATCTACGAGGTTGTGGAGGAGGACTTCGCACTCTGCGAGTTCGTGGACCCTTCCAAGACCGAGATGCAGCAGATTATTCGCAACGGTATTAACTTAATGATTAAGGAGGAGGCGTAAATGAAGGCACTTCGTAATATTGTTGATAAATTGAAGCCTACTTTCTCCAAAGGCGGAAAGTTGGCCTTCCTCGAATCGACTTTTGACGGATTCGAGACCTTCTTGTTCGTTCCTAACAAGACCACGCAGCACGGTGCACACGTGCGTGACTGCAACGATATGAAGCGTACTATGATTGTCGTAGTATTGGCTCTCGTACCTTGCTTGCTCTTCGGCTGCTACAACACCGGTATTCAGGTGGGTCTTGAAGGCTGGACAGCATTCCTCTACGGTCTGGTTCGCATCCTGCCTATGATTGCCACTTCGTACATCGTAGGTCTGGGTATCGAGTTTACCGCAGCACAGCTTCGTGGCCACGCTATCAACGAGGGCTTCCTCGTGTCGGGTCTGCTCATTCCGCTGGTAATGCCTGTAAGCACCCCTATCTGGATGGTTGCTCTCGGTACTGCCTTCGCCGTAATCTTCGGCAAGGAGGTATTCGGTGGTACCGGTATGAATGTATTCAACCCTGCCGTTTTGGCCCGTGCATTCGTATTCTTCGCCTACACTCCGCAGATGTCGGGTGAGACCGTTTGGTTCTCCGACTGGAAGATGTTTGGTGCCGTAGATGCTCAGACCGGTGCTACCGCTTTGGAGCAGTTGGCAACCAAGGGCGAGATGCAGTGGAGCGCACTCGACGCATTCCTCGGCTTCATCCCAGGTTCGTTTGGTGAGACTTCGACACTGGCAATCCTTATCGGTGCCGCTATTCTGCTTCTCACGGGCGTTGCTTCGTGGAAGACTATGGTGTCGGTATTTGTCGGTGGTGCTGCAACCGCTTACTTGTTCGGCGCATTCGGTGCATTTGACTACCCTGCATACTATCACCTGCTCGTTGGTGGTTTCGCTTTCGGTGCCGTATTTATGGCTACTGACCCTGTAACCTCCGCACAGACCTCTACCGGTAAGTATATCGTAGGTTTCCTCACAGGTGCTATTGCAATTCTGATTCGTCAGGTGAACCCTGCATATCCGGAGGGTATGATGCTCTCTATTCTGTTTATGAACGCACTGGCTCCGCTTATCGACTACTACGTAGTTGAGGCTAACATCCGCCGTCGTCAGAATCGTGTTAAAACCGTTAAATAGGAAGGAGAATCATTATGAAAGTAAATACAAACAGTAATACCTATATTATTATCTACTCGGTAGTAATGGTAGTTATCGTTGCAGTGCTTCTTTCGCTCGCTTCCCTCGGTTTGAAGGAGCGTCAGGATGCAAATATTCTCAACGAGAAGCAGACGCAGATTGTAAAGGCACTCGGCGAGGACCCTGCAACCGTTGCTTATGGCGACGTTATCACGAAGGCTGCATTGCTCGATGCTTCGGGCGCAGTTGTTTCGGAGGATGAGAAGGAGGTTTTCGCTGCACTGAACGACTTGAAGGCGAGCTTCGAGGCGGGCAAGTACCCTATCTTCGTTGCCACCTCGGGCGTAGTTGCTCCACTCTACGGAGCCGGTCTTTGGGGTCCAATTTGGGGCTATATCGCTCTGGATACCGATATGAATACCGTAAAGGGTATCGTACTCGACCACTCGGGCGAGACTCCCGGTTTGGGCGCAGAGATTACCACTGCAAAGCACCAGGCACAGTATGTAGGCAAGAGCATCTTCGAGGGCGAGGAGCTGGTTGGTATCACCTTGAAGAAGGGCGGTGCCGACAAGGGTAGCCTCCACGAGGTAGATGCCATCTCCGGTGGTACCAAGACCTGCGACGGTGTATCGGCAATGATTCAGTCGAGCCTTAACTATTACAAGCCTTATTTCGACGCTGCACGTGCCACTACCGACACAGCAGCAGAGGTTGAGGCAGAGTCTAACGTAGTAAACGAGTAAAACAATGGCAAGTAAGAGTTTGAAAAATTTGACAGCGCCACTCAGTGGCAACAACCCTGTCATCGTGCAGATTCTGGGAATCTGCTCCTCTTTGGCGGTTACCGTGCAACTCAAGCCTGCAATTGTGATGGGCTTGTCCGTAATGGTTGTTACCGCATTCTCCAACCTCGTAATGTCGCTGTTGCGTAACGGTGTACCTTCACGTATCCGTATCATCGTACAGCTGGTCGTTATCGCTGCGTTGGTAATCTTGGTGGACCAAGTACTCAAAGCATATGTATATGATGTATCGAAGCAGTTGTCGGTATATGTCGGTCTGATTATCACCAACTGTATCGTGATGGGTCGTGTAGAGGCCTTCGCTTTGCAGAACAAGCCGTGGGATTCGTTCCTCGACGGTATTGGTAACGGTCTGGGCTATGCCGCAATTTTGGTCATCATCGCTTTGGTTCGTGAGTTGCTTGGCTCCGGCTCTTTGATGGGCTTCCGCATCATCCCGGAGAGTATGTACATCGCAGAGGGTGGTTTCTACTCCAACTGCGGTATTATGCTCTTCCCTCCGATGGCTCTTATCATCGTAGGCTGCATCATCTGGGCTCACCGTTCATTCAATAAGGATTTACAGGAAAAATAGGAGGATAGAGTATGGAAACATTGAATTTATTTGTTCGCTCGATTTTTATCGACAATATGGTGTTCGCATTCTTCTTCGGAATGTGCTCCTATATCGCTGTATCCAAATCTGTAAAGACGGCTCTCGGTTTGGGTCTTGCCGTAACATTCGTGCAGACTATGACCGTGCCTCTCAACTATCTGCTCAACGAGTATGTACTCGGCCCTGATGCATTGGTTGAGGGTGTAGATTTGAGCTTCCTCTCCTTCATCGTCTTTATCGCCGTTATCGCTGCCTTTACGCAGTTGGTGGAGATGGTGGTTGAGAAGTTCTCGCCTACGCTTTACAATCAGCTCGGTATCTTCCTCCCTCTGATTGCTGTAAACTGCGCCATCATGGGTGGCTCGCTCTTTATGCAGCAGATGGTAGGTGCCGGTGAGATTAACAACTTCGGACAGTCGGTAGTATATGGACTCGGTTCGGGTATTGGCTGGTGGATTGCTATCGTGATGATGGCTGCTATCCGTGAGCGTTGTACCTACTCCAACATCCCTGCTGCTCTCAAAGGTCCGGGTATTGCGTTTATCATCACCGGTCTGCTCGGTATCGCATTTATGATTTTCTCCGGTATTCAGTTGTAAACCTTTATAAAGAGTAAAAAAATGGGAAAAGTAATTTTATTTGCAATCGTTGCCTTTCTTGCAGTGACACTCTTGCTGGTGGCCCTGCTGCTCTTTGCAAAGGCAAAACTTACCTCATCGGGCAAGGTCAGCATCGACATCAATGACGGCAAGAAGGTCGTAGAGGTCGAGGCAGGCGGTAATCTGCTCGCAACTCTTGCAACTGCCGACATCTTCCTCCCATCCGCTTGTGGTGGTAAGGGTGCCTGCGGTCAGTGCAAGTGTCAGGTTCTCGAAGGCGGTGGCGAGGTATTGCCGACCGAGAAGGGATTCTTCAACCGTGCGCAGATTCGCAACCACTGGCGTCTGGGCTGCCAGGTGAAGGTTAAGGAGAATATGAAAATCTCCGTTCCTGATTCTGTTCTCAGCATCAAGAAGTGGGAGTGCGAGGTGGTTTCCAACCACAACGTAGCAACCTTCATCAAGGAGTTTGTCGTTAAACTTCCTGAGGGCGAGCACCTCAACTTCCGCTCGGGTGGTTACATCCAGATTGACGTACCTGCAATCACCGTTGATTACAAGGATATCGACGTTGACCCACAGTACGAGGAGGATTGGGTTAAGTTCGGCTTGCGTGACTTGAAGATGGTTAATCCGGAGCCACAGGTTCGTGCATACTCTTGCGCAACCTACCCTGCCGAGGGTGATATCATCCGTCTGAACGTGCGTATCGCAACCCCTCCATTTGGTCCGGACCGCAAGATGTTGCCGGTGAATCCGGGTGTATGTTCGTCGTACATCTACTCGCTCAAACCGGGCGACAAGATTACGATGTCGGGACCTTTTGGCGAGTTCTTCTTGCCGGATAACCTTCCGGATGACCAGGAGCTCATCTTCATCGGTGGTGGTGCCGGTATGGCTCCTATGCGTAGCCACATTATGCACTTGTTCAAGACCGAGAAGACGAAGCGCCCTGTTACCTTCTGGTACGGAGCCCGCTCACTCAAAGAGGCGTTCTATTTGGAGGATTACGCAGAAATCGAGCGTGACTTCCCTAACTTCAAGTTCAACCTCGCTCTCGACCGTCCGGATCCGGAGGCAGATGCAGCAGGCGTTGACTACAAGGTGGGATTCGTTCACAACGTACTCTTCGAGAACTACTTGAAGAACCACGAGGATCCGGAGGGATGTATCTACCTTATGTGTGGACCTCCGATGATGGTCGCTTCGGTAGAGAAGCTGCTTGATTCGCTCGGTGTTCCACCGGAGAATATTCTCTACGATAACTTCGGCGCATAGTCGAAGCACATACCATAAAAAGAGCGTGTCCAACAAGTTTTCGGACACGCTCTTTCTTTTCAGAAGTTGGCTTAATGGTCAAAAAAGAGACCTGCGAAAGGGGGTAAAATGTTGAGATATAGTATATTTGCAGTATTTATAATTATTATGGACAAAAAGGTGCTCTCGTTGCGGGAGTTCTAATGTGGTCCGTAAGGGCATTTGGCGG
>JAFULF010000003.1 GCA_017483225.1 Alistipes sp.
GTACAAAATATATTTAAAATTGAGTTCATATACCCACAAAAAAACTGTCGAAATAATCTCTCGACAGTCTGTTTAGGTCTCATTTTTGACCATTAAACAATTTTATCCCCTTTCGCAGGTCTCTTTTTGACCATTAAGCCGTTTTTTCTCATAGTGTGGTTGCTTTTTTATTATGTTAGTATAGGTTTCGGTGTTATGTTTGCAGCAATATGCAGGGCGTATGTTACTCGTAGCAACAGACTGAACCAATTTACTTTACAAAGATATATAAAGTTGCAGAGTATGCAATAAAGTGAACGTAACCAACACGAAAAAAGGGTTTAACGGGATGACGAGTTGTCGCCCGTCACAAAAAGAGAGGGAGGCAAGTCCCCTTGCCACGGGCCCCGCTTAACGCAGAATCGAGGCATCACTCTATGGGACGACCGCAATAGTCATATCGCTGCACGCTGTCGCCAAAGCGGGCAAAGAAGATGCCCAGACAGTTGTCGAACTCTATATCGTGATAGGTGTTCGGGATAAGGTAACTGCCATCGGCGGTAATCACGCCGACACCCTCCTCCGTCTCGACAATGGCTCGCCCCTCGTAGAAGTCGGTAGCCCACAGGTACTCTCCGGGCAGCCGCTCACCGCTATACACATCGACAAAGAAGTAGCGTTCATCCGCCAGCACCCGCATTATGCCATCCTGCGGAGTGTAGCTCTCGAATGGCCCCGACACCCCTACAAGCGAGCGGTAGTCCGGCTCCGGCACCCTGACATCATCCGGCACAACCATATCGTGCAGCAGCGAGAAGTCATCCTTGCACCCCTCGCCGAAGCGGGCGTAGTAGTATCGCAGAGGGTGGAGGTGGCCATCATCCCCGACGATGAGGTTCTCCGGCCGCAGGTTGCCATGGGTAACGCCCACACGCTCCATCTCCTGCCATAGCTCATCCAGCAGGCGGTGTTGCTCCGTGGCGGGATAGGTACACTCACGGCCAAACCTCTCCCCCGAAGGCAGCGGTTGCACAACCACATCGGCGAAGCACTCACGTCCGAGGCTGTCGATATAGCGCAGCTCGCCTCGCAACACTTTTATACTGCCCAGAATCGGTGACGAGAGAGACTTCAATCGCTCCTCAATCTTGGCAGGCGTATCTATATACTCACTACGCAGCGGCACAGCGACAAGCAGACGCTCACCACCATCCCGCACCGCTATCGCCTCCGCAAAGCGGGATGTACGAGAGAGCTTTATCCGAGAGTCGGCACCTCGCTCGGCAACGATACCCCGCAGATGGTCAAACGACGAGCCGGGGCTTCGCATTGCTGCCGCCAAGGCTGTGATAGGAAAGTAGTTAGCCATATCTACGCCAACAATGTATGCTCCACGAGGATTTTCAGACCCATAAGTACAAGCACCACACCACCGACAAACTCCGCCTTCGCCTTATAGCGACAGCCGAAGAGGTTGCCTATTTTCAAGCCTATGACCGAGAGTATGGCGGTGATGATGCCGATGGTTGCCACCGCCTGAAAGATATTGACACCAAGGAAAGCGAAAGAGATACCCACCGCCAGCGCATCAATGCTGGTGGCCACCGCCATCAGAAACATACTCTTTGCCGAGAAGTCGGGGCTATGGCACACATCCCCCTTCGAGAGCGACTCCCGCACCATATTGGCACCTATGGCACCAAGCAGCAGGAAGGCTATCCAGTGGTCGATACTCGCCACCACGTCGGCAAAACTGATACCAAGGGCGTAGCCCAGCAGCGGCATCAACGCCTGAAAGCCTCCAAACCAGAGGCCCACACTTGCGGCGTGCTTCGGACGGATACGCCCGACCGAGAGCCCCTTACAGACCGACACCGCAAAGGCATCCATCGCAAGCCCTATGGCAATGATTACAATCTCCAAGTATGTCATAATTTCTCCTCGCTGTTAAATAAACAGAGGCTGTCCGCTCGGGCAGCCTCTGCAATTTCCTATTTTGTTGCGGCCTCCAACCTCTTCATCATCACAAACATAAACAATGCTGAGAGAAGACAGAGGACAATAAATACCGACCAAACGACCGTCAGCGAGATGCCACCCCAGAGGAATCCGCCGACAGATACCAGAGCGTTACCGATAGCGGTGGCAACAAACCATCCACCCATCATCATACCCTTGTACTTCGGAGGTGCAACCTTCGATACGAAAGAGATACCCATTGGCGAGAGCAACAACTCGGCGAAGGTCAGGACGAGGTAGGTCATAATCAACCAATTTGCCGATACGAGCGGTGCTGCTGCGCCGGTCCGAACAGCCTCAGCCTGCGCATCCGGAGTAAGCAAGCCCTGCGAACCAAATGCCATAACCGCAAAACCCACCGCCGCAACGAGCATACCGTAAGCAATCTTACGTGGAGCAGAAGGCTCCTTGCCACGCTTTGCGAGCGCACCGAAGATAGCCAACGACACCGGAGTCAAAGCCACAACGTAGAATGGGTTAAACTGCTGGAAGATTGGAGCGTTCACCTCAACAGATGCATCGCCCACGTTCATTCCTTTACAAATAAGGTAGCCGACCGAAGCAGCAAGAGCTACGCCCGATATCGCCTTACCCTTTGCACTCTCGCTCTGAACCAACGAGAAGCCGGCATAAACAGCCACGATAACAAGAACGAGGTTCCAAACGCTGAACGCCATGCTCTGCAAGCCAAACGCCTCCTTAACGGTGAACTCGTCAGCGAAGTATGTGAGGGTCAAACCGTTCTGGTGGAATGCCATCCAGAAGAAGATAACCACCGCAAATACAAGGCAGAGAGCCACGATGCGAGCCTTGGTCTCGGCAGGAGTGAGGGTATCCTCAACCTGTGCAGCAGCGTTATTGGCACCCTTCTTACCGCCCTCAACGTGAGCGTACCAGTTGCGGCAAGCGAAGTAGATTAACATCGACACAATCAACGCCACGCAAGCAACTGCAAACGAGAAGTGGTAGGCATCGTTGCCCGAAAAGCCGAGCGAATCCTCCGCCCAACGCTTAATCTCAACAGCAGCCGTAGGTGCGAACAAAGCACCGATGTTGATTGCCATATAGAAGAGCGAGAATGCAGAGTCACGCTTATCGGCATATTTAGGGTCGTCGTAGAGGTTACCAACCATAACCTGCAAGTTACCCTTGAACAAGCCTGTACCGAGAGCGATAAAGAGCAAAGCACCGAGCATTGCAACCATCGCCAAAGTTGTGGTCTCAGGGGTATCAACACCACCGAGCGGCAACGAGAGAAGAAGGTAGCCGACAAACATAATCGAGATACCGAGCTTAACCATCTTGCCGTAACCGAACTTGTCAGCCAAGATACCACCAAGAAGCGGCATAAAGTAAACAAGACCGAGGAATGTGCTGTAAATAGCACCTGCTACACCTGCGTCCAGACCGAAGTTAGCACGAAGGAAGAGGGCAAATACCGCCAACATTGTGTAGTAGCCGAAACGCTCGCCGGTATTGGCGAGGGCCAGCGCATAAAGGGCTTTTGGATGTCCTTTGAACATAATTGTTTATAGGTTTTAGTTAAAAATTAAATCTCTTTTTGTCTTATTGTTACCACAAAAGACTTTCAAAGGTAGAAATAAAAACCGAGAATCACAAACTTCGATACCATACTTATATTTTACCGCCACCCGCTCCGCAACGGCAAGCCCTCACAACCACAACACGCAATGCGCTGATAATTAAGGTGTTGCAAATAACAATCCGATATAATAAGAAGATGATGCACGATTTTTGTTGTAAAAATTTTGATTTTGAGGGAGATTTTTTTCGACAAATGTTTGCACAAATAAAATTTTGCCCTTATCTTTGCACCTGCAAACGAGACGGAAACGTCGCAATGCAATGCCTCTTTAGCTCAGTTGGTAGAGCACGACACTCTTAATGTTGGGGTCCAGGGTTCGAGCCCCTGAGGGGGTACTGAAAGCGAAAATCGAAAGGTTTTCGCTTTTTTGTTTCTGTGTGCTTGGCAATATGCCAAATTTTCCCTAATTTTGAGGCAGGTTTTAGGGTATCTTAGTTTCGATGCAGAAACCGATACGAAACCAAGAGATAGATTGCGAAAACCAAATTTTGTATTTTTTTGAGAGGTTAATAGATTATTTATGATTAGGATAAATATATATGGCTAAAAAGAATCAATCTAGACGATTAACTAATCAACACAAAGAATCACAAGGTGTTGTTGGTATATTTGGCGAAGAAGCTAAGTTACATGATACTGCTGTCGGAGAAGTTGCGCTATCCGTCATGGTTTCGCTAAAGAAAAAATATACTCAACTAAAATTTAGGCATAGAGATAGTATTACAAAAAAAGAGATAAATAGCGCACTGAAAAATATAGATCCAACACTAGGTCAAACACTTTATGTGTCTAATGCTAGTATAATTCCTGATGGCGGAATTATTGAAGTCAAAGATGATAACGATAATTGGCGAATTGTATTAGTTACAGAGGCAAAACATCAAGGTAAGGATATAGAGAACATAAAAGCGGGAAAACTTGTAGGGAAAAATAATGATCAAGATTTGATGGCTGCAGGAAATGCAATTGAAAGATCTCATAAGAATATTTCAGAGATTGCAAATTATATATTATCAGAATCGCATTTTCCATACATCCTTTTTCTAGAGGGATCTAATTTTTTAACTGAAACAATATCAGTAGTAAGGCCTGATGGCAGAGTTGTAAAGCTCGAGTATAATTCAGGGATGCTCAATAGGTTAGATAGACTTACTTCCGCAAACTACGGCATGCCGATAAATACCAACTTGTGTGAAAACAAATTTGTAAAGCACAAGGATAAGTCAATAATGCTTCAAGCTACATCAATATATACACAGGGAAAGGGTGGTAAATGGAGCGCTGAGGATATGACTAAAATTATGCTAGAAGTAGCAGAAACCTCTTTGCGTCTTTTAGGAAGTGATTTATTTAAACAATTAACAGCACAAACTAAAGATTAGAATTTAGTATGCCAAGGAGTGCAAATAACATACTATTGCAAAAAGCAAAAAAATCTAAGAGTGATGAATTTTATACATTACTTGAAGATATTGAAAGCGAATTGATTCATTACCCAAAATTTCAGTTCTCTGGAAAAGTTGTTTATTGTAACTGCGATGATCCTCGTAAAAGTAATTTTTATAAATATTTTGCGGTAAACTTTCATAAGCTCGGACTTAGAAAGTTAATAGCTTCATGTTATAGCGAATCAAAAGAATCCAACTTGTTTAGTTCAAATGTTATGAGCAGGGGTGTATATTATGAATATACAGGTTTGGAAGGGGAAAAGGTTATCCCTGATACTTGCGATCTAACAAATTTTCAAGGAGATGGTGATTTTCGTAGTTTAGAAAGCATTGCACTATTAAAACAGGCAGATATTGTTGTTACTAATCCCCCATTTTCTTTATTTAGAGAATATATTTCTCAGTTAATAAGATATAACAAACAATTTTTAGTTATAGGAAACATTAATGCAATAACATATAAGGAAATTTTTGGATTAATCCGAGAAAATAAGGTGTGGCTAGGTGTTAATTTAGGCAGAGGCATTTCGGGTTTTATAGTGCCACAACATTATGAATTATATGGTACGGAGACAAAACTCGATACATTAGGCAATAGAATCATATCTCCCAATAATTGCCTTTGGTTAACTAATTTATATACTCCAAAACAAAATGAGTTTATAGCGTTAACAAAGCAATATGCAGGAAATGAATCGTTGTATCAACGGTACGACAACTATGATGGAATAAATGTGAATAGAACTCAAGATATTCCATCGGATTATGTCGGATATATGGGGGTCCCTATTACATTTCTACATAAATTTAACCCAGCACAATTTGAGATAGTAGGTTTTAGGAAAGGTGACGACGGTAAGGACCTCTCAATTAATGGGCGATGCCCATATTTCAGGATTCTAATTAGGCATAAGCAGAAGTATATATAACACTATAAAGTTGCCATTATTAACTCCGTTCTATTTGGTTTCAAAACTTAGATACGATTTAGACAAAATTGACAAACCTATTTCAAACCATTATGGCAAAATCCTTGCTGTGTGCGCCTCTGGGCGGGTTTAATGCCACGACCTGAGGGGGTACTGAAAAGCGAAAATCGAAAGGTTTTCGCTTTTTTGTTTTTGCAAGCTTGGTAATATGCCAAATTTTCCCTAATTTTGAGGCAAGGTTTAGAGTGTTTTGTTGCAGCCCCGAACCTATACGAAACCAAGAGAGAAATTGTGAAAACCAAATTTCTGTATTGTGACTGATACATTTTTGGGAGAATATATGGAAGTACTGAAAAAAAATAGAGCGAGAAGAAATAGAACACTTACCATATCTTCAGAAGAAGTTATGGAATTGCAATCACATGTACTATACCCGAAGAACATAAATAACCAAACTAATTTTATAAATCAGTTAGTTAATGCTGATATATTTGATATTATTGATTGTATCCCAGATGGCTCTGCAAATTTAATAATAATTGACCCTCCATATAATCTTACAAAAAACTTTAATTCTTCATCATTTACAGCTATATCAGATGATAGATACGAAGAGTATCTAAGATCGTGGTTCCCAAAGGTGTGTGCTAAACTTGCCCCCAATGGATCTCTGTATATGTGCGGAGATTGGAAATGCTCATATATCCAACAGAGAGTAATATCAGAGTATCTCACGATATTAAACAGAATTACTTGGCAAAGAGAAAAAGGACGTGGGGCTAGTGCAAATTGGAAAAATGGCATGGAAGATATTTGGTTTGCTGTAAAGTCTCCAAAAGACTATTATTTCAATGTTGATGCGGTTAAGATGAAGCGAAGAGTAATTGCACCTTACAAAGAAAATGGTAAACCTAAAGATTGGCAAACAACGTCGGAAGGTAATATAAGGATAACATTTCCTTCAAACTTTTGGGATGATATAAGTATCCCTTTTTGGTCTATGCCTGAGAATACGGACCACCCGACACAGAAGTCTGAAAAGTTAATTGCTAAACTTATTTTAGCCTCTTCAAAACCAGGCGATTTAGTTTTTGATCCTTTTGCCGGTAGTGGAACGACATGTGTTGTATCAAAAAAACTAGGAAGAAAATATCTTGGAGTGGAGATTGATGAAGAGTATTGTATATGGGGTGCAAAGAGATTGTTGCAAGCAAACAATGACTCCGAGATACAAGGATATAGCGGAGGTTATTTTTGGGAACGTAACTCTCTAAATCTTCAAAAACAAGAAAACAGTATTAGAACTCAAACTTTATTTGAATAAATGTATGAACAAGAAAGCAAAAGAATTTGTTGAGTATATAATATCTAACAAAGCCCCTTACGGGGATAAATCTACAGTCATAACAGAATGTCAAGAGAAATTTCAACTAACGAAAGACAGATCTGTGTATGCATGTAAGGCTTTTGCTGTAAGGTTTAGTTGGTCTAAATCAGGTTCTTTTTCAAACACTATTCTTTCTTTATCGCATTTGCAGAAATACGATGACAGACCGTTTTTTGTAGTGTTAATACAACCTAATAAATCAAATACGATATATTTAGCAAACTCAACTTTTTTGTCCAAGGTTAGTCATAGTTCCAAGACCCTTGCTGTAGATAACATTCGTGGTAGTTTTAATGGAAGTGATATACTTAAAGTATTTGACGAAATTTCAAATACTTCCGAAAACTTTACAAAATTATATACTATACATGAAGGTTTAGAATGGAATGACAATCTGCTTCGCTTAGTTGAAGCTTCATCTGCTATTCAACCAAAATCACAAAAGTTCCATCCAACAGGTGAACAGAGATTGAATATTTATAAGTCTATTGATAGAGCAAAGTCTTTTATTACATCAAAGAATTTTAGTGTTCTTGATGAGGATCTACAGCAAAGATGCAATGCTTGTAAAGAGGCGATATGGGTTGCTTCTAGAATAGACAATGTTAATATTAGAGGGCGTATAATTGAAGCCATGATTACGGCAAATGGCGATGAACGAGAGTCAATTATAAAAGCATTAAAAGCTGTAGAAATGGAATTGCCATTGTATGACACAAAGAATGAATTAGGAGACTATAATAGGAGTTTCGATAATGGGGATACTTATACTGATATCAAAACAAAGGTGATATATTTAGATTCTGCTCCTAAAGCATATAATGTCGATAAGTTTTTGGCTAAGATGTCAGAGGAAAACTCGTCATTTTTCTTCTTCTTTATTGGAATTGATGAGAATGGTATTTGCAGCACGAAACTTTGTTCAGTATATCACAGCGAACTCATTGACAGTTGTATTGTACAGCATCATTGGGCAGGGCGTTCAACAAGGGGTGTTGTGCAGTTTGATGGAAAAGTAATCAATGCGATACTCAACGCTAAAGACTTTAAGAATAATATAAACAATAAAACCGCACAAGAGTACTTGGATGAGTTGTTGGCTAAATAAATTGGCTAAATAAAGTAGTATATTACGACTAATCATTTGGTTTTGAAAGTTAGACACGATTTAGACAAAATTGACAAACCTATTTCAAACCATTATAGCAAAATCCTTGCTGTGTGCGCCTCTGGGCGGGCTTAATGCCACGACCTGAGGGGGGGGGTACGGAAAGGTGATGGTTACCAGCAACCTTCGCCCCCCCCACAAGGCAGCAAAATCCATACAGGACAAAAAGAAATTTGCGAAGGAGCGACTTTGCGCATTGCTGTTTGATATTTTTTTGTACCTTTACTCCACCTTATACGGGCATAAGTCATAAGGACAACCCACATTAGCACAACTAAATAGGAGGATATATGACAACGGTTAATGATTTTCTATTTGCTTATTTTTACCAATTGGAGTGTGAGATAAATGCAGATTGCAGAGGCCTGGCCTCATTGAGGTTTCAGTCGGAGGAAGCAAACACCGATGAGGAGGTCAAGGCGTTCTTCAAGGCCTACATCACCTCGAACAATAGGCTGAAAGCGAGTGAGGTAGAGAGGCTTGTCATAAATCGGGGCAACAGCACCTTGGAGGTCAGTA
This sequence comes from Alistipes sp., assembly GCA_017483225.1. Classification (GTDB taxonomy): domain Bacteria; phylum Bacteroidota; class Bacteroidia; order Bacteroidales; family Rikenellaceae; genus Alistipes. The sequence goes on from JAFULF010000003.1 coordinate 9,056, forward strand.
TGAACGACCTTGCACAATTTAGCATTTCGAGAGTTCTTTTGCCGAGCGAGCTGACCGACGAGATGAGGGCCGAGATTGCGGCTACAAAGAGGTCGGTATATACCAACCCCGACCTATATTTGCAGGTGAACGATGGCGACAGCCATATCGACTACATATCCGTTGAGTTAAAAACCACCAAGACAAACCAAATCCCGGGGTCAAGCATCCAGCAGGTCAATCCCTCCGAGTGGGTGATATTCGTAAGGCACACCGACCGAGGGGTTATTGAGGTTGCTTGCGGCTTTTACATCAACTCCATCACAGAGCGATTGCCATTTCCGGACAGAAGTCCCAGACCCATCATCGCATTCGACACGCTCAAAAAGTGGAACAGAGAGAGTCGCTGCGTGGATAATGGCACCCTGAGATACACTATCGACACCGAGGCGGAGGAGAGTCGTATCAAGATTCTTAACAATTGGGAGCAAGTGCTGTGCGATGAGTGGTTAGAGACCATACAGAAGAGGCCTCACGCAGCAGAGAAGTGGTTTAACAATACGATTAGGATGTACACCCTGCAACTATTGAAGAGAGTCAAGGCCAACCCTCAACTGGCTGACGAGTTGATTAGCAGCTTGTCCGACAGCACAACACACTCCTGCTAAGAGCCCCCCCTATCGGCTCCACCCCTCCAAAGAGAGGGTTTAATGCGAAGGGCAGGACATTGCGGGGCTACTTCTCGCTTCGGAAATAGTAATCCCAATTCTGCTCTATCCGCTTGGCGATATGGTATGCCAACAGCGGAGGAACGGCATTTCCCACAAGTTTGTATCCGCACGACGGGCTGACGGCATACCTCCTGCCGCTCTGAATCACCAACTCATAGTCATCCGGAAAGGATTGGATTCTGGCACACTCCCGCACCGTCAGTCGCCTCTCGCATAGTCCGGCGGCAATCTCTGCACAATGTCCGCCACCGTGCTCCGGCGACAGCCGCCTAAACTCAATGTTGCCGTGGTGTTCGGACCTGATGGTCGGGCCAACCGAATCCAACCGCACCTCGGTCTGCCCCTGACAGTGTGTGCCCATAAATTTAGCCTTCGAGTAGTATCTCTGCGAAGGGTCCTCGGTCATCTCCGGCTCACTCAGCCCGATAAAAGCATCTGCGCACGTCACGTATGGCATACCCTCGATGCCGTGCGTCTTGTCGGGATAGGGGTTATATCTCGGCGGTATAACGTCACCGGTCAGTGCTTTGAGGGCACGTTTCTTCAATGCGCTCTTCTTGAAGCCGAAGAATATAACACGGGCTCTGGATTGTGGCACTCCGTAATCGGCGGCATAGAGTACCTGCGCCGGCACGACGACATACCCACCGTTGCAGGCATCTGCAAAATCCCTCTCAATAACCTCTTTCACATCGGCCAAATCCATCAATCCCTTCACATTCTCGGCAACAAACAGTTTGGGCTTGGTTATGGAGATGACATCACGCATCCACATATATAGCTGCCCCCTGCTCTCAATGGAGGGTTCACCCGCCTCCAAGACACCGCCGTCGTGGCTCCGTCGGGAGTCAAAGCCCTGACGTTTGCCCGCAATTGAGAAGTCCTGACAAGGGAATCCTCCGGTTACGACATCGACACCCTCGGGGAATATATCCTCGCCGGCACGGGCCCGCTTGACCAAATCGACAATGCTCCCCAAGCGGTACATATCGGAGATATCCCTCCCTCGTTTGTTTGAGAAGTAGGTTGTCCACGCACACTTTGCATCGCTCCGGATATCGTTTGCGAATATGGTATCAAATCCCGTCGGGGAGAGCAATGCCCAATCGCCATAATCCTCCTCTATCCAATCCGGATGCATCGCTGTATTGATGGATTTTTTTAGGCAGGAGAAGCTGCCCTCAAAACCAATATCCATTCCTCCACAGCCGGAAAAGAGCGATATTACCCTGCGTGTCATAAACCGTTAAAATAGAAACTCGTGACAAAGATAGTAAAAAAGAGCAAATCTCATCTCTTATTCTTGGAGAACACGGGAATTTAAGAAGGCTGCAAGGATTAGGGAAATTAGAGAGTTTAGGGAATTTAGAGAATCTTGATTCATCCAAACTCCTCCTTAAATTCCCTAATATCCTTAAACTCCCTAAAAAACAGATTTAATCGACAAAAATAGGCGGGAGTCTTCACGACTGCCGCCTACCTTCGGGGTCAAAAACCCCAAAAATAACTATTGCGCAGCAAACAACAGCCACTCGCAGACAAGTCTGCCGAGGCGCACAAGCTGACAGCAGGTTATCAACCAACATTCCCAAGACAAAAACACACTACATAAACTACTAACGACCGCAGGAGCAGGACAAACGCTCCGAGTGTAAGGGCAAAGAGTACTACAAAGTAGTATGACGCTATTGGCGAGTGGCTATCGGGCTTGCACGAATAGCTATTCGCCAATAGCGACACAGGCTCGCAGGGCCCTTTGCCCAAACACGAGCAGAGGGTTGCTGCGTAAGCAGGTTGAAAGTAGTTTAGGGGTTTCGACAAAAAATAGGCGGGAGTCTTCACGACTGCCGCCTACCTTCGGGGTCGAAACCCCTAAACTACTAACCCAAACTTAAATAAATGAAGAAACCTCACTGCGGTGTGCAGTTGATCACCGCAGCTGTCCGATTGAAGTACAATCTTCATACCATTAACGCTTGGTTCGGGTTAAAATTGTACGATATACCCCTATTGGATATTTTATCGCCCAATTACAACATAATATCCTTCTCGCAGAAGTGCAGCTGCCACTCGATGCGTGCATTCTCGTCGCTATCCGAGGCGTGGATGGCATTCTGCTGTACGCTGCTGCCATAGAGGCGGCGCACGGTACCCTCCTCTGCCACCTCAGGGTTTGTTGCACCCACGGCCTTGCGCAGCTCTGCCACGGCATCCTCCTTTTCCAGCACGGCGGCGATGATAGGGCCCGAGGTCATAAAGTCGATAAGACCATCGAAGAATGGCTTGCCGGTATGTACGGCATAGAAGCGCTTGGCATCGTTGCGGGACATACACCACATTCTCAGTGCCACGATGCGGAAACCCGCATCCACGAGGTGTTTGAGTATGGCGGCGTGGTTTCCGGCACGTACCGCATCCGGCTTAATCATTGTAAAAGTACAATTGTTACTCATAATACGAATTGTTTTAAGGTGTTTGTTCTATCGGTTTATCTCTGCGGCTCGTTGTCGAGGTACTGCATAAGCAGCGGCTTCAACACCTCAACCCAGAGGGCGTAGCCCTTCTCGTTCACGTGGAGGCGGTCCTTGTCAAAGAGGCTCTCATTCACGCTGCCGTCGTCATTCAGCAGCGGAGTGTTCACATCCACGAAGTAGAATCCGGGGCGGTGGAGCGAGTAGTCCGTCATCAGCGCATTGAAGGTCTGCTGCTGCGCCCGCACGGTGGCACGGCGCTCGCTAAACTTCATCGAGAGGCCATATACCGGCACGCCTGGGTAGTCCTTCGCCAAGCGGTCCAGAAGCAGTCGGTAGTGGTCGAACAGCTCTCCCACGTGAAGGTTATTTGCCCCCTTGGAGCTCTTGATGTCGTTGTCGCAGTAGAGGACAAAGGCCTTCGGGCGATAGGTATCCATCACCGTTGCGTAGTTATAGTGCAGGTCACGCAGCGTTGCGCCACCATAGCCTCTATTGACAACACGCAGTGGTGCCATATCCTCCTGCAACGAGGTCCAGCGACGTATCGACGAGCTGCCGAAGAAGAGCACGTCGCACTCCTTCGCCTCGGTGGCGGCACGCTCCTTCAACACGGCGATATCGGTCTGCTCGTATCGGCGAATCCACTCCATATCGGAGCTGCTCTCCACCGTGATTGTGCCGTGAATATTGTACTCCGTCGGCAGACTCTCCGCCGAGGTTTTGCCTTTACAGCCCGTCAGCACAAAACAGAGCGACAGGGCAAGATACAGCATCTTTGTCATTGTTTTACCTCCCTATTATTTGGTTTATGCAATTTATCGCCGGTCTGTCGGTAGCGTTGCGTGCGGCCGAAGTAGTATCGGAAGCTTACCGAGGCGTTGGTCAGCAGGTTGAACGAGAGCGTGCTGCTCTGGGTGTCATACTTTGGAGCGCCGAGGTATGTATAGCTGAAATTTGCCAGGCTGACGTTGAAGGCAAATCGCTCAACGGGGCGATACTCCAAGGCAAAGAGCTTGATGTCGGTTTGCAGGCCGACGGCCATATACTTGAACTTGTCGAGCGTGGTCACATCCTGCACGTAGGCACCCATTGCCACATACAGCGCCACCTCCGGCGTGTAGTAAAAGTTGTTTGCCAGACGCACATAGTACGACACGCCTGCACCCAGCAGTGCCACGTGGGCCTGATTTCTGAGCCAGCCACTGCTCGCCTTCTCAATCTTCTGCGACTGCCATCCGTAGCCGAGGTAGCCGCTCAGGCGGAGCCTGTTTTTGAGGAAGTAGCCAAACTCGGGCATTATGGTCAGGGCATCGCCCCCCGGGGTGTCGCTCTTGCCCACACCGGTAACCTTTGTCACGGAGTTACCCGTCTTATATCCGAGCGAACCGCCTATATAGTATTCGCCCTGCAACTGTGCCAGCGCCGTACCACTCACGGCAAGCACCAAAAACAAAGTCAAAAGTCTCTTCATATTACACCGCTTTAAGAAGATCTACTCTTTTGTTAGGACATGTAAATATTCTGTTGTTGTATCTGCCAGATGATTACGGTTTTCCTTCTTGTCTGCCCGAAATCTCTGGTACTCTCTTTGAAATACTTGATATGAGCCGTATTTACTCATAATCTGTTCTATAACATCCAGTGACATTAACCCCTCATTATTGTAGGAGAGCACAATATACCTAAATTTAGCATCACGAACCAAGTTTTCAAAAGATTGTTGCACCAATGCCTTACTACAATAGCTCGATTTTTTATATTCTCGCAACCCTGTCTTACCTTTGGGTGTAAATGGAATATATTCGGCAATAGTATTCAATAAGTGGTAGTTTGCACCATATTGACGAGCATTATATGGCGGGTCAAGATACAACACATCTCCGCTAATTCGTTTTATCAAAGTATTAGCATCTTCTTGATATACCTCATGTTCGTTGCTGTTCAACTGATAATTAGCAGGGGTTAAAACCAGATCCTTTTGTGCTGATTTTTTGAGTTGTTTTAAGAATGCACCATAAACAGATGCTGTATTTGCAAGTTTGTCAGCAGACTCTATCAGACTACACAAAAGAAAATAATACATATCATCAGATATGATATCTTCCTTCTTCCAAGATTCGATAGTCGCTCTGACGGCATCTATTCTCCGACCATTACTATCAGAGAAATATTGTCTACCATTACCGCCACCAGAGCAATATTGAGTAAAGATAAAACCATCATCAACACCTTCAAGGGCGTTCAGTTTCTCAATATAACTATCTTTATCCCCAATCTCCCTATGATTACCTATATAGTTTCGATTTAGCACATAACTATAATACTCCAAGTCATTCGATATAACCTTGCACACTTGTGTTTTGAAGTGACGACCGACAATACCGGTCCCAGCAAATATGTCACAGAATATAAGTTGCGACATATCTTCGCCGACAATTCCTTTTATAGTCTTGTCTATAAAATCAAGCAATGAATATTTGGAGCCAATATAGTTCATTATAATTATTCCGCAGGATACAACTTCTTCATTATATACTCTGATGCCTCTTTTGATACTCTGGCAACACAACTTTTTCTATATGCAACAGGGTCGTATTGATAGCAACCCACACATCCTAACTCTTCGGTATAATTGCCATCTCCTTCATAAAAAGGGTATGGATTGCCTTTGATATTTTGAGCATCCCATCTTTGACCTGTCATCTTACACTCTTTGCATATTTGACGCTTTGCATCATTTGCAGCTTTGCAAAGTGGCTGAAAATCCTCTAATAATTGTGTTGCAGGATTAGACACTCGCCAATCCTCTTTACGCCCATCTTTGTGGTCAATCTCTATTTTTGTATTTTCAGAAAAACCACAAACTCCAAGCATTACACAACGTTGGGTCTTATAATAATCCCTAATATCCTTGCGGATATTTTGATTAAAAGTCTCCCCACTTCTAAAACCAACCACCCTTACAGCATCAATAGAATTGCCCTTTGTCCGTGATTTGTCGAACTCTAAAATATATTTCTTTGCCAAAGACGAACTTGCACGACACCAACTACCACCATTGCCCAATTGCAAATCCGCATACTCTCCAACAAACTCTGTCGAATATACCCATCGGCTCTCACCTCTCTCATTTGGACTTGCCAATTTGAGAAACAATTCAGTCTTTGTCATATGTCACATCTTTTTGAATACAAATATATATTCGTGCTTAAACAAAAAATAATCACTCTTCAATGCTCGATATTTCCATATATCTTGTGCCCCCAGCTTCCCTCTATTACCTTCTATATTTTTAATAATAATACCCTTCATCTTTACTTTTAGATTTTGTTTGATGGCATTCATTATCAAGAAAGCTAACGGAACAACTTCGCTCTTTTTATACACATCGCCTGCGACTATTGCAAAATAACCATTCTTTTTCAAGTATCTAAAACCATTGGTTATTGCAGCAACCAACTTCTCAATAAACAACCCGATATCGGATAGTCTCGACAAATCTCTATCATCCTCCGTAAACTTAACGATATCTAAATATGGAGGATGGGCAATCATAAAATCAACTTGCTGCTTATCGACTCTCTCCAAGCACTCTTCTATTGCTTCTGTAAACTCTTTCTTATTCGTAACATCTGTATTCTTTATTGTATAGTTAATCACAGAGCAATCTTTCATTTGGTCATTGACATAATCAATAATCTTCTCGTTAATATCAAATCCAATATAGTTTCGACACAACGCCTCGCACTCAAAAAGAGTCGTTCCGCTTCCCGAGAATAGCTCCAACACGACATCTCCGACATTCGTATATCGTCGAATCAACTGATTGGGAATCTGCGGCACGAAATTACCGTGGTAGATATTCTTATGTTTGCCATCTTTTGCCCGTTCCGGTATAAGCCATAAACTATCTACATTCAGGTCTATTTGCTTCCAATCTTCCATATCCACATCAGTCCCATATTTAGCACAAATTTACAAAAAATAAAACAAACCACAATACACTTATTTCAATTGCCCCCATTTTTCTTTTTGTTTTCGCTTCTGCATAATAAATCTACATCTGTGAGTAGCCCTGTTTTTGGACACAAAATAGGCGAAAGTCTCTTCAACTCTCGCCTATCAACTCCTTAATCTCTCAAAGGCCTTACACAAACGGCAGCTTAACCACCTCGGCCTTGATGAGGCGTTCACGGATGACAACAGCTATCTGTGTGCCCACCTTGGCGAACTCGCTCTTGACGTAGCCCATACCGACACCCACCTTCAAGCAAGGCGACATAGTGCCCGAGGTGACAACGCCAATCTCGTTACCCTCCAAGTCGGCCAACTTATACTCGTGGCGAGGGATGCCTCGGTCTATGAGCTTGAAGCCCACAAGCTTGCGGCTAACACCCTCGGCCTTCTGCGCTGCAAGCAGCTCTCTGTCGATAAACTCCTTGCCCTCGGCGAACTTGGTAATCCAGCCCAGACCCGCCTCGATAGGCGATGTGGTGTCGTCGATATCGTTGCCATAGAGGCAGAATCCCTTCTCCAAGCGGAGGGTATCACGTGCGCCAAGGCCGATATTTTTCAATCCATACTCCTCGCCTGCACTCCACAGAGCCTTCCACATACGCTCGGCATCCTCGTTGTGCATATATATCTCACAGCCGCCCGAGCCGGTATATCCCGTGATGGAGAGGATGACGTTACAGCCCGCCACATCGGTCTGGCAGAAGGTGTAGTACTCCATATCCTCGACAGGCTGCTCGCACATCTTCTGCACGATTTTCATCGCCAGAGGGCCCTGAATAGCGAGTTGGCAGATGCGGTCGGAGGCGTTCTCCAACTCAACGCCCGCCTTCATACCGAATGCCTCACCCTCACGACAGATGTGCGCCCAATCCTTATCCACGTTGGCTGCATTCACGCACAGCATATACTTCGTCTCGCTGAAACGATAGACCAACACATCGTCCACGATGCCGCCACGGCCGTTAGGCATTGCCGAGTAGAGCACCTTACCGTCGTAGAGCTTCGAGCAGTCATTCGACATAATGCGCTGCAACAGCGGCAGAGCATTCTCGCCCTTAACCCAAATCTCGCCCATATGGCTCACGTCGAAGACGCCGGCACCATTGCGCACCGTCATATGTTCGTCGTTAATGCCCGAGAACTCGATAGGCATATTGTAGCCCGCAAACTCCGCCATCTTGGCACCTGCGGCAATGTGATAGTTGGTAAAAGGTGTAGTTTTCATATTCTGTTTCAAGGTTTTTTGTTATTTTCTTACATAGAGGGTTGCAAGTCGTCGTTAGTCACGCTTCTTGAATCCCACACGAGGGCAGCGGGTAAACTCCTTGGTGCGGTCGAACAAGTAACGATACGTCGTGTGCATCTTATGGCGTGTGGCGCAGACGTAGCGCTCAATCATTCGGTTCATCACCGGATTGAAGTCGCCAATCCACGCAAACTCGATAGTCTTATAGAGGTTCTTGTCCGTGCGCACGTAGGTTTCGAGGATATACTTCATCATTCCGCTCTCGATACCCTTGCCCTGAAACTCCGGCGTGATGGCGAAGATGATACCAAAGAGGCGGTCACACGCCTTGCGCACCTTCAAGTCCCACATCAGGCGCAACTTCTGCCACCAGCCGAACTTGCCTCCGAACTTACCGATAAGGCGGTTCAGGTCGGGCACCATCACGAAGAAGCCGATAGGCTCGTCGTTAAAGTAGGCGAAGAAGATTACGTTAGGGTCGATGATAGGCTTCAACGTGCGCATAAGCTTCTGCGCCTCCTCCTTGGTCATAGGGTTTACGCCCGTGAAGAGTGCCCACGCCTTATTATATATCACACGCAGGTTCTCGGCAGCATCCTCCAAGCTGATTTTGCTCACATTCTCGAAGCGGTAGCCGGGGTTTGCCATCACACGCTTCGCCTTCTCCAAGACCACCTCGTTCACGTCGTCGTCATAGACACGCCACAGGTAAGTGTTCTGGTTAAAGTAGTTCTGGAAGCCGTAGTTCTCGAACAAATCCTTATAGTACGGCGGGTTGTAAGGGTTGGCATAGAGCGGCTGGAACTCGTAGCCCTGCACGAGCAGTCCCCACCACGAATCTCTCGGGCCGAAGTTTATCGGGCCATCCATAGCCTCCATACCTCGCTCCTTCAACCACTCACGGGCCGCATCGAACATCATATTGGCAATCTCCTGCGAGTCGGGACACTCGAAGAATCCGCAACCTCCCGTAGGCTGCTCGTAGCCATTGGCCGTCTCGTTGTCGTAGAAGGCGGCGATACGTGCCACAGCCTCGCCCGTGGTCGCATCCTCCACATACCAGCGGATAGCCTCGCCATCCTTGAACTTCTTGTTGCGCCCCTTATCGAACACACCCAAAATGTCGCCATCCAGCGGACACACCCAGTTGCGGTTGCCCTTATAGATAGCACGGTCAACATAGAGCCACTTATGCTCATCTGCCTTTGTCTTTACCTCACGAAGAATGTAATTGCTCATATCGTATAGTTTTATTATTTTGTCACAATCGTTGCATACAGGTCGTAGTCATCCGCATCGGTGATGCGTACCGTATAGAATCTGCCACGCAGGAGTCGGCGCTTGGCGGCAGGAATCAGAATCTCGCAATCCACCTCGGGCGAGTCGTACTGCGAGCGTGCCACGTAGTAGTCGCCCTGACGGCCATCCACAATCACCCGCTCGATGCGACCCACACGGGCCTCGTTCTTGCGGCGGGAGATGCCGCTCTGCACGTGCATAAGGTGCTCGGCACGATACTCCTTGACCCTCTGGGGCACATTGTCCGACAGCTTCGTCGCCGAGAACGTACCCTCCTCCTCCGAGTAAGGGAATACGCCGAGGCGGTCAAACTCCAACGAGCGCACAGCCTCGCACAGCTCCTCGAAGTCCTCCGCACTCTCGTTGGGATAGCCCACGAGCATCGTGGTACGGATAGCCATATCCGGCATCGCCTCACGCAGGCGGGCAATGAGGGAGAGGGCCTCCGCCTTGGTATGGCGGCGGTGCATCAGCGAAAGCTGGTTGTCGCTCAGGTGTTGCAGCGGGATGTCTAAGTATTTGCATATCTTGGGTTCACGAGCCATCACCTCGACCACATCCTGCGGGAAGTCGGTCGGATAGGCGTAGTGCAGACGAATCCACTCTATACCCTCCACACGGCACAACTTTTCGAGCAGCTCTGCCAGAGCACGTCTGCCATAGAGGTCCACGCCGTAGTATGTCGTATCTTGCGCTATGACCATCAACTCCTTGACCCCCTTCGCCGCAAGCGACTCTGCCTCACGGAGCAGCTCCTCCATAGGCACGGAGATATGTTTCCCGCGAATCAGGGGTATTGCGCAGTAGCCACAGCGCCAGTTGCACCCCTCCGAGATTTTGAGATATGCATAGTGTTTAGGTGTGGAGAGCAGTCGCTCGGTGGCACGCTCGGCGGAGAACTCTGCACCCAAAGCCTCAACCACACCCGTAAGGTCACGTGCGCCAAAGTAGTCGTCCACCTCCGGAATCTCCTCCCGCAACTCATCGGCATATCGCTCCGAGAGGCAACCTATGACGAACAACTTCTCGATTGCTCCCGCCTGCTTCGCCGCCACGGCATTCAGTATCGTGTCGATACTCTCCTGCTTGGCATCGCCAATGAAGCCACAGGTATTGACCACCACAACCTTGGCATCGGTGCTGTCGCTATCGAAGCATATCCGGTAGCCATACGCCGCCACTTGTGCGGCCAAGTGCTCCGAATCCACACGATTCTTGGCACATCCGAGCGTTATGACGTTTATCTTCTTCATACCCCCCCCCGCTCTTTATTCGGTTGCTCCCTTGCCGAACAACGCCTTGACAAAGTCGTGGCGGTCGAAGATGCGCAGTTGGTCGATACCCTCGCCGATGCCGATGTATCGTACCGGAATATGGAAGCGGTCGCTGATGCCGATTACCACGCCGCCCTTTGCCGTGCCGTCGAGTTTGGTGATGGCGAGCGAGGTGACCTTCGTTGCCTGCGTGAACTGGCGAGCCTGCTCAAAGGCGTTCTGTCCCGTGGAGCCATCCAGCACGAGCATAACCTCGTGCGGTGCCGAGCCCACGACCTTACTCATCACATTGCGTATCTTGGTCAACTCGTTCATCAATCCGATTTTGTTGTGCAGACGGCCCGCCGTGTCGATAAGCACCACGTCGGCATTGTTTGCCACCGCCGATTTCAGCGTGTCGTATGCCACGGATGCGGGGTCGGAGCCCATCTCCTGACGAATCATCGTCGCTCCGGCTCGCTCTGCCCACACTGCTAACTGGTCTATCGCCGCAGCACGGAAGGTGTCGGCAGCACCGATATAGACCTTCTTGCCCGCCTTCGTGAGCTGTGCCGCCAGCTTACCTATCGTGGTGGTCTTGCCTGCGCCATTCACACCCACGACCATCAACACATACGGCTCGCCCTCCTTGACATCGAGGCCGAAGTTTTCGACAGAGCCCTCTGCCTTCTCCATAAGTTGCGCTATCTCGTCCTGCAAGATGCTCTGCAACTCTGCCGTATTGATATACTTATCACGAGCCACACGGGCCTCGATGCGCTCGATAATCTTGACAGTGGTCTCAACGCCCACATCCGACGTGATAAGCACCTCCTCCAAGTCATCCAGCACCTCGGCATCCACCGTAGAGCGGCCTGCCACGGCCCTCGCCAGCTTGGAGAAGAGGCCCTGCTTCGTCTTTTCCAGACCGGCATTCAGCTCTCGCTCCTCACGCTCTCGCACCTCCGCCTGCGGGGTCTGCTCCGCACCTTGCTCCACGCTCTGTGGCTCCGATTTCTTGCTCTTGAATATGTCGAAAAATCCCATAATATCTCTGTTTTTTGGACTTTTGCAGAGATTATCTATCCGATAATTCCGCAACAGTCGTGTTAAATTATGCAAATATAGTTAATTTTCCTATATTTGTAGCAACAAAACGACAACAAAAGCCCTCAAAAATGAAACATTTTTTAACATCGCTGTTGATAGTGCTCTGCACGGGTAGCAGCGTATATGCACAAGATATTCTCACAAAAACCAACGGAGAGCAACTCAAAGTTGTAATCACGGAGGTATCGAAGAAAAAGGTGAAGTATGTCCGCCCCGGCACGCAGATACCGGTATATACCCTCTCGACCAAGGAGATTTCGCACATCGACTACCTGAACGGCGACCGTGACACGTTCAACCAAGAGGCGACAGCCAAGGCAACGGAGGCGGCAGAGGCGCAGCCAAAACAAGAGTCAAAGGCGGCACAAAAGGGGTCACAGCCGCTACAATTCACAGTCCCTGCCGGCGACCTCTACTGCATCGGCGACATATACGACAAGAATGGCGTTAAGGGGCTGGTAATCACCACATCCGACAATGGCACCCACGGCACGATAGTATCGCTCGACGAGGCGTGTCTGGCGTGGTGCTCCCTGCCTCGCAAGGCGATGAAGAGCATAGGCACAGACGACCGAAACGACGGCCGTGTGAATATGGCTCTGCTCCGCTCCCGCATCGCCGACGAGGGGTTGTCGTGGAGCGACTTTCCTGCGGCGGCGTGGTGCAAAGAGCACGGCGAGGGGTGGTACCTGCCCGCCGTGAACGAGGTGTGGCTGCTGGGCACCGTATTCTGCGGCGGCTCACGCTCAAACATCAAGAAGCGCATAAGCAAGAGCCTGAACTCCATAATCCGCAACCAAGGCGGCGAGCCGCTCAACCGCATTATGTACTACCTCTCCTCGACCGAGGCGGCAGAGCGTCGCAGTGCCCTCTTCTCGCACCTGAACGGCGACCTCCCGTACATAGGCGACTGCGGCAAGGAGGAGCAGCTGTTCGTCAGGGCATTTTACAGATTTTAGAGATTTTCAACTGCGCTATCATAACCATTATGGCAACCCCGTCTGTTCGCAACAACTTCTTGTATAAGAGCATATTGACACTCTCGTCGTACCTCATATCGCTCGCCACCTTCCCATACGTATCACGTGTGCTCGGTGTCGAGGGTATCGGCGCCGTCAACTTTGCCGACAACACGGCGGGATACTTCATCCTCTTTGCGATGATGGGCGTGACGAGCATCGGCACACGTGAGATAGCCTCGGCCGGCAGCGACAGAGAGCGACGCTCTCGCATCTTCTCACGCATCTTCGGCATCAACCTCACGTTCACCCTCGCAACACTGCTGCTATACTTCGGGGCGATACTGCTCGTGCCACGATTTAGCCAGAACGCCGACCTCTTCTACATCGGCAGTGCCAAGATTGTCGGCACGGTATTTCTCGTCGAGTGGCTCTTCACGGGGTTGGAGGAGTTTCGCTATATCACCCTGCGCTCGATGCTCATCAAGCTGCTCTATGTCATCGCCGTCTATCTCCTTGTCAATGAGAGCGATGACGCTATGCTATACCTCTCGCTCACGGTCGGCACCGTCGTCGTAAATGCCGTGGTAAACATCCTCTACGCACGGCGATTCGTCACCCTCCGACTGTGTGAGCTATTCTCACTGCACTACCTCAAAGAAAACCTCACGCTGGGCGTGCACGGCATAATGACCTCGATGTACATCACCTTCAACGTGGTGTGGCTCGGCCTTGTCGCCAACGATGTGCAGGTGGGACTCTATACCACCGCCTTCAAACTATACACTATCGTTCTCGGGCTGTTTACCGCCTTCACGAGCGTTATGATGCCGAGGATGAGCGCACTGCTGGCCGAGGGCGACCGTACAAGCTTCGAGGAGGCAATAGGCAGGTCATTCAGCGGGATGATGCGCCTTATCGTGCCGCTCGTCGTATGCAGCGTAATCCTCGCACCGCAGATTATCCGAGTGGTAGCAGGCGAGGGCTACGAGGGGGCTATTCTGCCGATGCGTATCATTATGCCTGCGGCACTGGCCGTGGGCGTGGCACAAGTGCTCTCCGTGCAGGTGCTGCTGCCTCTGCGCCACGACAAGGTGCTGCTCGCAGCCTCCATCGTCGGGGCGACGGCGAGCCTCATAATAAACCTGCTCGTGGTGCCCCACCTGCAAAGTGTCGGCTCGGCCATCGTGACCTTCGTGGCGGAGTACCTCGTCACGACCACATACGTTATATACATCGCATATCGCCGCCTGATAGCAGTTCCGTGGCACTCCCTCCTCGTGAGCGCACTCCACACCATACCCCCTGCGGCGGTGTCGCTGCTCTGCTGCCACCTTATCGACAACCCACTGTTCTGCATCACCGCAGCCCTGCTGCTCGGCGGAGGCATCTGGGCTCTGCTCAACCGCAAAATCCTCGCAGGGATGCTAAAACGATAGGCGACGGGCGTGGCGATTAAAAAAATCACTATCTTTGTACCGATTCCCAAGAGTATTGATTTATGGCAAGAGTTGTAGTCGGATTATCCGGAGGTGTTGATTCATCGGTGGCGGCCTACCTGCTGAAAGAGCAGGGGCACGAAGTCATCGGTATGTTTATGCGCAATTGGCACGACACGACAGGCACTCTCGAAGGGGATTGTCCGTGGCACGACGACCAAGTCTTTGCGGAGCTCGTCGCCAAGCGTCTTGACATAGCCTTCCGACAGGTCGATTTGTCGGAGCAGTATCGTGAGCGTGTGGTGGAGTATATGTTCTCCGAGTACGAGAAGGGGCGCACACCAAACCCCGACGTGCTGTGTAACAGAGAGATAAAGTTCGACGTGTTCCTCAAAGAGGCGCTGAAACTCGGTGCCGACTTTGTCGCTACGGGGCACTACTGCCGCAAGGCGGAACATAGGGCCGAGGATGGCACGGTGACATACTCTCTGCTGGCGGGTGCCGACCCCAACAAAGACCAGAGCTACTTCCTCTGCCAGCTCTCGCAGGAGCAACTCAAATATGCCCTCTTCCCCATCGGTGACCTGCTCAAACCCGAGGTGCGCAAGATTGCCGAGGAGCAGAAACTCGCCACGGCAAAGCGCAAGGACTCACAGGGCATCTGCTTCGTCGGCAAGGTCGATTTGCCGGTATTTTTACAGCAGAAATTGGTCTTACGAGAGGGTAATATCCACGAAATCTTGCCTTCGTGGCCGAAGTTCGCCAAGTATGCCGAGCGGACCGAACTCTCAGAGGCGGCCGAGCCATACAACTTCACGGTGCGTGACGGCAAGAAGATTGGCACGCACAACGGCGCACACTTCTACACCATCGGGCAACGCAAGGGCCTCGGCATCGGAGGTCGCAAGGAGTCGCTCTTTATCATCGGCACGGATGTTGATAGCAACACCATCTACGTCGGCGAGGGGGATGCGCATCCCGGCCTCTATCGTCAGGTGCTGCGCATAGAGCACTCCGAACTCCACTGGGTCGAGCCGAAGCAGGCTGTCAAGGTGGGTGAGAGCCGTCGCTTTCAGGTGAGAATCCGCTACCGCCAGCCTCTGCAAGGTGCTGAGTTATACGTGCGTGAGGATGCCGCCTACCTGCGCTTCGACGAGCCTCAACGAGGTGTGGCTGCGGGGCAATTTGCGGCGTGGTACGATGCGGAGCGTGTCATCGGCTCCGGCGTAATTTCGAGGTAATCTACACCTTATTTCGGGGGCATAAAGCCCACTTTTTCCCTTACCATTTGCGCATTTGTATAAAAAATGCGTAAAATAGGCTTTGAATTGTAAAAAAATCTCTATATTTGTTGTTTGGAAACAGGAAACAAACTAAAAATATATATTTTTAACTAAACAAATTTAATTTTATGGCAAATGTAAAACGTGTCTATTTCTTCGGTAACAAAGAGGCCGAGGGTAATGGCAAGATGAGAGAGTTGCTCGGTGGTAAGGGTGCCAACCTCGCCGAGATGAACCTTATCGGTATTCCGGTTCCTCCGGGATTCACTATCACAACCGATGTTTGTACAGAGTACTACCAGCACGGTCAGGCAGCAGTTATCGAGATGCTCCGTCCGGAGGTGGAGGCTTCTATCAAGCGTGTAGAGGCTCTGACCGGCCGTAAGTTCGGCGACAAGGAGTTGCCGTTGCTCGTATCGGTGCGCTCGGGTGCTCGTGCGTCGATGCCGGGTATGATGGATACCATCCTCAACCTCGGTATGAACGACGAGGCTGTTGAGGCTGTTGCAAAGTTGTCGGGCAACCCACGCTTCGCTTGGGACTCGTACCGCCGTTTCGTACAGATGTACGGTGACGTTGTTCTCGGTATGAAGCCTGTATCGAAAGAGGACCACGACCCATTTGAGGTTATCATCGAGGAGATGAAAGAGGCTCGTGGCGTTAAGATGGATACCGACCTTACAACCGAGGATTTGAAGGAGCTCGTTACCAAGTTCAAGGCTGCCGTTAAGGAGCAGACCGGTGGTGACTTCCCTGTAAACCCTTGGGAGCAGTTGTGGGGTGCTATCTGCGCTGTGTTCGGCTCTTGGATGAACGAGCGTGCTATCCTCTACCGTAAGCTCAACAACATTCCGGCAGAGTGGGGTACCGCTGTAAACGTACAGGCAATGGTATTCGGTAATATGGGCGACAGCTCGGCTACCGGTGTTGCCTTCTCTCGTGACGCCGCTACGGGTGAGAACATCTTCAACGGTGAGTACCTCATCAATGCACAGGGTGAGGACGTTGTGGCAGGTATCCGTACCCCACAGCAGATTACCATCGAGGGTTCCCGTCGTTGGGCAAAGGCACAGAACATCTCCGAGGAGGAGCGTGCTTCGAAGTACCCATCTTTGGAGGAGGTTATGCCTGAGGTTTACAAGGAGCTCAACGAGATTCAGCACCACTTGGAGGAGTACTTTACCGATATGCAGGATATCGAGTTCACCATCCAGGACGGTAAGTTGTGGATGTTGCAGTGCCGTAACGGTAAGCGTACCGGTGCCGCAATGGTGAAGATTGCTATGGATATGCTGGCAGAGGGCCTTATCGACGAGAAGACCGCCGTTTTGCGTTGCGAGCCTGAGAAGCTCGATGAGCTGCTCCACCCTGTATTCGATAAGACAGCTATCAAGAACGCCAAGGTTGTAGTTAAGGGTCTTCCTGCTTCGCCGGGTGCCGCTACCGGTCCGGTTGTATTCTTCGCAGACGATGCCGAGAAGGTTTTGGCAGAGACCGGCCAGAAGGCTATCCTTGTTCGTATCGAGACCTCGCCTGAGGACTTGAAGGGTATGCTCGATGCAGCAGGTATCCTCACCGCTCGTGGCGGTATGACCTCTCACGCAGCCGTTGTGGCTCGTGGTATGGGTAAGTGCTGCGTATCGGGCGCCGGCGAGTTGGAGATTGACTACAAGGCTCGTACAATTCAGATTAACGGCTTGACCATCAAGGAGGGCGATTGGATTTCGCTCAACGGTTCTACCGGTGAGGTTTACCTCGGCCAGGTGGCAACCAAGGAGGCTGCCCTCGACGGCGACTTCGGCAAGTTGATGGATTTGGCCGGCAAGTACTCCGTATTGAAGGTTCGTGCTAACGCTGATACTCCACGTGATGCCGAGCAGGCATTCGCATTCGGTGCAGAGGGTATCGGTCTTTGCCGTACAGAGCATATGTTCTTCGAGGGTGACCGTATCAAGGCTATCCGTGAGATGATTCTCTCGGACGACGAGGATGGTCGCCGTGTAGCACTCAACAAGTTGCTCCCTATGCAGCGTGGCGACTTCGAGGGTCTGTTCAAGGTTATGAAGGGCTACCCTGTTATCGTGCGTCTGCTCGACCCACCATTGCACGAGTTCGCTCCTAACACGGAGAAGGACCAGCGTGAGATGGCAGAGGTTATGGGTATTCCATTCGAGAAGGTTGTAGCGAAGGTAGAGGCTCTGCACGAGGTTAACCCTATGCTCGGTCACCGTGGTTGCCGTCTGGGTAACACCTATCCGGAGATTACCGAGATGCAGGCACGTGCCATCATCGAGGCTGCTATGAACGTTAAGGCTTCGGGCACACCTGTACAGGTAGAGATTATGGTTCCGCTGGTAGGTAACCACAAGGAGTTGCGCTACCAGAAGAACATCATCGACCGTGTTGCTAACGAGGTATTCGCAGAGCGTAACGACAAGATTGACTACTTGGTAGGTACTATGATTGAGGTTCCACGTGCTGCCGTTACCGCAAACCAGATTGCAGAGGTTGCAGAGTTCTTCTCGTTCGGTACCAACGACCTTACCCAGATGACTCTCGGCTTCTCTCGTGACGATATCGCCAAGTTCCTCCCTGTATATTTGGAGAAGAACATCTTGAAGGCTGACCCATTCAAGATTCTCGACCGCAACGGCGTAGGCCAGCTGGTTCGTGAGGCTGTATTGAAGGGTCGTTCAACCCGCCTCGACCTCAAATGCGGTATCTGCGGCGAGCACGGTGGCGAGCCATCAAGCGTTGAGTTCTGCCACTACGCAGGTCTGAACTATGTAAGCTGCTCACCATTCCGTGTGCCTATCGCACGTTTGGCAGCGGCTCACGCAGCACTCAGCCAGAAATAGTCCGGTTTTCGGAGAGATATAACAAGAGAGAGGTTGTCCGCCGCCGAGGCGTGGCAACCTCTCTTTTTTGTAGAAAAAGAGGCTGCCGATACTTTTTTTTGTGTCGGGATTGTCGAGGTATCAGAAATATTTGTTAAATTTGCACGATGTACGGGCTTTCTGTACTCGGATAGAAGAGAAACAAAAAACATATAAACCAATAAAATTTTAAGAGTTATGTTCGCTATTGACAATTACGACTTCACCGGTAAGCGTGCGATTATTCGTGTGGATTTCAACGTGCCTCTCAACGCAGAGGGACAGGTTACTGACGATACCCGTATCCGTGCGGCTATCCCTACCATTAAGAAGGTGCTCGAAAAGGGCGGCGCAGTGATTCTGATGTCGCACCTCGGTCGTCCAAAGAAGAATCCGGATCCAAAGTTCTCGTTGGAGCAGATTATCCCTGCTATCGAGGCTCGTCTGGGTGTTAAGGTTCAGTTTGCAGGCGACTGTATGGGCGAGAAGGCTGCCGAGATGGCAAAGAACTTGAAGGCCGGCGAGGTAATGTTGCTCGAAAACCTCCGCTTCTATGCCGAGGAGGAGGGCAAGCCACGTGGTTTGGCAGAGGATGCTACCGACGAGGAGAAGAAAGCTGCAAAGAAGGCTCTGAAAGAGGGTCCGCAGAAGGAGTTCGTGAAGAAGCTCGCTTCGTATGCCGACTGCTACATCAACGATGCCTTCGGTACTGCTCACCGTGCACACTCTTCGACGGCTCTCATCGCCGACTACTTCCCACAGGATAAGATGTTCGGCTACGTTATGGAGAACGAGTTGAAGGCTATCGACGGCGTTATGCAGAACCCACAGCGCCCATTCGTTGCCATCGTAGGTGGCTCGAAGGTCTCGACCAAGATTACCATCATCGAGAAGTTGATGGAGAAGGTCGATAAGATTATCATCGGCGGTGGTATGACCTACACCTTTGCAGGTGCTTTGGGCGGCCACGTAGGTAAGTCTATCTGCGAGCCTGATATGTTCCCTGTTGCTTTGGAGATTCTCGAAAAGGCTAAGGCTAAGGGTATCAAGATTGTGATGTCGCCGGATGCACTCATCGCAGACGACTTCTCGCAGGATGCCAACACACAGAGCGCACCTGTCGGCGAGATTCCTGCCGAGTGGGAGGGTGTCGATATCGCAGAGGGCGGTAAGGAGCTCTTCCGCAATGAGATTTTGGAGTGTAAGACCATCCTGTGGAACGGTCCGGTAGGCGTATTCGAGATTGACAAGTTCTCGACCGGTTCTCGTGCCGTTGCCGAGGCTATCGCCGAGGCTACACAGCAGGGTGCTTACTCGCTCATCGGCGGTGGCGACTCTGTTGCCTGCATAAACAAGTTCGGCTTGGCTGACAAGGTTTCGTATGTTTCGACCGGTGGTGGTGCACTGCTCGAATATATGGAGGGCAAGGAGCTGCCGGGCGTTGCTGCAATCCGCAAGTAGTAATATACATTATATAAATAATACCCAAGGCCGCTTTTTATGGAGGCCTTGGGTATTTTCTTTGAATTAAATTTCTTACCTTTGTGGCACAAGCACAAATTTCTGAAAATGAAAAGTGATTTTTTGGTCATTGGTTCCGGTTCGGCGGGTTTGAGTTTTGCGCTCAAAGCATCACGAATGGGACACGTCACTCTCGTCACAAAGGGAGAGTTGGCAGAGTGTAACACAAACTATGCGCAGGGCGGCATCTGCTCTGTAACCTACCTCCCCGACACATTCGAGAAGCACATCGAGGATACGCTTATCTGCGGTGCGGGCAGATGTGACCGCAAGGCGGTGGAGCTGGTTGTGCGCCGTGCTCCCGATGTTATGGAGGACCTCGTTAGGTGGGGCACACGATTTGACAAGACGGAGGATGGTCGCTACGACCTGCATCGTGAGGGCGGCCACTCGGAGCACCGCATTCTGCACCACGCAGACCTCACCGGTGCCGAGATTGAGCGTGCGCTGATTGAGCAGGTGCGCAACAACCCCAACATCACCGTCTTGGAGCACCACTTCGCCATCGACCTGCTCACGCAGCACCATCTGGGCGAGATTGTCACACGCCACACACGAGGCCTCGCCTGCTTTGGCGCATACGTGCTCGACACCAAGACCGACGAGATTCTAACCATCCTTGCCAAGTTTACAATCGTGGCTGCGGGCGGATGTGGAAACATATACAACACCACGACCAACCCTACGGTAGCGACGGGCGACGGCATCGCAATATGCCACAGAGCCAAGGCCAAGACCAAGAATATGCAGTACATACAGTTCCACCCTACCGCCCTCTATCATCCGGGCGAGAAACCGTCGTTCCTCATCACCGAGGCGATGCGAGGCTATGGAGCCATACTGCGCCTGCAAAACGGCAAGGAGTTTATGGATAAGTATCATCCGATGAAGTCGTTGGCCCCACGTGATGTGGTAGCCCGCTCGATAGACCACGAGTTGAAGATTCGAGGCGAGGAGTTCGTATATCTGGATGTTACGCATATGCCTGCCGAGCAGACACGCACCCACTTCCCGAACATCTACGAGAAGTGCCTCTCCATCGGCATCGATATCACCAAGGATATGATTCCCGTATGCCCTGCGGCGCACTACTGCTGCGGAGGCGTGGAGGTGGACAGCAACGGCGAGAGCTCCATCCGTCGCCTCTATGTTCTGGGCGAGAGCTCCTGCACGGGGTTGCACGGCGCAAACCGTCTGGCATCCAACTCCCTGACCGAGGCCTTCGTGTATTCCGACCAGGCGGCACGCCACATAGCCACGCTGCTGGATAAGGCGGAGTTTCAGGAGGGTATTCCCGACTGGGATTTCGAGGGCACGGCCGAGGCCGAGGAGATGGTACTCGTATTGCAGAACCGCAAGGAGTTGCAGAGCATTATGTCGAACTACGTGGGCATCGTGCGCTCAAACCTCCGCTTGGAGCGTGCAATGAAGCGTTTGGCCATCATCTGGCAGGAGACCGAAGAGTTGTACAACCGCACCAAGCCGTGTCAGGAGTTGTGCGAGTTACGCAATATGACCGCCGTGGCATACCTGACCATCAAGCAGGCAAAGGAGTGTCGTGAGTCGGTAGGCCTGCACTACACAATCGACTACCCGCCACAGGCAAAGTAAAAAGATTCCAAACAGATACACCTATATAAAATACGATGACTTTAAGAGAGGAGATAGCGAGAAGACGAACATTTGCAGTTATTGCACACCCTGACGCAGGTAAGACGACCCTTACGGAGAAACTGTTGCTCTTCGGTGGTGCAATCCACATCGCCGGCGCAGTAAAGAGCAACAAGATTAAGAAGGGAGCAACATCCGACTTTATGGAGATTGAGCGACAGAGAGGTATCTCTGTGGCTACATCCGTGATGGGCTTCGAGTATGGCGGTATGAAAATCAACATCCTCGACACGCCGGGTCACGAGGACTTTGCGGAGGATACCTACCGCACGCTGACCGCCGTAGATGCCGTAATCATCGTCATCGACGGTGCGAAGGGTGTCGAGTCACAGACCCGTAAGTTGATGAATGTCTGCCGTATGCGCAACACCCCCGTCATCGTATATATCAACAAGCTCGACCGTCCGTGCAAGGACCCGTTTGACCTGCTCGACGAGGTGGAGCGAGAGCTGCAAATCAAGGTGCGCCCGCTGGCCTTCCCGATATCGAGTGGCCCGACATTCAAGGGCGTATATAACCTCTACGAGCACAATATCAACCTCTTCACCACCGACGAGCGACAGACCGCCGATGCGCAGAGCGTGCAGTTCGACGACATCTCCTCGCCGGAGTTGGATGCACTCATTGGCGAGAGTTACGCCAACCAGCTTCGTAGCGACATCGAGCTGGTCGAGGGTGTCTATGAGGAGTTCGACAGGGAGGAGTACCTCAAAGGTCGGCTGGCACCCATCTTCTTCGGCTCGGCAGTCAATAACTTCGGCGTGAGGGAGCTCTTGGAGTGCTTTATCCGCATCGCTCCGTCGCCTCGCAACTCCACGACAGAGAGTCGTATCGTAGAGCCTGACGAAGCCAAACTCACGGGCTTTATCTTCAAGATACACGCCAATATGGACCCGAACCATCGTGACCGCCTCGCATTTATGAAGATATGCTCGGGCACCTTCGAGCGCAACAAGAACTACCTGCACATACCAAGCGGCAAGCAGATGAAGTTCTCGTCGCCAACGGCCTTTATGGCGGAGAAGAAATCGGTCATCGACTTCGCATATCCGGGCGATATCGTGGGTCTGCACGACTCCGGAAACTTCAAGATTGGCGACACCTTCACCGAGGGCGAAAAGTTGAAGTTCACGGGCATACCATCCTTCTCGCCGGAGCTGTTCCGCTATATCGAGAATGCCGACCCGATGAAGTTCAAGCAGCTGGCAAAGGGTATCGACCAGCTGATGGACGAGGGTGTGGCTCAGCTCTTTACCTCGTCGCTGAATGGCCGCAAGATTATCGGCACGGTGGGCCAGTTGCAGTTTGAGGTTATCGAGTACCGTCTGGAACACGAGTACGGAGCAAAGTGCCGCTGGGAGCCTATATCAATACACAAGGCGTGCTGGATTGAGAGCGACAACAGCGAGCAGCTCGCCGACTTCAAGCGTCGCAAGCATACCAATATGGCGATAGATAAGCACGGCCGTGACGTATTCCTCGCCGATACGAGCTACGCTCTGGCCTTAGCGCAGGAGAAGTTCCCCGATATCCGTTTCCACTTCACATCGGAGTTTTAGAACGAGGGAGGGGTAAAGTATGGGGCGTGTCCGATAGGTTTGCGGACACGCCCTCCGTTTATCAGAAGTTGTCGAAAAAGTTAGACGGATTCGCCTACCGCCCTCTTTATAAAGGATAGCGCCGCCCAACCCCCTACGTGCTTCTCGTGGTGGAGCGTCAGCCCTCTCGACTCGACGGCACGGCACATAGCCTCCACGTCGGCATCGAGGAAGCCGCTGACGAAGAGCTCTCCGCCATCATTGAGCGTGCGCAGGTAGCTATCCATATCCCCCAACAAGATGTTGCGGTTGATGTTTGCAAGGATAAAGTCGTAGCGTCGCCCCTCTATCGCCCGCACATCGCCCAGCATCGGCACAACACGCTCCGAGACGGAGTTTGTTGCCAGATTCTCGATACAGTTTTCGTAGGCGAAGTCATCAATATCCACAGCATCAAGCGAGGCGGCACCGCACTTGCAGGCTGCGATGGCAAGAACGCCCGTACCGCTACCCATATCCAGGCCGTGAAGCCCCTCCAAGTGCGAGTCAAGAATCATCTGCACCATCATCTTGGTTGTGGCGTGGTGGCCCGTGCCGAAGGACATCTTCGGCATTATGACGACCTCGAACTCGGCAGTTGTGCTCGGAGCGTGAAATGGCGCACGTATCAGCACCCGACCATCTACATCCACAGGCTCGAAGTTGCTCTCCCACAGCGCATTCCAATTCTGCGCCTCAATCTGCACATAGCGAGCATCCGTGACCCCGTAGCGAGATAGAATCTCGTCGGCCTCCTCCTTGCAATCGACAAGAGCCGCCTGCGGGATATAGGCTTTGAGCACTCCCCTCTCCGTCACGAAGCTATCAAACGGCAACTCCGACAACTCGGCAGTAAGAATCTCCGCCTGCTCCGACCCCTCAACTGAAATATTAAGTTCGATATAATCCATTATTATGTAAAATTTACTATATTTGCTTTCACAAATGTAGTGATAAAATGGTAGAAAATAGCGAAAAATGGAATAAAACGATTGCATCGTACCGCACGTACATTCGTTTGGAGAAGCATCTGGCAGAGAACAGCGTCGAGGCCTATATGCACGATATCGTTGATTTCGAGCACTTTATCCTGCGACAGTTCGACGTGCCGCCGACAAAGGTCGAGTCCTATATGATTGAGCGGTACCTGACATATCTCTTCGACAACGACCGCAAGAAATCCTCGCAGGCTCGCATCCTGAGCGGCATAAAGAGCTTCTACAACTACCTGCTGCTCAACGACAAAATCGAGAGTTCGCCGACGGAGTTTGTCGTAGCACCAAAGGTGGGTCGCCACCTGCCCGACGTGCTCACGGTGGACGAGATAGACCTGATAATCAACAGCATAGACCCCTCCAAGCCAAAGGGTCGCCGAGATAGGGCGATGCTCGAACTGCTCTACTCGTGCGGCTTGCGAGTGACGGAGCTCACGACGTTGCGACTCAGTGACCTTTTCTTCGGCGAGGGGTACATCCGTGTTGTCGGCAAGGGCAGCAAGCAACGACTTGTCCCCGTGAATGCCACGGCGAGGGAGCGTGTGATGCTCTACCTCGACGACCGTCGTGAGCAGTACCAAGGCAACGAGCAGACCCTCTTCCTCAACAACCGAGGAGGCAAACTGACCCGCATAATGATATTTACCATCATCCGTGAGGCGGTCAAGCGCACCGGCATACAGAAGCAGGTGAGCCCGCACACCTTCCGCCACTCCTTCGCCACACATCTGCTCGCCGGAGGTGCCAGCATACGACAGATTCAGGAGATGCTCGGACACGAGAGCATATCCACGACCGAGATATACACACACCTTGATGCAGAGCGTCTGCGAAACACCATCGAGAAACTCTCTATCTGATTCGGCAATGAAAAGTTATAAGGCCCGTGGCATAGTCCTCAACACCATAAAATATGGCGATACCTCGATGGTAGCGCAGCTGCTCACGGACCGCTACGGTCGCCAGAGTTATATGATACAGGGGGTGCGCTCCTCCCGTGGCAAGGGGTCGAAGATGGCCCACTTTCAGCCTATGTTTGCACTTGACTTCGAGGGCCTTACCTCCTCCAAGTCGGAGTTGCACCGTATGCGGGAGATTCACAACGGCATACTGCTCCGCTCAACCCCTTACGACGTGCGCAAATCGACCATCGCCCTCTTTATGGCGGAGGTGCTCTACCGCCTTATCGGGGAGAGTGAGGAGAATCCCGAGCTCTTCGAGTTCGTATGGGGGTCGGTCGAGGCTCTGGATATGCTCGAAGAGGGCGTTGCCAACTTCCACCTATGGTTTCTGGCCAATATAAGCCGCTTTCTGGGTTTCTCGCCGGGCAATGAGTATCAGGCGGGGTGTTGGTTCGATATGCGGGAGGGATTGTTCACGCAGATTATGCCCCTGCACGACGAGGTATGCCCTCCGGAGGCGGCGCATCTGCTTGCACGTCTGCTCGCCTGCCGTGTCGAGTCGCTGGGCGAGATTGCCCTCAACCGCTCGCAGAGGGTCGAGATGCTCACCCTTCTGGTAAGCTACTACTCCATCCACCTCGACTCCATTCGTCGTGTGGAGTCCATCCGCATCCTCCAAGAGGTCTTTTAGACACCCTCACGGACCTATATGCCGTGTGTAGGGCGAGAGGGAGCGGGGTTATAACGAGGCGAGTATCTTCTTGATAATAGGTATTTTAAGCACCGGAAGCAGGGCGTGTGTCGGAAGCAGCCAACAGATGACCACCACGAGTTTGGTAAAGAGCCCCGGGATGCAGGTGCGACAGCCCCAAAACATAGCACGCAGGCCTCGACGAGCCAGCCCCTTTGCCGACATCATAACGCCCAACGAGCGCAGCAGGCGACGCTTCCCTTGCGGGAGGTTGTAGAGCGGAGTATCCACCGCACCCGGAAATACCGTGGTGACACTCACGCCATAGGGACGAAACTCGTACCATAGCGACTGTGCAAAACTCTTCAAGGCGACCTTCGTAGAGCCATAGAGCGACATTGTCGGGAAGGGGGTCCACGCCGTCATCGACGACATTATGAGTATCCGACCCTCTCGGCGGCGGCACATATCGCCACCTATCAGACGGCACAGCTTCATCGGCGTTGTGCAGTGCAGGGCCGTGATGAAGTCTATATACTTATCCGTCGTCTTGGCAAAGTGACCGCAGTGCAGAACGCCGGCATTGCTTATCAGGATATCTACCTCGGCTTGGAGTCGCCGACACTCGTCATATATCTGTTGGGCGGCATCCGCTGCCGAGAGGTCGGCATACAGCGGCAGAGCCGTCACCCCGTACTGCTCGGACAACTCCGTAGCAACCTGCTCGTTAGCCTGCGCCTGATTGCTGACAACAATGACGTTATGCCCCTTGGCTGCGAGTTGTCGGGCATACTCGGCACCGATTCCTGACGATGCCCCTGTGATTAGTGCAAATTTCATAATGCGAAGGTACCAATTTCTGATTAAAATCACTAACTTCGCACCCAAATTTAACATTTTAAGAGGATTTTTATGCTTACCCGTGGTATTGGAGCCGTTGCTCTGCTTATCTGTTCCAACGTATTTATGACACTCGCCTGGTACGGTCAGGTGATGTTCAAGTCACGTTTCGAGCGCATCGGCATCTTCGCCGTGATACTTATCAGCTGGCTTGTCGCCTTCTTCGAGTATTGCTTTATGGTGCCCGCAAACCGCCTCGGCAGTGCAGAGTATGGTGGGCCGTTCTCAATCTGGGAGTTGAAGGTTATACAGGAGGCTGTGTCGCTCACCGTCTTTGCCGTCATCGTGCAGATGATTATGAAAAACGAGGCGTTGCGCTGGAACCATATCGCAGGCTTCATCTGCCTGATACTCGCCGTATTCTTTATATTTAAGAAGTAGTAGAGTTGTTACAGAGTAACATTTTTTGTTAAAATGCGCTAAAAAGAGTATCTTTGCGCAAATTATTGGATTGGATATGAATATCGAACAACACATTTCGGATGTAGTTTTACGCACGGTATCCGGCCTCTACGGAGAGGTTGCGCCGGCACAGATTCAGATACAGAAGACCCGCAAGGAGTTTGCCGGCGACTATACGCTGGTGACCTTCCCTCTGCTGAAACTCTCCCGCAAGTCGCCGGAGGCCACAGCCACGGAGATTGGAGAGCGTATCGTTGCGGAGAACAAGGAGTTCGGTGCCTTCAATGTCATCAAGGGTTTTCTCAATCTCTCGCTCGATGCCGCCTTCTGGCGTGAGCGATTTGCCGAGATTGCAGCCTCGGAGAGTTACGGCGTTGCAGCACCTACGGGTCGCAACATTATGATTGAGTACTCGTCGCCGAACACCAACAAGCCGCTCCACCTCGGACACATCCGCAACAACCTGCTCGGATACTCCGTAGCACAGATTCTCAAAGCCAACGGACACAATGTCATCAAGGCAAATCTGGTGAACGACCGTGGTATTCATATCTGCAAGTCGATGGTTGCGTGGCTGCTCTACGGCAATGGCGCAACACCTGAATCCACAGGCAAGAAGGGCGACCATCTGGTGGGCGACTACTACGTGGAGTTCGACAAGCACTACAAGGCGGAGATTAAGGAGCTCGTAGCCGGCGGTATGGAGGAAGAGGAGGCCAAGAAGAGGGCTCCGATTATGCTCCAAGCGCAGGAGATGCTCCGCAAGTGGGAGGCGAAAGACGAGGAGGTTCGTGCCCTGTGGGAGAAGATGAACGGCTGGGTATATGACGGCTTCGACGTGACCTACAAGGCTCTGGGCGTGGACTTCGACAAGGTATATTACGAGTCGCAGACCTACCTGCTCGGCAAGTCAATCGTGCAGGAGGGGCTGGACAAGGGTATCTTCTTCCGCAAGGAGGATGGCTCCGTATGGATTGACCTGGCGGAGGATGGCCTCGACCAGAAGTTGCTCCTGCGTGGCGACGGCACCTCGGTATATATGACTCAGGATTTGGGCACTGCGCTCAAACGCTTCGAGGAGAACTCGCTCGACGATATGATTTACGTGGTGGGCAACGAGCAGAACTACCACTTCCAAGTGCTGAAACTAATCCTCAAAAAGCTCGGCTACGAGTGGAGCGACAACATCTATCACCTCTCATACGGTATGGTCGAGTTGCCGGAGGGCAAGATGAAGTCACGTGAGGGCACGGTAGTTGATGCCGACGACCTCGTGGCGGATATGATATCTACGGCACGTGATATGTCGGCGGAGTTAGGCAAGCTCGACGGCTGCTCGGAGCAGGAGGCTACCGAGATATGCTCGATGGTGGGCCTCGGCGCACTCAAATACTTCATCTTGAAGGTGGACCCGAAGAAGACGATGCTCTTCGACCCGCGTGAGTCCATCGACTTCAACGGCAACACGGGCCCATTCATCCAGTACACCCACGCCCGCATCTGCTCGGTGCTGCGCAAGGCCGACGAGCAGGGCATCGACTACGGCGGCGAGGCTGTCGTGGCGGAGTATCTGCCGGAGGAGGTCGAGTTGGTAAAGGCTCTGTGCGACTATCCGTCGGTGGTGGCAGCCGCAGGCGAGGCTTTTGCCCCTTCGATGATTGCGGCATACACGTATGACCTCTGCAAGGCCTTCAACGGCTACTATCACGACCACTCGATACTGCGTGAGGAGTGTCAGACCACGAAGCGTATGCGCTTGCAGCTGGCGGCACAGGTGGCTCGTGTGATATCCCGCTCGATGGCATTGCTTGGAATTAAGGTACCTGAAAGAATGTAGTTATGGCAGGCTCGAATTTCGTCGATTATGTAAAGATTTTTGCCCGCTCCGGTCACGGAGGAGCCGGCTCGGCACACTTCCGTCGTGAGAAGTTTGTCGCCTTCGGAGGTCCCGACGGCGGCGACGGCGGCAAGGGTGGCAGCATCATCCTGCGTGGCGACAGGCAATATTGGACCCTTATACACTTGAAGTATCAGCGTCACCAGTTCGCCGAGGATGGCGAGTGTGGCTCCGGCGCACGCTCTTCGGGCAAGGATGCCAAAGATATCATCATCCCCGTACCCCTCGGCACCGTGGCTCGTAACGCCGAGACCGGCGAGGTTGTCGGCGAGGTTACCGAGGATGGCGAGCAGCTGGTGCTGCTCAAAGGTGGTCGTGGAGGTCTGGGCAACTGGCACTTCAAGACCCCGACAAATCAGGCACCACGCTACGCACAGCCGGGCGAGGAGGGTGCCGAGGGTGCCTTCATCCTCGAATTGAAGGTCTTGGCAGACGTCGGTCTAGTAGGCTTCCCTAACGCCGGCAAGAGCACCCTGCTCTCGGTCGTTTCGGCGGCAAAGCCGAAGATTGCCAACTACGCCTTCACCACATTGGAGCCTAATCTCGGCATCGTGGAGGCACGTGACGGACACTCGTTTGTTATGGCCGATATCCCCGGCATCATCGAGGGTGCGCACGAGGGTCGAGGTCTTGGCACACGCTTCCTGCGCCATATCGAGCGAAACTCTATCCTGCTCTTTATGATTCCTGCCGACAGTGACGACATCCAACACGACTACGATGTGCTGCTGGGCGAATTGACCCAATACAACCCCGAGCTGCTCGACAAGCAGCGACTGCTGGCAATCACCAAGTGCGATATGCTCGACGACGAGCTTATCGAGCAGATGAAGGCCCACCTGCCCGAGGGCATCGAGGCTGTCTTCATCTCGTCGGTAACAGGCCTGAACATTGCACGACTCAAAGATATGATTTGGGCGGCTCTGCAAGCGTAATGCGCAACAGCATCAAATATATTATAGCACTGCTGATGATTCTATCGTGCGACTCTCTCCGAGCAGACGAGTTGCACGATTATCATTATTATAAACTCTTTGCCGAGGAGGCAACCCCTGCGAAGGAGAGTGACGACGAGGCGACAGCGAAGTTCGCTACTCCCTATTTCGGTCGGGTTATCAATCGTGGTCGAGGCGGCGTGCTGAACGGCATCCGCATAGAGCGGATGACCCGCTCGGAGGCCCGCCGACTGCAACTATCACTGCGTCAGGTGGCCGGCACGACGCTCGCCGAGAGCGGCACCGCCCCATATCTGGGCAGAGAGTACTCCACCCCGGCACTCCAACGTCACAACACCACGATAAAGGCCGCCCTCTCGACACGCTACGCCCTCGGCAGCGCAGGTGCCACGACGGCGCACTCGCTTGGCAAGGGGTGGGAGATGGTTGCCGACCTTGTCGCCAATGCTGGTAACGACCTGCATATCAAGGGTGTATCTACCTATGAGGTACGTCTGGGCATCTCCCTGCTATGGAGGCCCGACTCACTCAACAGCCTCTCGATTGTGGCACGTATGGCCCCATCATCACGAGCCTCTCACGGCGCAAGCAGCAGCGAGGCCCTCCGCCTCATCGGCAACAACCTCTACAACCCGCTGTGGGGCTACGACAAGGGGCGTGTGCGCAACTCCGCCATACGGAGGGAGTTTATGCCGTCGCTGGTCGCCTCCTTCGAGCGTATCCTTTCGCCCAAGAGCCGTGTGCGGGCATCGCTGGGCATCACGGCGGGCGAGAGCCGTTATAGCGGGATGGATTACTTCGGCGTGACCACGCCTCTGCCCGACAACCACCGCTACCTGCCGAGCAACTTCGACAACGAGCAGGTGGCGAGCGTTGTGGAGGCTGCGTGGCGCAACGGAGACAGCCGATATACACAGATAAATTTCGACGAGCTGCGCTACCGCAACCGCTTCGCCTCCGGCGCACTATATGCCATCTCAGAGCGTGTCGATAGGAGAACACACCTACAACTTCACGTTGCGGCACAGAGCCAAATATCGGACAACATGGAGCTTCACTACGGCGTGGAGGGCGACGTGGAGCGCAGTCGCAACTTCAAGCAGATGGCAGACCTTCTGGACGGTGGCCGCATCGCCGACCAAGACTTCTATCTGGTCGATAACGGCACCCTCTCGCACTCGACGGCAAACGACCTGAACAACCCCACCCGCACGGTGGACGAGGGCGAGCGGTTCAGTTACGATTATGCCCTCACGCAGAGCCGTCTGTCGCTCTTTGCGTCGCTACGCTACACACGGTCAAAGTGGAGCGTCGAGGCAGGGGCGAAGGTGGGCTACTCCTCCGTCGTGCGTCGGGGATTCTTCCGCAAGGCGATATTTTCCTCCAACTCCTACGGCCGCTCCCGCACCCTCTCATTTGCGCCCTTTACGCTTCACGCTGTCGGCAGCTACGCCCTCAACGAGCGGCACAGCCTCTGCGTGGCGATGAACATCTCGGCCGATAGCGATGCGCCACACAACTACTTCCTCCAAAGCCGATACAACAACCGCATCATAGACACCCCCGGCCAGCACCTCCTCTACGCCTTCGAGGCGGGGTATCGTCTGCGCAGCGGCAGGGTCTCGCTCAACGCCTCGCTCTTCGCACGCTACCGAGCCAACGAGAGGCAATCCCGACAACTCTTCGATGATATAACCTACGAGTATTGCGACTTCGTAACGAGTGGCATCAACACCCTGCACGTAGGCATTGAGGCGGAGGCGGGTTGGAGGATAAACAAGATGTGGCGGCTCTACGGCGCAGCACTGCTTGGGCGGCACCTCTACACCGACAATGCCGTGGTGAGTGCCTACCGTGATACGGACAATGTTATCGTAGCGGACTGCGTACCTGCCTACATCAAGGGGTTGAGCGTGGGAAACACTCCCCAGATAGAGATTCGTGCGGGAGGCTCCCTCTACAAACGAGGGTGGAGTGCGGGCGTGGATGTCGAGTATGATGCCCTGCGGTATGTCGCCCCTTCGCTTACACGTCGCACGATGCGGGTGCTCAACTACGCCATATCTCCGGAGGAGCGTGCCACGCTCACAAGTCAGGAGCGTCTCTCGGATATATTTCGGCTGAATCTGTCGCTCTCAAAGAGGTTCTACCTGCGCAAGTACGACCATCGGATATACACCACCACGGCGGCTCCTCGCTTTATCGACCGCCACCCTCAATCGCATATCGTGGTGTCGCTCTACGTCGATAACCTACTCGGCAGTCGCAACCACGTCGCCTATGGTTACGAGTCATCACGCACACCTCGCCGCTACATCGCCGACGGATATACGATACGACCACACGCAAACCTATACCGATACGACTGCCCTCGTACCTACTATCTGCAAGTGCGATTTATCTTCTAACCCTGCGACTACCTCACCACAACCCTCTTCAAGAGGTCACGGGTCGAGGGGCCCTCGCTCATCAGCAGGTCAAGAATCGAGAGGTTGGGCACAAAGGGCATCCTGTCCGAGAAGAGT
This sequence comes from Alistipes sp., assembly GCA_017483225.1. Taxonomy (GTDB): domain Bacteria; phylum Bacteroidota; class Bacteroidia; order Bacteroidales; family Rikenellaceae; genus Alistipes. Next base: position 41,759 of record JAFULF010000003.1, read on the forward strand.
TGAAAATACTCCGGCACGACGACCTCGCCGCCGAAGTGCTTGGGACGAAAGTCCGTGTCGGCATCCGTCGCCGCAACATAACTACCTGATACAGAGAAGCGTTTTTCGACACCCATCAGGCGCAGAAGCGTTTCGAGAATCTCCATATTATACTCGACCAAAGAGTCATAGCGACGGGTGTAGAAGGGCTCTATGCTTGGTGCATAGAGGTCAAAATAGGGCGACGAGCGGTAGGCCGAGAGTATCGCCACCCAATGTTGATGTTGCCAACGCTTCGAGTAGTCGATACGCAGGTCGCACATCGGCGTCTGCGGTCGGTTGGCCCGACACAGATGCACCGAGAGCGGCATCACCCCGTTGGCGGTCATTATCTCCGTGCGGTTACGCATCGAGCGTTTGATATAGTGCTCGTGAGGGTCGATGATGCACGCCTCGTCCGACTGCACCAACCTCGCCCAATACTCAATATTTCCCCAATATACCGAGGGTAGGATTGTTCTGCTCATACCATTATCGAGGCTCCTGCCAATCTCCATTCTCCTTTATCAACTCTATCAGGCGGTCGAGTGCCTCCTCCTGCGGAATGTTGCGACACACCACCTCACGACCCTTGTAGAGCGTGATGCGACCTGCCGCTGCACCCACATATCCGTAGTCGGCATCCGCCATCTCGCCCGGGCCGTTCACGATGCACCCCATAACGCCTATCTTCAACCCTTTCAGGTGCGAGGTGCGGGCCTTAATCTGCGCCAGAGCACCCTCGATATCGTAGAGTGTGCGACCGCAACTCGGGCAGGCGATATACTCGGTGTGCGAGATGCGCACACGTGCCGCCTGCAAAATGAGCAGCTCTATCTCACGAATCCTCTCCGCCTCGTGCTGCGGAGCATCAATCCATACTCCGTCGGCAAGGCCGTCGAGCAGGAGCTGTCCCATATCTGCCGCAGCCTTGACGGCAAGGGTCTCCAAGTCCGCATCCTCATAGCGACGGCGGATGACAATATGCTCCGACGGCTCCGCATCCAGAATGGCGGCACGCCACTCGGCCGTAGGGTTGCCCGACACCGCCTCAACGACACGGAAGTCGGCGGTAATCTCATCGTGGGTAATCGGCGTCTGCACATCGCTGCGACGGCGAAACTCCGTCGGCGAGTACCTCTCGGGGTGTGCCACCGAGAACTCCCCCTCACGCTCGGCGAAGTAATCGACCAGCAGCCTCGCCACGGGCACCTCATTCTCCGGTGCCTCGGTCAGAGATACTCGGATGGTATCGCCTATGCCATCGGCCAGCAGGGCCCCTATGCCCACGGCACTCTTCACACGCCCTTCGATGCCGTTTCCCGCCTCGGTCACGCCCAGATGAATCGGGTAGTGCATCTGCTCGGCATCCATAGCCTCCACAAGCAGGCGGTAGGCGTGCACCATAACCCGTGTGTTGCTCGACTTCATCGACACAACCACTTGCGAGAACTCCGCCGCACGACAGCGGCGCAGAAACTCCATCGCCGAGGCAACCATACCCTTCGGCGTATCTCCGTATGTATCAACGATATGACGTGCCAACGAGCCGTGGTTTACGCCTATGCGCAGTGCCACGCCCCGACGGCGACACTTCTCTATGAGCGCCTCCAACTCACCGCCCTCTGTGCGATAGTTGCCGGGGTTGATGCGCACCTTATCGACATAGTCGGCAGCGATAGAGGCAATCTCCGGAACAAAGTGGATATCCGCCACCACCGCAGTCTTGAACCCATCCTCTCGCAGGCGAGGCATAATCTCGGCAAAGGCCTCCGCCTCCTTGCGTCCCTGTGCCGTGAGGCGCACGATAGGTGCTCCTGCCGTGGCGATACGCTCGATTTGAGCCACGCTCGCCTCCACATCCGCCGTGGCGGTATTGGTCATCGACTGAACAGCGATGGGGTGAGAGCCTCCTATAAGGGTCGTACCTATTTGCACTATTTCGCTCTGTCGGCGAGAGTATTTATGCAGTTCCATAGTCAAAGATTTTGATTCTCACTTACAAAGTTACATATAATTCGTTGAATTGAGAAATTTGGGGCAAAATAATTGGCAGACAGGGGTTTTGTGAAATTCTGATTTTTGAAGGAATGCCAGCGAAAACCAACGTAATGCCAAGTTGTTCCAAAGCTGAGTAACCTATCCGTTACCATATGAAACAGATGGAAGAATACGGAAGTTCAGCAATGTAAACTATTGTATTATAACGGCTTTTGCAAAAGTTCCTGTAAAAATGATGGGTTACGGTTGAAAATCCCATGTTACCGTTTCTTCTGCGATGTTCCGACATATTTTGCGTAGCGGCTCATAACTCTACTGAAAGTATTTTTGAACCTAAAAAAAGTAGCAGTTATGAAGAGTACATTTTCAACTATCTTCTACCTGAAAAGACAGGCAGTAAGAAAAGACGGAACAGTACCCGTAATGGGTAGAATCACGGTAGATGGAACGCAAACGCAGTTCAGTTGCAAGATTACCATTGACCCGAAAGTTTGGGATACAAAAAGTGGTCGTGCCACCGGACGAAGTGCAGCCGCTATCGAAGCAAACCGTATGCTTGACAATATGCGTGTGAGCATCAACAAGCATTACCGTGAGATTATGGACAGGGATAACTATGTTACCGCCGAAAAAGTAAAGAATGCCTTTCTCGGTTTGGAACATCGTTGCCATACACTGATGCAAGTCTTCAAACAGTACAATGAAGACTACAAGAAACAATATGAAGCGGGCTTGAAATCGAAGTCCAGCTATATGAAGTATGTGAATGTCTATCAGCATTTGGAAGATTTTCTCTATCAGCGATATCATATCAAAGACATTGCATTGAAGGAACTGACACCCGCTTTCATTACTGATTTTGATATGTTCCTCAGAACAGAGAAACATTGTTGCAACAACACGGTTTGGATTTATACTTGTCCACTCCGCACAATGGTGTCAATAGCCATAAACAACGAATGGCTGACACGAGATCCGTTCCGTGAATATGAAATCAAAAAGGAAGAGACAACACGCGGTTTCCTTACCAAAGATGAAATCCGCCTCCTTATGGACGGTAAATTAAAGAATGCCAAACAGGAACTATATCGTGATTTGTTCGTGTTCTGCATCTTCACGGGATTGAGTTTCTCGGATATGCGTAACTTGTCGGAAGAGAACATCCGCACCTATTTTGATGAACATCTTTGGATAAGTATCAACCGACAAAAGACGGGAGTACAATCCAATATCCGCCTGCTGGATATTCCAAAGAAGATTTTGGAAAAGTATCGCGGGCTCCGTGAAGACGGCAAAATTTTCAGCGTTCCTCATTACATGACTTGTCTGTATGGTATTCGTGCCGTAGCCAAACGATGCGGAATCACCAAACACCTTACATGGCACATGAGCCGCCACACGATGGCAACAGAAATCTGTCTGACCAATGGCGTTCCCATTGAAACGGTTAGTTCCATTCTCGGGCACAAGAACATTACCACCACACAGATTTATGCCAAAATCACCAAAGAGAAACTCAATCAGGATATGGAAAACCTATCTACACGATTGGGAAATATCGAAGAGTATGTTGCTAACACATTATAGAAGGAGGCTGCTATGAAACGAAATATCATAAAAATAGAAGGTAAAGCGGTAATCGTTACCACTACTCCGACAGGCAATTATAAAGGTAACGAATTAGGTAACGGAATATGGATGACCGTATGGGAAATAGCCGATGCATTCAATGTAAGCGGCACAGCAGTTGTCAGTGCAATAAAGGCTATCCGCAAGACTGATATACTCAATGATTATGAAGTCTGCAAGTATATCCGTATGGACAACGGTAATACAGCTGATGTCTATTCGCTGGAAATGATAATCCCCATTGCTTTCCGACTGAACACCTATTACACAGACATCTTCCGCAAGTGGATTGTGAGTAAGGTATATGAGAAGAAAACATCGGAACGGCAATTCTACATCCATATTCACAACAGTGGTTATAGTTGTTGAGTAGCAACCA
>JAFULF010000004.1 GCA_017483225.1 Alistipes sp.
CGAGTGTCTTTTTTCTTTTTCTGCTAAAAGTGAGGTGTTACCTATCCCCTAAATCCCCTTTCTGTAAAGGGGACTTGTATTGCGAAAAAGGCACTTTTGGCGAGTGTCTTTTTTTTCTTTTTCTGCTAAAAGTGAGGTGTTACCTATCCCCTAAATCCCCTTTCTGTAAATGGGGCTTGTTATTGTCACTTGTCACCGTGTGAATTTTCTGCTAAAAGTATCATTCAAAAAATTGCCATTTCCGAAATAATTGTTAATTTTGAGAAATATTTTACAAAACAACTACTTATGGATGGTTCTATAATCGTAACATACCGCTGCCCGATGCGCTGCAAAATGTGCAATATCTGGGATAACCCGACACACCCCGAGGATGAGTTCAAGCCGGAGCTGCTCGAAAAACTGCCCCGTATGCGCAGTGTCAATATCACGGGAGGCGAGCCCTTTGTAAGAGAGGATATTGAGGATATAGTTAAAGTACTACTTAAAAAGACTGACCGTATAGTATTCTCTACGAGTGGTTATTTCTCTGATAGAATCATCGCATTGGCCAAGAAATATCCACAGATAGGTTACCGTATCTCGATAGAGGGCCTCTCCTGCAAGAACGACGAGCTGCGAGGCCGTCAAGGCGGCTTCGACAAGGGGTTGCGCACGCTGTTGGAGTTGCGCCGTCTGGGTATCAAGGATATCGGCTTCGGCATAACCGTATCGAACAACAACTCCAAGGATATGCTCGACCTCTATGAGTTGAATCGCAATTTGAAGATGCAGTTTGCCACCGCATCCTTCCACAACTCGTTCTACTTCCACAAGAGCGACAACAAGGTGACGAACATTGATGAGGTCTGCTCCGACTTCGACGAGCTAATTCAACGATTGATGAAGGAGAACTCTCCAAAGTCTTGGTTTAGAGCCTTCTTCAATCTTGGGCTTATCAACTACATCAAGGGTGGTCGCCGAATGTTGCCATGCGAGGCGGGTAGCGAGAACTTCTTTATAGACCCGCACGGCAACGTGTTGCCTTGTAATGGTATGGAGCACTCGTGCTGGTACGATACGATGGGCAATCTGCACGACGTTGCCACCTTCGAGGAGTTGTGGAGTAGCGAGCAGGCAAAGGCTGTCCGAGAGAAGGTTGCGCACTGCCCGAAGAGTTGCTGGATGATAGGCTCTGTATCTCCCGTGATGAAGAAGTATATGCCGCAGGTACTGCCGTGGGTGATAAAGAACAAGCTGCGAGTGATGGCAGGTGGCAGGGTGGATACCTCGTGTATCCCGTTCTATCACGTTGGTAATAATGACCTTCAAGGAATACGTGAGGAAGAGTAGGGTATAATCTTGTATAATAAGCGATTATAGATAATGAAGATAGCATTTATCGGAGGGCGTGATATTCATCTTTTAGGTGGTATCGAGAACTATATGTTCAATCTTGCGACAACACTTGTAGAGCAGGGGCACGAGCCTATTGTCTATTGCGAGAGTGACCATAACGGGCAGGAGTGGGGCAATGGCTTCAAGGTTGTCTATCGACGCTCTTTCGGTGGTCGTTTCTTGTGCAAGATACTGCTATCGTTCTCCTCTACGATGCACGCCCTCTGCAAGGAGAGCGGCGTGGAGTATTTTCACTATAACGCCTGGCCGCCGTCGCTTTGGTCGTGGATTCCTCGTCTGTGTGGGCGTAAAGCGTTGCTTATGGGCCACGGCTTGGAGTGGAAGCGCACGAAATACTCTCCGTTTCAGCAGAAAATTATGCACCTTATGGAGCGATTGACGGCTGCTATGCATCGCAATATTGCTGTCGTGAGCGAGGAGCAGAGGGCCTACTTTGCCGAGGCCTATTCTCGATGCTGTGTAACCATACCTACGGCGGTGAATATGCCCGACGGGCGTGCCGAGGATAGCGACATACTGCAACGCTATGGTCTTGAAAAAGAGTACTATCTGCTCTATCTGGGTCGTCTGGTGCAGGATAAAAATCCGGACTATCTCATTCGGGCCTTCAAGGAGGCTGCCACCGAGGGCTACAAGTTGGTCATTGCCGGAAGTAACGACCAGCTGCCCGACTATGTTGCCCATCTGCACTCGCTTGCCGAGGGTCGCTCCGACATCATCTTCACGGGGGCGGTCTATGGGGCTGACAAGGAGACTCTGCTGCGACATGCGACGGCATTCTGCATCCCTTCGACCATTGAGGGGTTGGCGATAACCCTGCTCGAAGCTATGAGCTATGGCCGCCTATGCATCGCATCAAACATTCCGTCAAATAAGGAGGGATTGGGAGATAGCGGCGTATGGGTAGAGGCGGAGAATGTTGAAGATTTGGCCGAGAAGATAACCTACACCTTGGATAATTTGGAGGTACTTGCCCCTCAGAAGGAGGCGGTGCGCAAGAGGGTAGAGGAAAACTTTACTTGGAACAGAATCACAGACCTTTACGTCGATTACTTAAAGTCTATTTAACCTCCTTGTTACACCTGCTGCAATCGCTGTCGCACCCGTCGCACGACGAGTGTGGATTGCGTATGGTGCGGATGATGTAGCGTCCCGTCAGGATGATGACAATCACACCTATTACTCCGACAATAATCTCCTGCCACATAATTCTTCCCGTTTAGAATAGTAATGCAATGCGATATACCGCAAAGGCGCAGAGCCACGCAACCACGGTTGTATAGATGATTGATGCCACGGCCCATCGCCATCCCGCCTCGGAGCGGATTGCGGCAATGGTCGCTATGCAAGGCAGGTAGAGCAGTGTGAATACCAGCAGTGCCAAGACGGATGCGTTGGAGAAGTCTCCGCTGGCAACAAGCCTCTCGTGGAGCCTTGTGCTCTCTGCACCCTCGGCGTTCTCCGACATAGCGGCTATTTTGTTGCTCGGCTCAACCATATACTCCTCCTCTGCGTATAGCACGCCCATCGTGCTGACCATAATCTCTTTGGCGGCCACGCCCGACAATACGGCCACGCCCGACTTCCAATTGAGGCCGAGAGGCTCGAAAACGGGCTCGCACAGATGACCTATACGACCTATGTATGAGCGCTCGTAGTGTTGTGACACGCTCTCGCCCTCGCTCTGACGAGGGAAGTACCCGAGGAACCATATCACGAGCGATGCAACCAGAATCATACCGCCCATTTTTCGCAGATATTGTGCACATCGTGACCACATATGCGACATCGTCGCCTTCAAGGTAGGTATGCGATACGGCGGCAACTCCATCACAAATGGAGTTTCATCCACCTTGAACATAAAGTGGCGCATCAGACGTGCCGTCGCCACCGCTACGACGATGCCAAGCAGGTATAGGGCGGTCATCACCGTTCCGGAGTGCGCTGCGAAGAATGTACCGATAAATACGATATACACGGGCAGGCGGGCACTGCACGACATAAACGGAATGATGAAGGTGGTTATGAGGCGACTGCTGCGGCTCTCGATGATTCGTGTGGACATCACCGCCGGAACATTGCATCCAAAGCCCATAATAAGCGGAATGAAGGCCTTGCCGTGCAGTCCTGCCTTGTGCATCAGCTTGTCCATAATAAAGGCTGCACGGGCCAGATACCCCGAATCCTCCATAAAGGAGATGAGCAGGTATAGAATCATAATGTTGGGCAGAAATACGATTACACTGCCCACGCCGCCTATGATGCCGTCGGTTATCATATCCTTCAAGATGCCATCAGGCAACCACCTCTGGAAGCAGTCGCCGACAAATGTTACCAACGATTCAATCCACTGCTGCGGATAAGCTCCGAGATGGAAGGTGCAGTAGAAGAGTGCCCATATCAGCAGCAGGAAGATAGGGTAGCCCCAGATACGGTGTGTGACAATTGCGTCTATGCGGTCGGTGATGTTGTTGGCATTCTCACGTCCGGCCGTATATGTCTCTCGCAGTGCTCCGGCGATAAATCCGTACTTCTGGTCCGCCATCGTCGTTGCAATATCCTCGTCGGCTCCCAAGTCGTATTTGAGGTGGGCCTGCTTCTTCTCGCATATTTTCAGCCACTTCGGGTATCTGCTACTGCCTCGGAGCATATTGCATATATCCTCGTCGCCTTCGAGCATCTTCATCGCAAAGTAGCGGGGCGGGAAGCACTTTGGCAACTCCTCCTTGTGGGCCTTCATATCGGCATCCAGCACCATAACGCTCTCCTCTGCCACGCCCTGATTGATGTGGATGTGTCGTACTCGGCTGTCGCTGTTCTCATAGACGGCGATAACCGTGTCGAGCAACTCATCCACGCCTTGTCCGGTGTGCCCCATAACGGGAATCATCGGCACGCCGAGCATCTTGCCCAGCATATCGTGGTCGAGGGTGGCTCCACTGCGCTGCAACTCGTCGTACATATTGAGAGCCACGACCATACGCTGGCTCATATCAATCAACTCGGTTGTGAGGTAGAGGTTGCGCTCGATGTTCGACGAGCATACGACGTTCAGCACCACGTCGGGCATCGAGGTTGCCAGATGACTGCGCACGTACAGCTCCTCCGGAGTGTATGCCGAGAGGGCATACGTGCCGGGCAGGTCGGTTATGTGGAGTTCGTACCCCTTGTGGTGGCAATATCCCGTCTTGGCATCCACGGTCACGCCGCTATAATTGCCGACGTGCTCGTGCGCACCAGTTATGTGGTTGAAGAGCGAAGTCTTGCCACAGTTGGGGTTGCCTACCAACGCCACGTTGATATGCCTTTTGCGGCGGTTGATTCCCTCGTTGATGAACTCCTCGCTGATGGTGGTATCAACGCTGTTGTGCTCCATCAGACGTGCCGCCTCGGCATCCGTCACCACGACGACCATCTCGGCCTCGGCACGGCGCAGGGAGATGTTGTAGCCAAGCAGACGATACTCGATAGGGTCTTTCAGCGGGGCGTTGAGTATAACCTCCACCTTCGTACCTCTCGCAAAGCCGAGCTCGACTATTCGGCGACGAAAGCCTCCGTGACCAAGTACCTTGACCACGGTTGCAGACTCTCCGCTATTTAGTTCCGACAGGCGCATCTTGCGTTCCGTAAGTGATTACGGCGCAAAGATAGCCCAAAAATTGTATGAATACAATTTGTAGCACTACCTATTTGTAGGTATTTCAACCCATCCTCCGCCCAAAGCCTTACACAGATTTATGTAGTTTATATACTGCTGTGCGACGATGTTCGAGAACTGCATCTGCGAGTTGTAGAGTGTTCGCTCGGCATCTATAACGTCGAGGTAGGCGGATAGTCCGTTGCTGTACAGGGCATTGCTTATCAGTGCAATGCGGGCGTTGGAGCGCACGAGTGCCTTGTATCGCTCTGTCTCCTTGCGGTAGGTCGATATGCTTACAAGGATGCTCTCCACCTCGGAGAGTGCCTGCAAGAAGCTCTGCTCGTAACTCAACACGCTCTGGTTGTATTGTTCGACGGCAACCCTCTCTGCCCGCTTCAACTTACCGAAGTGCAGAACGGGCTGTAAGATGGAGAGTCCGGCATTCCAAAGCCAACTGTTTTTCAGGAACATCTGCGTAATGTCCGACGAGGCTGTGCCGCCACCTGCCGTGAGCGATAGCGATGGCAGGCGGGCTGTACGTGCCAGCCCCGCATTCGCCGCCGCCTGCTTCATCCGGTACCACGCCTCCATAATGTCGGGGCGGCGAGAGAGTATCTCGGATGGTATGCCCGATGGAATGTCGAGTGGGATGTAGTCGGTTATGAGTTGCAGCTCGCTGCTGGTGTATAGCACGGAGTCGGGTACCTCGCCCAGCAGAACGTCCATAGAGAGGGCGGTCTGCTTTACGGCCCGCTCATAGAGCGGTATATCGGCCTCGGCGGTATAGACGAGGTTCATTGCCTGTTCGAGATTGACACCCGATGCCATACCTCGTCGAAACAGAGAGTCTATCAGCGTGGCGGACTCTCGGCGCAACGATGCACTGCGACGGGCAATCTCTAAATCTCGTCGGTACTGCAACATCGTGAAGTAAGTTGTTGCTACCTCTGCAATCAGAGAGAGCCTTACGCCACGATACTGCCACTCCGAGTATGCGATATTTGCACGGGCGGCCTCGGAGCTCTGGCGCAGCTGCCCGAACAGAGGAATCTCCCACGAAAAGTCACGAGCGAGCTTATAGGCCTGCTCGGTGTCGCCTCCGCCACCCGAGACCCCGGCCGAGATGCCTACGTTGAAGGTAGGCAGGTACTCGCTGCGCACTATTCGCAGGTTGTGCCGAGCCTCCTCAATGCGGGAGACGGCTACTTTGAGGTTGCGATTCTGCGCCAAAGCCCTATCCACAAGTTGATTCAGTACCGTGTCGCCAAACATCCGCCACCAACCATCCTCGATATCTATGCTGTCGGAACGGAAGCCTGCGCCGTAGATGTAGTGCGCAGGGGGTCGCACGTCGGGCGCTGATAATTTCGGAGTGCAACCACTCGCCAGCAGGGCGAGCAGAATGGCAAAATGTATATATTGTCGCATAGTCTTATGGTTTTAATCCTTGTTCAACTTATCGTATCCCGACACTCGTGCTACGAGGTAGTAGAGGGCAGGGTAGAGGAATATGCCGGCGAGAGTAGCGGCCAGCATACCTCCGAGCAGCGCCGTGCCCATAATGTTGCGGGCGGTGTAATATACGCCATTGGCGAATACGAGCGGCATAATGCCAAGGATAAAGGCGAAGGCGGTCATCAATATCGGTCGCATACGCAGTCGGGCCGCCTCGATGGTGGCATCGTAGAGGCTCATCCTCTGCTCGAAGAGCAATCGGTCGGCATACTCGACAACCAGAATGGAGTTCTTCGCCGCCAGACCTATGAGCATAACGATAGATATCTGCATATAGATATCGTTGATAAATGTCGGCGAGATAAGGTGTACGAGCCATATCATCCCGACCGCTCCTGCCACGGCAAGAGGCACGGCCAATACTATCGCTATCGGCATTGTCCAACTCTCGTAGAGGGCTGCCAGCGTAAGAAATACGAAGGCCAGGGCGATGATATATACCCACCCGCCACTGCTCGCCTCGCTCTCCTCCAACGCCGATACGCCGCTCCATGCATAGCTTATGTCGTCGGGCAGCACCTCGTCGGCCTTCTGCTCGATGAGGGATATTACGCTTCCGCTCGAAACCTTTTGCTGCGGTGTGACGGTGATATCTACCGAGCGATACATATTAAACTGCGATACGAAGCCCACACCGACAGTATCTCTTACCGATACGAAGGTCGATAGGGGTATCGACGTGCCGTCGGCAGAGTTTACGAAGTAGCTGTCCAGAGAACTCTCGCTTCGGCGATACTCCGGCGCTGCTTGAAGGTATGTTTGATATAAACGCCCGAACTTGCTGAAATTGTTGATGTAGCGACTGCCGAGCAGGGCGGCGGTCTCCTCGTACAGTTCGTTCAGCGGCACACCCTTCATCATCGCCTGCTCTCGGTCGATTTTCAGATGTCGCTGCGGTACATTATCATCGAAGCGGGTCGTGGCAGAGGCGATGAGCGGACTGCTCTGCAACGAGTCTATCAGTCGGTCGGCGTATGCCGAGAGATATTTGCTGCCACGCCCCTCCGTATCTTGCAGTGCGAAGGTTACGCCAGAGGTGACACCAAGCCCGGGTATGGATGGCTGCACGAAGGCGAAACACTCGGCATTCGGTATTGCCGTATATAGCTCCTCGGTGAGGATGTCGGCGAGGCGCATAGCCGAGAGTCGGCGGTCGGAGAAGTCGGTCAGCTTGACAAATATTACTCCGCAGTTTGTCGCAGCGACGCCCGAAATCATATCGAATCCCGACACGACGGCGGTAGATGCAACCTCCGGATGGCGCTTTATCACGGCATCGACCTCTCCTGCGACCTGCTCGGTCACTTGCAGCGATGAGGCCTCGGGCGTTTGCAGGAAGACCGAGAGGTAGCCTTGGTCCTCATCCGGCAGGAATCCTGACGGCAGAGCCCACCACACGGCAAGGATGACGGCACCCATCACAACCACCGACAGAGCCGTCGTTTTGGTCCTTCTCACGATGCCCTCCGTCGAGGAGATGTATCGGGTGGCAAACCGCTCGAAAAGGCGATTGAAGCCCCCGAAAAAGCCTTTCGTTGCAGGTGTTCGAGGTTGCAACAGCTTGGCGCATAATGCCGGCGAGAGTGTCAGCGCATTGATGGTCGAGAAGATTACCGACACGGAGATTGTGACGGCAAACTGCTGAAACAGACTGCCCGTGATGCCACCCGAGAAGGATACGGGTACAAAGACGGTAAGCAGAACTACCGACGTAGCGATAATTGGCGAGGTCACGTTACGCATAGCTTCGATGGTCGCCTCACGTGGCGACATACCCTTTTCGATATTTACCTGCACCGCCTCCACGACAACTATCGCATCATCCACGACAAGGCCTATGGCCAATACAAGGCCGAGCAACGATATGATATTTATCGAGAAACCGAGCAGTGGAAATACAGCAAATGTACCTATTATCGAGACGGGTATGGCAACCAGAGGTATCAGCGTGGCACGCCAATCCTGAATGAACAGGTAGATGATAAATATCACGAGAATAAGTGCGAGTATGAGTGTGAATATAATCTCCTCAATGCCGGCCCGAATACTCTCCGTGCTATCCACGATGGCTGTGTAATCCACTCCGTCGGGGAACTTCTCCGCCGCCCGCTCCATCTCTGCCTTTACCGCCTTGCCGACACCCACGGCGTTGCTGCCGGGCTCCTGATACACCACAAGCACGGTGGTAGGCAGGTTATCGAAGAGCGACGAGGTGCCGTAACTTTGGCTGCCGAATGCAACATCCGCAACCTCCGAAAGACGTATCTGTGAGCCGTCGGAGGCCGTTTTGAGGATTATAGACGAAAACTCCTCGGGCGTGGAGAACTGAGCCGGCATAGTCACCGTATAGGTGTGCGAAGTACCCTTTGGGGCGGGCTCCGCACCAAACTGACCGGCAGGGTAGATGCCACCCTGTACCGATATGGCGGATATGACCTCCTCGACCGAGATGTTGTAGTAGTTCAACACGTCGGGGCGGAGCCATATACGCATAGCGTACTCGTCGGCGCCCATTATGGATACCTTGCCTACGCCATCAATTTTCAGCAATCTGTTGCGCAGGTTTATGTAGGCATAGTTGGAGAGAAACTCTCCGTCATAGCGGCCGTCGCTATGCAGCGCATAGACCATCAGGAAGCCCGTCTGGGTCTTTCTTGTGGTCACGCCCTGCTCGATGACCGCCTGTGGCAGCTCGGAGGTGGCTGTGGCAATGTTATTCTGCACCAGCACGGCATTCATATCGGGGTCGGTGCCGATATCGAATGTTACTTGTAAGGTCATCGAACCGTCGTTGGCACTCGTCGCCTGCATATAGAGCATATCGCTCACGCCCATAATGCTCTGTGCCAAAGGTGTTGCCACGGCGTTGTTTACAGTCTCGGCATCTGCACCCTGATACGATGCCGAAACCTCGACGACGGGAGGTGTGATGTCGGGATACTGCTCAATCGAGAGGTCAAATATGGATATGATACCCAGCAGCACAATGACCGTGGCGAGCGATATGGCAAATATCGGTCGGGAAACAAAGAAATTATTCATATCGACTACTTTTTTATCGGTATAACCTTCATCCCACTTTGGAGCTTCATCCCTCCGCCGGCAACCACCATCTCTCCGACCTGCACGCCGGAGGTGACCACTCTCTCGTTGCCGACAGCCTCGCCGAGCGTTATCTCACGATACTCGGCTATGCTGTCTGCCCCTATTACCCACAGCGAGGAGATATCCTGTATCTGCGATATGCTGCTCTGCGGAACGATTATCGCCACGTTTGCGCTGCCTATGTCGGTCACTACACGTGCGAACTGCCCGCTTTTGAGCAGGTACTCCGGATTCGGGAACGACACAACGATAATGATTGTGCCCATAGAGTCGGCAACCGCCGTCTTGGTGTAGTTGTAGAAGCCCTCATACGGGTATAGCTCCCCGTCAGCCAGATAGAGCTTGATGTTTCGCAGCAGGGAGTCGTTGTTGTAGGTCAGCGATTTGCGCCCCGAGAGTGCCAGATATTCACGCATCGGGATAGCGAGTTCCACGCCGACGGTGTCCACATTCTCGATGGTTGTCAATACCGAGAACTGCGTTCCGGGGCCCACGTAGTCGCCTATATGCGCATTTGATACCGATATTATGCCGTTGATTGTGGAGCGAATCTCCGTGTATCCCGCCTCCAAACGGGCATTGCGTAGTGCCTGCATCGCCGAATTGACCGATGCCTCGGCGGCAACATATTGAGCCGTGTATTGGTCGAGCTGGGCCTTGCTTATGGCATCTATCTTTGCCAAGGGTACGGCTCGCTCGTAGTTGTTGCGGGCCTCGATGGATTTGGCCTTGGCGCTTTCGAGGGCAGCCTGTGCCGAGAGCAGGTTGGCACGCTGCTCCTTGCCGTCGAGGCGAAATATGACATCTCCTTGCTTCACGGGCATTCCGTTGTCGAAATGTTTCTCGGCAAGAAATCCGTTGATGCGTGGCTGAATCACCGCCGAGAAGTTGGCACCAATTCTGCTGATATACGTCTTTCGGCTGCGTATCGTGTCAGGTTGCGCCGAAACGACCTCCACCTCCATCGGCAAGGGTGCGTTTTTCGTCGGCGATGGTCGATGACACGATGCCGACAACATAAAGAAAACGAGTAAGATAGAAGAGTTTTTGAGCATAGTCCTATGGTGTTTTTTTTTACCCCGTAGAGGTCAAAAAACATACCGTAGCGAATATTTTGTATAAAAAACCGATAAATGAGATAAAAATATTTGCAATAAATAAAAACTCTTATTATATTTGCTGTAACAAACCTAATGTATAATTATTTAATACACTACAAACTATGAAAACTTTGGTTGAAAACATCAATGCTCAGGTTGCCTTGTTCCAGGCTAACGCAGAGGCTCAGGTAGTAAAGGGCAATAAGGCTGCCGGTACTCGTGCTCGTAAGGCTGCTTTGGAGCTTTCTAAGCTGCTCAAAGAGTTCCGTAAGGTATCGGTAGAGGAGGCAAAGAAATAATCTGAGGCTAACATTACTATTTGAGAAGAGGTTTTATTCAAAGCCTCTTCTCTTGTTTTTGGTCTATGCCCAACGCCTCCATATCCTCCTCATTCAGCCCCAATCGGGCATCCGTCAGAGGCACCGCCTCGTTATAGTCGTCGAGATAGTGACGCCTCTGCGCCGTGTCGAAGTTGCGGCCGGCAAAGCTCGCCTCCGTATCTATATGCATACTCTCTATGTGTGCAATCTCTGCTATGGTGTGAAACATCGAGCGGGT
This sequence comes from Alistipes sp., assembly GCA_017483225.1. Taxonomy (GTDB): domain Bacteria; phylum Bacteroidota; class Bacteroidia; order Bacteroidales; family Rikenellaceae; genus Alistipes. The sequence goes on from JAFULF010000004.1 coordinate 11,317, forward strand.
GGTGCTCCCGTATCTGCGATTGCGCTCGATGGTTGCCGCCTTGTCGGGGTACGCCTCCGTATAGCGTTTCGAGAGCCACACAAAGGCGGGAACCTGCAACTGATAGCGACTCAACGTCGGCGAGGAGTGCAGAAACCGCTCCCGATGGTCGTCGTACAAATCCTCGCCGTGGTCCGAGCAGTAGAGTATGGCTGCGCAGCAGTCGAGCGACTCGGCATAGGCGATTATCGAGGAGAGGATATGGTCGGTATATAGGACAGAGTTGTCGTAGGAGTTGCGAATCGCCTCACGGCTGAATTTTAATTCGCCCTTGCCGTCGGGCACCCAGCGGGAGAAGTCGGCAGGGTAGCGCTCCCGATAGTCGTAGTGAGAGCCGTAGCAGTGCAGTACGACAAATGTCGGCGACGGCTCATCCTCCCGTAGCAGGGAGCGTAGCGCAGAGAGTAGCACATCGTCATACCTTCCACTGCCGAGATATAGGGTACTATCCGCTTCGGCGGCGAGGTAATCGACCATGGCACCCTGCCGCTGCTGATTCGATATGAAGTAGGTACGGAAGCCCGCCTCGCCAAAGAGCGAGCAGATGCCCTTGCGTCGATACAGCTCCGCATACTCCGATGCGCCAACCCCCGACAGAAGCAGAGGCACGCTCTTGTGTGTGGTGTTGCTCTGCGTTACCACCTCCTCCAAGAGGGTTATGTCGTCACGTCGTGATAGGCAGGGTGTTGTGTTGCGCTCATACCCAAAGAGGCCCCACGAAGCCCGACGGGAGGCCTCGCCAATAATATATATGTATAGCTCCCGCCCACGAGGTGGGTGGCTACGCTCGGCATCGAATCTAAATTCGGAGGAGCTCCTACCGTAGCGACGTAGGCGCAGGTGGGTATCTACGCTGGCTCGCAGGTTGCAAATCGCATTCACGGGGAAGACCTCACGGAGCAGTATCGAGTGTGGCGAGTTGATGTTGGCTACGAGCAGAGCCACGATGCCGACCGCCAAGAGGAGGACGGCGACTTTGGAGAGCCGCTTTCGCATCGGCAGGCTGATTCGCAGGCGGGAGCGAGTGGCGAGCCACGCCACGACGAGCAGCGAGGCGTATATGAGGAGTATGATTGCGAGCACACCCGTTATGTTGCCCAGCAACTCGCCCGCCTCGCCGCTATTGGTGGTGCTGAGATTCATAAACATATCGGCAGCAATGGTGACCCCTCCGAATAGGTGTATCAGGACAATCTGGAAGGCGCACAGCGCAACCACGCCCACCATAAGCAGAGCCACCCCTCCCGAGAAACGGACCGATGCCCCTATCATCAGGTATATCGCCGCAGGCAGTGCTATGCCGGCGATGGTTGATGCGGCGGAGTAGTTGCAACGGATGGCGAGTAACAGATTCGGCAGAAGCAGGAGCAGCAGAAGTAAGACAAAAAACGCCATCGCTTTATGCGATGGCGTAACTCTCTCCAAACCTCTCCTTGCTCTGCCGGCCAAGGGGACTATGTGGTTAAAAAGCCTCATTTATAGATATCAAAAAACCGTTTATGAGTCGCCCGTTGGCCTTGCCGCCGAAGCCGTAGTCGAGGCGTATGTTCACCCTCTGCTTGAACTCCCAACGCAATCCCAAGCCGTAGTTTGGCATCGTCTCGCTCCATCGGAAGCAGTCGAACGAGGAGAAGACATTGCCCGCTCCTCCCCAGACAACAACGCCCAGACGTTGCCACACACGCTGCCTTAACTCTACCTGCGCAGTGACGAGGTTGTAGTCCGAGAAACGCCCCTCGTAGTAGCCTCGCATACGATAGCGACCATCCATCTGCGCAAACAATACCCACGGCGTATGGCGACTGTTCCACACTCCGTACAAATCGACTGCCAAGATTGCGTCACGCCACAGTTTTTGGTAATAATCGACCGTTATGGATGCTCGCCACGAGTCGTGGTCTATCGAGCCCAAGGCCTTCGGTCGGAATGTTCCTTCGAGCGATATATACACGCCACGTGAGGGGTTGGGGATGAAATCTCGTGTGTCGTACTCGGCGATTATGCCAAGCCCCGTAGCCGAGTCGTGGCTCTTCAATCCGCCGAGCCTCTCTACAAGATTTGCCCTGTATTTTTTGCTGCAATAGGTCCAGTTGAAATCGACCTTTGTACCTATGTAGGTGTGCTTAAACAATCGGTAGAGGTAAGTCGCATTAACCGTCTGATTGTTCGATATATATTTTATCGGATTATCCGACATTCCCCCGCTGTAACCGAAGCCCCATAAGTAGGTGGGCTGCGAGGAGAAATTCACGTCGTAGAGCAGGCGGTGTCTGTTGCCCTTGAAGATGCAGGTGCCATCCACTCCGAACTTATAAAACCCCTTAATTGAGGTGTGCGCTATGAGGTTTACGGTCGAGGGCGGCAGGGTGCGGTCGCTTCGGTCGATGCGGTACAGCCCCGCAACCATTGCGGCAAAGGTCAGGCTTGTGCTCGACGTGTAGTAGGGTGCGATGATGAATGTCGCATCCATACTCTTCTCGAAGCTCTTGTCGATGGCCGCCTCCTCGAAGTAGTTGAATACCTTGCGGAGGAATCCCGACTTCATCCGCTGTGAGGCTCGGGTCGGAGTGCTGCTGTCGGTCGCAGGGATGCCGATATTGGATGCAGGGGTATATTTATAACGAATAGTATCCTTGCCAATGACAAGGATACTGTCCGCTTGGGCGGTACATTTGCCGATGGCCCCAAAGAGCATCAGCAACGCTATAACACCCCTGAAACGCATCTATCGGTACTGCTCGATAACTTTGTAGAAGTTCTTGCGGCCCGCCTCGTCGAGGTCGTTCTTCTCGAAATAGACCAACTCGCCGGCCTTGTTCACGAGCACCAGAGCGCACTTGCCGTTGCAGTCGCCGAGACCCCACGCCTTCGAGAGGATGTGGTCGGAGTCGTCAAGCACGGTGGCGTTGTTCTTCGCCGTGCGCTTTGCCGACATATTGCGAACCATCTTGCGTGGCAGACCTGTGTCGCCGAGGTTGAGAACTCCGTAGCAGAAGATGTTCTCGCCCTTCAATACGCCCGAAGCCTCTACCTCGTCAGAGAACTTGTAGTTCTTGTTGTTACCCAAGGCAATATCCGGGTCGATGTAGAAGAAGAAGATGTTCTTCTCGCCGAAAGAAGGCAGTGTTGTAGGCTCTCCTGCAAGGGTTTTGAGCGTTACGTTCTCCACTTTGTGAGGCACCGGAGTAACATCCTGCGCCGATACGGTAGCCACCGAGCAAGCCAATGCCACGATAGCGATAAATCCTTTTACAACTCTCATTTTCTGTTATTTTAATAAAAATTACAGGGCAAATATAAGATTTTTTTTCAAAACTCGTACACCTGCGCTACTCTTTACTGCGCTTGTCGAAGAATCGGGCATCGAGTGCGAACTTGCCGCCACCCGCAATTATAAGGAATATATAGTACCCCATATACAGCACCTGCCTCTCTACGCCAAACCACCCCAGCGCAGGGAAGACGACGAATATATCGACAAACATCCCCAATGACATCACAAAGGCTGCAAAGCGTGTCCAGAAGCCGATTACAATCATCACGGCACACGCCGACTCGATAAGGTTGAAGATTACAAACGTGAGCACCGCATCGTCAAAGAGCAGGGGAGGGTAGCCGTTAATCATCACGTTGTATCGCTGCATCTTGCCTATGACGTGCAGGGCGAGTATCGCTCCGATAAATATGCGCAGACAGAGTATGGCTTGGTCTATACGATGATACTTCTGCATTAGTGCGGCAATCTTGGTAATCATAATCTTCTGTTTTTACCCTTCCCGCCGCAAATCTTACGCCAAAAAACTTTGACTCTCTTTGCTCATTTGAGAAAAGTTTTCTAAATTTGTGGTGTAGTCTTCGGATTACGGACATATTTTAACACGGAAAGTGTAAGCATATTCTCGTAGATAAAATGTAGGAAGTTTTAATTTGCAAGAGAATGAGCCGACATCTTCTTGCGTCATACCCTCAGGTATGGCGTGTGGCTGTTGCTTATTTGATTGCAAAGGTATCCTACAACCTAATCTACTAAAATAAGTTTTCAGGGCTCACTGTAAAATTCCGGTGGGGATGTAAAAAAGTTATGCAAAAATAGTTTTCAGTCTGAATATAAAGAATGGTATGTCGCTGACACCACGGAACTGATTTCTGAAAGCCTTGACTTTTGCGTTGAAACTCTCGGCAGAGGCATTGGTTGAGCGGTTCTCAAAGTAG
>JAFULF010000041.1 GCA_017483225.1 Alistipes sp.
CTAAATTGAGGGTACATAATGGTATGTCAAGAAGATATCGAAGACTATTTATAGATGAATATTTCAGGCTAAATACAGGTAGAAAATGCGGGAAAATACCCGCATTTATCTACTAATTCTGACCAATAAACAGATATTGCCTCGAAATAGAGTGGTGCGGGGTGATTTTTTACAAAAAAAGTGGGCGATAAGGCACATTATATGTAAAAATTACTACCTTTGTATGTTAAATCAATGAAAACCCATAGGTATGGACGATGGTTATCAATCCGAAAATAGCGGCAATATCGTATCTCAATACGATACCATTTATCTATGGAATCCGGCACGAGGGTAATCTTGTTGCCGATTTGGTCATTGTACCCCCATCCGATTGTGCAAAGCAGTTCGCCGAGGGCAAGGTCGATATGGCCTTGGTACCTGCGGCGGTAGTCCCTACGCTCAAAGGGGCAGAGATTGTCACCGACTACTGTATCGGTGCGGTGGGTGCGGTGCGTACCGTGGTCATCGTGAGCAATACCCCTATCGAGCAGGTGCGCCGCATCTGGCTCGACTCTCACTCTCGTACCTCGGTGCAGCTGGCGGGGTATCTCGCACAATACCGCTGGAAGATTACGCCGGAGTGGCTCGCTATGGATGACTACTCCGTTCTGGACCACCCGCAAGAGGGGGATGCCTTCCTGCTCATTGGCGACAAGGTCTTTGGCTACGAGGGCCGTTTTGCATACTCCTACGACTTGGCGCAGGAGTGGATTGCACATACCCGCCTGCCGTTTGTCTTTGCCGTGTGGGTGGCTCGTAAGGGCACCTCGTATGAGCTGTACGACAGCCTGCAACGTGCGCTGACCTTCGGTGTTGAGCATACCTACGAGGCTATCCTCGACAGCGACGAGCACAGAGAGAAGCCTTACGCATACGAATATCTTACCCGAAATATAGATTTTCTGTTTGACGAGCAGAAGCACAAGGCACTTAAAAAGTTTTGGGACTTTGGGATGAAGGTTCAGCCCAAGGTCAATCCCGGTTGAAGGTAGGCCTCGGGCATCATACAGAGGTGGGAGCCTCGGATGCCGCACGCTTTCTTAATGTTGAATTAAAGAAAACCGGAGGACGAAAAAGTGATTACAATCTATCTGAAACAATACAACAAAATCATCCGCAACGCCGACACCGAACTCTTCGACGACTTGGGTTACGACGACATCTTGTGGATTGATATGGTGCAGCCTACAATCAAGGAGCAGAAGGCTGTCGAGAACTTTATGGAGATAAGCCTGCAAACCAAGCAGCAGGTCGAGGAGATTGAGTCCACATCAAAATACTCCGAGACGGAGAATGCCATAATCTCCAACTCGAACTTCTTTGTGCCGGTCGGTGGCGAGAGTTTCGAGGTGGAGCCGGTGTCGTTCATCCTCTCTAATGAGGGTGTACTTGTCTCTGTGCGTCAGGCAGATATGCGTACCTTCCGAGAGGCAGAGAAACGCTTGCAGATGAACTACCGCAGCTACTCGACGGGCTACCACATCCTCATCACGCTGCTCGAAGTGCGCATCGACTTCGATGCCGACCTTGTCGAGCTGGTAGGCCGACAGGTCTCGGCACTCAGCAAGGATATCAACCGTCAGGACAGCATCGACAAGAAGGTCATCCACCGTATCAACACCTTGCAGGAGCGGACGATGGTGCTGCGAGAGAATATCTTCGACCGCCAGCGTGTGCTCTCGGGTATCTTGCGCTCGGAGCGATTCCCTAACGATATCTATCCTCGCTTGCAGTTGATGATTAAGGACGTGAACTCGCTCATCAGCCATACCGACTTCTCGTTCCAACGTCTTGACTATATTCAGGATGCGACGCTCGGCCTTATCAACATCGAGCAGAATGAGGTGGTGAAAATCTTCTCGGTGGCAGCCGTGATTTTCCTCCCTGCAACCCTCGTGGCGAGTGTCTATGGTATGAACTTCCGTTTTATGCCGGAGTTGGAGTGGGTCTATATTCTGCCAAACGGTATGACAATACCTCTGGGCTACCTCTTCGCATTGCTGTTGATGGTTTTGGCTTCGGCTTTGACTATGGGGTATTTTAGATATAAAAAGTGGTTATAAAATTGTTTTGAGGGGAAACTACTGCCTTCCTCTCGTCGGCAGCGAAGGTCACATACACCGAGTATGCTCCCTCCGCTCCGACATCGAGAGTGTTGTACCCCCCCCCGACCTCAGGAACTTGTTGGTGGTGCGTAAGGATAAGGCCTGCACTTATTCCTCGCCCGACCTTAAAGACTTTACCTGACCTTACTTGACCTTAAAGACCTTAAATAAAACTATGAAACAGATTGAGATAACCAAGTCGGTGCCTGTTGTTGGCGAGTATGACGTTGTCGTTTGTGGTGGTGGCCCTGCCGGATTTATTGCTGCGGTGGCGGCGGCACGTGAGGGTGCGAGTGTTGCCCTTATCGAGCGATATGGATTTCTGGGAGGTATGGCTACGGCGGGCATAGTGACCCCGCTCAGCGTCTTTACCTACAACAATGAGTTGGTCGTCGGGGGTATTCCGTGGGAGTTTGTCCACCGCTTGGAGCAGATGGGTGGTGCCTATATCGAGAAGCCGCTCGGCAATGTGGCGTTTGACCCCGAGCTATATAAGTTGTGTATGCAGCGTATGGCGCTCGAAGCGGGCGTGAAGTTGTATATGCACTCCTACCTCTCGGGCTGTGTGGCGGAGGATGGTGTAATCTCGCAGGTGATTTTCGAGAATAAGAACGGCACGGAGGCGTTGAGTGGCAAGGTCTTCGTGGATTGCACGGGTGATGGCGACCTCGCTGCTATGGCGGGGGTGCCGATGCAGCCGCAGGAGGGGGCTCCTTTGCAGCCACTATCCACATACTTTGTATTGTCGGGCGTAGATACTGATTCAGAGTTGGTTAGTGATGCTATGCACCACAACAAGCAGGGCGTGAACTGCCACTGTCTGCCGGTGCGTGAGCACCTGTTGAGCAAGGCGGAGGAGCTGGGTATTCCGGAGTTTGGTGGCCCGTGGTTCTGCACGATGCTCCACAAGGGCACGGTGGCGGTAAATATGACCCGCACGGGCGGTAATGCGTGCGACAACCGTGACTACGTCGAGGCAGAGTGTCGTCTGCGAGAGGATGTATATCGTATGGCGGAGGTGCTTCGTGCGGAGGTCAAGGAGTTTTCGTCTTGCTACGTCTCGGCGGTGGCACCGCAGGCGGGCATCCGTGAGACTCGCCGCATCAAGGGTGTGCACACCATCACGGCGGAGGAGTACGTAAATGGTTATCACTACGAAGATAGCGTATCTCGTGGAGCGCATCCTATTGATATACACGCAACAAAGGGGAGCTCACAGACGGCCATCTTCCTCAAACAGCCGGCCTATGTCCCTTACAGAGCCCTCATTGCTCCCGACTTCCCGAACCTGCTGGTTGCGGGACGATGCCTCTCGGCAGACCGTCAGGCCTTCGCCTCACTGCGTGTGCAGGCGAGTTGTATGGGCACAGGACAGGCCGCAGGCGTGGCCGCTGCGCAGTGCGCACAGACGGGTGCTGCGGTGCAGAGTGCCGACGTGCCAACGATTATAGAGCGACTGAAATGCTACGGGGCGACGTTGTAAGAACGCTACATAAAGCAAAGAAGCTGTCTAACAAGGCGCTTTGTCGTTATACTTGCCCCTCAAAATGCTCATTTACGCCGAGTAAACTGCGCTTTTTCGGGCTTCGTAGGCCTAAAATTAGCACTTGTTGGCTTAATGGTCAAAAAAGAGACCTGCGAAAGGGGGTAAAATGTTGAGATATAGTATATTTGCAGTATTTATAATTATTATGGACAAAAAGGTGCTCTCGTTGCGGGAGTTCTGATGTGGTCCGTAAGGGCATTTGGCGGA
>JAFULF010000042.1 GCA_017483225.1 Alistipes sp.
CACGAGATAGACAAGGGGGCGATAATCGGGCAGGTGCGTGAGCCTATACACCCGTCGGACAACGTAGGTACGCTCTACGAACGTCTGATGAATATCGGCTCGTCGCTTGTGCTGGATAGCGTGAACCGCATCGCCGAGGGGCGTGTGGAGGCTGTCGAGCAGCCGCAGTCCGACGACAACCTGCGCCCTGCACCAAAGATTTTCAAGGACGACTGCCTCATAGATTGGCATAAGGGCGGTGTGGATATCCTCAACTTCGTGCGAGGCCTCTCGCCATATCCTGCGGCGTGGAGCCGTATGCGCAAGGGCGGTGTGGATGCCGGCTCGGCCAAGATTTTCGAGGTGCACTTCGAGCCCAAGAGCCACGACGGCGAGGTCGGCAGGGTAGTGAGCGACGGCAAGAGATACCTCGGCGTGACCTGCTCCGATGGCGTGATATACATAGACGAGGTGCAGATTGCGGGCAAGAAGCGAATGAAGACACAAGACCTGCTGCTGGGTCTGCGAGGTGTCGAGGAGTACTCCTTCGAGTAGAGATACAACCAAACAAAATGGGGCCTGTCGCAGTGACAAGCCCCATTTTCGTTTTACGTCGCTCCGAAACTATACGCAACCCTGCGCCATCATCGCCTCGGCAACCTTCATAAAGCCGCCGATGTTGGCACCCTTGACGTAGTTTACGTAGCCATCCTCCTCGGTTCCATATTTGAGGCACACCCCGTGGATGTTCTGCATAATGGAGTGCAACTTCGCATCCACCTCCTCGGCGCTCCACTTGATGCGCATAGAGTTCTGCGACATCTCCAAGCCCGACGTAGCCACGCCGCCCGCATTCGATGCCTTGCCCGGAGCATAGAGCAGCTTGTTGGCAAGGAATACCTCGATAGCCTCCGGCGTGGATGGCATATTGGCACCCTCGGCCACGCACCAGCAGCCATTGGCAACCAGCACCTTCGCCTCCTCGCCGTTCAGCTCGTTCTGCGTTGCGCACGGCAGGGCGATGTCGCACTTGATGCCCCACGGACGCTCGCCCGCAAAGTACTGCGCCGATGGATATTTATCCACATACTCCTTGATGCGGCCACGATATACATTTTTGAGCAGCTTCACGTATGCAAGTTTCTCGGCATCAATGCCTTCCGGGTCGTAGATGTAGCCCGACGAGTCGGAGAGCGTCACAACCTTCGCACCAAGCTGCGTAGCCTTCTCGGCGGCGTGCTGTGCCACATTTCCCGAGCCTGATACCAGAACGGTCTTGCCCTCAAAGGTCTCACCTCGTGTGGCGAGCATCTCCTGCGCAAAGTAGCAGAGGCCATAGCCCGTCGCCTCGGGGCGCAGCAGCGAGCCGCCCCAGCCGAGACCCTTGCCGGTAAATGTGCCCGTAAACTCATCACGCAGACGCTTGTACTGTCCGAACATAAATCCTACCTCACGACCACCTACGCCGATATCTCCCGCAGGAACGTCGGTATCCTGACCGATGTGGCGGTAGAGCTCCGTGATGAACGACTGGCAGAACTTCATCACCTCGTTGTCCGAGCGACCCTTCGGGTTGAAGTCCGAGCCACCCTTGCCGCCACCCATAGGCAGCGTTGTGAGGCTGTTCTTGAAGGTCTGCTCAAAGGCGAGGAACTTCATAATCGAGAGGTTCACGGAGGCGTGGAAGCGGATGCCGCCCTTGTATGGGCCGAGTGCGCTGTTCATCTGCACACGGAAGCCTCGGTTTATCTCAATCTCGCCACGGTCATTGAGCCACGGCACACGGAAGATAATCACACGCTCCGGCTCGGCTATGCGCTCCAAAACTTTGAGTTTCTGCAATGCCGGGTCTGCGACGATATATGGAGCCAGCGACTCTGCCACCTCACGCACCGCTTGGTGGAACTCCGGCTCATTAGGATTCTTGGCGACAATCTGCGCCATAAAGTTCTCTACGTACTGTTTTGCCTGTGTTTCCATAACTAACCTTATCAATATATGGTTTTATGACTACAAAAATAGATATTTTCCCAGAAAAATATACCACCCAAAGCCATTTTTATTGACAAGTTTTCAAAAAAAGCGGGGCAGGGTGAGGCAGGAGGGGTAGGGGGGTGCGCAACGGAAGGGCGAAGAGAAGCGGCACAACGATAAGGTCGGGTAAGGTCGGGTAAAGTCACGCAACCTGCGGTTGCTTTAAGGTCGGGTAAGGAGAGCGCTGACAATGCAAGCTACACCTCTTTCAATATCCCCACCCCATCCTTATTTGACCTTATTTCCTCCCCCCTGCTTGCGTGGGTATCGAAAACGATACCCACGTTAGGGAGGGGGGCAAGGGCGGCGTAAGAGCAGGCGCAGGGGCAATAGCAGGCAGGGGCGGGGCAGAACAAAAAAAAGGTCTGCTCCGAAGAGCAGACCCGAATTTAAGCTTTATAATCGTTAAAGATTAGTTCGCAGCACCAACATTAACCGTAGTGTGAGCCGGCTTCGAGAATACGATATTGTCACCCTCGCCAGTGTAAGCTACAACAACGATATGGAAAGGACCATTGTAAGCATACAATGTTGAAGTAGAGGAGAATGACAAACCATCAGCCTTCTTGAAGTAAGTAGTAGAGTTTGGATCATCCATCAAAGCCATAACAGCAGCCTCTGCGCTTCCGCTATAAGTGCCGTTAAAGATTCTATCGGTAAAGTGAGCAACACGGTAACCGACAGCAGTACCACCACTTACAGCATACTCAACAGTATAACCACTGTTAGAGCTGTACTGAGGAGCATCTACATTCTCAGCATACTCACCCATAGTTACCTTAGAGATAGCAACTGTAAGGTCATTGAATGAAGCAGTCTTAGCAGTGTAACCCTTGCACAAAACCTCACCATACTTCCACTCTGCGTCGAGAGAAACAGCAATCAGTGTCCAAGTAGAGCCTGCGGTGCAAGCCTGTGATGGCCATGTTGACTTCGAGTAGCTAGTTGGCTTAAACTTCGTTCCGGTCAATGCATAAGCAACCTTATCAGCATCTGTTGCAAGAGTTGCCAAAGTTTCAGCATCAGCCCATTTGTAGTATGTAAGCGTAGCAGTGCTCTCTGCTGGGTGAGTCAAAGTAAGAGAGATTTTTCCTACACCAACCTTCTCATCAGATACTGTTGGAACACCCAAAGTCTTATCCTGTACCTCTGGAACCGCAGTCTTAAAGTCAAGAACAACGCAATCATCCAAAGTGTAAGTACCAACATTTTCACCATTAGCGTTAAGCGACTCTTTTGCAGGATTGTAAGGTACAACACAGAGTTTGTATTCTTTGTTAGGCAACAACTCAGCTCCATTGAAAAGCTTCAACTCAGATACATTGCCGGTAAATACAGAATCGTTGCGATACTCATCATCGCAGTCGTAGTAGTTCAAAGAAGACTCTACATAACCACTCATATTAGTTTCAGTTGCCAAGAAGAGGGCAGCATAGAACTTAGGGGTAGTAGAATCTGATACAATAGTAACATTTGCATCTACCACAGAAACGCTATTCAAGGTAGCGTTAGTATAAGCGACCTCTGCCACGTTGTCGAAGTTTGCACCCTCTGGCAACCAACCTGTCTCATCCAAAGGAAGAACCCAGAATACATAACCACACTTATCAAGACCAGTAGTCAGAATATCTGTCAGAGATTGCGACAAAGATGGTTCGAAGGTCATATATGCAGCACCAATATCCATACCCATTCCTGCCAAATCCTGCCATGTATAACCCTGACCTAAATATGGAGCATAGCCCAAAATAGTCTCCTGGGTCATCTCATCATTGAACTTAGTCGTAGGAAGCAAACCATAGAGGAAACCATTCTGAGAGTACATCTCAACATTGGCAACACCTCCAACAATCGATACGCTCTTAACTGGCTCAGCAGATACTATAAGTGAAGATACAACAACCTTACCGTTATTAAGAACAGCGAATGCCTTGACTGTACCAACAGCGGCAGCAGTACCGGCAGCAACATCCTCCTTAGATGGAGCAGTTACATCGCAAGCCCAATATGGCTCAGTTTCACCCTCTTCACGATCATCGTAGATAGAAACTTTCCAACCCTCTGGCTTCTCAACCATAATATCAACAACACAGCTTGACTTGATAGGCACAATAGCGGTTGTCTCGTAAGCAACATACTGCTCTGTTACAGCTGTACCGTCATAAGTAGCGAATGAGAACTGAGGACCTGCAAAATACTGCATGCCATAAAGGTCAACAAATGCTGGGTCAAGATCCAAAGAAATAGTGTTACCGTCAGCAAGGGTAATAACAGCTGCATAAGCAACATCCTGCTGAGCACTCATGTCATACTTTGTCAAAACCTCTACACCCGAGAACAAAGTTACCTTATCCAAAGCCTCGGTAGTTGCAGCGCCGGTCTCGCTCCAAGTCAGACCACCGTCGAACGATACAACAACCTTAGAGCCATCCTCGCTCTTTGCGAACTGTGGAAGAACAGGCTCCTCCTTTACAGGAACAACAGGAATCTTGTTGCCCTCAGCATCCAATACAGGAACTGCGGTGTCGTTAGCGTCAACAACTGCCCAGTACTGAACACCATTCTCTGTAACAACGGTTACAGCCGAGTTCTCAGACTCTGCATAAACGGTAAACTTCTTACCATCAGAGAGAGTAACGGTGATATCGCCGCTGTTCTCGTCCTTCTCGTAACCCGAAACAACAACCTGAGCCTCAATCATAGCCTTCAAAGCAGCAACCTCGGTACCGAGTTTCTCCTCCAATTCAGCCACACGCTCGGTGAGGTCAGCAACTTCACCCTTCACGCCATTGAGCTCGTCCCACAAACCTGTGTCGTCATACGAACAGCTTGTGAACAGCAGAGCTGTTGCGACAAGCAACGAATTCAGATTAGTAAATAATTTTTTCATAATTTTGTTTTTTTATAAGTGAAACAATGGTTTTTACTTACAAATTGTTATTAAACATTTGGTATTAAAGAACAACAAAGAGCATCATCACTCCCGCAAATCATTGACAACCAATCCGTTACAGCCATATTTGGATTATTATCAAGATTGTTGGTCGTTTATATACTCTTCCGTCAATCTTTAACAATGCAAATTTATAACATTTTTTTAATTATTAAAATTTTTTTGAAAAAAAAGTAACAACAATTTTTCAACCCGAATGTTGATAGGGGCCCCTGCACGCCCCTCCGAGGGCCAAAACGGGGAGGAGCAGGGGGTGCACAGGCGATGGCATAGAATGGCAGTCGCTCCCGCTGGTCGCTGAATGACATCGGCGCAACACCCCTCTTACGTGGGTATCGAAAACGATACCCACGGGGGGGGGTGCAAGAGGGGAGGCAGAGAGGGGAGGCAGAGAGGGGAGGCAGAGAGAGCGCAACGATAAGGTCGGGTAAGGTCGGGTAAGGTCACGCAACCTGCGGTTGCTTTAAGGTCAAGTAAGGATAGCGCAAAAGGGAGTTTAAGGAGTTTAAGGAGTTTAGTGAGAATAACCTTGCGCTCTCTAAATTCCCTAATCTCCTTAATTCCCCTAATGTTGCGCCAAGCCCGTTGCGCAGCTCCAAAGGAGCGACCTTACTCGACTTTAAGTCTGCGCAAAAGGTGGCGCAAGGGTTAATGGTTATTAAGGGAGTTAAGGGATATTAAGGGTTGTTAATGGTGCGCAATACGCTGGCGGACTTGCACGGCCTCACCACAAACCGCCGGCGCTGCCCTTAACAACCTTTAACAGCCTTTAACAATCTTTACCTCGGCGCAAGCCCCCCTCTTGCGTGGATATCGTTTTCGATACCCACGGGGGCGGGAGCAGGAGCAGAAGCAGAAGCAGGAGCAGGGGCAAGAGCAGGAGCGTTGCGCCACCCTCGAAAAAAAAAACAAGTGCGCCCCGAAAAAAGGAGCGCACTCATTATATATATAGGTGTAAATTGAGCGGGAGGCTACTCTACACGAGTTTCAGCTCCTGCTTCAACGCCTCAATCTTGGCATCGAGGGCGGACTGCACCTGCTCGAACTGCTCGACAGACGGCAGGTCGGCCTTCACGCCGAAGTAGAACTTAATCTTCGGCTCGGTACCCGAAGGGCGCACCGACACCTTCGTACCATCCTCGGTAACCCACTGCAACACGTTGCTCTTATCCTCGATGCCCTCGATAGCGGACTTAACGCCCGTAGCGGTATCGAGTACCTCCAACGTCTTATAGTCATAGACCTGCACGACAGGCGAGCCGAGGAGGCTCTGTGGAGGGTTGGCACGGAAATCGACCATCATATTCTGGATTTGCTCGGCACCATCCTTACCCTTGCGGACAACATTCACGAGCGACTCACGGTAGAAGCCGAACTTAACATACAGGTCCTGCAACCACTCGTAGAGGGTCATACCCTTCGTATCACGGCACCACGCAGCAGCCTCGGCAGCCAGAGCGCACGCCGAAACGCCGTCCTTATCACGCACGTAGTCACCGGCAAGGTAGCCAAACGACTCCTCGCCACCACCTATATAGGTATGCACGCCCTCCTGCTCACGGATAATCTTGGCGATATACTTGAAGCCCGTGAGGCAGTTGTAGCACTTAACGCCATAGTGAGCAGCCACAGCATCCGGCATCATCGAGGTAACGATGGTCTTAACGACATAGTCGCCCTCCTTGATAAGGCCAAGCTCCGCCCAGCGGGTGAGCTGGTAGCACATAAGCAGGATAAGGGTCTGGTTACCATTCAGCAGGACATACTCGCCACTACCGGTACGCAGAGCCAAGCCCAAGCGGTCGGAGTCGGGGTCGGTAGCCATCGCAAGGTCCGCCTGCTCACGCTCGGCCAGGTCGATAGCCATCTTCATAGTCTTGCGCTCCTCCGGATTTGGCGACTCAACGGTAGGGAAGTTGCCGTCAAGAACGGTCTGTTCCTCAACCAGAATAACATTCTTGAAGCCGAAGTCTTTGAGAGCCGCAGGGGTGAGGTGCACACCGGCACCGTGAAGCGGCGTATAGACAATCTTCATATCGGCATAGCGCTGCACACTCTCCGGCGAGAGCGAGAGCTTCTTGATTGCCGCAAGGTAAACCTTGTCGAACTCCTCGCCAAGGATGGTGATATTGGCAGGGTTGCCTCCCGTGAGCACCTGCGACACCTCGATAATCTTCTCAACCTCCTTAATAATATTGGTGTCGTGCGGAGAGGTAACCTGCGAGCCATCGCTCCAATAGGCCTTATAGCCGTTGTACTCCTTCGGGTTGTGGGAAGCAGTAACCATAACGCCGGAGTGGCATTTGAGCTCACGAATAGCAAAGCTCAACTCCGGAGTAGGGCGGAGGGCATCAAAGAGATAGACCTGAAAATCATTAGCCGCAAAGATATCGGCAACACGCTCGGCAAAGGTGCGGGAGTTGTTGCGTGAGTCGTGCGAGATAGCAACACGAATCTGCTCGCCGGGGAAGTTCTTTTTCAGGTAGTTAGCCAATCCCTGCGTAGCAAAACCCACCGTGTAGTTGTTCATACGATTGCTGCCGACACCCATAATGCCACGCAGACCGCCCGTACCAAACTCCAAGTCCTTATAGAAACTCTCCACCAACTCATTATGGTCGTTCTCGATAAGGTTGCGCACCTGCGCCTTCGTCGCCTCATCATAGTCGCCATCAAGCCATTTCTGGGCCTTGCCCATTACAAGTTCATCAAGATTACTCATTGCTCTTTTAGTATTAGTTTTATTTATAATGATTACGTTTTCTATTTTAATTTTTTCTTACTGCAAATATAATATTTTTTTTCAACAATTAAGTATCAGCGAGTTAAAATTTGCACTCCGATTTGCGATTTCTCTCCCCTTAAAATAAAAAACCAAATAAACAATAGGATAGGTGTTTTTTTTAATATAAATTTATTCACAACTTTGCATTGTCAAAACGAAGTTAGGCGGCGGGAGCTCCTCCCGAAGTTTGCTTCAAATCCTGACAAAATATTGAATATTAACTAATTATGCACAATAATTCGGCCACATACAACGATGCCTGGCAAAACTGCCTGAGCCAACTGCGCTCGCAAACCTCTGCGGAGGAGTTTGCCAAGTGGTTCCTCCCTATCGTGCCCCTTGAATTCGACGGCACGATGCTTCGTTTGCGTGTGCCGAGCAAGTCGTTCGCAGAGGAGATTGAGAGCAACTACATCCGCATACTCCGTCCTCTGATTGCCGAGAGCTTCGGTCAGCAGACCAGAATCAGATACGCAATTCCAAAGAGCGATGTCCAAGCACAGATTCCGTCCGAGTCAAACGCCTCGGTCTCGATGCCTTCGTTTGCCACTATGCAGACGAACACCGCAAATATACGAAATCCTTTTATAATTCCGGGCATAAACAAGCTGCGAATAGACCCGCAACTCAACAAAAACTACACCTTCGCCAACTTTATCGAGGGTGAGTGCAACCGCCTCGTGCGCTCGGCAAGTATGTCCGTAGCGGTAAATCCGGGAAACAACACCCCGTTCAACCCACTATATATATACGGTGACTCGGGACTCGGAAAGACCCACGTAGCACAAGCAATCGGTAACGAGATTCGTCTGCGCCATCCGGAGTTGCAGGTGCTCTACGTAGCAATGAGCAAATTCCAGGCCCAATATCAGGCCGCAACCATAAACAAGGAGATTCCCGATTTTATCCACTACTATCAGGCTGTGGATGTGCTGATTCTCGACGATATTCAGGAGCTCGCCGGAAAGCCGGGAACACAGAACGCCTTCTTCAACATCTTCAACCACTTGCAGATGTCGGGAAAGCAGCTCGTGCTGATTTCGGATAAGCCTCCGGTGGAGTTGAAGGATATCGAGGAGCGACTGCTCACACGCTTCAAGTGGGGCCTCTCGGCGCAGATTATGATTCCGGACTACCAGACCAAGATTAAGATTATCAAGGCGAAGGCGGAGCACCTCAATGCACAGATTCCGGAGGATGTCGTGCTATACCTCGCCGACAACATCTCGGCCAACATTCGTGAAATCGAGGGCGCAATATCGTCGCTGGTGGCAAACACCTCGTTTATGGGTAAGCGCATCACCATCTCGCTCGCCAAGGAGATTCTCAAAGGGTACGTCTCACTCTACCAGAAGGAGATAACCATCGAGCATATCATCGACGTTGTATGCCGTGAGATGAATATCGAAAAGGAGCGACTGAACTCCTCGGAGCGCACACGTGAGGTGGCAATAGCACGCCAGCTGGCAATGTATCTGGCAAAACAGCACACGAAGGCTCCGCTGACAGCAATCGGCGCAGCAATCGGAGGCCGCAACCACGCAACCGTGCTCCACTCGTGCAAGACAATCTCCAACCTGATGGATACCGACAAGGCCTTCCAGCGCCAGGTAATCGAGATTGAGCGCCACGTAAACGCATAGCGAGGGGGGGGGTAATGGATTTAAGGTCGGGAAGAAAAACTCTCGGCCTTTTTTATATAATAGGAGTACTCAAAGCGTTTGAAGATGTAATTACCCTGCGAGAGGGGTCGCTTTGAAACGGATATTGAACCCGAGGACATCAACTCCCTCGACGATTAGATTCAACGCTCCGACAATCGTGGCGGAGGGAGGATACTCGGCGTATGTGACCTGCGGCACGGGTGGCGGGAAGGAAGAAACAAGACGAAAAGACCTACCCGAATGTGAGTTTTTTTTTGGATTTTGGGTTAGGATTTTCAACGCTCCGACAATCGTGACGGAGGGAGCATACTCGGCGTATGTGACCTGCGGCACGGATGGCGGGAAGGAAGAAACCAGACGAAAAGACCTACCCAAATGTGAGTTTTTTTTTGGATTTTGGGTTAGGTTTTTCAACGCTCCGACAATCGTGGCGGAGGGAGGATACTCGGCGTATGTGACCTGCGGCACGGGTGGCGGGAAGGAAGAAAATACAACCCAAAAACAAAAAAAAATATGGACCAGCCCAAAATCGAAAGACTACTGCGCCTAATGAAGATGCTGACTGCCAACGTCGAGTACTCGGTGGATGATTTGGCGGAGCGACTGAATATGTCCCGAAGAACGATATATCGCTATATAGATACGTTTAGGGATGCAGGCTTTGTCATCAAGAAGAGCGGGGATTGCATAAGGCTCGACAAGGAGTCGCCGCACTTTAAGGATATCTCGCAGCTGGTGCATTTCACGGAGGAGGAGGCTGTAATCCTGCGCCGTGCCATAGAGAGCATCGACGACACAAACCTGCTCAAACAGAACCTCAAACGCAAACTCTACTCGGTGTACGACAACCACACCCTCGCCGACACAGTGGTACGAGGTCGTAATGCCGGCAATGTCCACACGCTGATAGATGCCATACAGAACAAGTATTGCGTTGTGCTTCAAGGGTATAAGTCCTCACACTCGGCACGTGACCGCAAGGTAGAGCCGTTTGCCTTCACGACCAACTATGTGAATGTGTGGTGCCTCGACCGAGAGGATGGCAAGTGTAAGATTTTCAAGGTGGCACGTATCGACAATGTGGAGGCGACCGCCGAGCCATGGCTATATGAGGCGCAGCACGAGCAGGGCTTTATGGATATATTCCGCACGATAGCCACCTCGCAGGAGCGCATACACGCAAAGGTCAAACTCGGCCGCCTGTCGCACAACCTGCTACTTGAAGAGTACCCTCTCTCGGAGAGGTTCATCACGCCGTGCAAGGAGAGTAGCGACAGCTGGTTGCTCGAAACCGATGTTGCCAATCTGCACGGCATCGGTCGCTTTGTGGCGGGCCTGCTGGATGATATCCAAATCATCGACTCGCCGGAACTCGAAGAGCACCTGAACGACTATCTCCGCCGCTATGCGATAAGTAGGGAGCCAGAGAATTAGAGAATTAGAGGTACGCATTTTGATATTTGATTCAAAAATTGCTATATTTGCATCAGCGAGAAATAACGGAGCAATAATACACGTTTCGACGAGAAGGCATAAATGCCCCTCCCCGATTTGGTATATGGGGGGGGGTATTTCGCTGATTGACAAGGTTTTATAGCAACACTAATAACCAAACCTATAACGACATGAAAAAATTATTCCTTTTATTGGCAGCGGTCGGCATACTGGCAACCGCTTGTGAAGACAATGGATTTGAAGACGAAAATGGTCTGAAAAATCCAACCGAGCAACCCGATAGCGGAGATGAGGACACAGACGACGAAGGTGAAGATGGCGATGTCGAGATACCTGCCGACAAAACATTAGCTATCCGATTCACTGATACAAATACCAAATCCATCTGCACGACCAATTGGGATAAAAATCGAGATGGCGAGCTATCTTACGAGGAGGCAGGTGCAGTTGCCAATTTGGGAACCGTATTCAAAGAATCTTCGATTTCGGCATTTACCGAATTAAAGTACTTCACATCACTGAAAACGATAGAAGACGAAGCATTTGCAACTTGTACTAACCTTAAAAAAATATCTTTGCCTCAGCAAATTACATCTATTGGGGCATCCGCATTTAGAGATTGTGCACAATTGCGAAAAATTACTATTCCTGACACTATCTCTTCGATAGAGGATGGTGCCTTTTTGAATTGTACTTCTCTTGCAAAGGTCTATTACAAAGGAGATGTGTCGGGTTGGTGCAAAATCAGATTCGGAGAGCAATCCACCACAACACTTCAAACTCGCTCCGATAATCTTGGAGGAGAAAACCCTCTCTCCAATGGCGCAGAGCTATATATAGACAATTCGGTAGTTACAGAACTGATAATACCTTCTGACATTACCGAAATAAAGAAGAATGCCTTTTCCGGCTGTAAATCATTCACAACGGTAGTTATACCAAATAGCGTTACTACTATCCGAGAAAGAGCTTTCTTATGTTGCTCCTCACTACAAAGCGTAAACCTGCCCGACAGCATTACCTCAATCGAAGGTGAAGCTTTCAAAGAGTGCAACTCACTAACGAATGTTACAATCCCAAATAGCATTTCTTCAATTGAATATCACACATTTTATGGCTGTACCTCGCTGACCAATGTGATAATACCCGACAATATTACCTCGATTGGAGATGCAGCATTCTGGGGATGCTCCTCACTCACTGACATAACAATCCCGGATAGTGTCACCTCGATTGAGAGCGCTGCTTTTGCGTCTTGTCACTCATTAGTAAATGTAAATATTCCTGCTGGTATCACATTGATAGAAGAGAGGGTGTTTCATTACTGCGAATCATTGCAAAGCATAGTAATACCTGACTGTGTTACTTCGATTGGGGAGAGCGCATTCGACAGTTGTAAATCGCTATCTAATGTAACAATCGGCAACAACGTTACGTCGATTGGGGATTTTGCATTCTCTGATTGCGGAAGTTTGACAAGTGTAACAATTCCAGATAGCATTACAACAATTGGAGTAATGGCTTTCATGAATTGCACCTCGTTAGAAGATGTAACATTGGGACAAAATCTCACACTAATTGATAAGGCGGCATTCTATAATTGTTCATCTTTGAAGAGTATAGTAACACCTGATAGCGTTACTACTATCGGAGTGCAGGCTTTCGATAGGTGCACATCCTTAAAAAGCGTAGTAATAGGACAAGGTGTGACCTCCCTTGGCGATGCCGCATTTGCTAATTGTATATCATTGGAGAGCATAACACTTCCGGATAGTATTACATCAATACAAACGGGTGTATTCATAAACTGTCCATCCATAAATGGATTTTATGGCAACCACGCTTCATCTGACCATCGCTGCATAATCATTGATGGCGTATTGAAGGCGTTTGCGCCGGCAGGACTAACCACATATAAGATTCCCGACGAAGTCACCTCTATTGGAGGACATTCATTCAGTGATTGCACTTCATTGGAGAGCATAACAATCCCCGACAGCGTTACAACAATTGAGGCGTGCGCTTTTAGATATTGCAAATCACTATCGGCTTTTTATGGAAAATTCGCATCCGAAGACAATCGCTGCCTGATTACAGATGGGGTATTAACCGCTTTTGCGCCATCTGGCCTAACGGCGTATGATATCCCAAATAGCGTAAAGACAATTGGCTGGGGCGCATTTATGGAGTGTACTACTCTAAAAAATGTGACTATCCCGCAAAGTGTAATATCAATTGATGGCATTGCTTTTCAGTACTGCACATCACTGACAGAGATAACTATTCCAAATAGTGTTACCACGATAGGAAAAGGTGCTTTCCAATATTGCACCTCGCTGAAAAGTATTACAATCCCGAATAGCGTTACCGCAATTGGAGAGTCTGCATTTTCCAAGGCTAAGGGAGAGCTGATAGTCAATTGCAATATACCATCAGCTCCTAATCAATACGGCGGAGCATTTAGTTATAGCGAGTTCTCAAAAGTCACAATTGGTGAGAGCGTCAACTCTATTGGAGACTATGCATTCTTTGAATGTTCTGCCTTGGAGAGTATTACTATACCGGAGAGTGTTAATTCCATAGGAGATTTTGTATTTCTGAATTGTACGTCACTATCCAGTTTCTATGGAAAGTACGCATCATCAGATAATCGTTGCATAATCGTTGATGGAGTATTAAAGGCATTCGCACCGGCAGGACTAAGTACGTATAATATTCCAAACAATACGACTAAAATTGGGCAATTTGCATTTTGGAATCGCACTTCACTAACAGAAATAGTAATACCTGATAGCGTTACTACTATTGAGCAATATGCGTTTTATTATTGTAAGAATCTGAATAAAATCGAAATAGGCAAAGGTGTTACGTCAATTGAAGATTACGCTTTTTATGAATGTCAATCTTTAACAAGTGTGACATTGCCTGATAATCTTGCAGCTATTGGAGTGGGCGCATTTCATTGTTGCAACACATTAAAATACGTGTATTGCAGAGCAAAAACTCCTCCTACAATAACCGGCAGTATATTCTTTATAAACGACCCCAATCTGATAGTTTATGTTCCTGACGACGTTTTTCAGGCATATTCGTATTATAACGATGAAACATATTATTGCTGGGCTCTATACAATATAAGACCATATAGATTTGACTAACAAATCTACAACGAACCTAAAAGCGACCTTCAAGAGATTGGAGGTCGCTTTTAATTCAAATCAGAAAGAAATCCAAATTTCCGACCGCCAAGTATTTCCAAAAAAATACATCTTTTTTTATTTTGTGTCATAAGTTGTCACAAAACACCCCTTACTTTGCACCTGTAAAACCAAATTAAGGAGGAGAAAACTATGTTATTCGGCATTATGGTATTTATCGCTTTGAGCGCAAACGTAATCAACACTTTGTGTTGCGGTGTGGACGATTGGGCAAGGTGGTAGCAGGGTAAGACTCACAAGTGGCAAAGCAAAGAAAAAGATTGTATAAAACCTTAAAACAGAGAAGACTATGGGAACAAGTTACAAAATCAAATGTATGCACTGCGGAACGGAGTTTCTGCACGTTGCAGGGGGCGACTTCGGAGCAATTCGCTCGTGTGTAGGGTGTGAGTGTCACGTGGAGACGGATGTGGCGATACGCTGTCCGTCGTGTATGCAGCGACTCAATCGCACCGAGGAGGAGTTCAACCGTCAGGTAGAGACTATAATCTCCTGGGATTGAGCCCTCGGCGGAGAGAATTGCAGCAGAAACTGACTTTTTTGCGTTCACGATTCGCTTTTTTGAATAAAAATTCTTAACTTTGAAGGACAATTTGCCCTATGTGGCAAAAAATACATTGAATAAAAATAAAAACACTAAATACTATGGCAACCAACACAACAACTGCAAATGCCGATAAGTTAAAGGTACTCAACGCAGTAATTGACAAAATCGAGAAAGACCACGGAAAAGGCTCCATTATGAGGATGAACGGAGATGCTTCGGTAGATGTTCAGGTAATCCCGTCAGGCTCCATCACCCTTGATATGGCGCTCGGAGTAGGCGGATACCCGAAGGGTCGTGTAGTGGAGATATACGGTCCGGAGTCGTCGGGTAAGACGACCCTTGCCATCCACGCCATTGCCGAGGCGCAGAAGGCAGGCGGTATCGCCGCTTTCATCGACGCAGAGCACGCCTTCGACAGCTACTACGCATCGAAGTTGGGTGTAGATTTGGACAACCTCCTCATCTCGCAGCCCGACAATGGAGAGCAGGCGTTGGAGATTGCCGACTCGCTGATTCGTTCCAGCGCAATCGACATCATCGTAATCGACTCGGTGGCAGCACTGACCCCGAAGGTGGAGATTGAGGGCGAGATGGGCGATGCGAAGATGGGCTTGCAGGCACGCCTGATGTCGCAGGCACTGCGTAAGCTCACGGCGAGCATTGCAAAGACCAAGACGGTATGTATCTTCATCAACCAGCTGCGTGACAAGATTGGCGTAATGTACGGCAATCCGGAGACCACAACGGGCGGTAATGCGCTGAAATTCTACGCAAGTGTCCGCATCGACATCCGCCGCACGTCGGTAATCAAGGATGGCGACGAGCAGCTCGGAACCCGCACCAAGGTCAAGGTTGTAAAGAACAAGGTGGCACCTCCGTTCAAGCGTGCCGAGTTCGACATTATGTTTGGCGAGGGCATCTCGAAGGTTGGCGAGATTATTGACCTTGCGGTCGATTACAACATCATCAAGAAGTCGGGCTCGTGGTTCTCGTACGGAGAGCGCAAGATTGGCCAGGGACGTGATGCCGTGAAGGATTTGCTGCACAACGACAAGGAGCTGAGCACCGAGATTGAGGCCAAGCTCCGTGAGGCGATGAAGGCAGAGTTATAATACTTGCATATATGGACTACGACAAAGAGGATGAGAGGCTTATAGAGCAAGCCTTTGAAGACCTGCTCGACTCCTGCAACAAGATATGCAAGAACGAGGAGGACCGAAATTTCATAAAACGTGCCTTCTTCCTGGCGAAGGAGGCACACCAAGGGGTAAGGCGCCGTTCCGGAGAGCCTTACCTTCTGCATCCTATTGCCGTAGCAAAGATTGTTGTCGATGAGATAGGCCTCGGTGTCAAGTCGGTTGTCGCTGCGTTGCTTCACGACGTAGTGGAGGATACCGACTACACGGTGGAGGATATGGAGCGCATATTCGGCCCGAAGATAGCCTATATGGTGGATGGACTGACAAAGATGTCGGGGGTGTTCAATGCCGACACATCAGCTCAGGCCGAGTACTTTCGCAAGGTGCTGCTCACGCTCTCCGACGACGTCCGTGTCATACTGATAAAGATTGCCGACCGTCTGCACAATATGCGCACGCTCGGCTTTATGCCTCGTGACAAGCAGATAAAGATTACCGGCGAGACTATCCACCTCTTCGCTCCTCTGGCGTATCGTCTCGGACTCTTCCCGATAAAGAGCGAGTTGGAGGACCTGTGTATGAAGTACCGCTTCCCGGAGGAGTACGAGTCTATCGCACGCAAAATCCAAGAGTCGGAGAGCGAGCGCAAGGAGTATATCGACAGATTCTGCAAGCCGATAATCGAGGCGCTGGATAAGAACCATATCCAGTACGAGATTTCGGGCCGCATCAAGAGCATATACTCGATATGGATGAAGATGCAGCGCAAGCAGATACCTTTCGAGGAGATTTACGACCTGTTTGCCGTGCGCATCGTGTTCAAGGCGGTGCCATTCCCTTCGGAGAAGACACAGTGTTGGCAGATATACTCCTCAATCACAGATATATACGCACCTAAACCGGACCGCCTGCGAGATTGGATTAGTATGCCGAAGGCGAATGGTTACGAGGCTCTGCACTCCACGGTGATGGGCCCCGACGGTACGTGGGTAGAGGTACAGATTCGCACCGACCGTATGGAGGAGATTGCCGAGCGAGGCTTCGCTGCCCACTGGAAGTACAAGAGGGCAACGCTCTCGCAGAGCGACGATGCCTTCGACCTCTGGCTGGGTAAGATTCGGGATGCGCTGAACGGCCCGACGGAGAACGCCGTCGAGTTCTTGGATAACTTTAAGTTATCGTTATATACATCTGAGATTGCGGTATTTACACCGAAGGGCGAGCAGCGGCATCTGCCATTTGGAGCCACCGCTCTGGACTTCGCATACGACATCCACACCAAGATTGGAAACAAGGCAATAGGCGCAAAGATTAACCACAAAATCGAGCCTATAACCCAGACGATAAAGTCGGGCGACCAGATTGAAATCATCACCGCCGACAATGCCAAGCCGAAGGCGGAGTGGCTCGATGTGGTGACGACAACTAAGGCAAAGCAGGCGATTACGAGCTTCCTAAAACGTGAGCGCCAGAACAACATAGAGCACGGATTGGCGCTGTTCGAGGAGCAGTTGGCCAAGTACAATATCACGATGAAGGGCCGTGCCCTGCGCAAGGTATTGCCTGCGTATGGCTGCCGCAACAAGGACGAGTTGTACAGCAAGATTGGCGCCGGCATCATATCGCTGGATAATCTGGATAAGATTCTGCGCACCAACTCCACAAGCAAGATACTGAAATTCTGGACATTATGGCGAGATTCCTCCGCCGATGAGGAGGGATTTGACACAGAGTCCAGCACCACAAACAGCGGCGACGAGGAGAAGTTCGTCATCGCCACGTGCTGCAACCCTCTGCCGGGCGACAGCGTAGTGGGATTCAAGGACCCCGCATCCGGCCGAATTTTTGTACATAAGGCCACTTGCGACGAGCTGAACCGTCTCGCCTCGCTCTTTGGCAAGAACATCATCAAAGACCAGATTAAGTGGTCGCAGCACAAGGCCATCTCTTACCTCTCGACCATCGAGTTGCGAGGCATTGACCGTATGGGCCTGCTGCTCGAAATATCACACATCGTATCCGAGGATTTCAGCATCAACATCCGTGAGGTGAACATAAGCAGCCACGACGGCATATTCGAGGGCAATTTGAGCATCTATGTACAGGATACGGATGCGCTCAACGCCCTAATGGATAAGTTCCGCCAAGTAAAGGGCATAGAGAGCGTAAAACGTGGCTCCGACCATAAAGAGTAGGGTATATGTGGGAGTATATAGACATATTGATTATCGGAGGCGTAGTCATCATCTTCGCATCGAGGGTTGTGACCTTCTTGCGCAGAGTGGCAGCACGCTTAAACGCCGCAACAAGCAGGGGCGAGGGCGATAATACAACAGAGGCAGAGATGATGCCGCAGGCAGATGCCGAGGTAATCATCACGGCAAGACCCGTTGCCGAGTGGCTGGATATGCCGTCCCCGACCCCGCCTACAACCTTGTCATCAACACCAACGACAACCTTCTCACAGACCTCGACCGCCGCACCGGAGCTGACCTACGAATTAGAGGTAGCCATGGAGGCGCAGGCTCGCAGGAGGGCAAAGCAGAAGAGCATCGACAACCCACCCCTCGCAAAAAAGGAGAGAAGGAAGCCGAAAGAACTCAAAGGACAGGAGAGGGGCATCGCCACAGAGATGGAGGAGGACTTCGACCTGCGCAAGGCAATAATATACTCGGAGATAATGCGACCAAAGTATATCGACGACGAGATATAAGACAAATCAAACAGAATATGGCAACTATTTTTTCAAGGATTATAGCAGGGGAGATACCTTGTTATAAGGTGGCGGAAGATGAGAACTATTTCGCCTTTTTAGACATTGCTCCGCTCGCAGAGGGGCACACACTTGTCGTTCCGAAGTGTGAGGTTGACTACCTCTTCGACCTCGACGATAAGACATTGTCGGGTATGACAATTTTTGCGAAGAGGGTAGCGGCACAAATTAAGGCAGCAACCGGATGTAAAAAGGTGGCAATGGTGGTTCTGGGGCTCGAAGTTCCCCACGCACACATTCATTTAATCCCTATGAATAGCGAGAAAGATGTCGATTTTCATCGAGAAAAACTCCAACTTTCACCTGAACAGTTCCAAAAAATAGCGGCTTCTCTGCAAGCGTAGGGGAGTTGTTAACAACTTTGTAACATCCTTATATACACGTATATAGGGATGTTTTTATTTATGCATACACCTCCTATTTTAACATAATGTAGAAAAATTGTTGAAAGCCAAATTTTTAGGGCTACCGGAGATTTCGAGAACTTCCTTTTTACTCAAAAATCGACACTTTTGCCCTGCGCATTTTACATTTGTAACAAGATGCAAGATTTTGACAATGCGCAAATTTAACATTTGTAGTAGTTAAACATTGTTAACAACCAACTTATCGTATTACATTTGTAATCAAGCAGGGAGGGTGAAAAAGTTCAAAACTCTCGACACAAACCCGTTGTTCAAGTGTTGTATTCTTGATATATAACACCGCAAATATCAAGCAGTTACAATGTATTATTAAAGTGAAATATAGGTCGCAGACGCAGTTATTGCCGTATTTGCTCATAGCCGTCACATATAATATGATTAAATACGTAAATAGCCAAATAACCAATAATTTACACGATTTAGATAAAGTTTAGCATAATATAAAAGAGATGGGAAGTATTTAACCTTATTGGAGTTATTTACACTTGTAAACAGATTGACAAGTTATTAACATTTTACAAATGTGTAATTTTATTTGTTTGTTTTGTAAAAGTTGTTTATATTTGTAAAAAATAGCGAAAATGAAGGAGAAATTGCGTATTCTGATACAAAGTGAGAATTTGACGGCAAGTAAGCTCGCCGAGATTCTCGAAATTAAACCCGCCGGAGTATCTCATATTTTGAGCGGCCGCAACAACCCGAGCTTTGAACTCATCTGCAAACTCGTCAACAGATTTCCGCAAATCAATCCTTACTGGTTGTTGGGTGATGCTGAAAATATGTACAACGAGGATGGGCAGAGAGCCGAGGCTGAACAAGAGCTCTCCTCGGGCGAAGGGCTCTTCGCCGGCAGCGCAACAAACAGCGAAGTGACAGCTACGACCCAAGTCGCCGATGATGCGAGAAATCGAACATTGGCAGGCTCGCCTAATGTGGCACCTGTTCACACCGCAAGTTTAGGTTTTGGCTCCGAGGTCGAGCGGGTGATTGTTATATACAAGGACAAATCCTTCGAGTCGTTTAATCCTCGATAAGAGGCAAAGGGTTGAGCTGCGTGTCATCCCCGGAGCTGTGACCTCGTCCATTCGGTAGCGGCGACAAGATTTATGCTCTGTCAAGCAATTTTAACCGCCGGACGGGCCGAGAATTCTCTTTTGAGCGATTCTCACGAGGTTAAAAATCGCCCTCACCATCCATAGCTCGCTGTTATTAAGCGAAATAAAAGCGGCAACCTTATTATATAAGATTACCGCTAAAATTTTATCACAGACAAATTTCCCGGCCAGCCCAATATTTAAGCCCAAGAGTAAGCAACAAACAGGCTCAAATATAATAGCCGGATTACATCAAGTATTCAAGCCCAAGAGTGAGAATGTGGGCTTAAATACGTCAAAGAACGAATGGTAAAGAACAAAGAACAACGAATCCGAGGATAGAAACAGCAACCAAAAAGAAAGCCATACCAATTAAAACCCAAGCACAAACACGAATAGCATGCGACAAAGGGTCGGAGGGATTCAAACCATTACTATTTACGTGAAACATTATCATAGTAATAGCAAATATAGATTTTTTTTATCTTTCTCGCAAATTAAATCAACGCATTTTCTTACTATACCGCATTATTTAACATAATATACATATTGCATCATTTTGGAGAGGGAGTATATGGTGGGCTACCCCGTTAATGTATTATTACTCAAATTTTAAGATGCCCCGTAAGCCTCTCCGTGGGTGTAAAATGGCGTAGCAATGATATCGAATGACATTTAATGACAGCGCCGAGTTGTCGGCTTAATGACCTTGGCGCAACAGTTTTTTTTGTAAAGAGCGTTGTTGCGCTTTGCCATTTACTTTACGCAATTGCAGGCTGCGATGCTATCTAATGCCATTTTATGCCATCACCTACGCAACGAAAGGTCTAATAAGGTCACGCATCCTGTGGGTGCTATAAGGTCAAGTAAGGGCCAAGGCCTATCGCAAAAGGTGGCGCACAAGTTTAAGAAGTATTAAGGGAGTTAAGGGGTATTAAGGGTTGTTAATGATTCGCAAGGTGCATCTGTGACTAAAATCTGGCGGAATAATTTTCAGATATTACAAGAGGTGAACAATCGTCAAATAATAAGTTATAATATTGATACCCAAGCAAT
>JAFULF010000005.1 GCA_017483225.1 Alistipes sp.
CCCTACGTGGGTATCGAAAACGATACCCACGTTACGCAGGAGTTTAAGAGTTATTAAGGGCGTTAAGGGTTGTTAAGGGTTGTTAAGGGTTGTTAATGTTGCGCCGAAAGGTTGCGGACTCTTACAAACTTGCCTCAAATCGTTTGCGCTTCCCTTACTCGACCTTAAAGCAACCGCAGGTTGCGTGACCTTACCCGACCTTACCTTACCGTTGCGCCTTGCGCTTGCCCCCCCCCACAAAAAAAACAGCGAGATTTTTTTGCCTATTACAAAATATTGCATACCTTTGCATTAACAAAATTGTTAAACACGATTGTTAAGCAACTGCAATATGAGCGAACAAGAGAAGCAAACCAAAGAACAACTGATACTTACGGCGGCGGAGCAGGAGTTCCTGACCAAGGGTTACGATGGTGCAAGAACGACCTCCATAGCCAAGGCTGCGGGGGTGACACACGCAATGTTGCACTACTACTTCCGCACCAAGGAGCAGCTCTTCGAGCGTATCGTCGATGATAAGTTTCGATTGATGGCGCAATCTATACTGGCTGCATTTGGAAACCCAAACCAATCTATTGTTGAGCGTATTCGTGGTGGCATAGGGTTGCATTTTGACTATATTGCCGACAATCCACAGCTTCCACGATTTGTGATAAACGAGATTATCGCTCGCCCCGAGCGATACGATATATTATATAGCCGAATGCGAGGCATAGTTGATAGCATATATGCCAACTTGCAGCGTGATATAGACCTTGCGGCCGAGCGTGGTGAGATGGTGCAGATTGATGCCCGAATGCTCTTTATCAGCATTATGTCGCTCAACATCTTCACCTTCGTCGCCTATCCGTTTATGGAGCCGATAATGGGGGAGCTGATGGCCGACCGCAATGCGTTCCTCCAAGCCCGCAGGGCAGAGAATATCAATACCATAATGTGTAGAATCAAAGCAAAATAATAAGTTCTGTTATGAGACGAATTTTAACACTTTTTGTCGTGTTGGGTGCGGTAATCTCGGCCGAGGCGCAGACGCTCGAAGAGTGCCGTCGTATGGCACGAGAGCACTACCCCGAGATAAGGCAGTACGACCTTATCACGGCAACCGAGCAGTATAACCTCTCCAACGCCGCTCGGGCGTGGATTCCGCAGGTTGTGCTCTCGGGGCAGGCGACCTACCAGTCGGCAACGCCAACCTATCCGGAGCTCTTTCAGCAGATGCTCACCGCCAATGGTGTGGAGATGGCGGGCATTCGCAAGGACCAATACAAGGTGGCCATCGACATCCAGCAGAACATCTGGGATGGCGGGCAGTCGAGAGCCAATCGGGCTATTGCCGAGGCGGAGGCTGCCGAGCAGCGCAGTCGTCTGGATGTGTCGCTCTACGGCTTGCAGTCGAGGGTGGATGACCTCTACTTCGGCATCCTGCTCCTCGACGAGCGTATGGCGCAAACCGAGGCCTTGATTGGGGTGTTGGAGAGCAATCTGAGCCGTATGCGCACCTATTATAACAATGGTGTGGCGATGCAGGCGGATGTCGATGCGATAGAGGCGGAGCTGCTCACGGCCCGTCAGACGCTCGGGCAGGTGGACTCCTCACGAGCGAACTTCCGCCGGATGTTGGAGGTGTTTATCGGTCAGCCGCTCCGTAGCAAGGTGTTGGAGCGTCCCGTGATGCAGACGTTGGCAAGCCGTACCTCGGCACGCCCCGAGCTTGCGATGTTTGCCTCGCAGGAGAGTAAGATTGATGCACAGCGCAAGGCGATAAATACCTCGGTAATGCCACGCTTTTCGCTCTTTGCGCAGGGTTACTACGGCTATCCGGGTATGGATATGTTCAAGAGTATGATGTCGTCGGAGTGGAGCCTGAACGCTATGGTCGGTGTGCGTATGCAGTGGAATATCGGGGCATTCTACACCAAGAAGAACAACCTCGAAAAGCTCAATACTGCCAAGCGACAGATTGCCGTTCAGCGGGATATATTCCTGTTCAATACCGAGATGCAGACCATGCAGCAGGATGGCGAGATTGCCCGCCTGCGCCGTGCCGTGGAGGATGATGACCGCATCGTGGAGCTGCGTCGCTCGGTGCGTATGGCGGCCGAGTCGAGGCTCGAACACGGCGTTATAGATGCGACGGACTTACTGCGCAAAATCACCGACGAGACCACCGCAACACTCAACCGCTCGACCCATGAGATAGAGTTGTTGCAAGCAATGTACAGATTGAAAACCACATTAAATCAATAAGTTATGAAGAGAATTATATATATCGCCGCAGCGGTGCTCGTCGCATCGTGTGGCAAGGAGGCAGAGTTCGATGCACAGGGAACATTTGAGGCTACGGAGGTCGTGGTTTCGGCAGAGGCTATGGGTAGAATCCTCTACTTTGATGCCGAGGAGGGGACGACGGTGGTTGCCGGCGAGGTCGTCGGTGCCGTTGACAGCGTGCAACTCCACCTGCAACGCAAGCAGCTTGCGGCGCAGCAGTCGGCCCTGCTGGCATCCCGCCCCGACGTGAAGGCGCAGGTTGCCTCGTTGAAGGAGCAGATTGCCAAGCAGCGTTCTGAGTTGCAGCGAGTGAACAATATGTTGCGAGATGGAGCCTCGACAACCAAGCAGCGTGACGATATCGAGGCGCAGATTCGGGTGTTGGAGAGCCAACTCTCGGCAACCATCTCGACCCTCGACAAGAATACGGCGAGCATCAACGATAACGCCGCCGCTATGGAGGCGCAAATCGAACTGCTGGGCGACCGTATCGCCAAGTGTCGCATCGTGTCGCCCGTCAGCGGTACGGTGCTGGTGAAGTATGCCGAGGCGGGCGAGCTGGCGACGGCGGGCAAGCCTCTGATGAAGGTTGCCGACCTCGAAAATATCTATCTTCGTGCCTATTTTACCTCCGACCAGCTCTCGACAATCAAGTTGGGGGATGAGGTGACCGTTACGGCCGACTTCGGAGGTGATGAGCGCTACGACTATACGGGTCGTATCGCCTGGATTTCGGCCGAGAGCGAATTTACCCCGAAGAGCATCCAGACTCGTGACTCACGAGCCAATCTGGTCTATGCCGTGAAGATTGCCGTCAAGAACGATGGCCGATTGAAGATAGGCCTTGCAGGAGAGGTGCGATTGTAGTATGTATGCCATCGAAGTAAATAATCTTGCGAAGAGCTACGGACGGGTGCAGGCCCTCGACGGCGTATCGTTTGCGGTGCGTCGTGGCGAGTTGTTCGGCCTCATCGGCCCCGATGGCGCAGGAAAGACCACGCTCTTCCGCCTGCTCACGACACTGCTGCTGCCCGACGGCGGAGAGGCGAAGGTCGATGGGCTGGATGTGGTGAAGGATTACCTTGCCATCCGCTCACGAGTGGGCTATATGCCGGGACGATTCTCGCTCTATCCCGACCTCTCGGTCGAGGAGAATCTGGGCTTCTTTGCCGCCCTCTTTGGTGTCGGGGTGGAGGAGTCATACGACCTTGTAGAGCCTATCTATAAGCAGATAGCCCCGTTCCGCACACGCCGAGCCGGCAAGTTGTCGGGCGGTATGAAGCAGAAGCTCGCCCTCTCGTGCGCCCTTATCCATCGTCCGAGCGTTCTGTTTCTGGACGAGCCTACTACGGGCGTAGATGCCGTGTCACGCTGCGAGTTCTGGGATATGCTTGCGGGGTTGAAGCAGCGAGGTATTACGATTCTGGTCTCCACGCCCTATATGGACGAGGCCTCACGCTGTGACCGCATAGCACTCTGTAATGAGGGACATATTCTGGGTATCGACACCCCTACGGGCATTGTCGGGCAGTTCCGCTCGCCGCTCTACGCTATCCGCTCCCGACGTACCTTTGCGCTCTTGGAGGCGGCACGAAGGCAGCAGGGCGTGGTGCAGTGCTACCCATTCGGCGAGAGCCACCATCTGGTTGTGGACGATACGTTTGACAAGGAGCAGTTTGTGAGGGCGTTGAGTGACTTCGAGGATTTGCATATTGAGCCTGCGACGCCAACCATCGAAGATGTATTTATTAAACTGATGAAGCGATGAGTGATGTAGTAATATCGGTGCGAGAGCTGACCAAACGCTTTGGCGACTTTACCGCTGTGGATAGAATCTCGTTTGACGTGCGACGAGGGGAGATTTTCGGTTTCCTCGGTGCCAATGGCGCAGGCAAAACTACGGCTATGCGTATGCTCTGCGGGTTGAGCTTTCCTACCTCGGGCAGTGGCACGGTTGCGGGCTACGATGTGATGAGAGAGGGCGAGGAGATAAAGCGCTATATCGGATATATGAGCCAACGATTCTCGCTATATAACGATTTGACCGTCTGGGAGAATATAAACCTCTTTGCCGGTATTTACGGCCTGTCGAAGAGGGAGACGGAGCAGCGTGCCGCCGAGCTGTTGGAGAGGCTCAACTTCTCGTCGGAGCGCAATGCGCTTGTCGGCTCGCTACCTCTTGGTTGGAAGCAGAAGCTCTCCTTTGCCATAGCCACGATACACCGCCCGGAGGTGGTCTTTCTGGATGAGCCGACGGGAGGTGTTGACCCGATGACCCGTCGCCAATTCTGGGAACTTATCTACGAGGCTGCCGATGGGGGTACGACGATTTTCGTGACGACCCACTATATGGATGAGGCGGAGTACTGCACACGTGTATCCATTATGGTTGATGGACGGGTGCAGGCACTCGATACCCCCGCCCGACTGAAACAACAATTTGCCGCAGAGACAATGGACGAGGTGTTCCGCACGCTGGCTCGTGGCGCTAAACGAGCAGAGTAGGCTATGAAGGGTAATTTTCTGTCATTCGTAAAGAAGGAGTCGCTGCATATTCTGCGTGATACCCGCACAATGCTCGTGGTGATGCTTATCCCCGTGGTGTTGATGATACTCTTCGGCTTTGCCATCTCGACCGAGGTCAATAATATCAATGTGGCAGTGGTTGCACCCGAGCGTACCGATGGTGTCAAGGATGCCGTCGAGAGGCTCTCGCAGAATGAGTATTTTACCTTCAAGGGCTATATCGAGAGTGACCAAATAGACGAATGCCTCCGCTCCGGCAAGGTTATGGCGGTGGTACTCTTCGCTGCGGACTATGACCGCCGTGCGGCGCAAGCAGCGGCCGGCGTGCCTACGGAGCCTATAATACAGCTTATCCTCGATGCCTCGAATGTCAATACTGCGGGCTCGGCTACGGCGTACCTGCAAAATATACTGCTCGGTACAGCCTCGGCGCAGTCGATGTTCGAGACCCGAATGTTGTTCAACCCGCAGATGCGCTCGGCCTACAACTTCGTGCCGGGCATTATGGGCCTCATCTTCATCCTCGTCTGTGCAATGATGACCTCGGTGTCGATTGTGAGGGAGAAGGAGGTGGGCACTATGGAGGTGCTGCTCGTGTCGCCCGTCAGACCATTCAAGATTATCTTCGCCAAGATGATTCCCTACTTCACCATCTCGTGCATCGTCTTGGTTACCATTCTGCTTCTGGCTCGCTACCTTCTGGGGGTGCCGATGTCGGGCGGTGTGATGGGTATATTCTCCCTCTCGCTGCTCTACCTTGTGCTGTCGCTGTCGCTCGGACTGCTCGTCTCGACAATCGCCTCGACACAGGTCGCCGCACTGCTTGTCTCGGCTATGGTTATGATGATGCCTATCCTGATGCTCTCGGGTATGTTGTTCCCTATTGAAAACCTGCCCAAGTTCTTTCAGGTGGTGTCGAATATCGTGCCTGCCCGCTGGTATATCGACGCCGTGCGCAAGATGATGATTCAGGGAGTGCCGATGGTGGTCGTGTGGAAAGACTGTACGATACTGCTCGGTATGACCGTCGTGCTGCTGGGCGTGTCGCTCAAAAAGTTTAACGATAGACTCGAATAGACTATATAAATTATTGTCGCTATGAGAAGATTTTTCGTGCTGTTTCAGAAGGAGTTCTTGCAGATACGTCGCAACTCGTTCCTGCCTAAGCTGATAATCATATTTCCAATTGTGATAATGCTCCTTATGCCGCTGGTTATGACTATGGATGTGAGGAATGTGAATGTGGCAGTCGTTGACCTCGACCGCTCGACCACCTCACGCCGTATCGCCTCGCATATCGAGGCCTCGGAGTACCTGACCCTCTCTGCCACTACGGCAGAGTTTCCGCTTGCTATGGAGGCGTTGGAGCAGGGTGGGGCAGATGTTATTGTGCAGATTCCCGACCACTTCGAGCGAGATATGATGAGTGGTACTGCCGAGCGTATCAGCATCATCGCCAATGCCGTAAATGCCACAAAGGGAGGAATCGGTATGCAGTATGTCGTGCAGACCATCGCCCGCACGCTTGTGGAGCTGCGGGGCGAGAAGTCGCCCGTCGGGGTGTCGGAGCTGGTGACCATCGAGAATCGCTATAACCCGACGCTCAACTACCGCCACTATATGATTCCTGCACTGATGATTATACTCTTCATACTCATTTGCGGATTTATACCGGCCCTGAGTATCGTGGGCGAGAAGGAGAGCGGAACTATCGAGCAGATAAATGTCACCCCCGTATCCCGCCTTACGTTCACGCTCGGCAAGCTCGTTCCGTATTGGCTTATCGGACTCTTTGTACTCACCGTGGCTATGATTGTGGCGTGGCTCGTCTATGGTCTTGCTCCTGTCGGCTCTGTGGGACTGATATACTTTGGCGCCGCACTCTTCGTCCTCGTGATTTCGGGATTTAGCCTTATGATAGCCAACTTCTCGGAGACTATGCAGCAGACGATGTTCGTGATGTTCTTCTTTATTATGCTCTTTATGCTTATGAGCGGACTGCTCACGCCTATCGACTCTATGCCGCAATGGGCGCAATACTTCACGATACTCCTGCCTCCACGCTACTTTATCGACATCCTGCGCTCGGTCTATCTCAAAGGTACAACCTTCGTGGATATGTGGCAGAACTTTGCAGCCTTGGGCATCTTCGCAATAGTTTTCAACACCCTCGCCACCCTCACCTACAAAAAGCAGGCATAATGGCTTCGCAGTTTGTTTTTGTAGATTGTTATCTTGTCTGGCATTGTAGCAATTTGATTCTGTCGCAAGATAACCAATTAGGGGAGGTAAAACCTCCCCTAAACCATTAAACAATAGTTCACTATTCTATGAAGGCAGAATAATCTTCGTATGCAGAGTTCGAAAACTCTATTTTGAACACACTCTCTCCATTGAGGTTATTTTTGTGAGTGTCTGTTATCTTAACGCTATCTATGCCATAGGTATTGAGGTCGTCTATTGTAACCAAGGCTCCAATAGGTTTGCGTAGCACTTTTCTCAATATCCACTCTCCTAATGCAGAATTTGGGTTAGACATCAATGCTTTTCCTCCCTCTTGGCAAACTTTGGCTGATAGTGACTCCCCATTAGGTAAAATTAACTCAAATGGACAATCTCGGTTTGGGAAGAAATTTGGATATAGTTTGTGTATGGATTTAGGAATTGGGATATATACCTCGTTGTCGTCTCTTCGGCGACCTCCTGCATTCCATTGATTAAGCCCGCTCTTCTCTTGTACAGTAGGCACTCCTCCTCTCTTACTGTATAGCGGTAGTATGACATAGTCCACGCCTTTTGTTTCGGATGGAGCAAGGATAATTTTCGTATTGCTTAATGTGTCGTATTGATAGTTGTCGTGAAGTAATTGAGCGAGCAATTCAAGAGGTTCTCCTAAAATATTTACAGGTATTTCAATATTATTGGTTGGCAAATCAAATCTCCTCAACAGAACGCTTTTGCTCTTGTTAAACGAGTACTCGTTTATGCCATCGTTGAACGATATAGATGCCTCCTTATCCTCAATATCGCATATGTTATCGATGTGTACCATATCGTATGGGGTGTTAAAAATTTTCAAGCACCCCTCTTGCCTTCCAACAATATGATATTGGGTTTCAAAAACATCGTATGTGTTATTTGAAAACTCCATTCTCTCATTTCTGAATAGGGAGATTTTCCTTGCTAAATCCACCCCTCGAAGGCCATCCAGTTTAGGTTTTAACTTGTTAAATTCGGCAATTTTCTCCACAGAATGTCCAGCCTTGATGCCAAAGGTTTTGATGCCTATACCAAGATTTGACAAACGAGCATCATAGGCAGTGCAAGAGCGGGCATCATTTTGAGCATTGTAGTATTTGCAAAACAGATTCTCCGTAAGCCTGTAATCCAGATATGGAATACTACTTTCGGAAAATAATCTTGAAATGCTTGCCATAAGTTGAAGCATCTCGAAGTACGTACTATTGCCCTTCCAATTCCTTAGAAACTCTTCAAGATTACCATACATATCTGCTCACATACTTGTTGGATTAGTGGAACAACTACTGAATTTCCTGCTTGCTTGTAACATGCAGATTGTGGAATAGTAGCGGGGAATGTGTAGTTCTGTGGAAACCCTTGGAAATTCAAGCACTCTTTCGGGGATAGTTTGCGTATTCCTAAATCGGTTAAAATCAGCGGTACATTGTGTCCTCCTGTTCCCATATTGGCAGTAAGGGTTGGGCAAACGCCACTCTTATTTTCACGGACATATACTCTTCTCCATTGGTATATGGAATCTTTTGATGTTATATCTCGTTTCAATTCCGAGAAATGCCCCATTGATTCTCCATAGAACAATTTAGGATTATGTTCTGACTGTCTGATGCAGTCGTGTATGTTGTGTGTTAGTTTTTGCCTTTGAGGGAAAGAGAAAGATTTATGATTCGGTACTTGCTCCAAATCAAAGCACACGATAAAGATACGCTCTCGGTTCTGCGGAACATTGGCATAGTCCATCGCATTCATCACTTTGTCATACACAACATAGTTGAGGTTTTCAAGAGTTTTCTTAATAACCTTAAAAGTGTTTCCCTTGTCGTGATTTTTGAGATTTTTTACATTTTCCAAGAATACTGCTTTTGGGCGATGCCTTCTGATAATCTCCGCAACATCAAAGAATAAAGTTCCTCGTGTATCCTCGAATCCTTTTTGATAACCCGCAATGGAGAATGCTTGACATGGAAATCCGCCACACAACAAATCAAAGTGTTGTGGTATTGATTGTTTTACGGATTCGTCTGTTATATCTCCGGAGGGATAATCCCCAAAGTTGTGAGCGTATGTCTTTTGTGCGTGGTAGTCCCATTCGGAGGAAAATACACACTTACCCCCTATGTTCTGGCACGCAATTCTAAATCCCCCAATACCTGCAAATAGGTCTATGAATGAAAACTTCGGATTTGATGGTGTCGGAAACGGAATGTTTGATTTGTGCTTTTGAGTTGGCATATACTTTCTGTTTATAGCACCAACCTCTATTCTCGGTGACAAAAGAAGATGCGTAGGAATGAATTGACCCCAAAAGATTAGACAAAAAACTTTTGGGGTTTCTTTATGCGCAAAAAACACGATTATGGAGCATTGCTCAAATATATGAGGATGCTCGAAGATGGCTATTCGATAGATTGCATTCATAAACATTATGGTA
>JAFULF010000006.1 GCA_017483225.1 Alistipes sp.
GTATGCACCAACTCAAAATAGTCGTATATCACCCCCGGCAACAACAACTTCAATGGATCTTCTATCTTCTCTTTACGCTTTCCCATACCGCAAAGGTAATAATTTTACGCTATCGCCCCACCGGAATTTTACAGTGAGCCGTTTTCAGCACCACGCTTTCTTTTTTTATTATCCCATTAGGTGTTGGTGGGCAATAACGACAATATTATGAAGAAATTGTTCAAATTCTGGATTGTTGTTGCATTGCTACTCATGGCAGGGTGCAACAAGGATGGAGATGACATCGACGATGGCAATAATGCATCTTCTGAAGGGACAATCACCATCATCTCTGCCATGACCGACTTTACGGCAAAGGGCGGCTCAGCAGTTGTAACATTTGATGCCACAGCGCCGTGGACAGCCCGCATATTAAACAATCGAGCTGACAGCTGGTGCTCTGTCGAACCTGCAAGCGGACCAATGGGCAAGTCGAGCGTAACAATTACCACCACCGCCAATGATACTGCCTACGACCGCTCTGCTACGGTTGTCCTCAATGCTGGTAAATCGGAGTACCTCAGAGTGTCGCAGAAGCCTGAGGATGCGCTCACTATCACATCCTCGAAGTTTGAGATCCCCGTTGAGGGTGGCGAGGTCGTTATCGAGACTACGGCAAATGCCAGTATTGAATATGTTATTGATAAGGAGGCCAAGTCATGGATAACATACGAAGGCACACGAGCTATGACCACATCGAATCTTGTATTCAAAATCGCTCCCAGTGATGAAGAAGAGGTAAGAACGGGTGTGATTACCGTTAAATGTGGCTCATGTAGCGAAGATATAACCATATATCAAGAGGGAACAAAACCTGCCATTGTGCTTTCTAAGAATAGAATAAATAAATCCTCACATAGGCATACTGCCTATATAGACGTCAAGAGCAATGTTGATGTTACCGTCGAGATACCATCCGACATAGATTGGATCTCAGAAGATACCACTAAATCTACATCAACAAATAGGTTCTATTTTGAGATCTCCGAGAACCTTGATACAGAAAACTCTCGCAGTGCAAAAATAAATTTTGCTAACAAAGAGTATGGTCTTACAGAAACTCTAACTATCTATCAAGAAAGAAAGTGGACCATTATGTTGGACAAAACTGCGTATGTGTTAGGCACAGAGGGAGGACGATTGGAGTTTGATATCCAAACGAATTCAACGGTAAAAGTAAGATTGTCCGAAGGAGCAGAGAGTTGGATTAGCCAGGTCTCCACACGAGCATTAGAGACACGAAATTTATGCTTCGATGTGGCAAAATGTTCTCTGAATGAAATTCGAGAGGGGACCATCACACTTCTTGACGGCAATGCAAATCAGCATATTATTACAGTGAAACAGATGGGAACATCATATATCGACCCGGAACTTGTTCCTGATGATGAAATTTGGTACAGAACATTGGATGGTAAGAAGTATAACACTCGTTATTGTGAAAGATTCACCGAGCAGCCATTTAATGCTGCGATTATATCACACACATACGAGAATGGAATAGGTAAGATTAAGTGCGATGGAACTATAACAACTATCAATATATATGCATTATCTGACCCAAATAGCAAACTCTCTGAGTTGTATCTACCAAAAACCACCGAGACGATTAATGAAAGAGGAATTTACAATGCTCCTAACTTAACGACTCTACATATTCCTCAAAACCTTAATTTTTGCAGCAGCATAAATGATGGCAATATGATACAATTTACAGGTCATAATGTAAGTGAAGATGGTCGCTGTG
Source organism: Alistipes sp. (assembly GCA_017483225.1). Classification (GTDB taxonomy): domain Bacteria; phylum Bacteroidota; class Bacteroidia; order Bacteroidales; family Rikenellaceae; genus Alistipes. The sequence goes on from JAFULF010000006.1 coordinate 1,787, forward strand.
TGATAATTGATGGTACATTAGCAGCCTTCGCCTCTAAAAACATAACAGAATATACAACTCCGGCAGGGGTGAAACAGGTTTATAGCACTGCATTTCGTAACAGTCCTAAGTTGGCGGAGATTACTCTTTCCGAAGGGGTTGTGTCGTTGCGAGATAAAGCTTTTGAGAACTGTAAGTCTCTAAGAGTTGTAACTCTTCCGAGCACTCTCAAAAATATAGATCACACAACATTCGATGGCTGTGATAATTTAGAGGCAGTATATGGAGATGTAACATCCGAAGACCATAGTTGTATTGTCTCCGAAAAAAAAACTTGTACTATATGCTATCAAAAAAGGACCAAAAGATTACAGGATTCCAGACAATATCACCCAAATAGCGGAATTTGCGTTTCATAGCGCAAATCTTGAAACAATTACGATGGGAGATCAGGTTATAAGAATTGGAGGTTATGCTTTCTCGGACTGCCAAAGTCTAAAATCAGTCACGATATCTGCGAATACAAAAGAAATAGAATGGGGTCATTATAATCCATTTCACTGGTGCCTAAATCTCGAAACGATATATCTTCGAGCCCCTATACCTCCTAGGTGGTTTAGTGCTTGCTATTGTAACTATCCAAATAACTTATCCGTCTTTGTTCCCAAAGGATCATTATCTCTATATCAGAATAGTGCTTGGTATAATGAATTTGGCCCGTATATGAAGGGGTATGAATTTGAGAATCTGCCTGCTATTGATACCGACAAGTATTATATATCGACAGACTTCTCACAAGACGGGACTGTGGTTAAATTACAAACAGCGACAAAAGGCAATGGCATAGAGATTGTCTTGATGGGCGACAAATATAGCGACAGACAAATTGCCGACGGAACATATAGAGCTGATATGGAGGCTATGTACAATGCATTTTTTACCAGAGAGCCATTTAAGAGTTTTAGAGAGTTCTTTAATGTAAGTTATGTCAATGTTGCATCTCTAATTGAGGGCCAGACTTCTAAGTTGAGCGCAATTATTGCGAGCAACGGTGTTAGCGTTGACAAAGAGGCATGTATCAAATATACTCTTAATGCTGTGCCAGAAGAGAAAATGGATAATACTGTGGTTGCAGTTTATGTGACCAATAGCGAATGGCCTGGGCTTTTTTCACGAGGCATGTGTACTATGTATGATCCAGAGGACCTATCGGATGATTATGGTAGTGGATTCTCGATAGCCAAAGTTTACTGTGCAGTGTCAGAACTTGATTACTATATCACCCATGAGGCATGTGGTCATGGATTTGGAAAACTGCAAGATGAGTATGTCTGGAGAGATTATCTTTGTAGATCCAAAGTTTTCCATCATGATTGGGGTTGGTCTAAGAATGTTGATATTACAGACGATCCTGCATCCATCTGTTGGAGTCATTTCCTGAGTGATGCTCGTTATGCTAACGAGGTCGGTATATACGAAGGTGGTGCGCTTTGGGAAGAAGGTGTATGGCGACCATCTCGCAACTCAGTTATGAATGAAGACGAAGCGGGAAATTTCAATGCTCCATCACGTGAGGCTATCTACTACCGTATCCACAAGTTGGCCTATGGCGAGAGTTGGGAGTACAATTACGAAGAGTTTGTAGAGTGGGATGCTCGCAATCGTACTGCAACAGCGACGACAAACACACTCTCCTGCGAGCCAATGATATACAATAATGATGCAAGGCATTGTCCTCCGGTAATCGTAAATAAATCATGGAGGGAGTTTGTAAAATAATGGGTAATGATGCAAAAAGCGCCACTTTTTGCATCATTACCAAATAATGGCAGCCAACAATTAAACGGTAGCGGTTTTTACCGCTACCGTTTAATATTGTTTCCTTCAACTGCTCGAAGGGTATTTTACATAATCATTTTCCGGATTTTAGCAGTTCATACCGCCGCAGCAGTGTACGACCTGACCCGTAACATACGACGAGAGGTCGGATGCGAGGAAGAGTGCCACCTTTGCAACCTCCTCCGGAGTGCCGCCACGACGCATAGGTATCGTCTTGTTCCACTGCTCACGAATCTCCTCCGGCAGCTGTGCGGTCATCTCGGTAATGATGAAGCCCGGAGCGATGCAGTTTGCACGGATGCCACGAGGGCCCATCTCCTTGGCGATAGACTTCGCCAGACCAATCATACCCGCCTTGGATGCCGAGTAGTTGCACTGGCCGGCATTGCCGCTCACGCCCACAACCGACGACATATTTATAATAGAGCCACCACGCTGACGAGCCATAACAGGCGTTACGGCGTGGATAAAGTTGAATGCCGACTTCAAATTCACGTTGATAACGGCATCCCACTGCGCCTCGCTCATACGCATCATAAGGCCATCCTTTGTAATGCCGGCGTTGTTTACCAGTACGTCGATACGGCCGAAGTCTGCCATAATCTGCTCGACAACCTCGTGAGTCTGCTCGAAGTTCGCAGCATTTGATGCATAAGCCTTTACACGAACACCAAACTTCTCCAATTCTGCCGCTGTGGCAAGAACTGCATCATTCAACTCCAAATCGGTAAATGCGATATCTGCGCCCTGCTCTGCAAAAGCGGTAGCAACAGCCTTACCAATTCCCCTTCCTGCACCTGTGATAAGTGCCACTTTTCCTTCAAGAAGTTTCATAATAAAATCTGTTTTTTATAACAAAATGTTAAATAAATCTCGCCAAAGATAGCCATTTTATTTGAAAAATACCGTACCTTTGGGGGAAAGAAATGATAAAAATAACGTAACACACTGATAATTATATGAAAAACGATTCTCAATTATTTGAGCTCATCGCCGCCGAGCGTGAGCGTCAGATGCACGGCATCGAACTTATCGCATCCGAGAACTTTGTTAGCGACAACGTGCTTGCCGCTATGGGCTCCGTTCTGACCAACAAATACGCCGAGGGCTATCCTGCGGCACGCTATTATGGAGGTTGCGAGGTAGTGGATAAGGTGGAGAGCCTGGCCATCGAGCGCATCTGCCGCCTTTATGGTGCGGAGTACGCCAATGTTCAGCCTCACTCGGGCGCACAGGCCAATATGGCGGTATTCTTCGCTGTGCTGAAACCGGGCGACACCTTCCTCGGTCTTAACCTCTCGCACGGAGGACACCTCTCGCACGGCTCGGCAGTGAATATGTCGGGTACCTACTTTAACGCCGTAAGCTACTCGGTGAAGGAGAGCGACGGCCGTGTAGATTACGACGAGATGGAGGCAAAGGCTATGGAGTGCAAGCCGAAGCTCATCATCGGTGGAGCATCGGCATACTCCCGTGAGTGGGACTACGCCCGTATGCGTGAGATTGCCGACAAGGTGGGCGCACTGCTTATGATTGATATGGCCCACACCGCAGGTCTTATTGCGGCAGGCCTGCTCGAAAACCCTGTCAAGTACGCACATATCGTGACCTCGACAACCCACAAGACGCTGCGTGGCCCTCGTGGAGGTATCATCCTCCTCGGCAAGGACTTCGACAACCCGTGGGGCTTGACCACGCCGAAGGGTGTCGTTAAGAAGATGTCGCAGATTCTCAACTCGGCAGTCTTCCCGGGTATTCAGGGCGGACCGCTTGAACATGTCATCGCCGCCAAGGCTGTGGCATTCGGCGAGGCTCTCGACCCTTCGTTCAAGGAGTACCAGCAGCAGGTTGTGAAGAACGCCAAGGCCCTCTCGGAGGCATTTGTCAAGCGAGGCTACAACATCGTCTCGGGCGGCACCGACAACCACCTTATTTTGGTTGATTTGCGCACCAAGTTCCCAGAACTGACCGGCAAGGTGGCAGAGAAGGCTCTTGTGGCTGCCGATATCACCACCAATAAGAATATGGTGCCGTTTGATAGCCGCTCGGCGTTCCAGACTTCGGGCTTGCGCTTCGGTACCCCTGCAATCACCACCCGAGGTGTGAAGGAGGAGCAGATGGAGGTTATCGTGTCGCTTATCGACCGAGTGCTGCACGACCCTGAGAACGAGCAGAATATCGCCGAGGTTCGTGCCGAGGTCAATGCCCTGATGGCAAACTATCCACTCTTTGCGTGGTAAAGGATATTATTAAATGTAAATCACTGCGATAGTCGTCAGGGCTATCGCAGTCTTTGCCTATTTAATATGAAACAGCGAGTATTATTTGTCTGTCTGGGAAATATATGTCGTTCGCCGGCGGCTAATGGCATTATGGAGAAGATGGTTGCCGAGGCGGGATTGCAGAAGTGCATAGAGGTCGATTCGGCAGGTGTTATGGGGTGGCACGCAGGCAATCTGCCCGACCCTCGTATGGTTCAGGCGGCGGCCTCTCACGGCTACAACCTTACACATCGTGCACGTCAGGTGCGGGAGGAGGACTACTACAACTTCGATATGATTATCGTTATGGACGACAGCAACTACGAGGAGGTGAGCCGTCTTGCTCCGGAGCGCAAGTACCTCGACAAACTCTATCGTATGACCGAGTTCACGACGGAATACCCCGACTACCACTACGTTCCCGACCCATACTACGAGGGCGTGGAGGGCTTTCATCTTGTTATCGGGATGCTCGAAAACGGCTGTCGGGAGCTCCTCAAACAGCTCTCGGAGAGGTGTCATCCTGCCGAGTAGGAGGCGTTGCAACGAGTTGTTTGGAGCCGTCGCCCGACTATCATCCGATATAATTCATAGTTTATGGCACATTTTTGCAGGATATTTCCCGTACTTACCCTTTATCGCATAGTGTTGCTCTATGCCGTGTTGATGCTGTGCAGGGTGGCTTTCGCCCTCTATAATCTTCCTATATTGGGAGATATTGAGGCGGCAGAACTCCCCGCCCTCATATACGGAGGCTTGCGCTTTGACACCATATCCGTATGCTATGCCTTCGGAGTGTGGATTTTATTGAGTCTGCTGCCATTGCGGTTGAGGGAGCATAGGCTCTATCAGGCTGTGCTCTTCTGGTACTATGTGGTCGTGGGGGCTATCTGTGTGGCGATAAACCTCTCTGATGCCATCTACTTCCGCTATACGCAGAAGCGATTTACTGCCGAGGAGCTGTTTTTTGCCGACAATTCAAACTCGTTGCAACTAATATTTAAGTTCGCAGCAGAGAACCTGCACCTTGTGCTGGTCGGGGTAGGGCTGATTGCACTGCTCGCTTGGGGTTATCGCCGCAAGATTGCACCCGCCTCTATGCTCAAAGGGGGGGGTACTACTTGGCAAATGCCGCCGTGCTTTGCCTCTCTCTTGTGTTGTGCGTGGCAGGCATACGTGGCGGATTAAGCCGTATGGCACGCCCGACAGCGATTCCCTACTCGCTCAAATTCGCCAAGACCGGAGATAAAGCAAATATTGTCTTGTCGAATCCTTACTGCATCATTCGCACAATCGGCGGCAATCGCTTGGAGGTGCCTCGCTACTTTGATGGCGAACAGCTTGCAGATACCTATACGCCTTACCACTTCCCGACCCCGAAGCAGGAGTTCACGCCCCGAAATGTCGTCATCTTCGTCATTGAGAGTATGTCGGCAGAGAATTCGGCTTTTCTTGCTCCCGACTTGTACGATGGTAGCGAGCAGAGGGGTTATACCCCATTCCTCGACTCTCTTATGCAGAACGGGTACGCTTTCAGACGTATGTACTCCAACGGCAAACGCTCCATACAGGCGTTGCCGAGCATCTGGGGCTCAATCCCTTCGCTTGTAAAGCCGTTTATGCTGATGCCCCAGTCGCTTGGCGAGAGTCGGCCGCTGCCCGCATTGTTGCGTGACAAGGGCTACTCGACAGCTTTCTTCTGCGGCTCCGAGCGTGGCTCTATGGGCTTTGATGCGTATGCCGTCTCGGCGGGATTTGAGAGGTGTTTGAGCAAGGAGGATTACGAGAGGGCGCACGGCCACAACGACTTTGATGGATACTGGGGCATCTGGGATGACAAGTTCCTCTCTTTTATGGGCGAGAGCATAGACCGCCTTACGCAACCATTCCTCGCCTCGATATTTACCACCTTCTCGCATCATCCTTTTGTTACGCCGGCGGAGTGGAAGGCTCGCCTGCCGAAGGGCGATACGCCGATGCAGCCTTGTGCGGCATATCTGGACGGTGCGATAGAGAACTTCTTTGCGGAGAATAGGGATAAGGAGTGGTTCGACAAGACCATCTTCGTATTTGTTGCAGACCACGTCTCCTGCGAGCATTATGCCGAGCGCACAAACCTCTCGCCCGGAGATTTCCATATCATAGGCCTGCTCTATACGCCCGACAAATCGCTGCAAGGAGTATGCGACGAGTCGGTGTCGCAGATAGATATTATGCCGACCCTGCTGGGCATTCTTAACTACGACGCTCCATATTTTGCCTATGGCAGGGATGTTTTCAACTCCGACTCGAAGCCGATGACCATCGTGTATGATAATGGAGAGTACAAGGTGTTTACCGCCCGCCATATACACATATTTAGCGAGGGTACTGTGCACGAAATCTACGAAATATCGGATATTTCTCGCACAAACAACCTACTCGAAAGTGAGTACGACCCAAACGTCGAGATGGCGATAAAGGCGTTTGTTCAACAATACTACGAACACGCCGAGCGGAAGAGCTATATAGTTCCCGAGCAGCGTTAATAGGCGATATATAACGAAGTGAGGCTGTCCCCGATTTGCGGACAGCCTCATCTTTTTTTTGTCAGAACAGACTATTTGGTGTAATAGAGCGGATACTCGGCAGGGCGCACGTGTGTCTGCGTGAAGGTCTCGCCGTAAGGGGTTGTGAGCGTAACCGTAACGTCGGCATTCTTCGATGCGGCCTTGGCACGGAACATATGGTAGCAGCGGGAGAGTTCGTTGGTCTTGCCGTGCATCTGCTTCGACTTGGCACGTGCAGGCGCAAAGATGACCTCCGCAGCACGAGGGTCGCTATCCGACACCTGCTCAACCTCCAACTTTTGGCCATTCTCGCTGATGGTGAGCGTGCAGCCCTCCTCCCAGTGGAAGCAGTTTACATATATGTAGTTCTCGTACTGCGCCTCGGCATAGTTGGTCTGGTTGGGGTGCAACTCGCAGAGGTGGCGGAGGCTCTCGCTTGTGGCATATCTCTCTCGCAGGCCGTTGATGTCGTAGGTGCGGAATGGTACCTGCTCGCCCTTCTCGACGCTGTGCCAGCTCTTCGTGAACTCCTTGCCGTCAAATGTGCAGCAGAAGAAGCCTGCATCGCCGCCATCCTCGCCAATATTTGTGCCGCTCACATTCGGAGTCTTCCAGAGGTCGCCGGCAATGGCGGTGAGGTTACACTCTGTGATGTTAGGGTAGGCGGGGTGAACATTCGAGATATTCTGATGCTTGTGGCCGGAGAAGATGCGCACCGACTCATAATCCTTCAACAGCTCGACAAAAGGCTCTGCACGCTCATCCGTAAAGCCCGAAACTTGCAAGCCGTCGCCATTACGGGTGAAGAGCGGGGCGTGCATACATACGACAAGTGGCGTATCCTTGCTCACCGATGCCAAATCCTGGCGCAACCACTCCAACTGTACATCATCGACGTAGAGGTCGTAGTTGCGGGAGCCGACAACGCCCTTGTGACGTTTCTGGTCGGCCTTAACCTCGTTCTTATAGACGATATTATCCAGCAACACAAGGTGTACATTGCCGATGTTCATCGAGAAGTGGGTCGGGCCAAAGACCTTGCGGAAACGGAGCGAGCCCTTCATATCGGTATCGTCATTCGGCTGCGTCGATGGGTCGTAGTCGTGGTTGCCCATAACGCAGAGGAATGGCACCGGAAAACCCTGCTCGACCAGATACGACGGCACACGCTCGATATCGAAGCCCGTTTCGTACCAGAATCTGTCCCAAGTGACATCGCCAAGGTTGATGGCGTAGGTCAGCGTTCCGTAGTTTCGGGCACAAGCACGCTTGATGGCAGGGAGGCAGAGCTCCTGAAAGTATCTTAAATCCTCCACCTTCTTGTCGTTGCACAGGTGCGAGTCCGAAAACATCAGAAGCGAGAACTTCTTGTCGTTGACCTTCTCCAACTCGAAGTCGTGACGCTCACGCTTGGTTGCCGGAGCGGTAGTTGCCTGCCAATGTGCGAGGCGCACGTCGCCCATAAATTTCGGCGCATAACCCGATGGGGTAGAGATATATACGTGGCCGTAGCGCTTGTCGGACTTCAAGGTGTAGATGCCCTTGGCATCCGTCTTGGTCACATTCACGCCGTCCGACACACTCACGCCTGCCAGCGGCTCGTCGCCACAATATACCACGCCGGTCAGAGTCACATCCTTTGCGGCCTTAATCTTCTTGACGTTGTAGGCTGCCTCTGCCGAGCATATTGTGCAGAGGGCCAAAATAAGGGTTAGAAATCGTTTCATACTATGTTGTGTGTAAGGTTTATTCTGCGAAATATTTGTAGAAGAGCAGTATGGTATGCACACCCTTGGCGAACTGGTCAAGACCATAGCTCTCGTTAGGGGAGTGGATTGCATCCTGCGACAGACCGAAGCCCATCAATATAGACTTGATTCCCAATACCTGCTCAAAACAGCTAATCACGCCAATAGAGCCGCCCGAATATACCGGCACGGGCTCCTTGCCAAAGGTCGCCTTGATAGCCTTTGCTGCCGCCTTATAGGCAGGCATATCGGTAGGCGATACGTATGGAGTACCACCGTGCGTAGGTCGCACCTCGACCTTAACACCCCTCGGAGCGAGGCTCTTGAAGTATGTCGTGAAGAGCTTTGTAATCTTGTCCGGAGTCTGATATGGCACCAGACGCATCGTTATCTTTGCGGATGCCACCGCAGGGATGATGGTCTTCGACCCCTCGCCGGTATATCCGCTCCACATTCCGTTAATCTCGAATGTAGGGCGAACACCCGTGCGCTCCAATGTCGTGTAACCCTCCTCGCCGGCAACTGCACCCACGCCGATAGAGGCCTTGTAGCGACGTGTGCAGAACGGAACACGATTCAGTGCCTTGCGCTCTGCGGCGGACAGCTCACGCACATCGTCGTAGAAGCCGGGGATTGTGATGTGTCCTTGCTCGTCAATGAGCTGCGAGAGCATTTTCGAGAGTACCATTGCAGGGTTGTGTACTGCTCCGCCATATATTCCTGAGTGGAGGTCGGCAGCAGCCCCGTGGACCGACACCTCTACACCCGCCAGACCTCGCAGACCACACGTGATGGATGGGGTATCCATACCGAGCATAGAGGTATCCGAAACGAGGATAACATCCGCCTTCAACATCTTCTTGTGCGAAGCGCAGAACTTGCTGATTTGCGCCGAGCCACTCTCCTCCTCGCCTTCGAGCAGGAACTTTACGTTGCACGGCAGGGTGTCGGTTGCGCACATAGCCTCAAAGGCCTTGATGTGCATAAACGATTGACCCTTATCGTCGTCGGCCCCTCGGCCCCAGATGCGACCATCCTTGATGACCGGCTCAAAAGGCTCCGTCAGCCACTCGTCCATAGGCTCCGGAGGCATAACGTCGTAGTGACCATACACCAGTACCGTCTTCGCCTTTGGCGAGATAATCTTCTCGGCATAGACCAGTGGCGCACCATCCGTAGGGATGACCTCCGCACTATCGGCACCCGCCTTGACGATGGCCGCAGCAAGGTGCTCGGCACAACGCTGTCGCTCTTCGGCATACTCCGTGACAGCACTGATTGAAGGGATGCGAAGCACCTCGAAAAGTTCATCTATGAAACGACCCATATTGGAGTCGATATACTCTCTTACCTTGTCCATAATTATATATAGGTTATAAGTTACAAATCTCCTTAATCTCTGCTATGAACTTCTGCGCCAAAGCCTCCGCCTCGTCCATAGATTTCGCCTCGGTATAGATACGGATTATAGGCTCGGTATTCGACTTTCGCAGATGTACCCAACTCTGGGCAAAATCAATTTTTACACCATCCGTATCGTTCACTTTTTCAGTAGCATAACGTGCCTTCATCTCACGTAATACATTATCTACATCAATAGATGGCGTGAGCTCGATTTTGTTCTTCGATGCGAAGTAGGCGGGGTAGGTGGCTCGCAACTCGGTCATCGTCAATCCTCGCTTGGCGAGGTAGGTCAAAAAGAGTGCTGTTCCGACCAGCGCATCACGGCCATAGTGCAACTCCGGATATATCACTCCGCCATTGCCTTCGCCACCGATGACTGCTCCTACCTCCTTCATCTTTGCCACCACATTAACCTCTCCAACAGCTGACGCAGCATAAGAGCCTCCGTGCGAAGCCGTTACATCCGCAAGTGCACGTGAGGAGGAGAGGTTCGAAACCGTATTTCCGCCACACTGGGAGAGGATGTAATCCGCAACAGCGACAAGGGTGTATTCCTCGACAAACATCGAGCCATCCTCGCTGACAAATGCCAATCTATCGACATCGGGGTCAACGACAATACCCAAATCGGCCCTCTCTTTGACGATAACCTCCGAAATCTCGGTCAGATTCTGCGGCAGTGGCTCAGGGTTGTGGGCAAACTCGCCCGTAGGCTCACAGTTGAGTTTTACAACCTCGCAACCCATCTCTTCAAGCAGTTGCGGGATGACCACTCCGCCGACGGAATTTACGGCATCCACAACCACCTTGAATCGACGTGCTCGAACCGCCTCCACATCTACCATTTTCAAGTTCAACACTTGCTTTATATGAGTAGCGTTAAAATCCTCTCGCAGAACGACTTTTCCTATATTGTCTATTGTGGGGAATTGGCACTCGTCATCCTCTGCCAGAGCCAGCACGGCACGCCCCTCCGCATCGTTCAGAAATTCACCCTTCTCGTTGAGCAGTTTCAGTGCATTCCACTGCTTCGGATTGTGCGAGGCGGTGATGATTATACCGCCGTCGGCCTTATGGGTGATGACGGCCATCTCCGTACCCGGCGTGGTGCAGAGTCCTACGTTGATGACATCGACGCCACAGCCGAGCAGCGTTCCCTCGATGATATTCTCGACCATCTTGCCCGAGAGGCGGGCATCACGGCCGACGACCACGCAGATTCGCTTGTTGCCGTTTTTCTGCTGCATAAAGCGAGAGTAGGCGGTTGTAAATTTGACAATGTCGATAGGAGTCAGATTGTTACCACATTCGCCACCGATAGTGCCTCTAATGCCCGAAATAGATTTTATAAGGGTCATAATTTGTGATGTTTTTTATTTAAATAAAAAAAGTTTTGCAAAGTTTTTGAAATTCGATGTAAATATATTACTTTTATGCCAATTATCCAACAAATGTTAAAAACTATGGAAAACAAACGAGTGATTCCGGCTTCGGAACTTATCATTAACGAGGATGGTTCGATATTTCACCTGCATCTTCGTCCGGAGCAACTTGCCGACATCGTCATCCTCGTAGGAGACCCCGGCAGGGTAGCGCTTGTATCCTCATTCTTCGACTCGAAGGAGTGCGAGGTTGAGAGTCGTGAGTTCAAGACTGTAACGGGCTCATACAAGGGTAAGAGAATGACGGTGCTTTCAACCGGTATCGGTACCGACAACATTGATATCTGTGTAACGGAGCTGGATGCTCTCGCAAATATAGACTTCTCGACACGTCAGGTCAAGGAGGAGTTTCGCAGGCTGACCCTGCTCCGCCTTGGTACGTCGGGGGCATTGCAGCCCGACATAAAGGTCGGAGAGGCGGTCTTTGCCCGCACGTCGGTAGGCTTCGACGGCCTGCTGAACTTCTACGCAGGACGTGACGAGGTCTGCGACCTTGCCATCGAGCGGGCCTTTATGGAGCATACGCAGTGGAGCCGTCTGCTCACGAAGCCATACTTCGTAGATGCCGACAGCGAGCTCTTTGAACTCTTCAAGGCCTCGACACGTGAGGGTATAACCATTGCCGCTCCCGGATTCTATGCGCCACAAGGCCGTTGGGTGCGCCTGCAACCACAGGACCCGAATCTGAACCGGAAGATAGAGAGCTTCCGCTTCGACGGTCGCCGCATAACCAACTTTGAGATGGAGAGTTCTGCTCTGGCAGGACTTGCCGCCCTAATGGGACACCGTGCCGGCACCATCTGTACCATCATAGCGCAGCGAGTGGCCCTCGATGCCTGCACGGACTATAAGCCTTTTGTGCGCCAAATGATTATCAACGCACTCGACAAACTTGCAACTTTATAGGATTGAATAACATATAAAAATAACAGAAAGATGAAATTTACAGTATCAAGTTCCGCCCTGTTGTCGCTGCTGGCAACCACGGGCAAAGTAATCAACAGCAAGAACACACTCCCAATCCTCGACTACTTCCTTATGGAGTTGAAGGATGGCGAGTTGAAGGTCACAACCTCCGACTTGGAGACTACGCTTATCGCTACGCTCAAAGTGGACAACGTAGAGAAGGAGGGTATGGTCGCTGCTCCTGCCAAGTTGATGCTTGACGTGTTAAAGGAGTGCTCGGAGATGCCTCTCACGCTCGAAGTCAATGATAGCAACTGGGAGATTAAGATTTCGTGGCACAGCGGAGGCTCGTCGGTGCCGGGAGCAAACCCTATCAGCTATCCTACCGTGCAGAGCCTTGCAGAGGACAAGACCGAGGTTACGCTCGACGTGGACGTTCTGGTAAACGGCATCAACAAGACCATCTTCGCTACCGCTGACGACGAGTTGCGTCCGGTTATGAATGGTGTCTTCATCAGCCTTGACCAGAGCGGTGTTACCTGCGTGGCTACCGATGCACACAAGCTCGTCAAGACCACTTCCGAGTGCGCTTGCACTACGGCAGCATCGTTCATCCTGCCAAAGAAGCCGGCGAACCTGCTCAAAACTATGCTCTTGAAGGAGGATGGCGATATTCAGATGTCTTTCGACAAGAACAACGCCAAATTCTGCTTGAAGAACAGCACGCTCGTATGCCGCCTTATCGAGGGTAACTATCCAAACTACAACGCCGTAATCCCTACCGCCAACCCTAACAAGATGCTCATCGACCGCATCGAGTTGGTAAACGGTATCAAGCGTGTTGCCGTTTGTGCAAACCCTACAACAAACCTGATTCGTATGGATATTGCCGACAACAAGGTTACATTGACCGCTCAGGACTTGAACTTCTACGTGTCGGCTAACGAGTCGCTCTCGTGCAGTTACGATGGCGAGCCTATCACTATCGGCTTCAAGTCCACCTTCTTGGTTGAGATTCTCTCCAACATTGAGACCCCGACCGTTCTGGTGGAGTTGGCAGATTCGACCCGAGCAGGTGTCTTCAAGCCTGTATATGACGACAAACCAAGCGGCCTGACTCTGATGCTGCTGATGCCGATGATGATTAACGCATAGCGGAGATGGAACTCAAACTTAAACGGCCGATAATCTTCTTCGACTTGGAGACTACGGGCGTGGATGTCGCACGTGACCGCATTGTTGAGATTTCGGTAGTCAAGGTTATGCCCGACGGGGAGAAGATAATCAAGACTCGCCGTCTGAATCCGACCATCCCGATTCCGAAGGAGGCGTCGGAGATACACCACATATACGACGAGGATGTGAAGGATTGTCTGACATTCCGACAGATAGCCAAGTCGTTGCGTGACTTTATGGAGGGGTGTGACTTCGGAGGCTTCAACTCCAACCGCTTCGACCTGCCGGTTCTTGCCGAGGAGTTCTTGCGTGCAGAGGTTGATATCGACCTGCGTAATCGTCGCTATATCGACGTGCAGAACATCTTCCATAAGAAGGAGGAGCGCACTCTGGTTGCCGCCTATCGCTTCTACTGCGACAAGGAGTTGGGCGATGCGGCGCACGGAGCCGAGGCGGATACGCTGGCAACATACGAGGTGTTGAAGGCACAACTCGACCGCTACGACGACTTGGAGAACGACGTCGATTTCCTCTCCAAGTTCTCTACTCGCAACAACTGTGCCGACTTTGCCGGCAGAATCATCTACGACGACAATGGCGTGGAGGTCTTTGCCTTTGGCAAGTATAAGGGGCAGTCGGTCGAGAAGGTATTTGAGAAGGAGCCGAGCTACTACGATTGGATTCAGCAGGGCGATTTCCCGCAATATACCAAGAAGGTATTCACGGAGATACGCCTGCGAGCCATACAAACAAAGAAGTTTTAAGAGATAATATTGGGAATGTATCGTTCACTACGCATTGCAACTCTTCTGCTTGCCGGGGCATTATGCCTCGGCAGCGGTGTTGTTTCGGCTCAAACAGCGGAGCAGGTGGTATATATTGACGGAGAGAAGTTCGCCATACATACCGTCGTGAAGGGGGATACCCTCTACTCGCTGGCACGTACCCACGAGGTTGATATGGCGGAGATTATATCCGTCAATCCAATCCTCTCGGAGGGGCTGAAAGTGGGGCAGGTCATAAAGATTCCGTACAAGGAGGGCAAGCAACCCAAAAGGTCGAAAAAGAGCTTCGATACCCATATCGTGAGCCGTGGAGAGACCTTCTACTCCATCGCCCGCCAATACTCCATATCGGTCGAAACGCTGCTCTCCGACAACGGAGATATCGACCCTGCACACCTTGCTGTTGGAACCACGCTCTACATTCGCCGTAGCGAGGTAGGTAAGACCGATGAAGTTCAAGTAAAGGATGAGATAGAGCGACGTAGCGAACTGATGAACAGCGTGATGACGGGCGATTACAGCTATCACGTTGTACACTCCGGCGAGGATGCAGTCTCCATTGCGGGCCGATTTGGCACCAATGTCGAGACGCTGCTCGCTCTCAATTCTATGCGCACAGAGAAGGAGGTGCGAGAGGGGTTGATTATCAAGGTGCCGAAGGAGAGTGTCGTATTGGAAGAGGAGGTTACGGAGTCGCAAGATGAGGTGGGGCTGACGGGCGAGAGGGCCGAGTTCCGCAAGGTGGAGCCGCACGAGCGTGCAAAGGTGTCGCTGTTGCTGCCATTCTCCCAGAGCGGTCTGCCTCTGCAAAACTACACCGACTTCTACCAAGGATTTCTGCTCGGTGCGGATAAGTTGCGTATGGATGGGTATGCCGCCGATATAGATGTGTACAACACGGGGCACGACCACAACCGCATTGCCGAGATACTCGACAGTGAGAGTTCGCTCGCAGAGTCGAACCTCATCGTCGGTCCGGTATATGAGGATGAACTTGTGCCGGTGGCACGATATGCCGAGCAACGCTCCATACCCGTTGTGTCGCCGTTGGCAAACCTCACCGCCACTACGAGCGATGTCGTCTTCCAGATGTCGCCACGTGCGGATGCGAAGTACGACAAGGTGCGCAATCTCTTTGACGGCAGCCGTAAGGTCGTTGTCATAACCTCCGAGACCATCGACAAGGCCTTCAATGCGGAGGTGCAGTCGATACTTGGGGATACTCCATACGATAGCCACCACTACATCTACGAGCATCCATCCATCATCGAGAAGCGTTACGAGGAGGCCCGCAAGCAAGATAAGGAGCCGGAGCCTGCTCCGAGCGACCTCGCTCCACTGTTGGAGGGGGAGCAGGAGCGTGTCTTTGTGATTCTGGCTGCCACCGAGATAGAGGTGGACCGCATCTTGGCTGCGCTTGCCTCGGCAAACATATCGCTCACGGCTCGCTCCCGCACTGTTGCACCCTTCAAGGTCTTTGGCAACAGCCGTTGGAATCGCCACCGCAACATAGACCGAGCACTATTCTTCTCCAACAACGTCGTGATGCTCTCGACCTACCATATAGATAGGAGTGATGCCCGTGTCAAGGAGTTCTCAACGAAGTACGTCAAGGCATTCGGTACATTGCCGTCACTGTATGCCTACCGAGGTTACGATGCCGCCGTGATATTTATTCCGGCATTGTATGACGGCATAGAGAGCGGTCTGTCGGAGCAGAGGCTGCAACCTTTGCAGACACCTTACACATTCGAGAGTGCAGAGCCGCACGGCCTGCGTGTGAACGAGGAGTGGGTGCGTGTCAATTATAACAAGAACTTCACAATCACGGTAGAGTAGTATGTCACACTTCCCGACAAATATACCGGAAAAGACCATCGAGCGACTGAGCGAGTATCGTCGCACTCTGCTCTCGTGCCATAGGCAGGGTATTACCCACGTATTCTCACACGTTCTGGCGGGAATCCACGGCATTACTGCGGTGCAGGTGCGCCGAGACCTGATGCTTATCGGCTTTTCGAGCGACACGAAGAAAGGATATGATGTCAAGGTGCTTATCGACTTCATCAACAATATCCTCTATGGCGAGAATGTGATGAATATTGCCGTTATCGGTATGGGGCACCTCGGTCAGGCCATCACAAAGTACTTCAACAGCAAGCAGCTTAAACTGCGCATCATCGCCTCATTCGACATCGACCCCGAGAAGGTGGGGCACAATATCGACGATATCCCGTGCTACCATATGGAGGAGTTCGAGGAGGTGGTCTCCAACAACGATATCAGCATTGTTGTAGTGTCGCTACCGACGAAAGCGGCCTCGCAACTTGTCGTGCCTATCGTGAATGCCGGCATCAAAGGGGTGCTTAACTTCACCTCCGCACCGCTAAACTTCCCGCAGGGCATCGTTGTCGAGAACTACGATATCACTACAATCCTCGAAAAGGTCGCCTACTTCGTCAAGGCCAACGAGGAGAACAATAATAACTAACCTTCGAGATGGATATTCTGCACGGTTTCAATAATCTGCCTTCGTTCAACCATCCGGTAGCAACTGTTGGCTCATACGACGGAGTGCATTGCGGGCACCGCATCATAATTGATGAGGTGGTACGCCGTGCCAAGGCCATCGGAGGTGAGAGCATTCTGCTCACCTTTGAGCCTCACCCACGCATCACCCTGCAACAAGATGAGGGGTTGCGACTGCTGACCTCTTTGGAGGAGAAGGCTCTCCTGTTGGAGCAGTGCGGCATTGACTATCTGCTGGTTATCCCGTTTGATTTATCATTCAGCCGCCTTTCGCACGAGGAGTTTATCTCGGACTATATAATAGGTCGTCTGGGGGTAGAGGAGTTGGTCGTGGGGTACAACCATCACTTCGGACACAACAAGGGCGGCGACTATGCCTATCTCTCAAATGGGGTAAGCAGACTGCGTGTGACGGAGGTCAAGCAACACCTTGTAGATAAGCGCAAGGTCAGTTCGACGGTCATACGTCACATAATCGAGCAGGGCGATATGCCACTCGCTTCGCAACTCACGGGCCACCCTTATATTATAATAGGTATGGCCGACGAAGATGGGGTTGTTGCAACCGACAGATACAAACTGCTGCCTGCGCACGGACAATATGAGGCGGAGGTAAACGGGCTGCCACAGAGCGTCGTCGTAAGGGATTGCGGCGTAGATGTCGGCAGGGCTTTTGCTATGAATAAAGTAACCATTAAACTATGATTTCACACGACACAACCATACGTGTTCTCTACCGAGATACCGACAAGATGGGCGTAGTATATCACGCCAACTACATCGTCTTCTATGAGGCGGCAAGAAACGAACTCTTCCGCTCGATAGGCCTGCCATATAGCGACCTCGAAGCTCAAAATATCGTTATGCCTATCACGGAGGTTACCTCCCACTACAAGGCTCCGGCATACTACGACGAGTTGCTCACGATACGTGCTACGGTCAAGGAGTTGCCGGTGGTGCGTATGATAGTCGAGTACGAGGTGCTGAACGAGAAGGGAGAGTTGCTCAATACGGGCAAGACCATTCTCGGCTATGTGAATACGGAGCGTATGCGCCCGTGTCGTGCTCCGGAGGAGTTTATCGCCAAGTTATCCAAATACTTCGAGTAATGGCGGTGGGGCAGAGAGCGTGGTCGGCACTGCTCACCATATCGTTTGCTGTGGCAGTAGCACTCTACTTCGGTAGCTGGGGCCTCGGCATCCATTCCGTCCTGCTCAACGACCTTGCCAAGACGCTGCCTCTATCCGTGCTGACACTGCTCACGTGGCTGGCGGGTGGTCGTAAGCTTCCCATTATGCCTGCGGCATTTCTCTTCTCTGCGCTTGGCGACTTAGCGGGGGAACATCGCAACTTCATTCTTCAAGTAGGGATGTTTGCTGTTGCACACCTGCTCTTTATCGCACACTTCTCCCGTCGGATGAGGTTCGACGGAGTAGCCTATGCCGGAGTTGCGGCAGTGGGCGTTGTGGCGACAACGCTCGGCCTTATAATACTTCCCCGTATTGCCCTGCCTGTCGAGCAATACGCCTGCTCGTTGTATATCATCCTCATCGGTGCTATGGCGATATCTGCCACAGCGCAGCAGTCGAGGTATAGATGGTGGTACGTCGTTGCAGCATTGCTTTTTCTCTTCTCCGACTCGTGCATCGCTTGGAATCGCTATGTGGAGCGGGTACCACACGCCGGAGCACTCATTATGACGACATATTTTGCCGCCCAATATATCTTCGCCTCCACATATCTGGCAGAGCACCGACACCGCCCAACCAAGTCATAACCCCGGAGTAAACCTCAATTATCTAGTCGGGGCTTAGCTGGCGTTGTTGTATTATTCCATAATAATTACCGGATCTATCTAAAACCAAAAGAAATTAGCGAAGAAGCGATTTTACATATTGCGGTTTGTTGTATTTTTTGTAAATTTGTGCTGTATATGGAAGCGAAGATTGCTAAACCGTTTGTTAAGTGGGTTGGTGGTAAGACCCAATTATTGGAGGAGGTCAGAAAATCTCTTCCCGTGGATTTGCATTTGCGAAACAACGTAACTTACGTAGAACCATTTGTTGGAGGTGGAGCTGTTTTGTTTTGGATTTTGCAGGCATATCCCAATATTAGCCGAGCGGTTATTAATGATATAAATCCAGAACTTATTTGCACATATCGTGTTATTAAGCATAACGTATATGAGTTAATAACAATATTAGGAATCTTGCAAGCGGAGTATATCGCATTGGATGCAGAAAATCGAAAAAAATATTTCCTAGCACGAAGAGTAGAGTTTAACTCTAAGGGGGTATCGGAAGTAAGGATTGCAGCCTTGTTTATTTTTCTAAATAGAACATGTTTTAACGGACTATATAGGGTTAATTCTAAGGGGGAGTTTAATGTTCCTCACGGAAGATATGCTAAGCCTAAAATATGTGATACATATAATCTACTAGCCGTATCCAAACTTTTGCAGCGAGTAGAGATTCTTTGTGGCGATTTTGCAGTGACTGAAATGTATGCAGGAGAGGATGTTATATTCTATTTGGACCCTCCGTATAAACCATTATCAGAAACTTCATCATTTACCTCATACTCAAAAGAGGGATTTGATGATGTCGAACAAATGCGTTTAAGGGATTTCTGTGCCCGCATATCCCAGTTGAAATCACAATTTATTGCAAGTAATTCAGACCCCATAGAGGAAAAAACTGGCGAATCTTTTTTTGAACAGATATATTGTCAATTTAAGATCAAACGAGTGTCTGCTACTCGACTAATAAACGCAAATCCAAATAACAGAGGACTTGTGTCAGAGATTATGATTTCAAATGTTCTGTAAATACATGCCTAATGAAGGACTTTAATCTGTTTATGTCTCAATTGAGCGAGACAAATGTTACGCTAGAATCTTTTACGGATTTTGATAAAGTTTCTCGCAATGTTGCAAGCATCTCGATAAAGTTAAATCAATTAAACTATTTGCTTGGGAAAACCAATCTCCGAGAGGCTGTCTCGGAATTGTTCGAGGAGAATCCTAATACATTCAATGTTCTTGATATTCTGGTAGCAGTGCGCTCGTCAGACAATAAAAAAGTGTTAAATGATGAATACAGTCCCGTATTCGTTCAATCTTACTTTACAGATGTGGATAGCATATGTGAGTTTATAGAGAAAACTGGTCTTGCAGAGATATTCTCCTCAAAGAGAGTTACAAACCTTGTAGACTATGTATTCGGAGTAGAGGTTGGACTTGACACAAATGCACGAAAAAATCGAGGAGGAAACATTATGGCTACTGCTGTTGCAAAAAAGTTTGCAGATGCAGGAGTGGTATTTAGGACAGAGGTTAATAGCACAGAGTTTTCAGAGATAACTGCGCTTGGAGCAGACTTAAAGCGATTTGATTTTGTAATAGCAACTGAAAACAAGACCTATTTAATAGAGACTAACTATTATAATAGGGGCGGTTCGAAATTAAATGAAACAGCTCGTGCATACTCCGATATAGCCCCCAAAATCAATCAATATCCACAATATGAATTCGTTTGGATAACAGATGGACAAGGTTGGCATTCTGCCAAGAATAAGTTGGAAGAGGCCTACGCCATAATACCAAGAGTTTACAACCTTACATCCATATCTGAATTTATAGAGGATATTAAGCAGTTCTAATGATTATACCATTTTATAGGTCACCAGATCGTAATTTCACCCTTCTTAATGGTGATTGCATCGAACTCTTGAATTCATTTGAGTTTAAGTTTGATATGATCTTTGCAGATCCTCCATATCACCTATCAAATGGAGGTATTAGTGTGCAAAGTGGCAGAATGGTCTGTGTCAACAAGGGGGACTGGGATAAATCCAATGGTAGATATTTTGACTATTTGTTTGATAGAGAGTGGTTGTCTGCATGTCGAAACAAACTTAAAGATGGTGGAACCATCTGGGTAAGTGGCACATATCATAACATTTTCTCCATTGCCCATTGTCTTACGGAGCTAGACTTTAAGATACTAAATTGCATTACCTGGGTAAAAACTAATCCACCTCCCAATATTTCATGTCGCTATTTTACACATTCGGCAGAATATATTTTATGGGCACGAAAAGATTCTAAAACTCCACACTTCTATAATTATGAGTTAATGAAGGAGATTAATGGAGGAACTCAAATGAGAGATGTCTGGAACCTGCCCACTGCTTCAAAGTGGGAGAAGTCGTGT
Source organism: Alistipes sp. (assembly GCA_017483225.1). Classification (GTDB taxonomy): domain Bacteria; phylum Bacteroidota; class Bacteroidia; order Bacteroidales; family Rikenellaceae; genus Alistipes. Next base: position 22,619 of record JAFULF010000006.1, read on the forward strand.
GGTAAACATCCGACCCAAAAGCCACTATGCCTCCTGTCTCGTATTATACAGGCATCAACAGAGAGAGGGGCCTGGGTCTTAGATCCATTTACCGGTAGTAGCACAACCGGAATTGCTGCAAACCTTTTAGGTCGTCGTTTCTTAGGTATAGATCAAGAGGAAATGTTTTTGCAAATCAGCAAGGCCCGAAAGAAAGAAATTATTGACGTAACAATGCAAAAAGAGTACATTGAAAGATTGCAAAAGCAATCTAGGATTTTTATCAATAAGCATTGCAATATCGTATCCGATGTTGAAACAACGTATATGGTAGAATTACCCTTCTGATAATTACAACAGAGGTACGGAATTTTCAAGTGCTATTGAATAAATGCGTCAAAGAGGTAGGTATAAGCAAATCTACACCTCAGGACGAGAGTAAACCTCCGTTTTTGTCATATCATCAGCCTGCCAATATGTCACTTTGGCAGACCGAGTGGCTATTTTCGCCCTTGGCATATACTTTGATGATATGGTTCGTAAATCAGAAAACTAAAACAAAAACAAGATATTTACTATGGCTAAAAACGGAACAATCGGGGTGACTACCGAAAACATCTTCCCCGTAATCAAGAAATTCCTCTATTCCGACCACGAGATTTTCCTTCGTGAGTTGGTATCCAACGCTGTCGATGCGACACAGAAGCTCAAAACTCTGGCATCTACGGGTGTCTATAACGGAGAGTTGGGCAATATCGACATCCATATATCGGCAGATGCCGAGGCAAAGACCCTGACGGTCACCGACCGAGGTATAGGTATGACTGCCGAGGAGGTCGATAAGTACATCAACCAGATTGCCTTCTCCGGAGCGGAGGAGTTTCTTGCCAAGTACCAGAATCAGGCCATCATCGGACACTTCGGACTCGGATTCTACTCCGCCTTTATGGTGTCGGATAAGGTCGAGATATTCACCCAGTCCTACAACGAGGAGGCGAAGAGTGTGCATTGGAGTTGCAACGGCTCGCCGGAGTACGAGATGGAGGAGTTGGACGAGAAGCGTGAGCGTGGCACCAGCATCGTGCTGCACCTCTCGGAGGATTGCGTAGAGTATTGTCAGGAGTCGAAGGTCGGCGACCTGCTCCGCAAATATTGCCACTTCCTGCCGATTCCAATCGTGTTTGGCAAGGTCAAGGAGTGGAAGGACGGCAAGTATGTAGATACCGAAAAGGAGAATGTTATCAACAACGTAGAGCCTCTCTGGACTCGCAAGCCTGCCGATATTACCGATGTGCAGTATAAGGAGTTCTATCAGGAGTTGTATCCGGCAAGCGACGAGCCGCTGTTCTATATCCACCTGAATATTGACTACCCGTTCCACCTGACCGGCATCCTCTACTTCCCGAAGATTCACAACAACTTCGAGATTCAGAAGAACAAGATTCAACTTTACAGCAATCAGGTCTTTGTGACAGACCAGGTGGAGGGTATCGTTCCTGAGTACCTTACGTTGCTGCACGGCGTAATCGACTCGCCCGACATTCCGCTCAACGTGTCACGCTCCTACCTGCAAAGTGATGCCAACGTGAAGAAGATTTCGGGATATATCACCCGCAAGGTTGCCGAGCGTCTGAACGAGCTCTTCAACACGATGCGTGCCGAGTACGAGCAGAAGTGGGATGACCTGAAAATCTTTATACAGTACGGAATCCTTACCGACGAGAAGTTCGCCGAGAAGACCGCTTCGACCTGTATGCTCTGGAAGAACACCGATGGCAAGTATTTCACGCCGGAGGAGTACACAACAGCCGTGAAGGAGAATCAGACCGACAAGAACAACTCGCTCATTCTGCTCTATGTGGACGATGCCGTCGAGAAGCACTCCTTCTTGGAGGCTGCAAAGGCGAAGGGTTACGACGTGTTGGAGATGAACGGACAGCTCGACAGCCACTACATCAATTGGTACGAGTCGAAGAACGAGGGCATCCGCTTTGTCCGTGTGGATAGCGATATCATCGAGAAGCTCATCCAGAAGCAGGAGGAGTTGAAGATGTCGCTCTCGGAGGCACAGCAGGAGCTGATGCGTCCGGTATTTGAGAGCCAGTTGCCGGAGGATGAGAAGATTCACTACAACATCTCCTTTGAGGCGATGTCGGCGGATGAGGCACCTGTCGTAATCACGCAGGATGAGTTCTTGCGCCGAATGAAGGAGATGGCGAAGATGAGCGGTGGCGGAATGAGCCAATTCTACGGCCAGATGCCCGACAGCTTCACCATAACCGTAAATGGCAACCACCCAATCGTCATCGACATCCTCTCGGAGGTTGAGAAGTCGTATGGCGACAAACTCAAAAGCATCACCAAGAAGATAGATGCTGCCGTGGCTGAGGAGCACCGCTTCGAGGAGGTTGTCAAGGGTAAGAAGGAGGAGGAACTCTCTGCCGAGGAGAAGACGATGCGCACCGAGCTGTCGGAGAAGGTCGTCACGCTGCGTGATGAGCGCAACGAGCGACTGCGTGAGATAGGCAAGCAGAACTCGCTTGTACGTCAAATCATAGACCTCGCACTGCTCTCAAACGGTATGCTCAAAGGCAAAAACCTCTCGGACTTCATTCAGCGTTCAATTTCGCTTATCGAGAGCGAGCGTAAGTAGGGCATAACCATACAAAAATAATCCGTCAGGCGTATGCTTGGCGGATTATTTCTGTATATAAGTTTGACTATTTTATACTCTCGACCAACTTGTCGAATGCAACGGATGTCTGCTCACCGCTACGCATATTCTTCAAGGTCACAACCCCCTCGGCTAGCTCGTTGCTGCCGATGATTGCAACATAAGGGATAGCACGGCGGTTGGCATACTCCATCTGCTTCTTCATCTTGCCTCCGTCGGGGTATATCTCCGCAGCGATGCCCGCATCACGCAGTGTGCCCAGCAGACGTAGCGACGCAAGAGCCTCCGCCTCTCCGAGGTTGGCGAACAACACCTTCGTCGAGCAGTCAAACTCGGCAGGGAAGAGGTTTAAGCCCACCATAACATCATATATGCGGTCTGCACCAAACGAGATACCTACGCCCGAAACATCCGGCATACCGAAGATTCCTGTGAGGTTGTCGTAGCGACCACCGCCACAAATCGAGCCTATGGCGAAGTCGTTGGCCTTGACCTCGAAGATTGCTCCCGTATAGTAGTTCAATCCACGAGCCAACGAGAGGTCGAGTTCGAGCGGCAGGGTAGTGCCCAACTGCTCCACGGTGTTAAATATCGTGCGCAACTCCGCTACACCCAGCAGACCAGTCTCCGACGAGGCGAGAACTTCTGACAATGTGTTGAGTTTCTCGGTGTTAGTACCTGCGAGTTCGAGTATTGGTTGAAGTTTGGCGATGGCCTCATCGTCAATGCCTCGCTCACGCAACTCCGCCTTCACATTCTCCAAGCCGATTTTCTCCAACTTGTCGATTGCAACCGTGATATCAATCATCTTGTCGGCGTGTCCCATCACTTCGGCGATACCGAAAAGAATCTTGCGGTTGTTCATTTTGAGGGTTACGCTGATGCCCAGCTTCTCAAACACCTTCTGCACGATACCGACCAACTCCACCTCGTTGAGCAACGAGCGGGAGCCTACGACATCCACGTCGCACTGGTAGAACTCACGATAGCGCCCCTTCTGCGGACGGTCAGCACGCCATACCGGCTGAATTTGGTAGCGCTTGAACGGGAACGCAATATCGTTCTGGTGCTGTACGACATAACGTGCAAACGGCACGGTCAGGTCGTAGCGCAGTCCCTTCTCGCAAATCGAGGATGCCTGACGCAGCTGGTCGATATCCTTATTGGCGGCATAGTCGCCCGAGTTGAGCACCTTGAAGAGGAGTTTGTCACCCTCGTCGCCATACTTGCCGAGCAGGGTAGAGAGGTTCTCCATTGCCGGGGTTTCGATGGGTGAAAAACCATTGAGCGCAAAGACGCTGCGGATGGTTGAAAAGATATAGTCACGACGCATCATCTCTATCGGAGAGAAGTCACGTGTACCCTTTGGAATAGATGGTTTCTGTGCCATTATTATAATTTCAAATTACTGGTTCTCTGTCAGTTTGCGATACTTTACACGCTTTGGAGTGGTATCCATTCCCTGCAACTTCTTCCACTCCTCGTACTCGGAGTAGGAGCCCTCGTAGAATACGACCTTCGAGTCGCCCTCAAACGAGAGGATATGCGTTGCGATACGGTCGAGGAACCAACGGTCGTGCGAGATAACCACCGCACAGCCTGCGAAGTTCTCCAAACCCTCCTCCAACGCACGCAGAGTGTTCACGTCGATATCATTGGTAGGCTCGTCGAGCAGAATCACGTTGCCCTCCTCTTTGAGTGCGAGAGCAAGGTGCAGGCGGTTACGCTCTCCACCCGACAATACGCCACACTTCTTCTCCTGGTCGGCACCCGTAAAGTTGAAGCGAGCGACATAGGCACGAGCCGGCACCTGACGATTGCCGAGGGTTATGAGGTCGCTGTTCTGCGAGATAACCTCATAGACGGTCTTGTCCGGGTCAATCGACTTATGCTGCTGGTCCACGTATGCGAGTTTTACGGTCTGGCCAACGGTGAATGTGCCGCTTGTAGGCTCCTCCAACCCCATAATCATACGGAAGAGGGTAGTCTTACCCGTTCCGTTAGGGCCAATCACACCCACGATACCTGCCGGTGGCAACTTGAAGTCCAGCCCCTCGTAGAGCACTCTGTCGCCAAATGCCTTGCTGACATTGTTTGCCTCGATGACGACATCGCCCAAGCGTGGGCCGTTAGGGATGTAAATCTCCAACTTCTCCTCCTTCTGCTTGGTATCCTCGTTGAGCATCTTGTCGTAAGCCGACAGACGGGCCTTGCTCTTGGCACGACGACCCGCCGGAGCCATATTTACCCACTCCAACTCACGCTCCAAGGTCTTGCGGCGCTTGCTCTCCTGCTTCTCCTCCAATGCCATACGTTTGGTCTTCTGCTCCAACCATCCGGAGTAGTTGCCCTTCCAAGGAATACCCTCGCCACGGTCAAGTTCGAGAATCCAACCCGCCACATTGTCGAGGAAGTAACGGTCGTGGGTCACGGCGATAACCGTACCCTTATACTGCTGCAAGTGCTGCTCCAACCAGTCAATAGACTCTGCATCGAGGTGGTTGGTAGGCTCGTCGAGCAACAGCACATCCGGCTGCTGCAACAGCAGACGGCACAGAGCCACACGGCGGCGCTCACCACCCGACAACACTGCTACCTTCTGGTCGGCATCCGGACAGCGCAACGCATCCATTGCACGCTCCAACACGCTGTCAATCTCCCAGCCATTTACCTGGTCAATCTTCTCGTACAACTCGCCCTGACGCTCAATCAGGCGATTCATCTCGTCGTCGGACATAGGCTCGCAGAGTTTGAGGTTAATCTCCTCGTACTCTTTGAGCAGGGCAACGGTCTCCGCACAACCCTCCTCGACAACCTCCTTTACGGTCTTGTTGTCGTCGAGTTGCGGCTCCTGCTCCAAGTAGCCCACCGTGTAGCCCGGCGAGAATACCACCTCGCCCTGAAAGTTCTTGTCGATACCGGCGATAATCTTCATCAGGGTAGATTTACCCGAGCCGTTAAGACCTATGATACCGATTTTTGCACCATAGAAGAACGAGAGGTAGATGTTGTTCAAAACCTTCTTCTGGTTGGTAAAGGTCTTCGACACGCCAACCATCGAGAAAATAATCTTTTCGTCTGCCATATATAATCTTGTTTTACGTTTTTTGCGCTATATCGCACAAAGATACGAAAAGTTTACTTAAACTGCAAGACGATAACTCCTTCGGCACCCTCTTTGCACTACAACGGCGATAAATCACTCAAAAACAGAGAATATGAAAAGCATCAAGGGGACACGCACCGAGGAGAATCTCCTCAAAGCATTTGCCGGCGAGTCGCAGGCTCGCAACCGCTACAACTTCTTCGCATCACGAGCCCGCAAGGAGGGCTACGAACAGATTGCCGCCATCTTCGACGAGACGGCATTGCAGGAGCAGGAGCACGCCAAACTCTTCTTCAAGTTCTTGGAGGGTGGCAAGGTGAACATCTACGAGGCGACCTATCCTGCGGGCACCATCTGCTCCACAGTCGAGAACCTGCTCGCTGCCGCCGAGGGCGAGCGAGAGGAGTGGGATGTGCTATATCCGACCTTTGCGCAGACGGCAGAGGAGGAGGGCTTTACCGATATTGCCAACGCCTTCCGCCGCATATCGGGTGTGGAGGAGGAGCACGAGCGACGATACCTCAAACTGCTGAGTCGCCTGACCGACGGAGACTTCTTCCACCGCCACCACGAGATATGGTGGCAATGTCGTAATTGTGGCTATATCTGCAAGGCAACCGATGCGCCGAAGATATGCCCTGCGTGCCGCCACGACCGCAAGTACTTCGAGCCTATGAAGGAGAACTATTAGGCTACGGCCACGTCATCACGGCGCAACCTCCGCCTAAAAACAAAACGCCCGTGCAGACTCATCACCTGCACGGACGTTCTCGTTTTTAACACGTGTGAGGTGAATTTGTGGGGTTAGTTTTGGTCTCGACAGAAAAAAGCCCGGATGGGCTGTACTTGGCGTACTGCTCATTCGGGCTGTTGATTGAGAGGCCAAGAATGACCCCTTATCATAACAAATTAGGTTACTCCCACTCAATCGTTGCCGATGGCTTCGGCGACATATCGTAGCATACACGATTCACGTTAGGCACCTCTTTGAGGATACGTGCCGTGATACGCTCCAAGATATCCCAGTCGATGCGCTCAATGGTTGCCGTCATAGCGTCGATGGTATTGACGGCACGGATGATTACCGGCCAGTCAAACGAGCGGGCGTTGTTACGCACACCTACCGACTTGAAGTCAGGCACAACGGTAAAGTACTGCCATACGGTCTTGTCGAGACCCGCCTTTGCGAACTCCTCACGAAGGATAGCATCCGACTCACGCACAGCCTCCAAGCGGTCACGTGTGATTGCGCCGAGGCAACGAACACCGAGACCCGGACCTGGGAATGGCTGACGATAGACCATATCGTATGGCAGGCCGAGTTCCAAGCCGCACGCACGCACCTCGTCCTTGAAGAGCTGGCGCAGAGGCTCAACGAGCTCGAACTGCAAATCCTCTGGCAGACCGCCCACGTTGTGGTGCGACTTCACCATCTTGGCGGTCTTGGTGCCGCTCTCGATGATGTCGGGGTAGATGGTACCCTGACCGAGGAAGTCGATGCCGTCGAGTTTGCGTGCCTCCTCCTCGAACACACGGATAAACTCGCCACCGATAATCTTGCGCTTCTGCTCCGGGTCTTCAACACCTTCGAGTTTGGTGAGGAATCGCTCCGTAGCATCTACGTATATAAGGTTGGCGCAGAGCTGGTTGCGGAACACCTCCACAACAGCCTCCGACTCGCCCTTGCGCATCAGTCCGTGGTTGACGTGAACGCATACGAGGTTGTCGCCGATGGCTTTGAGCAGCAGTGCCGCAACAACCGAGGAGTCCACACCGCCGGAGAGGGCGAGCAGCACCTTGCGGTTGCCTACCTGACGACGAATAAGCTCCACCTGATCGTTCACGAAGTTGGTCATATTCCAGTTTGCCTCCGCCTTGCAGGTGTCGAAGACGAACCCCTTGACAGCCGCCTTTGCAGCCTCCTCGTCGGAGGTGAGCTGTGGCAACTTGACCGAGCAGAGAGCCTTGTCGTGACCCGCTGCCATAACAGGGAATCCTGCCTCGTAAATCTCCGGCAGGACATCTATCTCAACGCCGTCGATGACGTTGTTTGGGCCACCGTTGATGATTACACCCTTGACATTTGGCAGAGCCTTCAACTCCGCTGCGGTGATGTCGTGCGGGTAAATCTCGCTATAAACGCCCAATGCACGTATGGCTCTGGCAAGCACCGTATTCTCGTGGCTGCCCAAGTCCAAAATAACAATCATATCCTGTTTCATATACTCAAATATGTTTAACCTTTAACCTAATCAGTTTATTCGCCACGAGAGTAGTTAGGGGTCTCACGTGTGATGGTGATATCGTGCGGGTGGTTCTCAACAACGCCGCTTGCAGTGATACGCACGAAGCGTGCCGTCTGCAACTCGGAGATGGTGTGAGCACCGCAATATCCCATACCGGAGCGGATACCGCCCACGAGTTGATATACGGTCTCGTTCAATGCACCCTTGAACGGCACACGACCCACAATACCCTCCGGAACGAGCTTGTTGATGTTCGACTCGTTGTCCTGGAAGTAGCGGTCTTTCGAGCCCGCCTTCATAGCGTCGATGGAGCCCATACCACGATAGGTCTTGAACTTACGACCATTGTATATGATGGTCTCTCCCGGAGCCTCCTCCGTGCCGGCAAACATCGAGCCGCACATCACGCAGTCGCCACCGGCAGCCAGAGCCTTAACGATATCTCCCGAGTAGCGCAAGCCACCATCGGCGATAACAGCCACGCCGCTACCCTTGACAGCATTTGCCACGTCGAAGATGGCGGTCAGCTGCGGAACACCTACACCTGCGATAATACGGGTTGTGCAGATTGAGCCCGGGCCGATACCTACCTTGATGCCGTCGGCACCATTCTCTACCAGATAGCGAGCAGCCTCGGCGGTTGCGATATTGCCGACAACAACGTCGAGAGTAGGGTATTTGGCCTTAATCTCTTTGAGCAGGTTAACGATATTCTTCGAGTGGCCGTGTGCGGAGTCGAGCACCACAGCATCTACACACTCGGCAACCAACGCATCCACACGCTCCATAGAGTCGGCGGTAACACCTACACCGGCAGCCACACGCAGACGACCCTTGCTATCCTTGCAAGCGTTAGGGTGGTCCTGCACCTTTGTAATGTCCTTGTAGGTGATAAGGCCTGCCAGACGGCCATCCTTATCGACAACAGGCAGCTTCTCAATCTTGTTGCGCAACAGCACGTCGGTAACGTCCTCGTTGTCACGCTCTGCCTCGGTGATGGTCACCAGATTCTCCGAGGTCATAACCTCAGCGATAAGACGGCCCATATCCTTCTGGAAACGGAGGTCACGGTTGGTAACGATACCTACCAGAACACGCTCCTCGTCAACAACAGGAATACCGCCAATCTTGTTCTCACGCATCAGCGCCAGAGCATCGCCTACGGTCTGCTCCTTGGTGATGGTTACGGGGTCATAAATCATACCGTTCTCGGCACGCTTTACACGGCGCACTTGTGCCGCCTGCTCGGCGATGGTCATATTCTTGTGAATAACGCCAATACCGCCTTCACGGGCGATAGCGATAGCCATCGGAGCCTCCGTAACGGTATCCATTGCCGCCGACACAATAGGAATATTGAGCGCAATATTGCGGGAAAAACGGCTCTTCACGCTTACCTCACGAGGTGTAACCTCCGAATAAGCAGGCACGAGCAACACATCATCAAAGGTCAAGCCCTCTTGCTGTACTCTTTCTGTTAGGAACGACATAATCTTACTTATTTTTAATTAAACATTTTTGTTCTCTTCTTATAAAAAAAGAGCGTGGCACACGCCCACACTCTTTTTCACACCGCACACGACACTCCGTTTCGGCACACAATCGCACGCTTTTTATCCACTTGCTGAAAGCGCAGGTGCAGCGAGCCGTGCGGATATTGTCCTATCGAAATAGACGTTGCCATAGTACGTATGATTTAATTTGTGCAAAGGTACAAATATTTTTTCAAACGCAAAGAGTTCTCACGATATTTTTTTGCACTTTCCTCACAAAAATCCAAATGATGAAAAAGTGTTAAAAAAAAGGGTTGATTAATTTTCTTATAAACGTAAAGTTTTATACTTTTGCCGTATGGAAGGATTAGGTATGCATCAGAGATATTTGCAGCATTTGGGGAGCAAACCTCGATGCCGAATGTTCGGGTGCGTACAGCGTATAAAATCCCAGCCACACGCCTCAGTGCGCCCTTGTCAGATGCAGAGTGTGCGTACAGATGTGAAATTATAGAGCCATTGCAACCTCACCGTTGCGGTGGTTTTTTTGCTTAAAGAAAATATGTAAAATATTAATAATACGAAAATTATGAAAGTAGCAGTTATTATGGGTTCGACCAGCGACTGGGACGTAATGTCGGCAGCCTGCTCAACCCTCGAAGAGTTGGGTATCCCCTACGAGAAGCGTGTAATCAGTGCGCACCGCACTCCGCACCTTATGTTCGAGTATGCCACTACGGCACGTGAACGAGGCATTGGCGCAATCATCGCCGGTGCAGGTGGTGCAGCGCACGTTGCCGGTGTTACGGCGGGTCTTACCACCGTGCCGGTTATCGGTGTGCCTATCAAGACTTCGGCTCTCGGAGGCCTCGACTCCCTGCTCTCGATAGTGCAGATGCCGGGTGGAATACCTGTTTCGACAACGGCAATCAACGGTGCTAAGAACGCAGCCCTCATCGCTGCCTCGATATTCGCACTCACCGACCCGCAGCTCGAAGCACGCCTTATCGAGTATCGCAAAGCACAAACAGAGAAGGTTTTGGAATCAGAAATTTAATCTAAGCTATGAAAGATTACCGCATATACGTTGAGAAATACGCCGAGTTTCAGGTCGAGGCGGAGAGCCTGCGTCGTGAGTTGAACGAGAACCTCTCGCTCAACATTCGCTCGCTCCGCCTGCTGAATGTTTACGACCTGTTCGGCTTTACGGAGGAGCTCCGTGAGCGTTGCCGCTACGCCGTATTTGGCGAGGTGGTTACCGACCGAGTTATGGATGAGTGCCCACTCGAAGGCTCCAAGTATCTGGCAGTGGAGTACCTGCCCGGACAGTTTGACCAGCGAGCATCTTCGGCTGTCGATTGTGTTCGACTGCTCGACCCTTCGGCAAATGTACGCATCCGCAGCTCCCGCCTGCTCATCTTCGACAATGGCGTTAGCGAGCAGGACTTGGAGGCTATCAAGCACTACTATATCAACGCCGTAGAGTCCCGTGAAAAGGATTTGAGCCGCTTGGCAGACAACGAGCAGGCGGAGATTCGCCCCGTACCTATGCTCGACGGCTTTACCGATATGAGCGAGGAGGAGTTGGCACCATACTGCAAGGAGAACTCGCTGGCGATGAATGCCGACGACCTGCGTGAGGTGGTGAACTACTTCCGTAGCGAGGGCCGCAACCCGTCACAGACCGAGTTGCGAATCCTTGACACCTATTGGAGCGACCACTGCCGCCACACGACCTTCACCACCGAGATTACGGAGATAAAGATTGACGAGTCGTTTATGCGTGAGGAGTTCGAGAGTGCACTCGCCGAGTTCGGACAGATGCGCCAGGAGCTCGGTCGTGAGCACAAGAGCCTCTGCCTGATGGAGATTGCCACCATCGGTGCACGCTACCTCCGCCACAAGGGCCTGCTTGACGATATGGAGCAGAGCGAGGAGAACAACGCTTGCAGCATCTTCGTAGATGTGGATGTCGAGGGACAGAGCGAGAAGTGGCTCTTGCAGTTCAAGAACGAGACCCACAACCACCCGACCGAGATTGAGCCATTCGGAGGTGCATCCACCTGCCTTGGTGGTGCTATCCGTGACCCACTGTCGGGTCGTGCATACGTCTATCAGGCTATGCGTGTAACGGGTGCCGGCGACATCTACAAGAGCATAGCCGAGACTATGCCGGGCAAGTTGCCACAGCGTATCATCAGCCGCAAGGCTGCCGCAGGATATTCGAGCTACGGAAACCAGATTGGTCTGGCGACGACTCACGTGCGAGAGATTTTCCACGAGAACTACGTTGCCAAGCGTTTGGAGGTTGGTGCCGTTGTCGGAGCCGTCAAGGCGGAGAATGTACGCCGTGAGAGCCCTGCACCGGGGGATGTTGTCCTGCTTATGGGCGGTCGCACGGGTCGTGACGGCATCGGTGGAGCAACCGGCTCGTCGAAGCAGCACACCGCAGCCTCGTTGGAGGAGTGTGGCTCGGAGGTTCAGAAGGGTAATGCACCGGAGGAGCGCAAGATTCAGCACCTGTTCCGCCGTGCAGACGTTACCCGTCTTATCAAGAAGTCGAATGACTTTGGTGCCGGAGGCGTGAGTGTCGCTATCGGAGAGCTTACCGATGGTCTGGACATCTACCTCGACCGAGTACCTGTAAAATATAGCGGTCTGAACTCTACGGAGCTTGCCATCAGCGAGTCGCAGGAGCGTATGGCCGTAGTGGTGGAGCGCAAGGATATGGAGGCTATGATGGCACTCTGCGCCGAGGAGAATGTGGAGGTTACACACGTAGCCGACGTGACGGACAATGCCCGTATGCGTATGTTCTTCCACGGCAATAAGATTGTCGATTTGAAACGTGAGTTCATCGACAGCGCAGGAGCAAAGCACTACACCAAGATATGTATTCCTGCCGTTGAGCAGTGCAATCCGTTCAGCCGCAAGGTTGAGGGTGCGACGCTCAATGAGCGGATGAAGGCAAACCTCTCCGATATGAACGTAGTATCGCAGCGTGGTCTGATTGAGATGTTCGACTCGACAATCGGTGCCTCGACGGTACTGATGCCTTTCGGTGGTCGCACACAGCGCACCGAGACGCAGGTGTCGGTGCAGACGTTGCCTGTTCGTCACGGCCGCACATCTACTGCCAGCATTATGGCATTTGGCTACAACCCGTTCATCGCCTCTTGGAGCCCTTACCACGGCGCACAGTATGCCGTCGTGGAGGCTTGCGCCAAGGTGGTTGCTGCCGGCGCACGCTTCGACAAGATGCGTTTCTCGTATCAGGAGTACTTCGAGCGTATGAGCGATGCACGCTCTTGGGGCAAGCCTATGGCGGCCCTGCTGGGTGCACTGCGTATGCAGGAGGCTCTCGGCCTGCCTTCTATCGGCGGTAAAGACTCTATGAGCGGAACATTCAACGACATCAAGGTTCCGCCGACACTCATCGCCTTCGGTATTACGACCGTCGATGCGAAGGGTGTAATCAGCCCTGACTTCAAGGGTGCCGGACATAAGCTCTATCTGGTCAAGCACAATCCAAAGGCCAACTATACGCCTGACTGCGAGGCTCTGCGCAAGAACTTCTCGCTCGTGAGCGAGCAAATCGAGTGCGGCAATATCCTCTCGGCATACGCTATCGGCTTTGGTGGTGTTGCGGAGGCACTGGCGAAGATGAGCTTCGGTAACGAGGTGGGCGTAAACGTAACACTCTCGGAGAGCGAGTTGTTCGACTACAACTACGGCTCTATCCTCGTGGAGGCTACGGCTCCTATCGAGGGTGCAATGCTGCTCGGAGAGACGGTGGCAGAGAAGAGTCTCATAATCAATGGCGAGGTGCTCGATATGGCGGAGCTCTATCGTGCCAACACGGAGCGTTTCGAGAAGGTATATCCTGCACGTGGTCTGGACGGCGAGCCTTGCCGTGAGGGCAACTGCACACGCACAGCCCCTGCGTATAAGGGTGAGAAGGTTGAGCAGGTGAAGGTCTGCTTCCCTGTATTCCCGGGCACGAACTGCGACTACGACACCGCACGAGCATTCGAGCGTGAGGGCGCAACCACCGACATCGTGGTATTCCGTAACCTCACAGGCGAGGATATCTCGGCATCCATCGAGAACCTCTGCAAGAAGATAGGCGAGAGCCATATCCTCGTACTCAGTGGCGGATTCTCCCTCGGTGACGAGCCGGATGGTAGTGGCAAGTTCATTGCCAGCGTGCTCAACAACGAGGCTGTTACGGTGGCTGTACACGCTCTGCTGGATAGGGGAGGCCTCATCTTGGGTATCTGCAACGGCTTCCAGGCTCTGGTTAAGTCGGGACTGCTGCCTTATGGTCGCCTCGGAATGGTTACCAAGGAGTCGCCGACACTCTTCCACAACGATATCCATCGCCACATCTCGCAGATTGTATCGACACGTGTCGGCACAACAGCGTCACCTTGGCTCTCGTCGTTCAACGTGGGCGACCTGCACTCTATCGCAGTGAGCCACGGAGAGGGCAAGTTCGTGGTGAGCGAGGCGCTGGCCGAGGAGTTGTTCGCAAACGGTCAGGTGGCATTCCAGTATGCGGATGGCGAGGGTCGTCCTACTACCGATGCCCCTTGCAACCCTAACGGCTCCTCCTACGGTATCGAGGGTATCATCAGCCGTGATGGTCAGATTCTGGGTAAGATGGGACACACGGAGCGTTACGACGACAACCTCTTCAAGAATATCGACGGAGAGAAGCGTCAGAACATCTTCCGCAACGCTGTTCACTACTTCAAGGGAGAGTAAAGGTTAGTACATATATTATAATAAAGGGTTAAAGAGATGAGTGTTTTAGGAGTTTACGGAGTGAAGCGTGCAGCCTCGCTGATATATTACGGACTGCACGCAATGCAACACCGTGGACAGGAGGGCTGCGGTATTGTCAGCGTGAATGAGCGTGGCGAGATGAATCGCCATCGTGGCAAGGGGTTGGTATCGGAGATATTCAACGAGCAGAAGATTGCCGAGCTCGACGGAGAGTTGGCAATCGGCCACGTGCTATATACGGGAGCTGCAAGCCGCAGTATGGATAATATACAGCCGCTGTTTTTCCACCACGGCTCCGGCGATTTTGCCGTAGCCAACAATGGAAATATCGTCAATGCGGCGAAACTGAGGAGTTGGTTGGAGAGCAAAGGGTCGCTGTTCCACTCAATGACCGATAGCGAGCTGCTCGCACACCTTATCAAGAAGGAGTGCAGCGAGGAGCCACGCATCTACGCCATCATCGAGGCGCTGAACCTGCTCGAAGGTGCTTTTGCCTTCCTTATTATGACCAAGAACCGCCTCTATGCCTGCCGTGACCGTCACGGTCTGCATCCTCTCTCCATCGGTCGTATCGGAGAAGGCTATGTTGTGGCAAGCGAGAGCTGCGCCCTCGACACTATGGGTGCAGAGTTCGTGCGAGATGTCGAGCCGGGCGAGATTGTGACGATAGACCATAAGGGTCTGCGCTCCTCGTTCTACTCGCAGGAGCGTAAGTGCAAGATGTGCGCTATGGAGTATATCTACTTCGCACGCCCCGACAGCGATGTCGATGGCTGCAACGTACACGCATACCGCAAGGAGTCGGGCCGTCGTCTGTTCAAGGAGGCTCCGGCCGATGCCGATATCGTCATCGGCGTACCGGATTCGAGTCTGAGTGCGGCGCAGGGTTATAGCGAGGAGAGCGGAATGCCTTACGAGATGGGACTTATCAAGAATAAGTACGTCGGACGTACCTTCATCCAGCCGTCGCAGGATTTGCGAGAGAAGGGCGTGAAGATGAAGCTGTCGGCGGTGCGCAGTATCGTCAATGGCAAGAGGGTAGTTATGGTCGATGACTCGATTGTTCGAGGTACCACCTCCCGTCGTATCGTCAATATGTTGCGTGAGGCGGGTGCCACCGAGGTACACGTGCGTATCGCAAGCCCTACGATGACACACCCTTGCTTCTACGGCGTGGACACCTCGACGCTCGACGAGTTGCTTCTGGCCCGTATGTCGGTAGAGGAGGCCTGCAAGGCTATTGGTGCCGATTCGCTTGCATTCCTCTCATACGACTCGACGCTCAAATCGGCAGCAGGCCGCACGGATATGTGTCTGGCTTGCTTCGACGGCAACTATCCGACGGCACTCTTCCAATCCATCGAGGAGGCCAACAAGTAAGAGAAACAATAAAAAACAAGAGATAATATGGCAGTAAATTACGAAAAAGCAGGTGTAAACCTCGAAGCAGGCTACGAAGTTGTACGCCGCATCAAACAGCACGTTGCATCAACGGCACGCAAGGGTACTATGGGAAATATCGGTGCCTTTGGCGGTATGTTCGACCTCGCATCCTTGAACATCAAGGAGCCGGTACTCGTCAGCGGTACCGACGGCGTGGGTACCAAACTCAAACTCGCATTTGCGATGGACAAGCACGACACTATCGGCATTGATGCCGTAGCGATGTGCGTAAACGATGTCTTGGCACAGGGCGCAGAGCCTCTCTTCTTCCTCGACTATGTCGCTCTGGGACACAACATTCCGGAGAAGGTGGAGGCTATCGTCTCGGGTGTTGCCGAGGGTTGCCGTCAGGCAGGCTGTGCACTCATCGGTGGCGAGACTGCCGAGATGCCGGGTATGTACGAGGGTGGCGACTACGATATCGCAGGCTTCACCTGCGGCGTGGTCGAGAAGTCGCAACTCATCGACGGCAGCAAGGTCAAGGCCGGCGACGTATTGGTAGGTATCGCATCCAGCGGTGTTCACTCCAACGGTTTCAGCCTCGTGCGCAAGATTGTGGCAGACAATGCCCTCGACCTGAACGCTTGCTACGAGGAGTTGGATGGCAAGTGCCTCGGCGAGGTGCTGCTCGCTCCTACCAAGATATATGTACGTCAGGTGTTGGAGGTTATCCGCAACTGCGACGTTCACGGCATCTGCCACATCACCGGTGGTGGTTTCGACGAGAATATTCCACGTGTTCTGCACGAGGGTCAGGGCCTGCACATCGAGGAGGGCTCGTGGGAGATTCTGCCTGTGTTCCGTGCCTTGGAGAAGTGGGGCGGCGTACCACACCGTGAGATGTTCAACATCTTCAATATGGGTGTAGGTATGGTCATCGTTCTCGACGAGAGTGAGGCTGCAAAGGCTGTCGAGATTCTCACAGCGGCAGGCGAGAAGGCCTCCGTAATCGGTCGTGTAACCGACACCGAGGGTGTTGTAATCGAGTAGGCGATATGCACTCCATAGCCGTATTTGCAAGTGGCGAAGGCACCAATTTCGAGGCAATAGCCTCGGCGTGCGAGCGTGGCGAGTTGCCTGCCCGTGTGGCACTGCTTGTCTGCGACAAGCCGGGGGCTCGTTGCATAGCCAGAGCCGAGCGGTACGGTATCCCTGTCTTTGCGTTCTCTCCGAAGCAGTACGCCTCAAAGGCGGAGTACGAGCAGGAGATTGTGCGTCTGCTGGATGAGGCGGGCGTTGAGTTGGTCTGCCTTGCAGGCTATATGCGCATCGTGGGGGAGAGGCTGCTCGAAAGCTACGAGGGACGTATCATCAACATACACCCGTCGCTCTTGCCTGCATTTCGCGGGGCGAGAGCCGTAGAGCAGGCCATAGAGTATGGAGTGAAGGTATTCGGAATAACGATTCACCGGGTCGATGCCTCGTTAGACGGCGGTCGCATCATCGCACAGAAGGCCTTCGAGTACGACGGCACCGATGCCGAAGAGGTGCACCGTATCGGCCAACGAATTGAACACAAACTTTATGTAGAAACAATTAAACAGTTATTATAGAGATGAAAAGAGCATTAGTCAGCGTTAGCGACAAGAGCGGACTCGTTGAGTTTGTCAGCGGTCTGCAATCCCAGGGCTGGGAGATTATTGCAACGGGCGGTACACAGCGTCTGTTGGAGGAGAGCGGAGTAAAGACCATCGGCATCAGCGACGTAACCGGTTTTCCGGAGATTTGCGACGGCCGTGTGAAGACACTCCACCCAAAGGTACACGGAGGTCTGTTGGCACGTCGTGACGACGAGAGCCACTTGGCAGCACTGCGTGAGAACGGCATCAGCTTTATTGATATGGTGTGTGTCAATCTCTACCCGTTCCGTGAGACTATCGCCAAGGAGGGTGTTTCGATGGAGGATGCTATCGAGAATATCGACATCGGCGGCCCTTCGATGTTGCGTAGCGCAGCGAAGAACTATCGTGACGTTACCGTTGTGTGCGACCCTGCCGACTATGCAAAGGTGTTGGAGGAGATTCGTACCGAGGGTAACACTACGCTCGCTACTCGTCTGTCGCTCTCGGCCAAGGCCTATACCCACACGGCAGAGTACGATGCCTGCATCGCTACCTTTATGCGTGAGAAGGCCGGTTTGAGCGAGAAGCTCTTCTTGCAGTTCGACATACAGCAGTCGTTGCGCTATGGCGAGAATCCGCACCAGAGCGCAAAGTTCTATCGTGACAACCAGACCAAGGCCTTCTCGCTCGCCTATGCCGAGCAGTTGGGAGGCAAGGAGTTGTCGTACAACAACATTCAGGATGCAAATGCGGCGCTCAATATCGTGCGTGAGTTCGAGGAGCCGTTCTGCGTAGCCCTTAAACATATGAACCCGTGTGGTGCTGCCGTCGGCGCAACCATCGAGGAGGCGTGGAGTGCCGCCTACGAGGCTGACAAGGTGAGCATCTATGGCGGTATCGTGGCTGTAAACCGTGAACTCACCGCAGAGGTGGCTCTCGGTATGAAGCCTATCTTCCTCGAAATCGTTATGGCTCCGTCGTTCTCGGCAGAGGCTTTGGAGATTCTCTCGTCGAAGAAGAATCTGCGTCTGCTCAAAGTGGATATGACCCGCTCGGAGGCTACTCTGAACCAATATATCAGCGTCAATGGCGGTCTGCTCGTACAGCAGCTCGACACGCTGACCAAGCAGGTTACAGAGGATATGTGCGTAACCAAGGCTCGCCCATCGGCACAGCAGCTCATCGACCTTAACTTCGGTTGGAGAGTCGTTAAGCACGTGAAGTCCAACGCTATCGCCGTAGTTAAGGATGGTCACACCATCGGCGTAGGTGCAGGTCAGATGAACCGTGTAGGCTCGGCAGAGATTGCCTTGAAGCAGGCTCAGGCAGCAGGCTTCACCGAGGGTCTTGTACTCGCTTCCGACGGCTTCCTGCCATTCGATGACACGGTAGCATTGGCGGCGCAGTATGGTGTAACGGCTATCGTTCAGCCGGGCGGAAGCATCCGTGACGAGGATGCCATCAAGAAAGCCGACGAGTTGGGTATCACTATGCTCTTTACCGGAATGCGTCACTTCAAACACTAAACGAGGATGGGAAAGAGCGTATTGGTTGTCGGCTCGGGCGGTCGTTGTCACGCCATCGTGGATGCTTTGAGCCGCTCACAGCAGGTAGATAAGATTTACTGCGCACCGGGCAATGCCGGCATCGCAGCGCAGGTGGAGTGCGTAGCCATCAAGGATACCGACGTCGAGGGGTTGAAGGCCTTTGCCGTGGAGAAGGGCATCGACCTCACGGTTGTAGGTCCGGAGGCCTCGCTTGCGGCCGGTGTTGTGGATGCGTTCCGCAAGGAGGGTCTGCGCATCTTCGGTCACACCAAGAGCGCAACACGTATCGAGTCGAGCAAGGAGTTTGCCAAGCAGATTATGGCCCGCTACGACATCCCTACGGCGGCGTATGAGGCCTTTGACGACTACGAGCAGGCTCGTGCCTACGTGGAGAAGAAGGGTGCGCCAATCGTGCTCAAATACGACGGTCTGGCAGCAGGCAAGGGCGTAGTTGTGGCGATGACGTTGGAGGAGGCCGACGGGGCTCTGCGTGATATGCTCCTTGACGAGAGCTTCGGCAAGGGCAGGGTAGTGATTGAGGAGTACCTCGAAGGTCCGGAGTTCTCGCTTATGTGCTTCGTGCGTGATGAGAAACTCTACCCGATGCCATTGGCGCAGGACCATAAGCGTGCTTTCGAGGGTGACAAAGGCCCTAACACGGGCGGTATGGGTGCATATACCCACCTGCCTTTCATCACCGATGAGGACCTCAAATACGCAATGGAGAAGGTAATGATACCTACCGCAAAGGGTATGATTGCCGAGGGCTGCCCATTGAGCGGCGTACTCTATGGCGGTCTGATGAAGACCCCGCAGGGTATCAAGGTTATCGAGTTCAACGCTCGCTTTGGCGACCCTGAAACCGAGGTTGTACTGCCACTTATCGAGAGCGATATCTACGATATCTTCTCGGCTGTTGCTGACGGTGTAGAGGGTGCAGAACCGCAGTGGAGCAGCGATGCAACACTCGGTATCGTACTCGCATCGAAGGGCTATCCGGGCAGCTACGAGAAGGGGGCCGTGATTGGCAATACCGAGGCCGTGGATGCCAAGTTGTACCATATGGGGACGGCTCGCAATGCGCAGGGCGAACTCGTAACGGCGGGAGGTCGTGTGATGTTTGTCGTGGCAAGTGCTCAGACATTGGAGGAGGCTCACGCCAAAGCTATGGCCGAGGTTGCCAAGATTGAGTGCGACAACCTCTTCTACCGCAAGGATATCGGACATCGTGCCTTCAAGAAATAGGTTTTATATAGTAAAAAGGATAGAAATATGATTATAGACGGAAAGGAACTCTCTGCGAGAATTAAGCAGGAGTTGGCTGCGCAGGTGGTGTCGCTCAAAGAGAAGTATGGGCGAGTACCGTCGCTCGTGGTGATTTTGGTGGGCGAGAACCCCGCATCGCAATCCTACGTGCGTGGTAAAATCAAGGCGTGTGCCGAGTGTGGCTTCGACAGCACACTTATCACTATGCCGGAGAGCGTGAGCGAGGCCGAGTTGCTCGCCGAGATAGAGCGTCTGAATGGCGACGAGGCTGTGGACGGTATCCTCGTGCAGTTGCCTCTGCCGAAGCATATCGACGAGGAGAAGGTTATTGATGCCATCGCCTTGGAGAAGGACGTGGATGGCTTCCACCCGCTCAATGTGGCAAACTTGTGGCTGGGTAAGCCGTGCATCCTCCCTTGCACTCCAAAGGGCGTTATGCGTATGATTCAGGAGTGCGGCTTCGAGGTGTCGGGTTGCAATGCCGTGGTTGTGGGCCGCAGCAACATCGTAGGCAAGCCTATGGCGAAGCTGCTGCTTGATGCCAATGCCACGGTGACCATTGCTCACTCCCGCACGAAGAACCTCGCCGAGGTAACCTCCAAGGCGGATATTCTGATTGCTGCCGTGGGGCGTCCACGCATGATTACCGCCGAGATGGTCAAGGAGGGCGCTATCGTCATCGACGTTGGCGTGAACCGTGATGCTGCGACGGGCAAACTCTGCGGCGACGTAGATTTCGAGGCGGTGAAGGATAAGGCGGCACATATCACTCAGGTACCGGGTGGCGTGGGCCCTATGACTATTACGATGCTTATGGGTAACACCATCGAGTGCTTTGAACGAAAGATGAACAAATAAACAATACAGAGATATGATTGAAAGATACAGCCGTGAGGTTATGCGTAACGTATGGACCGAGCAAAACAAGTTTGATGCCTACCTGAAAGTCGAGATTCTCGCTTCGGAGGCTTGGAGCAAGTTGGGTGTAGTGCCCGCCGAGGATGTTCAGAAGTTGTGGGACAACGCCTCGTTCAGCATCGACCGCATCAAGGAGATTGAATTGCAGACCCGCCACGACGTTGTGGCATTCACTCGTGCCGTGAGCGAGACTCTGGGCGAGGAGCGCAAGTGGGTACACTACGGTTTGACCTCTACCGACGTGGTGGATACAGCCAACGGCTACCTGCTTAAACAGGCCAACGAGATTCTCGAAAAGGATATCGAGGTATTCCTCGCCGTGCTCAAACGTCGTGCCGAGGAGTTCAAGGCTACACCTTGCATCGGCCGTACACACGGCATCCACGCCGACATCACCTGCTTCGGCTTGAAGTGGGCGTTGTGGTACGAGGAGATGCGCCGCAACCTCGACCGCTTCCGCACGGCAGCACGTGGTGTCGAGGTGGGCAAGATGAGCGGTGCCGTGGGCAACTTCGCCAACATCCCGCCGATGATTCAGGACTACGTGTGCGAGAAGCTCGGCATCGACTCTGCCGACATCTCCACGCAGGTTATGCAGCGTGACCGCCACGCATACTACATCGCCACGCTCGCCGTTATCGGTTCGTCGTTGGAGCAGATGGCTCTCGAAGTGCGCAACTTGCAGCGTACCGAGGTACACGAGGTGGAGGAGTCCTTCGGCAAGGGCCAGAAGGGTTCGAGCGCAATGCCGCACAAGCGCAACCCAATCAGCAGCGAGAACATCTGCGGCTGTGCACGTGTTCTGCGTGGCTATATGGCTACGGCGTGCGAGAACGTGGCACTGTGGCACGAGCGTGACATCTCTCACTCGGCTACCGAGCGTATCATCCTGCCGGATGCTACCGAGTTGCTCGACTATATGCTCAACCGCTTTATGGGCATCCTCGACAACCTCGTGGTATTCAAGGATGTGATGATGGAGAACATCTACCGCACTCGCAAGGTTATCTTCGCCCAGCGTGTGATGAACGCCCTCATCGACAAGGGTCTTTCACGTGAGGAGGCATACGACACCGTGCAGCCTGTGGCTATGCGTGCTATGGCGGAGCGTGCCGACTATCAGGAGTTGCTCGCCGAGAATGAGAAGGTTATGGGCCTGCTCACTCGTGAGGAGCTCGATAGCTGCTTCACGCTCGACTACTACTTGAAGAATGTGGACTATATCTACAACCGAGTATTCAACAAGTAGGCCGGACACAACAACGTATCACAAGGTCGGGGATGTATCCTCGACCTTTTTTTTGTGGGCTGCGAGCGGACAAGCGAACCGCTCCCATTCATTGACAGATATCGACTGCTCGTCGCCATAATCACACCAATAGCGGGACGAAGGGTGGAAACTACACATTTTTTACTTATATTTGTATAAGTGAAATTGTAAAGTTATGAAACTGACCGTAAATACACGTTATCGTACCTCGTGGGGAGAGAGCCTCGTGATGGTACTCTCTGATGGCACACGCCTGCCTATGACCTGTCTGGGCGAGCAGTGGAGCATCTCTTTCAAGGCTCCGAAGCGCAGCAAGAGCCTCTGCTACTCCTTCGAGGTTGTCGAGGGAGACAGAACCACTCGTCGTGAGTGGGGCGAGGGTAACTGCGTAGAGATAAATGGTGCCATCGACCACCTTATAATCGAAGATTGCTGGTGTGACAAGCCGCTGTCACGACCTTTCTATACACAGATGTTCACCGACATCGTATTCCCTCACGCTACGGGCAAGTGCGAGCCACTTGTACGCTCGGGAGTGCGTATCGAGGTCGAGGCGCCGACGTTGCGCAAAGGCGAGAGTCTGGCCATCGTGGGCAGTACATCGCTGCTGGGCGAGTGGCGTGGCGAGAAAGCACACCGTCTGACACATACCGAGGGTGTATGCTGGGCCGTAATGCTCCCCGTAGCGGAGTCATCCGCCGAGTATAAGTTCGTAGTTATAGACGACGCTTCGGGCAGTGTTCTGCGCTGGGAGGAGGGCGAGAATCGCCGTCTGCCATACTTCGCCACGGAGGGTGCTGCAACCATCATACGTGGTTTGCGCCTGCGTGACAGAGCCATATGGCGTGGCGCAGGAGTGGCCGTGCCTATGTTCTCACTGCGCTCCGAGAGCAGTTTCGGTGTGGGCGACTTCGCCGACCTGCATCTGCTTGCCGACTGGTGTGAGAAGTGCGGAGAGAATATCATTCAGATTCTGCCTATAAACGATACCACGATGACGGGTACGTGGCGTGACTCCTACCCATACAACGCCAACTCAACCTTTGCTCTCCACCCGCTCTACTTGCGCTTGGAGGCGGTGGGCCGACTGCGTAAGAAGGCCGACAGAGAGCGTTTTGAGGCTCTGGGCAAGGAGTTGAACGCTCTGCCACAGGTGGACTACGAGCGTGCCTTGAAGGGCAAGTTCGAGTACCTGCACATCCTCTTCAAGGAGAGCGGTGCGAAGTGCCTTGCCGGCAAGGAGTATAAACGCTTCATCGAGCGTAACGAGCACTGGCTCACGCCGTATGCCGTATATTCGGTATTGCGTGACAAGTACAAGACCCCCGACTTCACAAAGTGGGGCAAGTATGCCGAGTACGATGCTGCCAAGTGCGCAAAGTTCGCCTCGCAGCATAGCGAGGAGGTGGACTTCTACCGTTTCCTGCAATACCACCTCGACCGACAGCTGCACGAGGCCATCGAGTACGGCCACACCAAGGGAGTAGCTCTCAAAGGCGATATACCTATCGGCGTAAGTCGTTGCAGCGTAGATGCTTGGGTGTCGCCGGAGCTGTTTGTGATGAAGTCGAGTGCGGGTGCTCCGCCTGATGACTTCTCCGTCACGGGACAGAATTGGGGTTTTCCTATATACAACTGGGAGCAGATGCGCAAGGATGGCTATGCGTGGTGGAAGAACCGTTTCCGCAAGATGGCCGAGTACTTCGACGCATACCGCATAGACCACATCCTCGGCTTCTTCCGCATATGGGAGGTGCCGCTGGATGCCGTAAATGCACTGCTCGGAGAGTTTAACCCGTCGCTCCCTTACACGGCTGACGAGATTCGCTCACGAGGCATCGACTTCGAGCCGTCACGTGATGTGGCGCAGGACTACTCGTCGGATAACGTGCTGTGGTTGGAGTATCGCCACAAGCAGGGATACTACTACCCACGCATCACTCCGTTTGACACGCAGCGTTTCCAGTGGCTCAACGACCACCAAAAGCACCTCTTCGCCGAGTTGCACAACGAGTTCTACTACCGCCGTCACAACGACTTCTGGCGTGATATCGCCGTCGAGCGACTCTCTATGCTCGTGGAGGCTACGCCGATGCTTGCCTGCGGTGAGGACCTCGGTATGATACCTGACTGCGTGCCGCAGGTTATGGCTCAGGAGCAGATTCTTTCGCTCGAAATTGAGCGTATGCCGAAGGATACGGGCATCGAGTTTGGCGATGTGATGCACTATCCATACCTCTCGATATGCACCACCGGCACCCACGATATGAACCCACTGCGTGCGTGGTGGCAGGAGGATAGAGCCGCCACACAGCGTTACTACAACGGTGTTATGCAGTGGTGGGGCGAGGCTCCACAGGAGGCTACGGCCGAGGTGTGCCGTGAGATTGTGCGCCGCCACCTCTTCTCGCCGGCAATGCTCACCGTGCTGCCGTTGCAGGATTGGCTCGCCATAGATGCGGAGTTGCGCTACGGCGATGCCGAGGCGGAGCGTATCAACGTGCCGGCCAACCCTACACACTATTGGCGCTACCGTATGCACCTGACGCTCGAAGAGTTGCTCTCGCAGGAGGGCTTCAATGCCGAGGTCAGGAACCTTATCGCCGAGAGCGGCCGATAGAGCACCGAAAGTTCGGGGGGGGGTAGGGTAAAGAGAAGAAGGTCGAGGGTAATCCTCGACCTTCTCTCTTTGTAGCGGTTTGGTCGTTAGCCCAAGATTATACCGCCGTGCAATCGCAGTAGAGACAACGCTCCACGCCTGCATCCGAGATATAGAACTTGTAGGCAACCTTCTCGTTGTTGCAGATACACTTTGGATTAGGGCATCGCTTGCCGGCCAGCTCCACAGGCTCGTGACGCACCGGCATAGGCTCGCCTCTCCACTCCATAAGGCGGCAAATCAGCGCCATACGCACAAACTTACCATTCTCCACCTGACGGAAGTATGCTGCACGAGGGTCGGCATCCACATCGGCTGCAATCTCGTTTACACGAGGCAGTGGATGCAGGACAGCCATCTTCTGCTTTGCTCCCTTCATACGCTCGGCATCCAACACAAAGCAATCCTTAACACGCTCATACTCTGCAACATCCGCAAAGCGTTCCTTCTGCACACGTGTCATATAGAGAATATCCAACTCTCCGATAACCTCCTCCAACGACGAGGTCTCGACATACGGAATACCGTTCTTGTCGCAGATGTCGTGCTTGATATAGTCAGGCAGACGCAACTCATCCGGCGAGATAAGCACGATACGTGTACCCTCATAGCGAGAGAGGGCCTTGATGAGCGAGTGTACGGTACGACCATAGAGCAGGTCGCCGCAGAATCCGATGGTGATACCCTCCAAGTGTCCGAGTTCACGCTTGATTGTGAGCAGGTCGGTCAACGTCTGGGTAGGGTGGCTGTGGCCACCGTCACCGGCATTGATGATAGGCACAGGCGACACGCTCGTAGCGTTGAGTTGTGCACCCTCCACGTGGTGGCGCATAGCGATAATGTCGGCAAAACAGCCCACAACACGCACTGTATCCTCCACGGTCTCACCCTTGCTCACAGAGGAGGATGCCGCATCGGAGAATCCCAGCACATTGCCTCCCAACTCCATCATAGCCGCCGTGAAACTCAAACGGGTACGTGTGCTCGGCTCGTAGAATAGGGTAGCGAGCTTCTTGCCCGCCATCTTGTGAGCGTATGCCTCACGATTGGCGATAATATCCTGCGCCAGAGCGACAATCTCGTCGGTCTCCTTGCGGGTCAGGTCAATAGGGTCAATAAGGTGTCTCATCTTTTTGAGTATTCAAGATTCAAAACTCTGTCTATTTAATCCACGACTCATCCGAAGGGTTGTTGCGGAAGGCAAGGATACGCTCCTTCCACTCGGGAGCGATATATCCCTCCTCGGCCGCCACCTCTACGAGAGCGTCGAGATTCGAGAGCGAGTAGTTGAGAGTGTTCGCCTCGGCGATACGCTCCACGCCACGCTTCATACCATAGGTGAAGATGCTGACGATACCGAGCACCTCGGCACCTGCCTCACGCAGAGCATCCACAACCTCGATGCAGCTGCCGCCCGTCGAAATCAAATCCTCGACAACAACGACCTTCGTGCCCGGCTCCAACTTGCCCTCGATGCGGTTGGTACGGCCGTGGTCCTTCGCACCACTGCGCACGTAACCCATAGGCATATCGAGGATTGTTGCCACGATAGCAGCGTGAGCGATACCGGCAGTCGAGGTACCCATCAGGCACTCGCACTCCGGATAGTGCTTGCGCACCAACTCTGCCAAGCCGGCCTCGACCTTCTCACGTACACTTGGAGCGGTGAGAATCAGGCGGTTATCGCAATATATAGGGCTCTTGATGCCACTAGCCCAAGTAAATGGCTGCTCCGGACGGAGGAATACTGCGTTAATCGAGAGCAACTCTTTTGCAATAAGTTTTTCCATAATTATATCTGTTTTAAGGTTTTACTACTCATTCAGGAACTCCTTGCAGCAACGCTCGTAGGCTGCCACAGGGTCGGCCGCTGCGGTAACAGGGCGACCAACAACGATATAGTCGGAGCCAATCTCACGGGCACGTGCAGGGGTAGTGATACGCACCTGGTCGTCAGCCGCAGCATCTGCGAAGCGAATACCCGGCGTTACCGCCATAAACTCTGCGCCACAACGCTCCTTCACGAGCTCTGCCTCCAATGGCGAGCAAACAACGCCATCCAACCCTGCCTCCTTGGCATTCTCGGCATACTTGGCGATGGTATCGTTAATCGAAGCACCGATAAGCAACTCACGCTGCATACGCTCCTCGCTGGTCGAGGTGAGTTGTGTCACGGCGATAAGCAGTGGGCGAGTGCCATCCTCACGTGTCAGGCCCTCCAACGCAGCACGCATCATATCCACCGTACCTGCGGCGTGTACGTTTGTCATATCCACATCCAGACGTGACAGCACGCTCATAGCCTTGCGTACCGTGTTCGGAATATCGTGCAGTTTGAGGTCGAGGAAGATACGGTGTCCACGCTTCTTAATCTCACGGACAATCTCTGGACCCTCGGCATAGAAGAGCTCCATACCAATCTTTACAAATGGCTTACGACCTGTGAAGCGGTCGAGGAAAGCCAACGTCTGCTCCTTGCTGCTGAAATCGCAAGCAATAATTACATCTTTTGCCATATAACTATCTTTAATTTATTACTTTACACAACCAATAATATCGCTCAAACGCTCGATACCCAAGCGCTCCATAACCTGCGGCAATGCCTCGATAATCTCCTTGCAGGCATACGGATTTCGCAGGTTTTCTGCTCCTACCTGCACCGCCGAGGCTCCCGCCATCATCATCTCCACGGCATCCTCCGCCGTAGCCACGCCACCACAGCCGATAATCGGAATGTGGCACGCCTGCGCCACCTGATATACCATTCTCACGGCAACAGGAAAGATGGCACGTCCCGAGAAACCGCCCATCTTATTGGCGATAACAGGACGACGACGAGCGATATCTATGCGCATACCGAGCATCGTATTGATGAGCGTGAGGCCGTCAGCACCTGCCTCCTCGCACGCACGGGCGATAGCGACAATATCGGTAACATTAGGGCTCAACTTGATAAATACCGGCTTGGTAGTCACCGCCTTCACGGCACGAGTAACCTCGGCAGCCGACTCCGCCGACGTACCGAAGGCCATACCTCCGTTATGCACGTTAGGGCAGGAGACGTTTACCTCGATGATGCCGACCTGCTCCTCCTTGTCAATCTTGGCACAGCACTCGCAATACTCGTCAAGCGAGAATCCGCTGATATTGGCGATGATAGGCTTATGGAACCGCTCTCGCAGTGCCGGCAACTCACGGGAAATCACCGTATCGATACCGGGGTTTTGCAAGCCCACCGAGTTAATCATACCTGAACTGCACTCGGCAATACGTGGCGTAGGGTTACCAAAGCGAGCCTCACGAGTAGTGCCCTTGAAAGATATTGAACCGAGGATATCGAGGTCATAGACCGCCGACATCTCCTCGCCAAAGCCAAATGTTCCACTTGCGGGGATAATCGGGTTATCCAACTCAACACCGCACAACGTAGTCGATAAATCCTTTACCATAATATCTCCTCCTTCTTAAATACGGGGCCCTCCTTACAAACTCGTTTTGCGCCCGAGTCGGTCTGAATCGAGCAGCCCATACAGATTCCGAAGCCGCAACCCATACGCTCCTCCAAGCTCAACTCGCCGTCGATATTTACGCTCTGCGACAAGGCTTTGAGCATCGGCAGCGGCCCACACGAGTAGAAGTAATCAGCCTCCACTCCGCTCTCACGGATAGCATCCGTAACAAAGCCCTTGACACCCTGCGAGCCATCCGCCGTAGCGACCACGACATCAACGCCCAACGAGCGGAACTCCTGCTCGTAGAATATCTCCGAGGCGGTATTGAAGCCGAGGACAACGCTCACCTTGTGGCCACGTGCAACCAACTCTCTGGCAAGGCGATAGAGTGGTGGAACACCAACGCCACCGCCTACAAGCAGCGCACGCTCGCACTCCACCTCCACGTTAAATCCATTGCCAAGGCCCGTCAGTACATCGACCTTACGACCCACCTGCATAGCGGCCATATCCGCTGTACCCTTGCCCACAACCTTATAGACAAGTGTCAGGCGACCCTCGTCGAAGTTGCAGACCGAGATTGGACGACGCAGGAACAATCCCTCGATGGAGAGCTCCACGAACTGTCCGGGGCGGGTGATTGCCGAGGTGTCGCCCGCAAGGCACATCTCATAGACCTGCTCGGTCAAGGCTCGGTTAGAGATTATCTCAAAAATTACTCGTTGCATAGCCGGCATCCATTATTTGTTATCGTAATCGGCATCAATGGTCGATACTCCGAGGGTAATCTCCTCCAAGACATCGAGCAACACGCTTACGGTTTCGAGCGATGTGAAGATGGTCACATTGTTCTCCACCGCTGCACGGCGAATCTCGTAGCCATCCAGACGTGTGTTGTGCTGATTGAGGTCGATAGTGTTAATCACGTAGTTCACGTGGCCCTTTGCCAGCGAGGTGCAGATATCGTCGCTGCCCTCGTTGAGCTTGCCCAGACAGCGTGTTCTCACGCCGTGCTCACGCAGGAATGCAGCCGTGCCTCGTGTCGCCTCGATATTGAAACCGAGGTTGTAGAATCGCTGTATCAGCGGCAGCGCACGCTCCTTGTCGTGGTCGGCAAGTGTCACCAGCACGGTACCGTAGTTCACTACGTCCATACCCGATGCCTGCAACGACTTGTAGAGGGCACGTGTCATCGACGAGTCGTAACCGATAGCCTCTCCGGTCGATTTCATCTCCGGCGAGAGGTAGGTGTCTATACCCTTAATCTTGGCAAACGAGAAGGCCGGAGTCTTGACGAAGAAACGCTTGCGCTCCGTGCCATATACGCTTGTGATTCCCTGCTCTTTGAGCGAGTGACCAAGCATCACACGGGTTGCAATCTTCGCCATAGGTACGTTGCACGACTTCGAGAGGAACGGCACGGTACGTGACGAGCGAGGATTAACCTCGATGACGTACACCTTATCGTGCTCATCCACAATAAATTGTATGTTGTACAGACCCACGATGCCGATAGCCTTACCCAGACGTACCGTATAGTCAATCATCATCTGCTTAACCTCGTTGCTCAGGCTGAACGAAGGATAGACGCTGATAGAGTCGCCGGAGTGGATACCCGTGCGCTCCACGTGCTCCATAATGCCCGGGATGAATACATCCTCGCCATCACAGATAGCATCAACCTCTGCCTCCTTACCCATAATATACTTATCGACCAGCACCGGCGAGTCCTCGTTAATCTCAACGGCGTTGTGGAGGTAGTGGCGCAGAGCCTGCTCATTGCCCACAATCTGCATAGCACGACCACCAAGCACGAAACTTGGACGCACCAGCACAGGGTAGCCGATACGCTCGGCAGCCTTCACACCCTCCTCAATCTCGGTCACCGCCTGCGCATTTGGCTGCGGGATGCCCACCTCACGCATAATCGCCTCGAAGAGCTTTCTATCCTCCGCCTTGTCGATAGCCTCCAAGTCGGTACCGATAATCTTCACGCCCATCTGCACCAGCGGCTTGGCAAGGTTGATGGCGGTCTGACCGCCGAGGGTTACGATAACGCCCTCAGGCTTCTCCATACGAATTACGTTCATCACATTCTCCACGGTCAGAGGCTCGAAGTAGAGCTTGTCGGAGATGGTGTAGTCGGTAGATACCGTCTCGGGGTTATTGTTGATGATGATAGCCTCATAGCCTGCCTCACGGATAGCCCAGATAGAGTGTACGGTAGAGTAGTCGAACTCCACACCCTGACCGATACGGATAGGGCCCGAGCCCAGCACCACAATCTTCTTGCGGTCGCTGACCACCGACTCATTCTCCTGCTCGTAGGTCGAGTAGAAGTACTGCACATCCGACGAAACCTCGCCTGCGCAGGTATCAATCATCTTATATACAGGCAGGATGCCGAGGCTCTCACGCAACTCGAAGACCTCCTGCTCGGTCATTCCCCACAGCTGTCCGATAAACTTATCGCCGAAGCCCATACGCTTCGCCTCACGGAGCACCTCCGGCTCGCCCTTATGCTGTTTCAGCACATTCTCCATCTCAATAATGAGCTTGAACTTTTCGAGGAAGAGCATATCAATCTTGGTGCGGTCGTATATGAGCGAGCGGTCCACACCACGGCGCAACAACTCCGCAATGGCGTATATACGGTCGTCGGTGCTACGGGTGATATACGCAAGCATATCCTGCACCGACATCTCGTCGAACTTCTTGTGGTGGATGTGGCACACGCCTATCTCCAACGAGCGCACAGCCTTCAAGAGGCTCTCCTCGATGGTACGGCCGATGCTCATCGCCTCACCGGTAGCCTTCATCTGCGTACCCAACTCGTTGGATGCCTCCGAGAACTTATCGAATGGGAAGCGGGCAACCTTGGTAACCACGTAGTCCAGCGCAGGCTCCGCACACGCAGGGGCATTTGCCAGCATAATCTCGTCGAGGGTCATACCTACGGCAACCTTCGCCGTAACACGTGCGATAGGGTAGCCGCTCGCCTTTGATGCGAGGGCCGACGAGCGTGAAACTCGTGGATTGACCTCGATGATATAGTACTTGAACGAGAGTGGGTCGAGTGCGAACTGCACGTTGCAACCACCCTCAATCTTCAAGGCACGAATCAGTTTGAGTGCGCTGTCACGCAGCATCTGGTACTCCTTATTCGAGAGCGTCTGCGCCGGAGCAACCACGATAGAGTCACCGGTATGGATACCCACCGGGTCAACATTCTCCATACTGCATATAGCGATTGCGGTGTCGTTCTTGTCACGCATCACCTCAAACTCAATCTCCTTATAGCCTTTGATGCTCTTCTCGACCAGCACCTGATGTACAGGCGATACGGCCAGAGCGTTACGCATCATCTCTCGCAGCTCCTGCTCATTGTCGGCAAAACCGCCACCGGAGCCTCCGAGAGTGAAGGCAGGACGAAGCACTACCGGATAGCCAATCTTCTTGGCAACCTCGACAGCCTCTTCCACCGAATATACAATCTCCGAAGGGATAACAGGCTCACCCAACTTGATACACAGCTCCTTGAAGAGCTCTCTATCCTCAGCCTGCTCGATGCTCTTGAACGAGGTTCCGAGAATCTCCACGTGGCACTCCTCCAAGATACCCTTCTTGGCGAGTTGCACGGCCAGATTCAGACCCGTCTGACCTCCCAGACCCGGCACGATGGCATCAGGACGCTCGTAGCGGATGATTTTAGCCACATATTCGAGTTTCAGCGGCTCCATATAGACCTTATCCGCAATAAACGTATCGGTCATAATTGTCGCAGGGTTGGAGTTCACGAGGATAACCTCATAACCCTCCTCTTTGAGCGCAAGGCACGCCTGCGTACCTGCATAGTCGAACTCGGCAGCCTGGCCAATCACAATAGGGCCGGAGCCGATAACCATAACCTTCTTTATATCTGTTCTCTTAGGCATACTGATTCTCCTCCATCAATTTAATGAACTTATCGAAAAGATATGCGCAGTCACGTGCGCCCGGAGCACCCTCCGGATGGAACTCTACCGAGAAGACCTTGTCACGACGGCACTCCGTACCTACAACGGCTCCGTCGAGCACGTTCACGTGCGTAGCCTCCAACGGCGTATCCTTCAACGACTCCTCGTCGAGTTTGAACATATGGCTCATACCCGCCGTCTCAATGTGGTTGGTGCAGAGGTTGCGGATAGGGTAGCTGCCGGTGTGGTTGCCCTTCGAGTTCTTCACAACCTTGGCTCCATACGAGAGGGCGATGAGTTGATGTCCGAGGCTGATGCCCATCATCGGCATACGGCCACGCAACTCGCTGATGAGTTGCTCTACCTGCGGCACATCCTGCGGCGCACCCGGGCCTCCTGCGATAAGCAGGCCGTGCGGGTTGAAGGCAACGATATCCTCTGCCGGAGTGTCAAATGGCACGATGACTACGTTGCAACCACGGCGGTTGAGTGCCGAGATGACGTGTTGCTTGACTCCGCAATCTATAACCACAACATCGAAGCGGTGGTTTGGCGTGCGGGAGTACCAACGCTTGCGGCAACTAACCTTGCGTACCAGCTCGCTGTTTACGGGGGTGTCGGCGATAAGTTTCAGAGCCTCCTCCTTCGACATCTCCACAGGAACGATAGCGGCACGCTGTGCCCCCTCCTCACGGATAATGCGGGTGAGCATTCGTGTATCCACACCGCTGATGCCGGGGATATTCTGCTCCTCCATCATCTCGGAGATGGTCTTGGTGTAGCGGAAGTTGCTCGGCGTGTCGCAGTAGTCACGCACCACAAGGCCGCCCGTCTGCAAGACACGTGTCTCGAAGTCCTCATCCGTGATACCGTAGTTGCCGATAGGCGGATAGGTCATAACAATAATGTGGTCGGTGTAGGATGGGTCGGAGAGAATCTCCTGATAGCCCACAACCGAAGTGTTGAAAACGATTTCGCACACGCTGTTACGGTCGGCACCGAAGCCATATCCGACCATCTCGTGTCCGTTTTCAAGAACTAATTTTTTGTTGGGTTGTTTCATTTTGTTTGTTGATATATTATTTATTTCTCTCTTTCTTACTCTTTCCAGACCGCTTTGCCGCCGTAGAGCGTCATCACACAACGGCCATAGACCTCCATACCCTCAAACGGGGTAGCCTTACCCTTGGAGAGGAAGCTCTGCGAATCGACCTTGTAAGGCTCTCGCACATCGAACACTGCGATATCGGCCCTCTCGCCCTTACGCAACGCTCCGCCCAGACGGAATATGCGGCGAGGGTTGTCGCACAGCAACTCCACGGCCTTCTCCAATGTCACAACGCCGGTACGCACCAGATGGGTATAGGTCACAGCGAATGCCGTTTCAAGACCCACAACACCCATCGTGCTCCCTTTCAGTCCCTTAGACTTCTCCTCCGCCGTATGCGGTGCGTGGTCGGTGGCGATGCACTCTATCGTGCCATCCTGAATACCCTTGATAAGGGCCTCTCTATCCTCGGCCGAGCGAATCGGCGGATTCATCTTAAAGCGGCCATCCTCCTGCAAGTCGGCATCCGAGAAGACGAGGTAGTGGGGGCCTGTCTCGCAAGTCACGGGCAGACCTCGACGCTTCGCCTGACGGATAATCTCCACGCTCTCCTTTGCCGAGACGTGGCACACGTGGTAGCGGCACGAGGTCTTGGCAACCATCTCCACATCACGTGCTATCGGTGCCCACTCGCTCTCCGAGCAGATGCCCTTGTGTCCATGTGCCGCAGCATACTCGCCATCGTGGATATAACCGCCACGCAGCAGGGCATTCTCCTCGCAGTGCGCCGCAATGATACCATCAACGGCTGCAACTCGGTGCATAGCATCGAGCATAACCTCATCAATCTGCACTCCGCTGCCATCGTCGGAGAAGCCGCACGAGAGAGGCTTCAACGCCTCGACATCCACCGTCTGCTCACCTCGACGACCCACGGTAATCGTAGCGTAAGGCAGCACCTCCACGACCGCCTGCTCGTCAATCATACGCTGCTCCACGGCGAGCGTATCGAGGGCATCGGGTGCCGGCGAGAGGTTAGGCATAGCGCACACCGTGGTAAATCCGCCGTGTGCGGCAGCGAGTGTTCCGGAGGCGATGGTCTCCTTGGCCGAGAAGCCGGGCTCTCGCAGATGCACGTGAACATCCGCCAAGCCATAGGTCACCACGCAACCCTCGACATCGA
The DNA here is from genome assembly GCA_017483225.1 of Alistipes sp. Taxonomy (GTDB): domain Bacteria; phylum Bacteroidota; class Bacteroidia; order Bacteroidales; family Rikenellaceae; genus Alistipes. The sequence goes on from JAFULF010000006.1 coordinate 57,209, forward strand.
CAACCTCGGTAGCATCATCAACCTCGATGGCGGCTCCCATATCGGCAATCACGCCATTTTCAATGAGGATATCCCCCTTCATCGAGCGACCTTCGCCCACCAGCAGACCTCCTCTTAAAAGTATCTTTCCGAACTCCATAACCTCCATTATACAAAACAGGCGACCAAACAGGCCGCCTGATAATTTGACAATAAATTTGAAACAGTGATTTCGGGAACGGAAACAGTGGGACAACAATGGTTAAAAACACTCTCTGCGCAACCTCTTGTATGAGGCTTGAACAGAACAGATATGTCGTTTCTAACTGTCACCGTCGCTATCACTTTATTGGGTGCAAAGGTAGCAACAATTTGACAAACTACCAAGCCCAACAGCCAAATATTTAATCTTAACGCGGCAAAACCGTATATTTAAGTTTCGCATAGGCACGCTCCGCCTTTGCAAGAGCCTTCTCGACACTCTCGTCGATGGCCAGAATAACACCGAAGCGGCGATGTCCGACCACCTCCGGCTTTCCGAACAGGCGCAACTGTACGCCACCCTCGGAGAGCACCTCGTCGAGGTTCTCGAACTCAACCTTATCGCTATCGCCCTCGACCACAATCGCCTTCGAGGCACTTGCCCCATAGAAGCGCACCTGCGGAATAGGCAGGCCGAGCACGGCACGTGCGTGCAGGGCGAACTCCGACATATCCTGCGAAATCATCGTAACCATACCCGTATCGTGCGGACGAGGCGACACCTCGCTGAAAATAACATCGTCGCCCTTGATAAACATCTCTACGCCGAAGATGCCGTAGCCACCCAGAGCATCGGTAACCTTACGGGCTATCTCGCCGGCACGCTCGTAGGCAGGGCGGCTCATAGGCTGTGGCTGCCACGACTCTCGGTAGTCGCCATCAACCTGATGGTGTCCGACAGGTTCCAGCAGGGTAGTGCCGCCACTATGGCGCACGGTGAGCAGTGTTATCTCGTAGTCGAAATCGACGAACTTCTCGACGATGACACGGCCTGCACCCGCACGGCCTCCCTCCTGCGCACACTGCCAGGCCTTGTCGATATCCGCCTCGCACTTCACGGTGCTCTGACCGTGACCCGACGAGCTCATTATCGGCTTCACGACACACGGGATGCCAATCTCCGCCACGGCCGCACGGAACTCCTGCTCCGTACCGGCAAAGCGATACTCCGAGGTCTTGACACCCAACTCCTCGGCAGCCAGACGACGAATGCCCTCACGATTCATCGTGAGCAGCACCGCCTTGGCGGTAGGGGTTACGTGATAGCCCTCCTTCTCCAACTCAACCAGCACAGGCGTAGCAATAGCCTCCACCTCCGGAATGATATAGTCGGGTTTCTCGCTCTCGATAACATCACGCAGGCGCTCTCCGTCAAGCATCGAGAAGACATAACTACGATGCGCCACCTGCATAGCAGGAGCGTCGGCGTAGCGGTCGCAGGCGATAACCTCGACACCGTAGCGCTGCAACTCCAACGCCACCTCCTTACCCAACTCTCCCGAGCCGCAGAGCAGAGCCTTCTTGCCGACTTTGGTCATCGGCGTACCAATCTTTACCATATTTTCTGTTGCTTTATATTCCAATTATGACAAAGATAGCAATCTTTACTTATATTTATAATATATTTGGCCTAAAAAGTTATTAAAAAGTTTTCATCAGAGAGGTCCCCTCTCGGGGCAGCACATCCAAATACAGAGGGAGCCTCCACCCCGTACAGGATGAAGGCTCCCTCAATTATACTTTAAGTCACTACTCGTAACGGCCCGACTTCAAGCGATTTACCTCGTCTGTGGTCAGGAAACGCCAAGCTCCTCTTTTGAGGTTTTTCTTGGTAAGACCCGCATAATAGACACGGTCGAGCTTTGTCACGGCATAGCCCAGATGCTCGAACATACGGCGCACGATACGGTTGCGACCCGAGTGAATCTCCACGCCAACCGACTTCTTATCATCCTTCAAGTAGGAGATTTCGTCGAAGTAGGCCTCGCCATCCTCCAACGTCACGCCCTCGGCGAGGGTGTCGAAATCGGCACGTGTGAGCGGCTTGTCGAGTGCCACCTCGTAAATTTTCTTCTTTTTGAGCGAAGGGTGTGTCAGGTTGCGTGTCACGTCGCCATCGTTGGTAAAGAGCAACAGACCGAGCGAGTTCTTATCCAGACGACCTACCGGGTAGATACGCTCCGTGCAGGCACCCTTGACAAGCTCCATAACGGTCTTATCGGCGTGCTCGTCCTCCAACGTGGTAACATATCCCTTCGGCTTATTGAGCAGGATATAGACATTCTTCTCGCCCTGCAAACGCTCGTCATTGAAGCGAACATCATCCGTAGGCTTAACCTTCGTACCCAACTCGGTCACAATAACGCCATTGACACTCACCAGACCCGCCGAGATAAAGTCGTCGGCCTCACGACGTGAGCAGATACCCGACTGTGCCACAAAGCGGTTGAGACGAATCTCGCCCGTAACCTTATTAGGATTGTATTTAGGATAGCTCTTCGGGCGGTCATCGTCACGGCGCACCTTGCCACCGAACTTTTTACCTCCCTCACTCTTGCGGCCGGCGCCAAAGCCTCTGCCGGACTCCGACTTGAAGCCTCTTCCCGACTCCGACTTGAAGCCACCGTTGCCAAACTTTTTGCCTCCCTCGCCCTTGCGAGCAGGGCCAAACTTCTTCTCGCCACCAAATCGCTTCTCCGCATCGGCACGCTCGCCATAAGGAGCAGCATCACGACGTGGACGCTCCTGCGACTGACGATACCCCTCTTTCAGGCGGTTGTCACTTGTAAAGTGCGGATTGAATGAACTGCGGCGTGGGCGCTCCTCGCCGCCATTACGACCACCACGCTCAACTCGCTCGGTGCGAGTGGTGCGCAGACGCTTGTCTTTTGCGAAACGAGAGACAGCTGCGCTCGAATCGCTGTTAAAATCTTTCATAGATACGATATACGTTTTCTCGTTAATATTCTTGCGGCCTCACCGTCACGGTTTGCCGATGCAAAGGTAATCATTTTTCGCAGAGCAATATACATTTCCGAGAAATTTGAGCAAAAAGAGCACAAACAGGACTCTCTGCATCACTCTATCTTCGGCCCTCCGCCTCGGCATAGACAGTGCGCAGGCGATTCGAGAACAGATACTGCGCAACGCCCCTTACGGCCATAAACATCGTGAAGGCGAGCCACAGAGCATCGTTGCCGATAATGGGGTGCAGACCGTAGTAGATGGCAAAGTAGGCGGCCGTAGATACGAGCATCGAGTTACGCAGGATGCGTGTCTGCGTTGCGCCGACCATAATTCCATCCATAAGGAATGGTAGGGCAGCGGCAAGCGGTATGGCGATAACCCAGCCGACATATTGCTGTGCGACACTCAACACATCGCCCGCCTCGGCACTCCCCTCCGGCATAAAGAGCGAAAGAATCTCACGCCACCAGCCCGCATATATCCCGATGCAGAGCAGGGCAGTAGCCATCGTCCAGACCACACTATGGCGGATACTGCTACGCAGCGACACACCATCCTTCGCCCCGATAAAGCGACCCGTGAGAGCCTCGGCTGCATAGGCGAAGCCATCGTTCATATACGAGAAGAGCGTAAACAGCTCCATCAGCATCGTATTGACGGCCAAAATAGCCGCACTCTCCATACGTGCCGATGCCGCCGTAAAGAAAGTATAGACACCACACAGACAGAAGGTGCGCACTATAATATCCGTATTAACACGGAAAAACTCACGCATAGGGGCCATATCGAGGGCCTTACGCAGGTCTATTTGGCGCAGAGTCTTGCCAAAGACGGCAAAGAGCAGCACCACCGAGAGTAACATTCCGCTCCACTGCGCCACCACCGAGGCGGCAGCGATACCCTTGATTCCCATATCCATCCCAAAGACGAACCATAGGCTCAACAGCACGTGCAACAGATTGACAAGCACCGAGGTACACATCGGGATAACCGCATTCTGCATACCCGTAAACCAGCCATTCAGTCCGAAGAGCATTATTCCGGCAGGCACCGCCCAGATGCGCATATAGAAGTAGTCGGCAACCATCTCGTTACCATTCATAACCCAGAGCGAGAACTCCCCGACGGGGTATTGCAGCAGCAACACCGCCACACCCAGCACGACCGACACTACGACCGCACGTGCGAGCATCGCCGTCGTCTCCTCGAAGTCGCCGGCACCGAAGGCCTGCGCCGTGAATCCGCTCGTACCCATTCGCACGAAGGAGCAGTTCCAATAGATAAAGTTGAAGATTGAAACGCCAATAGCCAACGCCCCGATGGTCTGGGCCGAGTCGCCCCAATGGCCGGCAATGGCGGTAGAGAAGATACCCATCAACGGTACCGTGATGCTCGAAATCACATTCGGCACGGCGATTCGGAATATTTCACGATGCATATTCATTGGCAACCTCCTCCATAAAAGTTGTGGCAAAGATAGCTGTTTTTTCGCAAAATATTTGGAAAATCCGAATGGGGGGGGGTATCTTTGTAGTACCTTTAAGTAATTTGTTTCTAACCAAAAAATTATGCTGCTATGAAAAAGTTTAGGATTGTATGCCTGCTGGCATCTTTGTCGCTCATTACGGGGTGCGCCATCGAGGATGCTCCCGCAATACAGTTCTATCAGGAGTCGTACACCGTTTCACAGAAGGGTGGCGAAGTCATCATCCCGGTAAACCACACCGGCATAAACGACGCTACAATATCATTCCGAAATCCGGAGCACAACTTCGAGTACGACAACGAGACCGGCGATATGACACCGATTGAGGGGTGGTGCAAGATTACAAAGATTATCGACCACTACGATATGACCAGAGATTTGGCGCAGTGGGACTCGGGCGTTGTTCTTCACTTCGAACCAAACGACGAGGGCGTTGAGCGCACGGCAACGCTAACCATTTACAGCTTCAATATCCACAAGAGCATAGTTATCAAGCAGGCCTTTTAGTCCTCGCACATACATTTCCCGAGTACCGGATGCGCAGATAATGGCATTGAATGTCATTCATTGTCATCTTTTGCGCAGGCTTAAAGTCAAGTAAGGTCAAGTAAAGTCGAGTAAGGTTGCTCCTTCGGAGCTGCGCAACAGACTTGGCGCAACATTAGGGAAATTAAGGAGATTAGGGAATTTAGGGAGCGCAAGGCTATTCTCCTTAAACTCCTTAAACTCCTTAAACTCCCTTTTGCGCTATCCTTACTTGACCTTAAAGCACCCGCAGGGTGCTGACCTTACCTGACCTTATCCGACCTTATCGTTGCGCACCATTAACAACCCTTAACCTCGTGCGCCATTTTGCGCCACCAGACCTTGGCACAACGATAAAGTAGCCTTGTCAGGCAACTTAAAAAGGCAACCCTTAATGGGTTGCCTTATACCATTGTGTCTGCTGCCATTCGTCGATATATGCCGACTTCGAGTCGAAGGTTATCGGCGCACTCGTCGTGATACCGCAGTAGTGAGTAATATCATTCGCCTTGCCGTTATAGGCCGAGTAGAACTTCGGGGTATGGTAGCGGGAGAGCACCATCTTATCGAGTTGCTCACGCAGTGCCGTCACAGCCGCCTCGTCGGCACAAGACTGCATAGCGAAATCCTCCAAGTCGTAGAATATATGGGTAGGATTCTTGATGACGCTGATACCCTCATACGCCTGCACGTTGGCAAGGTCGAAATCCTCACGCACCGCCGCCGCATTCACCCTCTTTACAGCCTCTGCCAGCGCATCCATCTCGCTGCACGTCGTAACCGCAACACACGCCGAGACGGAGTTGCCCGTCATCTTCTCCAAATAGTAATCGACATACGCCTTCGCCACCGCATCGAGGTTGTACCCCGTGCCGCCATCTTCGAGCAGCAGCGGCATAACCTCCGCATACGGGAAGCCGCTGGCCATCACCTCGCAAGGCGACGCAACGACATACTTGGTCAGGTTGCGCAGCTCGTAGAGCATCTCCACATTCGAGGCGAAGCATTGGTCGAAGAGAATGTAGTCAAGTTGCTGACCCACAGCCGCACACGCCTCGGCAAACTCCGACACGTTGAGCTGTGTGGCGACAGCATCGCCCATATGTCGTGTAGGGAGCGCCCCCTCCACCTGTTGCCAAATATCGTGGTGTGGCACGCCGTAGGTTGTCGCAGCGAGGGTGCTCGCCTTCGGAATCCACGCCTTGCCGTGTGAGCCGACGATGAGCGAGTAGTGGTGCGCCGGAGCCACAGCCACCATCTGTGAGAGGATGGAGGCAAGCATCTGCGCATCGTAGGTTGCCGGCAGGTTGATATTCGGAACGAGTTCTACCTCCGACACACTGCCGTCCAAAGGCTCATAGACCAACTCTATAACCTTGCCCCTCAGGCTGTTGCTCTGCGTGAAGATTACAACCCTCGACTCACCCTGCACATTCTGCTCCAACGCCCTCTTCATCATAGCTATATTGGTTCGATAGTAGGAGCCGAGCGCAGTACCCATACAGTAGCAGAGAATCGTCTGCGGAGCCGCAGCAGGACGTTGCCAAACCTCCACACTGCGCACGACCTCCGAAGGGGCGGAGGTGAGCGAAATATCAATCGTACCCAACCGGCGGCGCACATCACCGCCATTCTCCGACTTTGCCACAACGACAAACACCCCCTTGGCACTCTTCTCGACCGTAAACTCCGCCGAGGAGCTCTTCGCCTCCGTATCAAACGGGGAGGTTACAAGCAACGTGCTCTGCACACCTGCCTTGCCACTCAGCAACACGCTCTTCGCATCCACCACAAGGGCAGGACGTTGCCAAACCTCGATGGTAGTATTGGTGTAGTCGCCATCCAGATTGAGCGAGAAGTCGCCAATCTTACGCTCCTCGGCACTATGGTTATCGGCAAGGGCCGTTGTTGTGACCTCGAACTTAAACTCGCCATCTTGCGTCGCCACGACCTCAATATCGCCCTGCGACGTTATACCCAACTCATTACCAAAGAGTTTGGAGGTCATCCTCAGCGTATGCTTTGCCCCCTGCTCGGCATCGAGATAGAGCTTCGAGGAGAACTCCCTGCCGACGGTCACCGCCGACTCCTGCCAAGCCGTGATACCAACAAAACGGGTATTCTCGACACGGAAGTTGAGCGCACCCAACTCCTGCAACTCCAACGAGTTATTGGTGCGCAGAGCGGTCGCCGTGATGCAGATATTCTCGCCCGCATTACCGCTCGACGGCTCGCATCGAAGTCCCGGACACTCCTCTATCGACCACGGATACTTGGAGGAGATATAGAACATATTCGAAGAATCAGCCAACCCTTTCAGCGTGAGGCGGTTACTCTCCACGCCATCCCCCACATAGAATGAGCCGGGCGGCAGTGAAACAGGCTTGTCGCAACCGACCATAAGGAGCATTGCGAGCAGTGTCAGATATACGGATAGTCTCTTCATATTTATTCTCTTTATTTGTACTCTCTCGGTTTCAGGTTATTAAATTGCCATGTACGCTCACGCTTGAAGGTGTAGTTCTCAGGCTTATTCCAATAGACTCGGCTGTAATCGAAGTAGAAACCCTTGACCTTATTATGCGGTCGCTCAAAGGGCACAAACTCAACCGTGCGGCTGATGATGCGTGCTTTGAGGTAGTTCCAATCCTTCGCCGCAATAAAGTCGAGTGCGTGCGAGAACATTATCACGTGCATAGGCTCCTTCTCCTTCAAGCCGGTGCCCGACGAGCCGATACACTCCAAGATGCCGTTCAGATGGTGAAAATAGGCCTCCTCACGATGCTTATCGCCCGCCGTGCCGTAGGCATACGCCATAATGTTGAGCAACTTGGGCGAGAAGGGGTCTCCCTCCATAGCCGCCGTACTCGCCGATATCAGCTCGTCGACATCCATTACCGACGGGGTATCTATCGCCAGACGGGCCATTATCTCCTGCACCCTGTCCCACGCCTGATTCGTCGCCAGAGGCTTATATTCAGGCTGGAAGGCATAGCCATAGTAGAGGTAGTGGTACTCCTCCGCCGAGAGCTTCTCTCCCGCCTGATAGCGCATCATCAGGTTAGGGTAGTAATAGGGCGAGGCACTATTGCTTATCTCGGCGATTATCACGTCATTATCAGGCGTTTGCGCAGAGGCAACACCCATAGCGAGCAATATCGCCGGCACTATAAAAAGTCGTTTCAGCAGAGTCATAATATCCATCTTATCCCACAACGTGGCATCTACTCTCTTTCGTATTCGTCAATCAGTCGCTGCTGCTTCTCACGCAGCAGGTCGCTCGCCTCGGCAAGTGGCAGTCGCACCGTATTGCCGCACACACCCTTGACCGAGAGGGCTGACTTGATACCCGTAGGGTTTCCCTCGTCAAAGAGCGAGTCGGTCACACCCTGCAACGGAGCAAGCAGAGCATCCGCACCATCGAAGTCGCCCTCGGCAGCCTTCGCCACCAGAGCCTTGACTGCGGCAGGGTAGAGGTGTGCCAATACCGACAACACGCCGACACCGCCTCGGCGCATAGCTTCCACAGTCAGGCCGTCGTCGCCACTGATAAGGACAAACTCCTTCGGCAGCATCCGGCAGATGCGACCCATCTGCTCGACATTGCCCGATGCCTCCTTGATACCGATGAACTTCTCCGACGAGGCGGCAAGGCGGGCCACCGTCTCCGGATTCATATTGATACCCGTGCGACCGGGAATATTATAGAGGACAATAGGCAATGGCGAGGCCTCGGCAAGCGCCATAAAGTGGCGGTAGAGGCCCTCCTGATTAGGTTTGTTATAGTACGGATTGACACTCAAAATCGCATCATATCCCTCAAAGTCCCAACTGCGCAACGTCTTGACCAGCTCTGCCGTATTGTTGCCGCCAAGGCCGACCATCAGCGGCACACGTCCCGCAACACGCTCACGAATAAAGCGCATCACTGCGACACGCTCGTCGGGGGTCAGCGTAGGGCTCTCGGAGGTTGTTCCGAGGGCAAGCAGATAATCGACACCACCCTCCAACACTCGCTCAACAACACGTGCCAACGCCGCAAAATCGACGCTTCCATTCTCCTGCATAGGCGTTATCAGCGCAACACCCACACCCTTAAACTTATCGGAAATCTTCATTATATCTCTATTTTTCATCATTTTTTACATCTCTCTTCTAAAACAGCGACCCCTGCACAACCGAGGGCTCCTTGGTCGCCTTCACCTCCTCCGGCTCGGTCGGCACCTCCTCGCTCTTTGTGGCGGTCGGCTCCTTATGCTCTAACGCTTCATCCTCCGCTATATTGCCCAAGAGGGCAACAAACTCCTGCTCGGAGAGTATCTTTACGCCCAGCTTCTGCGCCTTCTGCAACTTGGCAGGGCCCATATTCTCTCCCGCAACGATAAAGTCCGTATTGGCACTCACGCCCGACTGATTACGTCCGCCATGAGCCTCTATCATCTCCTTCAACTCATCTCGTGTATGGTCGAGGAACTTGCCCGAAATGACCACATTCTTACCCTCCAACAGCGACGAGTGTTGCTCCTTCTGCTCCGCCTCGAACTGCAACCCTGCACGGCGCAGGCGCTCCACGATAGCGAGGTTCTCCTCCGATGCGAAGTACTCGACAATAGCATCGGCAATCTTGTCGCCGACCTCCTCCGACTCCATCAACTCCTCACGTGAGGCCGACATCACGGCATCAATGGTGCGGAAGTGCGAGGCCAGATACTTCGCCGTAGTCTCGCCCACGAAGCGAATACCCAGACCGAAGAGCACCCGATGGAACGGCACCGAGCGGGAGGCGACAATGCTGCTTATGATATTGTCGGCAGACTTCTCGCCAAGGCGTGGCAGGGTAGCCAAATCCACCGCCTTCAAGTCGTAGAGGTCTGCGATGTTGGCGATGAGTCCGCTCTCGAAGAGCAGCTCAACGGTCTCTGCGCCCAAGCCGTCAATATTGAGGGCCTTGCGGCGGATAAAGTGGATGATGCGCCCCAAAATCTGTGGTCGGCAACTCGCCGCATTAGGGCAGTAGTGCTTCGCCTCACCCTCGTAACGCACCAGCGGAGTACCGCACTCCGGACAGCACTCTATATACTTGAACGGCTCGCTGTCGGGCTGACGCTCCGACAACTCCACCTCGGTAATCTTCGGAATTATCTCGCCTCCCTTCTCGACATAGACCATATCGCCGATACGGATATCGAGCGCCGCTATCTGCTCGGCATTGTGCAGCGTGGCTCGCCGCACGGTAGTACCCGCAAGTAGCACGGGCGAGAGGTTGGCCACAGGGGTTATGGCTCCGGTACGGCCCACCTGAAAATCGACACTCTCCAAGCGTGTCAGAGCCTGCTCCGCCTTGAACTTATAGGCGACAGCCCAACGTGGCGACTTGGCGGTGAAGCCCAGCAGGCGACGTTGTGCGAACTCATTGACCTTGATAACCACGCCATCGGTCGGGAACGGCAGGCTCTTGCGGGCCGTATCCCAATAGGCGATATACTCCGCCACCTCGTCGAAGGTGCGGCAGATGCGCATCGCATCCGACACCTTGAAGCCCCACTTACGGGCCAGCGTCAAATTCTCCCAATGCGACTTATAGGGCAGGGCATCGCCCGCCATCTGGTAGAGCGTACAATCCAGTCCTCGCTTCGCCACAACGGAGGATTGTTGCTGTTTCAGCGTTCCCGCCGCAGCATTTCTCGGATTGGCAAGCAGTGCCTCTCCCGCAGCCTCTCGCTCGGCATTGAGGCGGTCGAAAGAGGCGTAGGGCATAAATATCTCGCCCCGAATCTCGAAGTAGTCGGGGTAGTCATCCCCCGAAAGGCGCAACGGCACCGAGCGGATAGTGCGCACATTCGCCGTAACATCGTCGCCCTGCTCGCCATCGCCTCTGGTGACGGCACGCAGCAGACGGCCGTGCTCGTAGGTGAGCGATATCGCCGTACCGTCGAACTTCAACTCGCAGACAAACTCCGCCCCCTGCACCTCCTTCTCGACACGAGCGACAAACTCACGCAACTCGTCGAGCGAGTAGGTATTCGAGAGCGAGAGCATAGGGTAGCGGTGACGTACCGACTCGAACTCCGAGGTGATGTCGCTTCCGACCCTCACCGAGGGGGATGTAGAGTCGTAGAACTCCGGATGCTCCGCCTCCAAATCCTGCAAACGGCGCATCATAGCATCGAAGTCGAAATCCGAAATCTCCGGGGAGTTCTCTACGTAGTACTTATGATTGTGGTAGTTGAGCCTTTGGCGCAACTGCTCAATCTCACTCTTTATCTGCTCGTGTGATACCATAATATTAATTAGTCACGCACGAAGGTACGCAATTTGTTTGGAATGCGGTGCGAAAATCAAAAAAAATCAAAAAAAATTTACAGAATTGTGTGGTTATATATTTTTTCCGTATAATTGCACCAAAATTTTGAACACTTTTTTGTATGACACCAAACCCAAAGAAGAGATTAGTAGTTAGTTTTAACAACCTGCCCGTAGAGTTGCAGGAGGAGTTGAAGGCCCTCTACCCGGCAGGATATTATGATGTAATGATGCGTATAGATAAGCCTAATGGCGACTTCTTCTACGCAGTGCCGTTCGAGACCGAGAAGGTCAGCTACCTCGTCAAGATTGATGTCAAGATTGACGACGTATCGGACGATGACGACGACAAGGATTACTACGACGACGAGTTGAAGGGCGCCGACGAGATTCAGGATGACGGCTCCGACGACGAGCCCGTATCAAGCAGCTCGACCCTCGACTACGACGACGAGATTTAATCCTCACCACAAAGACAACACCGAGGGCAACATCCCTCGACAAAAGTTTATATATTATGGCTTACAATCTATTAAAAGGCAAGAAAGGAATTATTTTCGGCGCACTCAACGAGCAATCTATCGCTTGGAAAATCGCCGAGCGTGCGGTTGAAGAGGGAGCCGAGATTGTTTTGACCAATACCGAGGTTTCGATTCGTCTGGGCACGATAGGGGAGTTGGCTGCCAAGTGCAACGCTCCGGTTATCGCCGCCGATGCGACAAACATCGAGGATTTGGAGACTCTTGTTGACAAGAGTATGGAATACTTCGGAGGTCAGTTTGACTTCGTACTGCACTCTATCGGAATGTCGCCAAACGTGCGCAAAGGTCGTGGATACCAAGAACTTAACTACGACTTTTTGGACAAGACTCTCGACATCTCCGCCATCTCGTTCCACAAGCTCTTACAGGTACTCTACTCGAAGAATGCAGTCAAGGAGTGGGGCTCAATCGTCGCTCTGACATATATGGCCGCACAGCGCACATTTGTCGGCTATGGAGATATGGCAGATGCGAAGGCTCTCTTGGAGTCGGTAGCCCGCAGTTTCGGCGCAATATATGGTCGTGACCACAAGGTGCGTATCAACACCGTGTCGCAGTCGCCAACCGAGACCACCGCAGGCAAGGGTGTTGCAGGTATGGGCGGTATGCTCGACTTCGCACACAGTATGTCGCCGCTGGGTAATGCGCTGGCAGAGGATTGTGCCGACTATGTCGTGACACTCTTCTCGGACCTCACCCGCAAGGTGACGATGCAGAACCTCTACCACGACGGCGGATTTTCGAGTATGGGACTCAGCGAGGAGGTATATCACTGGTTCCTCGACGGAAAGGCAAATGCCGAGAACAAGTAGAACAAACAACTTAAAGCAAAAATAGAGATAGCGAGGCTAAACACCTCGCTATCTTTATTTTGTCTTCTTGACTTCCCAATGAAACGGAGCGAACTCCGCATCGGTATCCTTGCTCTTCCACGACGGCTTACGCATCGCATAGATTATGAACGGAATGACGATGACGATAAGGCATCCCACGACGAGTATCGTGACCCACGTGGTCGGGCTACCCGTAGAGATTTGTGCCGGCGGGATGAAGTTCAAGACGAAGGCCAGAAGCGAGCCACAGAAGCCGACACCGGCGATGAGCCACATCAGGCCGTTGCCACCCAGACGGAATGGTCGCTCCGCCGACGGCATTCTGTATCGCAGAACGATAGCGGCGGCAAACATCAGCATATACATTATGAGGTAGAGCGAGGCGGTCATCTGCGAGAGTATCTGGTAGAAGGACTGCACCGACGGCATAACCACAAACAGCAGCGAGAGCAGGGTGACTATTGCGCCCTGTATCAGCAGGATATTGCGCTGCACACCATTGCTATTGGTACGTTGGAGCATCTGTGGCAGATAGCCCGCCTTGCCGACCGAGAAGATACCCTTCGAGGGGCCTGCAACCCACGTCAGCACGCCTGCCAGTACACCGAACATCAGAGCTATGGCGATGATAGGAGCCGCCCACGACATATGCAGGTAGCTGAAATAGCGGTCAAAGCCGATAAGCAGCGACTGCGTAAGCGACACCTCCTTGGCAGGGATGATGAAGCCGAGCGAGAATGTGCCGAGGATAAATATGAGCACGGTCACGAGCGAGCCTATGATGATGGCCTTCGGGTAGTTGCGGCTCGGATTCTTTACATCCATAACGTGGATACCCATCATCTCCATACCGGCATAGAAGAGGAAGATGCCGCTGGCAAGCACCAGATTGTCGAACTTTTTGAGGTCGGGGAAGAAGCTCGCCGACATATCCATATTGTTGTGTCCGCCACTTGCGAGATAGATGATACCCAGCACGATAAGCAGTGCCGCAGGGATGATGGTTCCGATGATACCTCCCCACTTGCTTATCTTGCCTACCCAACTTAAACCTTTGAGTGAGATAAAGGTCGCAATCCAATATATAGCAAGCACTACCACAAGAGTAAAGAGTTTGTTGGATGCGAGTGCCATATCGTGCGTCTGGTCCATACCTATAAAGGCGATAGAGACGGCACCGAAGGTCAGCACGGTAGGGTACCAGATGGTGGATTGTATCCACTGCAACCATATCGCAAGGAAGCCCGTCTTGGCACCGAAGGCTTCGCCCACCCAACGAAAAACACCTCCCTGCTTATCGGAGAACATAGCCGCAAGTTCGGCAGCGACCAACGCCGTAGGGATAAGAAACACCACCGCCGCAAAGAGGTAGTAGAACGCCGAAGAGAGCCCATAGACCGACTCGGCGGCAAGTCCTCGCAGACTCACCACGGCGGTCACGTTCATAATGGCGAGCGTCATCACGCTCAACTTGAAGGTTGTACTTTTGTTATTTTCCATAATCGGAGTGTTTAGAAACTGTCTGCCAACCCTAAAACAACAATTGAGCCAAAGAGGCAATCGGGAGGTAGTCGGGAGGCTATCGTGTGGCAAATACGCATCGCAGAGGGGAGGTTTTCCGAAAAAAATTAACTACCTTTGCGCCTCGTATGGCTGCACTATTCAAGATATACCGAGGGGAGTACTCCACATCGCTGCGCCTCGCCCTGCCCGTGGCTCTGTCACAGCTGGGCTATATTGTCGTGCAGTTTGCCGACAATGCTATGGTCGGGGCCTATGGCGGCGAGAATCCGCTGCCTCTCTCGGCTGTGTCGTTTGGTGTGATGACGAGCTTCGTGATGTTCAGTTTGGCGCTCGGCATCACTTTGGGCATCACTCCAATCATCGGAGAGCACTACGCCCGAGGGGAGTACCGCCGCACGGCACACTACCTGCAATCCTCGCTGGTAATGAGTACCATTGTCGGCGTATTGCTGATGGTGCTTCAACTTGCATCCGAGCCACTGCTGTATATGCTCGGACAGCCTGAGGATGTAGTAGATATGGCGATTCCGTACTACCGACTTATGGCTTACAGCATACCCTCTGTGATGCTCTACGGCTGCTTCAAGCAGTTTCTCGAAGGCACGGGCAATACCACTACACCGATGCTTATAGCCATCGTTACGAACCTCATAAATATACTGCTTAACTACATATTCATTTTCGGACATTGCAGCTATGAGCCTATGGGCGTATATGGTGCCGGTCTGGCGACGTTGATAGCACGCTACATCTCGCCACTGCTCATCCTCGCATACTTTGTCATCAAGCAGGAGTATTGCGACTACCTGCGCCTCTTCTCCCGCAGTGTCAACTACGTGAAAGACTCGTTGCGACTGCTGCACATCGGCATCCCCGTAGCGGGGCAGATGCTCTTGGAGGGTGCCGCCTTCGTCGTGTCGAGTATAATGATGGGGTGGTTCGGCGCAATTCCAATCGCCGCAAATCAGATAAGCGGCACATACGGCAACGCCGCCTTTATGCTGACGGTAGCCATCGGCAGTGCCACGACGATACGTGTATCGCACTGCTACGGCGTGCGTGACAAGGAGCAACTCCACAGAGTCGTGGGGGCCTCGATGCAGCTGGGCATAGCGTGGGGTGTCATCGTGCTGCTACTCTTCACATCGCTGCGAAACATTCTCCCACAGGCATTTACGCCCAACGAGCAGGTCATCTCGCTGGCATCGGTTATGCTTGTTCTCGTGGCTCTGTATCAGGTGTCGGATGCCATCCAAGGCTCTATGATTGGCGTGTTGCGAGGCTTGCAGGATGTCAAGGTCATAACCTACATATCGTTTCTGGCATACATCCTGCTCAACATCCCCGTCGGCTACCTCTGTGCCTTCACCTTCGGTATGGGTGCCACGGGACTGCTCGTCGGCTACATCGTCGGACTCACAACCGCCGCCGTGCTCTATACGCTGCGTGTTCGGGCAAGGTTAAAGCGCAAGGAGATATAGGCTCCGAAACGCCCGAAAATCGCCCAAAAACCCACCTTTTGCGCCTCATTCAGCACTAAATTTTGAAGTCTGAATTTATTTTTATAAATTCGCACTCAATATAGTGACTAATCAAGCAAAGTATGGACAACAATAAATACCTGAAACCGGAAGTCGGCCGAGGTTGCGCCTTCGGAGAGAATGAGTATGGCGAGCCTATCGCCGTAGCATCGGGAGGCTGCTCCAAGTTGGAGGAGCGTGCCTGGATGGCGGAGTACCCCGACAACGTGCCGACCGATATCTTTGAGGTGCGATTCAAGAATACACGTCGCAGTTTCTACCAGAATGTGAACAATCTCGACCTGCAAGTGGGCGATATCGTCGCCGTAGAGGCCTCGCCGGGCCACGACGTGGGCATCATCTCGCTCACAGGCGATATGGTGGCGAAGCAGATGCGCCGAGTGGGCTTCAACCCCTATAACGGTGAGTTCAAGAAGATATACCGCAAGGCCCGCCCTTACGACATCGAGCGTTGGCAGGAGGCTATCGCCTTGGAGCACGAGACGATGATACGCTCCCGTCAGATTGCTGCCGATATGGGCCTCGATATGAAGATTGGAGATGTTGAGTATCAGGGAGATAAGATAAAGGCCATCTTCTACTACATAGCCGACGGCCGTGTCGATTTCCGAGAGCTTATCAAGGTGTTCGCCGAGCAGTTCCACATCCGTATCGAGATGAAGCAGATTGGCGCACGTCAGGAGGCAGGCCGCATCGGAGGCATCGGAGCCTGCGGTCGAGAGCTCTGCTGTGCCTCGTGGATTTCGAGCTTTTCGAGCGTGACCACGGGTGCGGCACGTGTGCAGGACCTCTCGCTCAACCCTTTGAAGTTGGCGGGTCAGTGCTCCAAACTCAAATGCTGTCTGATGTACGAGTACGACGTATATGCCGATGCACGTCGCTCGATACCACGCCTGCGAGAGCCGTTGCAGGCGATGGATGGCGAGTACCATCTGGTCAAGACCGATATCCTTGCCCACACGATGTCCTTTTCGAGTAGCAAGGAGTCTATATCGAATATGGTCACCATTCCGGTATCCCGTGTGCGTGAGATTCTCGCACTCAACCGTGCCGGCAAGAAGGTGGACTCCATCTTGGGCGATGTCGAGGAGGTTGTAGAGGAGCCAACATACCGCACCGAGGAGGACAGCATCACACGCTTCGACAAGGCGAAAAAGCGCAAGAAGCGCAACAATAACAACCGCAACCGCAGCAACGAGCGTCGAGAGCATACGGAGCGTGAGGAGCACCGTGAGGGCGGAGCGCAGCAGCCACAACCACAACGTGAGGATGGCGAGCAGCCGAAGCAGGGCGAGGGAGCACCACAGGGACAGGGTCGTCAGGGCGAGCCTCGTCGGGATGGTGAGCACCACAACCGCCACAACAGACAGCGCCACGACCGTCGTGACCGCAGGGATGGCAGACCACAGCAAGGACACAACCGTCAGGGCGAGCGACCACAACGCCCACAGCAGGGTCAGCAGAACAACGGCCGGCAGAGCGAGGGCTCGCAGGCAGAGAAGCAGCAGTAGGGTATGAGGTGGCGACATATCATAGCGACAGCCCTCGCAGGCTTTATGTATAGTTGCGCCACAACGCACACTACGGAGATGGTGGCAGTGTCGCCGCACGAGTGGAGCAAGCCGTGCGATGTCATCTACGAGAATGAGGATACACTCTCGTTGCATCGCCTGGGTATCGCCGTGCGCTACAACAACGCCTTCAAGGCGGACACCCTCTCGCTACACGTGCACGTTCTGACCCCCGACCTGCGCAGTTTCGAGGAGCGCATAACACTACAACTTCGCCGTCCCTACACCGCCTCGGCGGTCGCCACGTCGGAGATGCGCCCCTACCGCAAACATTCACAGCTGCCACAACGAGGATTTTACATATTCACGCTCACGCCGCCATACGCCGTCAAGGGCATTGAGGCCGTGGGCATAACCATAGAGAAAGAGTAACTGAAATGGGAAAAGACAAACTCAAACGCTTTGCAGAGAACCTCACCTTCGACTGCTTCGTGCAGCCCGCCTTTGAGGAGATGTTCCGTTGCGACCACCCGCTGAAAGGGCGTTGGCACGAGGAGTTCTTCCACAACGACAACCCCATAGTCTTGGAGTTGGGGTGTGGCAAGGGCGAGTACACCGTGGCCCTCGCAGAGCGTAACCCCGACAAGAACTTCATCGGCGTAGATATAAAGGGTGCCCGTATGTGGCGTGGTGCCAAGAGTGCCACCGAGGCGAAGATGAGCAACGTGGGCTTCCTGCGTGCCCGTATCGAGTTCATAACCTCGATGTTCGCCAAGGGCGAGATTTCCGAGATATGGATAACCTTCCCCGACCCGCAACTCAAAACCCGCCGTGCCAAGAAGCGACTTACCTCGCCTCTGTTTCTGACACTATATGCGCAGATTTTGGAGTGCGGAGGGTGGATAAATCTCAAAACCGACTCGCAACATCTGTTTGCCTACACGCAGGAGGTTGTGCGACGTTTCGGCTTGGAGTGCGAGGTTGCCAATTCCGACATCTACGGCAGCGGATATGCCGACGAGGTGCTGTCGGTAAAGACCGCCTACGAGCAGGTATATCTGCAAAGGGGGCTGCCGATAACCTACACCCGCTTCTCGCTTGGCGAGCAGAGCGACTTCCCGATGTTCGACTGGGAGGGCGACGACGTGGAGGAGAAGGATGCAGAAGAGAGCAGACGATAACGCAAACGTATAACACCAACATATAAAACACTATGCTTGAACAACTTAAAGAGAGGGTCTGCCACGCCAACCTCGACTTGGCAGTCCACGGATTAGTTATCCTGACTTGGGGTAACGTATCGGCTATCGACCGAGAGAGTGGTCTGGTGGTCATTAAGCCCAGCGGCGTAAGCTATGCCGATATGAGGCCGACGGATATGGTCGTTGTGGACCTCGACGGCAACGTCGTGGAGGGAGAGCTCCGCCCTTCGTCGGACACGCCTACACATCTGGCAATATACAAAGCCTTCCCGGAGGTGGGAGCCGTAGTGCACACCCACTCGACATACGCCACAGCGTGGTCGCAGGCGTGCCTGCCAATACCAAACCTCGGCACCACCCACGCCGACACCTTCCACTGCGACATCCCTTGCACGGAGGAGATGAGTCACGAGCAGGTGGCAGGAGCCTACGAGGCAGAGACGGGCAGCGTCATTGCCGATGCCTTCAAGGGTATGAACCCTATGCACACACCTGCGGTGCTTGTTCGTCACCATGGCCCATTTGCTTGGGGCAAGAGCGCCGAGGATGCTGTACACAACGCCGTAGTGTTGGAGGAGGTTGCACGTATGGCCTCCATAACCCTCGCCCTCAATCCGAAGGTCGAGATGAACCCCGACCTCGTGGAGAAGCACTACGAGCGCAAGCACGGCGCAAACGCATACTACGGACAGAAATAGTTACCAACATAAAAACACTTACCGACTATGAACAAAGTTGAAAGCGCACTTATGCGCACAACCGACACCAAAGACCTCATCATAGGTGCCGGTGTTGTATCTCGCACTGCCGAGATGTTTGCAAAGCTCTTTCCACAGCAGCGTGCCATCATCGTTGCCGACCTCAATACGTGGGAGGTAGCGGGCAAGGCTGTATATGCTTCGCTCGTCGAGAGCGGCATTGAGCAGGAGGAGCCTTTTATCTTCACCAATGAGGAGTTGTACGCCGAGTGGCAGCACATCGAGAGCCTCAAAGCACGCTTGGAGCAGACCGAGGCTATCGCCATCGCAGTAGGCTCGGGCGTTATGAACGATATGACCAAGTACGTTTCGCACCTGCTCTCTCGCAAATATATGTGCGTAGGTACGGCGGCCTCTATGGACGGATACACCGCCTACGGAGCCTCTATCACGAAGGATGGCAACAAGCAGACCTTCGACTGTCCGGCACCTTACGGCTTCGTTATGGACCCCGTAATCGCCGCAGCGGCACCGAAGGAGTTGGCCGCATCGGGATATGCCGACCTTATCGCAAAGATTCCTGCCGCAGCCGACTGGTTGCTCGCCGACGTCACGGGCAACGAGAAGGTGGACAAGTTCGCTTGGAACTTGGTTCAGGATGGTCTGCGTGAGTCGCTCTCGGCACCTGCTGCCGTACACGCCGGCGACTTGAAGATGACCGAGGCACTCTCGGAGGGTCTTCTTATGAGCGGCTTCGCTATGCAGGCTATTCAGTCGAGCCGCCCTGCATCGGGCACCGAGCACCAATTCTCGCACTGCTGGGATATGGAGGACTTGTGCTTCAACGGCAAGCACGTATCGCACGGCTTCAAGGTAGGTATCGGCACCCTTGCCTCGACCGCATCGTTGGAGTTCCTGTTGGAGAAGGATATCGAGAACCTCGACATCGACAAGTGCGTTGATGCTTGGAAATCGTGGGAGGAGCAGGAGGCAGAGATTCGTGAGGTCTTTGCCGGCAAGCCCGGACACTTGGCTCGTGGCTTGAAGGAGACCCGTGACAAGTACGTCGATAAGGAGGGCCTCCGCAAGCAGTTGGAGGCGTTGAAGGCGGCTTGGCCAACCCTCAAAGAGCAGATTCGTGAGCAGATTATCCCGTTTGAGGAGGTACACGAGAACCTTCGCCTTGTAGGTGCGCCTTACGAGCCGGAGCATATCGGCGTGACACGTGAGCGTATGCGCAAGACCTTCTCCTACATACCGTATATGCGCAGCCGCTTCACCAACATCGATATTATATATCGTTGCGGCTTTATGCAGGAGCTCACCGACCGCCTGTTCGGTAAGGGAGGTATCTGGGAGGTTGCCGAGTAGTCTGTTCGTTCACCACCTAAAACCATCCTTATATGAAAACTACTAAATTTTCATTCAAATATTGGCAGTGGGAGACGATTATCGTGACGATGATTGGCTATGCGCTCTTCTACTTCGTGCGCAAGAACTTCTCGTTGGCGATGCCCGGCCTTCAAGCCGAGTTCGGCATCTCGAAGCTCGAACTTGGTACGTTCCTCACGCTGCACGGCGTAATCTATGGACTCTCTCGCTTTGCCAACGGCATCATCTCCGACCGTGGCAGTGCTCGAATAGTGGCATCCGTCGGTCTGATGCTGTGCGCTCTGGTGAACATCTTCTTCGGTTTCAGCGACAAGGCTGCCGAGTGGGTTATCGCCATTGCTGCCAACTACGGCACGACGTGGGCCTTTACGTCGGTGTTAATCTACATTATGGGTATCGTCTGGATTATCAATGGCTACTGCCAGGGTATGGGCGTGCCACCGATAACCAAGATTCTGACCCACTGGATTGCTCCGAAGGAGTTGGCTACCAAAATGTCGATTTGGAATATGTCGCACTCGATTGGCGCAGGTCTTGTCTTTGGCCTTTGCGGCTGGTATATTATGCCACATATGGGCATTGATGTAAGCGGCGATGTCGAGAAGGTGGCAATGATTACCCAGAATCTGGCCAATGTCGAGAATGCCGATATAATGAACTTTGCCCGACACTTTGGCGCTTGGCGTTACTGCTTTATCATCCCTGCACTCTTTGCGATATGCGGCTCTGTCTGCATCTTCTTCTTCGTCAAGAATCAGCCTTCCGACATCGGCTTGCCGGAGGTTATCGAGAAGAAGAAGGCAAACGAGTCCTCCGAGCAGAAGGCCGAGTACAAGGCACTGGTGCGCCGCAAGGTCTTTGGCAATCGCCTGATTTGGACTCTGGCTTTGGCCAACTTCTTTGTCTATGTGGTGCGATTTGCCTTCCTCGATTGGGGCCCTATGTTGCTCACCGAGTCGAAGGGGTTGTCGATCGCTCTGGCTACCACGCTCTGCATCGTCTTCGAGTTTGTCGGCGGTAATATCGGTATGGTTGTAGCGGGTTGGGCTACCGACCACATCTTCAAGAACAAGGCTCACCACACCTGCACCTTCTGCACTCTGGGAGCCCTTCTGTCGGTGCTTATCTTCTGGCTTATTCCCGACACAGCCCCTTGGTGGGTGCTGATGATACCGTTTACCTTCATCGGATTCTTCATCTATGGCCCGCAGGCTCTGCTCGGCGTATCAGCCGCCAATCAGGCGACCAACAAGGCTGCCGCCACGGCCAATGGTATCCTCGGCATCTTCGGTTATGCCAGCACCATTATCTCGGGCGTAGTCTTTGGCTCGTTGATTGATAAGTATGGCTGGGATGCAGCCTATATGATTGCTATCGCAATGGCATTGCTCGGCGTGATAACACTGCTGACGATGTGGAGGGCGAAGGCTGACGGTTACGACGAGTAACAAGCCATAGCCCCTCTTGCAAGGCTATTTAGAACTTGGCTCTCTAAATAATTTTAGGCAGCCAAGTTTTTTTTTGCGCAATCGGAGAGATTTTTGTAAATTTGAGGTACTAAACTTTCAAGAGATATGAGTACAGGTAAAAATGTTGCCTTGGCACTTTCGAGCGGAGGGCCTCGTGGCTTCGCCTACATCGGGGCGATAGAGGAGTTGAGCCGTCGTGGCTACAACATCACCTCCGTAGCGGGGGCCTCCATAGGCTCACTCGTAGGCGGCATATACGCCGCAGGACGAATGAACGAGTTCAAGGAGTGGCTCTTCACGCTCGATGCGTGGAGGCTCTTCTCGCTGATGGATATATCCCTATCCCGCAACCACTTCGTCAAGGGCGACAAGATAATCGAGGCACTCCAAGAGATTGTCCCACAGACCAATATCGAGGAGCTGGCAATCCCGTATCGTGCCGTTGCCACCGACCTATACACCGGCGAGGAGATACTCTTCGACAAGGGCGACCTCTTCACCGCCATACGTGCCTCCATCTCCATCCCGTCGCTCTTCCGACCCGTGAAGTACGGGATGACGACGCTCGTGGATGGCTGCGTCTCAAACCCTCTGCCGCTGAGCCGTGTAGTACGCCGGGCAGGGGATATACTGATGGCCTTCGATGTCAATGATGTGGATATAGACGGCATAAACCGCACGCTGCTTGCCGAGCACTTGGAGCAGGAGCGGGCGGATGCCTTCGAGAAGGAGAAGTTGGAGCAGGTGCGTATGATGCTCCACACGGTGCAGGCGCACAAGGAGGTGGGGCTGCTCGACCGTCTGAAATATGCAGGCAGCCGCAGCGTGGAGATTGTCAAGGATGTGCTGGCATTTCGGGAGGAGAACCCCGAGAGCGAGAAGACCGAGTATGGCGACACCTACTACAACCTGCTCGACCGCTCATTCTCACTGATGAACCACCGTCTGTCGGAGATGGCCATTGCCCTCTACAAGCCGGAGGTGGTGGTCAAGATGCCGTTTGACACCTATGGCGACATCGCCGACTACGCCAAGGGGCAGGAAATCTCCGAGATAGGCCGAGAGTTGATGCGTAAGGCTCTCGACGAGTACGAGATGAAGCAGGGCGTTTAATGACCCTGCTTCATCTTTTTAGCCACCTTATCCCAATCTACCAGCTGCCACCAGCCCTTGACAAAGTCGGCACGTCGGTTACGGTGGTCGATATAGTATGCGTGCTCCCACACATCGAGCACAAGCAGCGGTTGGAGCCCCTGCCGCATAGGGTTGTCGGCGTTCTGCGTGGATACGATGGCGAGGCGGCCATCCTTACCCCTCACAAGCCACACCCAGCCTGAGCCGAAGAGCGACGTTGCCGCTGCGGTGAAACGCTCCTTGAAGGCATCTACCGAGCCAAAATCCCTCTCAATGGCCTCTTTGAGCGGTTGGGGCATCGTGGAGGGTGTCGGCGTAAGGGTGTCGAAGAAGAGGGTATGGTTCCACACCTGCGCCGCATTGTTAAAGAGCGGCCCATCCGCCTTCACGACGATAGCGTCAAGCATCATCCCCTCGTAGGGTGTCCCGACAATCAGGCGATTCAGGTTATCGACATAGGTTTGCAGGTGCTTACCGTAGTGGTAATCAAGCGTCTCCTTGCTCATCAGCGGAGCAAGGGCATCTGCCTCATAGGGCAGCGTAGGCATTGTATAGTTCATAGTATGAGTGGTTTTAGTCGGCAGTGCAGGGGCTGTGGTGGTGGTTTGAGCCACAGCCTGCTGTGCCGAGTTGTTGTGCAGATAGATATAGCCATTGAGGTATGTGGCGAAGAGCATCCACGCCATATATGGGAGCCACAGCCACGCCGAGAGCGCACTGCGTGAGAAGGCATAGATGAGATAGGCGAAGACCAGCACATCCAGAAGCAGTATCGTGATAAGACCTGCCAGGGGCGAGCGCATCGAGAAGAAGAAGACGCTCCACAGGAAGTTGACGAGCAGTTGCAGCAGCCAGAGCCTGACAAGGCTCATATCTCCACGCACGAGCAGCACGCCGAGCGAAAGGCCCATCAGCAGGTAGATGACCGACCACGCTATCGGGAAGATGATATTGGGAGGCGTGAGCACGGAGCGTTGCAGGGTGGGGTACCACTCCTCTATGGAGGGCGACTGCACATAGGAGCCCATAACGCCCACAGCGAAGCAGAGCAGCACGGGGATAGCGAAGGACAAAATTTTTCTCATAGCATTTACGATATTGATGCACAGCAGACCCTGCAAAAGCGATACCAAAAAAGAGTACGCCCTGCCTCTCCAATCGGAGGCAAGGCGCACCATATCGCACGTGCGGGGAGTGCCCGACAACTCGGTCTATCGTATTCTGTCGAGCGAGCGCACCAGCAACTCGTCACGCAACGTAGCACGCATAGCCAGCACCACGAGGATAAAGGCCACAACAGGCATTACCACGGGCAGACGCAGGGCGAGCATCGACCACTCGAACTCTTCGAGCAGCAGCGAGCACATACGCCAGATGCTTACACCTATAATCACAAGGCAGCCCACGAGCATCACAAGCTCCGCACCGCACAGACGTATCTGCAACACACGATTCTTGTAGAGGAAGATGGTCAGCAGCGGCAGCAGGGTAGAGAGCAGCAGCTGCACGCCCATAAAGATAGACATATTCGAGAGTTTGCCCATCGGGTCGAAGATGCCGAAGGCTGAGAGTGTCACCTGCACACCATCGACATTCAGCAGAGCCACGGGGCAGAAGAGTGTTACCGCCATAAGTGCCACGGCGATAAGCAGATAGAGTGTTTGAATTCGTTGTATCATAGTTATAGTTTTTTATCTGTCAGGTAGTTGTTGCGGTCGGAGGAGGAGCGGTTTATAAGCTCGCCGAGGAAGCCCGCCAGAAAGAGCTGCGTGCCCACGACCATCGCAAAGATTGCGATATAGAAGAGTGGCTGGTCGGTCACGGCTCGCAGAGGCAGGGCGCACACCTGCTTATATATCTTCTGCGCTATCACCCACAGCGTCGTGCCGCCGCCAAGCAGGAACATCAGCGTTCCGAGGCTGCCGAAGAAGTACATCGGCGAGCGACCAAAGCGTGAGAGGAAGGTCACGGTAATAAGGTCGAGGAAGCCCTTGACCATACGCTCCATACCGAACTTCGAGACTCCGTACTTACGTGCCTGATGGTGCACCACCTTCTCGCCAATGCGCTTAAAGCCCGCATTCTTGGCCAAGATAGGGATATAGCGGTGCATCTCGCCATAGACCTCTATGGACTTCACCACGTCACGACGATAGCATTTGAGGCCGCAGTTGAAGTCGTGCAGGCGTATGCCCGACACGAAGCGGGCCGTGCGGTTGAAGAGCTTGCTCGGCAGTCGCTTTGAGAGCGGGTCGTAACGCTTCTTCTTCCACCCCGAAACCAAGTCGTACCCCTCTTCGAGCACCATACGGCGCATCTCCGGAATCTCCTCCGGCGAGTCTTGCAGGTCGGCATCCATCGTGAAGACCACCTCGCCACGTGCAGCCTCGAAGCCGCAGTAGAGTGCTGCCGACTTGCCGTAGTTGCGCATAAAGTGGATGGCGTGCAGCGCATCCCCGTACTCCGCTTTCAGCGACTCGATAACCTGCCAAGAGTCGTCGTCGGAGCCGTCATCAACCATAATCATCTCATACGAGAGGCTGTTCTGACGGCATACGCCATCAATCCACTTCGCCAACTCGGGCAGCGACTCCCTCTCGTTATAGAGAGGTATCACGACAGAGACATCTACGTTACTCTTCTGCATCATCGTCCGTATTAAAGAGTTGTGGTTCACGCTTTACCGCTCCGGCTACGAGGAGTCCGAGCAGCGTGCCCGAGAGCATATAGCTCCAAATGTTAGAGAGCAGGGCAGAGAGCAGCGTAGGCTCAGGCTGCGATGCCAGCTGTGCAAAGAGCTGCTTATAGGAGCCCATCACTGAGGCAGGCACCTGCGACTCGGCGAGCACCCTCTGCAAGGTGCGGATTGTGGCCTCCACATACTCCGCATAGCCCACGACGAAGTGGCGGAAGAGGTAGCCACCAAGCCCGACAAGCAGACCCGTAAGCATCGAGAGTGTCACCACGTAGGAGAGTCCCTGCGCATAAGTGAACATCTTTACCTCCTTTTGCAACTCCATAACTTGCAGCGAGAATCGCTTGGTGAATCGATACGCCAGCCATACATATACCACTATCGAGGCGACATACTCCAATCCCATCGCCGACATCCACGACATCGTGCCGCCATAGACCACAGCGCACTGCTCAAAGATTGCCGATGCAACCATCAGCAGACTAAGTATTGCCCCCTTATTCAGGACATCCCTCCAAAAGTACGTGTTTATCATAATCTGAATCTTTTCTTGCGCAAATATACGAACTATTTTCTATTTATGTTCAACTCTCTTGTTTCTCTCCTATTGTCCAATCTCCATATCCGAGATTTTCTCGCCGTCGATGGTAAAGCGTATCGCCCGCCGTGCGCACCGTATGGAAGCCGTAGCACCTCTCAGGGTAGCGAACAATCTCTATCCAAAAGAGCCTGTCAGAGTACTTTTACCCTTGCTTCTCTGACCTCGGCAACCCGTTATGCGTTCCACTGCGGAGCAACTTGCGAACATATAGTTTACCATTGCTCACTGCAAAGAGGCGGTTCCCTGCAAAAGCGATAGTCGTCACCTCGCCTCCGGGCAGTGATAGTATTGTGCGGACACGGCCATTTTGGTCACATACCTGAATACCCACCTTCGAAGCAACATATAGGTAACCCGACGCATCGTAGAGAATCTGCCCAGCATCAGCATAGAGGAAATAGAACGGCTGACCGTGCAACTGTTTTCCATCGGGCGTATTGATGTAATCCCAAACCCAATTACTGCCTTCAATGCGCTTTGCGATGTGAGAGCCTCCTGGATAGAGTGCAATATATGGATTACTCAATGAGATTTTACCCTTTGCCCTTGTACGAGTACCGTCAATAGAGATAAACTCCTTCTGCCTGCCCGACTGCAAGATAACCTTATCCTCTGAATATGGGTGCAGCATCACTCCATCTGCGATGCCTTCTCCTATACAACGCCACTCCTCGCCCTCAATAAACATCGAAGTAACAGTTTTACTCTGGCTCTTACCTTTTTGGGGGAGTTCAGGCCAGCCCTCAAACAACCATCGTAACACATCCGGCATTATCGCACGGGCATTATCCGAGGTATGTCCTCCTTTGTCCCACGAGTAGCGCACCTCGTAACCCGCAAATTGCAATGCCGAGAGCATCAACTTATTGTACTCAAACCAACTACCAAAGAGTGGATTCCAGGTATCTTCATCGTTATCCTGCAAGAAAATACGTATCGGGCGTGGTTCGCACTTGCGAATGAGTGCGGGGAATTGGTCGCCACCTCGGAATGAAACGAATGTTCCGCACGACGAATATACACGTGAGAAGAGGTCGGGGCGTTGCCATGCCACGTTGAATGCACAGATGCCACCACTGCTATTGCCATATATGGCACGGTCTGTCGCCCTATCCGATATTTTTATCTCTCGACCATCCTTGGTTTTGTAATTACGCACTGCCGGCAGAACCTCCGTTTCGAGGAATTCTGCATATCGACCATCCATTCTATCGAGTTCGTTGCTACGATTGTAGCGTACTACACTACCATTTGCATCACGAATCTGTCCTGGGCTGATAAACACACCAATAATAACAGGCAGTTCGCCATCTGCTATCAGTTTATCAAGTGTATCGAGCATAAAGCTACCGCCCGACATTGACACAAAAAGGCAGGCTGGGGTCTTACCATTGTACTCCTGAGGTACATATACAGAGATATTACGCACCGTACCCGGGTATATTTTCGAGTCATGCATCTTAAATTTAACAATCTCTCCATTGTACGCCACTGCACCAAATGGCAAAGCCACAAAACAGAGCGATAGGACTACTGCTATGATACTTCTCCTCATATTCATTTATATATACAACAAACTATCTTCTATTTATTTATGTTCAACTCTCTTGTTTCTCTCCCATTGTCCAATCTCCATATCCGAGATTTTCTCGCCGTCGATGGTAAAGCGTATCGCCGTACGCACCGTATGGAAGCCGTAGCACCCCGCAGCTCCCGGATTTATGTGCAGCAGGTCGTACACGGGGTCGTATATAACTTTGAGTATATGGGAGTGCCCTGCGATGAAAATCTTGGGTCGCAGGCTCTGTATGCGTTGCACGGCAGCGGGGGAGTAGTGGCGAGGGTAGCCCCCGATATGGGTCATCAGCACCGACACCTCCTCGCACTTGAAGCACAAGAAGTCGTTATAGACTCGGCGGGTAAGCCCTCCGTCGATATTGCCATAGACAGCCTTCAAGGGCTTGAAAGCGGCAATCTCGTCGGCCAACTCCAAGGAGCCGATGTCGCCGGCGTGCCAAATCTCATCCACATCTTTGAGGAAGAGTCGCAACGCCTCGTCGAAGCATCCGTGCGTATCCGATATGACCCCTATGCGCTTCATCCCCTACACACCATAGTTCGACGAGAGGTAATCCTTCACACGGAAGCGGGTAGGTTGCTTCTCTCGCTTCAAGTCCACGATATCAACCCTTTTCAGGTGACGCTCCCCACGTGTGCAACTCTCCAAAAACTCCAATACCTCGTGCATATTCAGATGCATAGGCTCCTCGGCCATCACGTGCGACCGCCAAGCCGCCGAGTAGAAGGTGCAGGGGGCTTTACGTCGCTTCATCTGCTTGTAAATCAGCTCCGAGCCATAGAGTCCCACACCCAGAGCCGAGGCCTTGCGGTAGGGTACATTGCTGTCGGAGGTGCCGTGGAAGAGCAACATAGGGCAAGGCTCCGCAGCCCACTTCGGACGACCCGAGGTGGAGAATACGGCACCGGCATACGACACCACGCCGGCATAGTTGAAGCCGTCGAGCTGCTGCGCCAGCTCATCGCCATTGCAGATATAGTTCTCGGCTTGCAGGCAGGCGATAGCACCCGCACTCGACCCCGTAGCGACAATCTTCGAGGTGTCGATGCCCCACTCGGCAGCGTGGTCCAGCACGAAGCGGGTTGCCGTGAGCAAATCCTCCGCTGCGAAGTTGATGGCCTGCATCAGCAACTTTATCATCGCCACCATACCCCCTTCGGAGGTGGCATCTTTGAGCCCCAGACGGTAGTCTATCGAGACCACGTCGTAGCCGGCACGGTTCAGCGCCTCAAAGTGGGGCAGGTAGTCCTTGTGGGCACGGCTTCCGTGGTGGAACGCCCCGCCAAAGACGAACATTACGCAGGGGCGCAAGCCCTCCACGCCCTCGGCTTTGTAGTGGTCAAGCATCAGAGGCTCGCCACCCTTCTCGCCATACTGAATAGTCTGCGGCTTCGGCTGTGCCGACCGTGGTTGTGGCTGTGCCGACACGGTGGCAACAAGGAGCATCGCCACCAACATAATTGCTAATCTTCTCATAATCACTTATATTTACCCTTCCACTGCACTGCAATTCGCTCGGCTATCTTCTGTTCGGTCGGGTTGGTGGTATTCGGGGTATAGAACTGCTTGCCCGCAAGCGACTCGGGCATAAACTCCTGCTCGACGAAGTTGCCCTCGAAGTCGTGCGCATACTTATAATCCTTGCCATAGCCCGCCTCGCTCATAAGGTCGGTGACGGCATTGCGCAGGTGCAACGGCACGGGGCGGTTGGCAGTATCCTTACCAACAAAGGCAAGAGCCTCATTTATAGCCATATAGGCAGAGTTACTCTTGGGCGATGTCGCCAGATATATCGTAGTCTCGGCGAGCGTGATACGGGCCTCCGGCATACCTATCTTATGCACCGTGTCGAAGCAGGCATTGGCCAGCAGCAGCGCATTGGGGTTGGCCAGACCGATATCCTCCGAGGCGGAGATGACAAGTCGGCGGGCGATGAAGCGTGGCTCCTCGCCTCCGGCAAGCATACGTGCCAAATAATATATGGCGGCGTTGGGGTCGCTGCCACGGATGCTCTTGATGAAGGCAGAGATGACGTCGTAGTGCTGCTCGCCACCCTTGTCGTAGAGGGCTATATTCTGTTGCAGAGCATTTGTAACACTCTCATTATCAATCACCACCTTGCCATCCGAGGCATTGATGACAATATCGAGGATGTTGAGCAACTTGCGGGCATCGCCTCCCGAGAAGCGGAAGAGGGCCTCACGCTCACGCACCTCCACGTCACGTCCCGACAGCTCCTTGTCCGTGGTCAGAGCACGTTGCAACAACTGCTCCAACTCCTCGTCGCTCATACGCTTCAAGGTATAGACCTGACAGCGGCTCAGCAGTGGCGAGATGACCTCGAAGGAGGGGTTTTCCGTCGTAGCACCTATAAGGGTCACGACACCCTGCTCGACAGCACCCAGCAGCGAGTCCTGCTGCGACTTATTGAAGCGGTGAATCTCGTCGATGAAGAGCAGCGGCGTAGTGGCATCGAAGAAGCGTTGCCGCTTGGCCGACTCGATGACCTCCCTGACCTCCTTTACGCCCGAGGTGACCGCCGAAAGGGTGAAGAAGGGGCGGTGCAACTCGTTGGCGACAATCTTGGCAAGGGTAGTCTTTCCCACGCCGGGAGGGCCCCAGAGGATGAACGATGGCACGTTCCCCGCCTCGATAAAGCGGGTGAAGACACCATCCTTACCGACCAGATGCTTCTGTCCGATATACTCATCCAACGTTTGAGGTCGCAGCCTCTCTGCCAACGGTGTTGCCATAACTTCTCTTACTTTTTACTATGCCGAAGCCTTACGGCTCGCTATTTTTTACGTTTTGGGGTCACTTTGCGCTTGCGGCGGTGCGACTGTCGTCTCTTCAACTTGCGGCGGATGCCGAACACGAGCAGCACACCAAACGACACCACGATAACGGCAAGGTTCCACAACGGCACCTCGTCACCCTTGACTCTTGCCCACATCTCCAACATATTGGGGGTACGGGCACCCGAGTCGTGCATCATAGCACACCGCTCGATGACACTGCGGTCGGGGTACATCACGGAGTTGAGCTTCACGCTCTCGGCCCCCTCGCCAAAGAAGTAGGAGGCATCAACCGCCTGCTCCAACTCCTCGTCGCACTGCGCCTCCAACACCTCCTCGGAGGCTATAACACTAACGTAGCCAATCTCGTCCATATTGCGGATGGCGATGTCGGGACGGCACATAAAGTTGATGAAGTAGCGTGCAGCCTTGGTGTTTACGGCATACTTGGGAATCACCCAGCCGTCAAACCATACGTTGCTGCCCTCCTTCGGCACCACGTAGTCCAGAGGCACACCCACCTCGGCAGCCTCCTCGATAGCCCATACGGCATCGCCACTCCACGTGAGGTTGATGTAGGCCTTCTCCTTGGTCATCATCTCCTTGCCGAAGTCGGCCTCCCAGCCCGCCACGAGCCTCTTCGCCTGCTTCAAGAAGGCCTCGACATCCGCTATGGAGGCATCCGACGAGTCGTACATAATCTGGTCGAGCGTCAGCGTGCCCTCTGCAAGCTCCTTCTGTCGCAGGTAGATGAGTATCGTGCTGTACACATCACGGAAGGCATCCTTGATAAATATCTTCTTGGCGAACTTCTCGTTGTGGAAGACCGCCCACGTAGAGGCCTCCTCACGGGTCACATAACGGGTGTTGTAGAGGACTCCCGTAGTGCCCCACATATAGCCCACGGCGTAGTCGTTGGCGTTCTTGCCCGAGCCGTCAATCTTGTTGAAGCGCTCGATGATATAAGGCGAGATATTGCGCAGATAATTAGGCGTTTGGCCGAAGTCCTGCGTGATAGGCAACAGCATATCGTTGCGCAGCATACGCTCGATGATATACTCCGACGGGCAGACCACGTCGAAGTCCTCACAGCCTCGCTCAATCTTGGCCAGCATAATCTCGTTGATGTCGAAGAGCTGGTAGATGACATCCACCTCCTCGCCCGTCTGCTCCTTGTACCACACCTTGAAGTCGTCCAAGACGCTCTCGTCGATGTAGTCCGCCCAGTTATACACTTTGAGCGTATGGGCACGGTCGGCCGCCACCGCAGGGTGGAGGGTCAGCGACAGGAGCAGGGCCGCAAGGCACTTGGTAAGTATCTGTTTCATAGTCTGTTCTACATTACTTGGTTACGTTTTGCGCTACGCTTCGCACGCACGTTGATGATGATGAGTAGCAGCAACACCACAGCGAAGATGATGGTCGAGAGCGGCCTTAACTCGGGCGTAAGACCTCCCTTGCGAGCATCGGCATAGATATATGTCGAGAGGGTTTCCAGCCCCTCATTTCCCTTCGTAAAGAGCGTCACGGCGAAGTCGTCAATCGAGAGCGTGAAGGCGAGGATGAAGCCCGAAATCATACCCGGGCGAATCTCCGGAATGATAATCTTGCGCAGAGCCTGAAACGGCGTGGCTCCGAGGTCGAGGGCCGCCTCGTAGATATTGGGATTCATCTGTTGCAGGCGTGGCATAACGCTCAGCACCACATACGGCGTGCAGAAGGCGATATGCGCCAGCACCACCGTCGTATAGCCCTGCGACACCCCGAGGCTGACAAAGAGCAGGAAGAGCGAGATACCCGTGATGATGTCGGGGTTGAGCATCGGTATATCGTTCAAGAAGGTGATTATACGCCTCTTGCGACCGTGCAGGTTGTGGATGCCGATAGCCGCCACACTACCCAGCAGGGTCGATGCCGTAGCCGCAATGAGGGCTATGGTGAGCGTATTCTTTATCGCATCGAGCAGCGAGTGGTGCGCACCGCCACTAAACAGCGACGTGTAGAGTTCCGTGGAGAAGCCTGTCCAGTTGCCCAGCACCTTCGACTCCGTGAAGGAGAAGATGCCGATGATGATAATCGGGGCATAGAGCAGTGCCAGCAGCAGCCACAGGTAGAGTTGTGCAAAGAGTCTTTTCATAGTCCGTTCTCCGCTAAATCAGGCTGTCGCTGTCGCCACCCTCCTCGTCCGAGAAGAGCGAGGTTATGCCGATGATTACCAGCATAATGAGCGACAAGGCTGCGCCATAGTTCCACATTCCGTTATTGATATTCTCCTGAATGGTCGTTCCAAAGAGCTTCACGTTGTTCATCGTCAGCAGCTCGGCGATGGCGAAGGTCGAGATGGTCGGCATAAAGACCATCATCACGCCCGACATCACGCCCGGCATCGAGAGTGGCAGAATCACCTTCCAGAAGACCCTGAAAGGCGTTGCACCCAAATCCTCCGCCGCCTCGATGAGCGAGTGGTCCATCTTCTGCATCGTGTTGTAGATAGGGTAAATCATAAACGGCAGGAAGTTATAGACCATACCGAATATGAGTGCCCCCACGCCCAGCGGCCACCTCATAAAGTCGAACAGAGCCACCGTGGCAAGCGTGCGGATGAGGATGTTAATCCACATCGGCAGGATGAAGAGCACGACAGTAACCTCCGAGCGATTGAGGTTGCGGTTGCTCAGGATGTAGGCGGCAGGGTAGCCCAGCAGGATACAGAGTATCGTGGTGATGAGGGCGATGCCGATAGAGTATATAAAGGTATTGACCGCCTCGGGCTGCGTCACGAACTTCGTGAAGTTGGCAAACGAGAACTCTCCCTCATTGCCCGTGAAGGCGTAGAAGAGTATCAGCAGCAGCGGCAGGGCCACAAACACCGCCATAAAGAGGGCGTAGGGTATAGCCCAGTTGGAACGCTTGCCGAATATGTCGAGAATCTTCTTCATCTGCTTCGTGCGCTATACTCGTTTGGTTATACGGAGGTGCTTCGGAGCGATGTTAATGCCCACCAAGTCGCAATTGTCCCAGATGTCGTTGGTATCGACGTAGATGTTGTCGCCATCGTCGGTGAGCACCGTGAGATGGTAGTGGTTGCCCTTGTAGAGGATGAAGTGAACCTCTCCCATCAGCGTACCATCCTCCTTATAGTCAAGCAGTTCGACCTTATCGAAGGCCACCCTCACAGTAACCTTGTCGCCTGCCTGCAAGCCCGTCTCCTGACACTCGAACTCGCCACCCAGCATCTGCACGTGGGTCGAGTCGGTCATCACACCCTCGAAGCTGTTGCAGGTGCGCTCCTTCTGCATCACGTGGATATCCGACGGCTTGATGAGCATACCTACCGTACTGCCCACCTCGAAGGCGTTATAGTCCTGAATCATAAGCTCGAAGCCCTTGTCCGTCTCGACGAACATCTCGTAGTGCACACCCTTGAAGATGCACGACTTGACTACGCCCGTGAACTTGGCGTTCTCCGTGTTCGTGATGACGTATATATCCTCGGGGCGGATGACAACATCCACGGGCGACTGCTCGCCAAAGCCCTTATCCACACACTCGAACACGTGGCCGGCAAACTCCACCTCGCAGTCACGTATCATCTTGCCATTGAGGATGTTACTCTCACCGATAAAGTCCGCAACAAAGGAGTTCACAGGCTCGTTATAGATATCTATCGGAGTGCCTATCTGCTGTATCTTACCCTCGCTCATAACCACCACCGTATCGCTCAGCGTCAGGGCCTCCTCTTGGTCGTGGGTCACATATATAAAGGTGATGCCGAGGGTGCTGTGCATCTGCTTCAACTCCATCTGCATATCCTTGCGCATCTTCAAGTCGAGGGCCGCCAGCGGCTCATCCAGCAGCAATACCTTCGGGCGGTTGACGATGGCTCGGGCGATGGCCACACGCTGCTGCTGACCTCCCGAGAGGGAGTTTACGTCTCTATCCTCGTAGTCGGTCATACTCACCATCTTCAACGCCTTGCGCACACGTGAGTCTATCTCCTCCGACGGCACCTTTTTGAGTTTGAGGCCAAAGGCGATATTGTCATAGACGTTCAGGTGCGGGAAGAGCGCATAACGCTGAAACACAGTGTTCAGCGGTCGCTTATGCGGCGGCACGGCGGAGATGTCGTGGCCCTCCATCGAGATTACGCCCTCGTCCGCCTGCGCAAAGCCTGCAATCGTGCGCAGCAGGGTAGTCTTACCACAGCCCGAAGGGCCCAGCAGGGTCACAAACTCCCCACGGCGCACTTCGAGGTTTATATCGTCAAGCACCTTCTTGTCGCCAAACGACTTGCTCAGGTGCTCAATCTTGATAATGGTGTTTTTGTTTGCCATCTTACTTCTTGCGATGTTTCAATATGGTTTCTGTCAAGTTAAAGTTATATGTAACGCCCAGCGAGAGCGATACAGAGTTTGCATAGTTGTTGGCGGCCGCCACGGCGTGGATGCGCAGGTCACGGCTCTCACGCAGAGGGTAGTACTCGATGCCTGCACCATAGAAGACGTAGTCACGCCTCGGCGATATCATCGTAGGCACGAAGGTCACCTCGTCGGACTCCCAGCCGAACATATCGCTGCCGTGGCACTGCTCATAGCCACCCTTGACGAAGAGGTCGAGCTTGTCACGGTAGGAGTAGGTGAACTTACCCACGAGCGACATCTCCTGCTCGAAGAAGCGGCGCAGCGAGGCCGAGCGGTTCATATAGTCTATTTCGAGGGCGAAGTCACCAAAGGTGAAGCGGTTGCCCAGCGAGATTATCGAGAGGAAGCGGCCCCGCTCGTACTCCATCATATTGACCGACCATATCGGCTCGTAGCAGCCGAAGGAGCCGTACCAGACGAGCGAGTAGGTGAAGAGCTTGGCGGCAAAGGGCCTCTCGCCAAAGGGCGAGGTGGCAAACTGAAAGGCGAGGGAGGTGTTCTCCGACGGGGTGGTGTACTCCACGGAGCCTCCCCACTGGTATATGGCGATGTTGTTCCAGAAGGCGGAGCAGAGGTCGGTGTGCTGGTCCACGTCCATAGGGTCCAGCTCCCAGCCGCCTATGGCGAGCATATCCTTGCCGAGCGTAAAGGTCACACTACCAACGGAATAGGAGAGCGTGAGCCAATCTATAAAATCGACATCGTCCGAGCGAAAGGCATTCTGATATAGCGAGGCGGGGTCGGTCGAGAGCCAGTGGTTGCTCATTGAGTAGGAGAAGTTGTCGCCCACCGAGCCTTCAAAGAGGGTGTATAGGGATGAGTTTCCAAAGCCTACACCAAAGGGCTCCTTACCTCCGACGGGAATGTAAGGATTGACATCGAAACGAGGCGTAAGGACAAGCGTTGGAAGATTGCTTGTGCTACTATCCTCTTGCGAGTATGTAGTATAGCAACAGAGGAGTGCTACAACCAAAGCAACTATTTTTCTCATTTCCCATAAAAAATAAGTGATGGTTATGGGGACAAATATATAAATAATTTCATTAATTTCACTAATTTCACGCCCCTGAAATCGTGAAATTTTTGAAATTAGTGAAATTATTGAGATCGGGATTTCAAATTTCACGATTCAGTATTGACATTTTCCCCTAAATCCCCTTTTTGGAAAAAGGGGACTTAATCCTGCTGCGCAGTCTTTTCCTCCTTGCGGCTCGGCAAAATGTACAAGCACCCTCTGCCCTCGCTTGCTACGTCGGTTTGTCGCTAACGCTCCGAACATAGAAGAGAAATTTCATTAATTTCATAATTTCACACCCCTGAAATCGTGAAATTTTTGAAATTAGTGAAATCTTGAAATCAAGATTTCATAATTCAGTATTGACATTCCCTCCAAACCTCCCTTTGGCAAAGGGAGGCTTTGTCGCTTCGCTCCGACTCTTGAAATCGGGAGCGCAGGCTTAAAGTCAAGTAAGGTCAAGTAAAGTCGAGTAAGGTCGCTCCTTCGGAGCTGCGCAACGGGCTTGGCGCAACATTAGGGAAATTAAGGAGATTAGGGAATTTAGAGAGCGCAAGGCTATTCTCCTTAAA
>JAFULF010000007.1 GCA_017483225.1 Alistipes sp.
AATGCAATCTATCGAATAGCCATCTTCGAGCATCCTCATATATTTGAGCAATGCTCCATAATCGTGTTTTTTGCGCATAAAGAAACCCCAAAAGTTTTTTGTCTAATCTTTTGGGGTCAATTCAAAGACCTCTTTTTTTGTTGCCCGTATATGCTTATTATCCGCCGAATTTGACTATATTTGCATCAGGAGAAAACAATGTTAAAACAGATAAGTATGGAATTTGAAGGAACAGTATTTAGAATTATGCCTGCCACGAATGGCGTCTCTGCCAAAGGACCGTGGGAGCGTCAGGAGGTAATCTTCGATATGAAATCGCAGTCGCAGTATCCACGTCGTGTGGCTGTGACATTCTTCAACAAGACTGATGAGGTAAATCGTCTGCACGAGGGCAAGCTCTATGTCGTGTCATTCGACTTGGAGTCTCGTGAGTATAATGGTCGCTGGTACACCGATGTTCGTGCTTGGCGAGTACAGCCGAAGGAGGAAGAGGTGGTTGTTGTCCCTGCCGCAGCTCCTGCTGCTGCCGCTCCGCAGAGCACACCTATGGCGAGCGGCTTCGCTCCGATGCCTACCGAGGAGCCTGCCTATGCTCAATCTTCGTCGGCGCAGGAGGTGGATGATTTGCCGTTTTAGTGGGCAGAGTATAAAGGTAAATGATATGAGAAGCTGTCTAACAAGGCTACTTTGTCGTTATACTCGCCCTCAAAATGCTCATTTACGCCGAGTAAACTGCGCTTTTTCGGGCTTCGCAAGCCTAAAATTAGCACTTGTTATACAACTTCTGAAAAGAAAGAGCGTGTCCGAAAACTTGTTGGACACGCTCTCATTGTCATAGTACCCCCCCCGCCGTCTCCGCTCTGTAAAACAACAATTTACCCCCGCTTTGGTCGATTCACATCGCACAAGCGGGGGTAAATGTTTATGCTAAACGGAGTCCGTTACGTGGCTTAGCGGAGAGCTGCGAGGTTTACATCCTTCGCTGCCTTTGCTGCCAAAGTAGCATCCTTCGATACGGCAGTGTTAAGGCTTGCCTTTGCCTCGGTGAGGTTACCCTCCTTAACTGCGATAACTGCACGGAGGTAGTCAGCCTTTGCCGAAGTGTCGCCTGCAAGGCTCTTCTTCGCTGCTGCGAGGTTGCCATCCTGAACCTGTGCAATAGCAGCGTTGTAGCCGGTCAATGCCTGCGAAGCCTCTGCGTACTTGCCCTCTGCTGCTGCTACGAGAGCCTTGGTCTCTGCATCAGCACCCTTTGCATACTCTGCGGCCTTCTCAGTCTCGCCGAGGCCGAGGTAGGTCAAAGCGTAGTTGTTGTTCAACTCGGTAGTCTTGGCACCTGCCTTAACTGCGGCGTTGAGCGAAGCGAGAGCACCCTCATAGTCACCCTCCTGTGCCTGTGCAACTGCGAGGTTGGTGTATGCACGAGCATCGCCATACTTCTCGGCAGCAACTTTGAGTGCAGGAAGTGCAACCTCAGGATTTACCGCTGCAATGTGGAGCAACTCCTCAACGGTCATCTCTGCTGCACGACCCTCCTGAACCAAAGCAGTCATCTCTGCATCGGTCTTACCGGTCAAATCAACGGTATTTACAATCTGTGCACGACGCAACTGTGGGAGAACCTCGGTTTTGAGCGACTTGAATACCGAAGAGAGGTTCTTAATCTCCTTCTCACGCTCTGCCGACGATGCGTACATACTCAACACTTGGAGAATGAGGTCCTTATCCTCGATGCTCGACTCAGCAACGGCCTTCTGGAATCCCTCCCAGTCCTCACCGTAAGCGGCAGCGTCGATAGTAAGACCCGACTCTTTGAGCAACTCCTCAACAGCCTTCAAGCCGGACTGGCTACGCTTCTCGGAGAGCTTGTCGTTGAACTTCTCAGGGCCATCAGGCGAAGCATAACCGTTTACATATACGGTCTGAGCTGCACGGTCGTTGCCTACGAATGACTCAACATTCTGCTTCAAAGCGGCAACATCCTCAGCCTCGGTAGCCTTCTTGCCAAGACGGGAAGAGTTGATTTTGTAAACGAGGTCAGCCTTTACAACGGTAGTGGTTACGTTCTTGTAGTCGTTACCTACGGTCTGCATAGCCTCCGAGAAGTTGATATCCTTCTGCAAGGTGTTCAAGCCGACAGCAACCTTCAAACCGCACTCGCTTTTGAGAGCCAATGCAGCAGCGGCATCGCTACCATTGAGAACAGCCAACTGCTCCTCTGTGAGGACAGCGCCGGTGTTGGCATTTACAAGGGTGTACTCCTTGCACTTGCCGCTCTTGCACTTAACCTCAACGAGCAACTTCAACTCGCAAGCATCCATAGCAGGCTGGTAAGCGAACTTAACCTCACGCTTAACCGAGAGAGCCTCCTTCTTGGATACCACTACGCCGTTGTCGGCAACCTTCTCGCCTTGGAGCAAGATGGTCTCGCCTGCAACCGAGCCACCCTCGAAGAAGATTACAGGAGTAACCTTCAAAGAGGCATTCTTGTCGAAGTACTTGGCAGGAATCTCGCCGGCGATTTCGGCAGTGATGGTGCCGTTGTTGAGAACCAATACCTCAGGGGTGCAGGTAACCTTCACAGCGTCAGCGTTCTTCGCCATCTTCTTGAAACAGTCGCAGCTCGACATTGTGAGAGCAACTACCGCCAAAAGAGCGGTCAATTTCATTACATTTTTCATAATCTGTTTTTATTTTGGTTTGCTAATATTTCTAATATACAAAGGTATATATATTTTTTTGAATAGCAATACTATTTCACCCGATATTTTAGTCATTTCACCCACGCAGCGACAAAAAAACTATTGCCGAGGAGTCCTCCCCGGCAATAGTCATCGTATAATCGTCTTTCGCTCTCCGAACTACTCTTTGTGGTCACGGCGAGGACGGCGGTCGCCACGCTCCGGACGGTCGCCACGTGGAGCACGAGGCTTACGCTCCGGCTCTACCCAACCCTCAGGCTTTGGCAGCAACGCCTTGTGCGAAAGTTTGAGTTTGCCTGTCTTGGCATCCAGACCGATGAGCTTAACGTCAATCTCGTCGCCCTCCTTCAATCCGGTCTCCTCCATAGTCTCGAAACGCTTGTAGTCAATCTCCGAGATGTGGAGCAGCGCCTCCTTGCCCGGGAGAATCTCTACGAAAGCACCGAAGGTAACAATCGACTTGATTGTTCCGTGGTACTGCTCGCCAACCTCCGGTACGGCAACGATACCCTTGATGCGGGCCATTGCTGCGTCGATGCACTCCTTGTTCTGGCCAAATACATCAACAACGCCGTGCTTGTCGGTCTCGGTGATGGTGATGGTGGTGTTTGTGGTCTTCTGGATATCCTGAATAACCTTACCGCCTGGGCCGATAACTGCACCGATGAAGTCCTTGTCGATGAGAATCTGCTCGATGCGAGGCACGAATGGCTTGTAGTCCTCACGTGGCTCTGCGATAGTCTCGGTAATCTTGTCGAGGATGTGCAGACGGCCTACACGAGCCTGCTCCAATGCTGTTGCGAGCACCTCATACGAAAGACCATCAACCTTGATATCCATCTGCGTAGCGGTGATACCGTCACGAGTACCTGTCACCTTGAAGTCCATATCGCCCAAGTGGTCCTCATCGCCGAGGATGTCGGACAATACAGCCCAACGACCGGTCTCGCTGTCCGAAATCAGACCCATTGCGATACCCGATACAGGCTTTTTGAGCTTCACACCTGCATCCATCAACGCCATACAGCCGGCACATACGGTAGCCATCGAAGAGGAACCGTTGGATTCGAGGATATCGGATACGACACGCACTGCATAAGGGTTCTCCTCGCCCAGTGGCACCATAGGTTTGAGGGCACGCCAAGCAAGGTGGCCGTGGCCAATCTCACGACGGCTTACGCCACGTGATGCCTTCGCCTCACCGGTCGAGAATGGAGGGAAGTTGTAGTGGAGCGTGAACTGCTCTGTGCCCTGAATGAGCACCTCGTCGTACATCTTCTCGTCGAGCTTTGTGCCGAGGGTAACGGTCGAGAGCGACTGAGTCTCGCCACGGGTGAAGATTGCCGAGCCGTGAGCGCAAGGCAGGTAGTTGGTCTCGCACCAGATAGGACGAATCTCGTCTGTGCGACGACCATCCAGACGCTTACCCTCGTCGAGAATCATATTACGCATAGCCTTCTTCTGCACGTCATCGTGGAAGTACTTGTGAATCAGCGGAGCCTTCTCTACCAACTCCTCCTCGGTGTAGCGTGCGGCGAACTCTGCCTCCAAAGCGTCGAAGGCCTCGCTGCGCTCGTGCTTCATCGTGCCGCTGGTAGCGATGGCATAAGCCTTGTCGTACAACTCCGAGATGATGGTCTGACGAAGCTCCTCGTTGTTGGTCTCGTGGCAGTAGGTGCGCTTAACATCCTTGCCCAGCTCCTTCATCAACTCAATCTGTACGGCACAGTGCTGCTTGATAGCCTCGTGAGCATACTTGATAGCGCCGAGCATAACCTCCTCGCTAACCTCCTTCATCTCACCCTCAACCATCAGGATATTGTCGATAGTACCACCTACCATAATATCCAAATCCACATCCTTCATCTGCGAGAATGTAGGGTTGATACAGTACTCGCCGTTGATACGTGCTACACGTACCTCGGAGATAGGGCCTCCGAATGGGATGTCCGATACGGCGAGGGCAGCCGATGCAGCCAGACCTGCGAGCGCATCAGCCTGAATATCCTTGTCTGCCGAGATAAGGTTTACGGTCACATAAACCTCTGCGTGGTAGTCCGATGGGAAGAGCGGGCGCAAAGCACGGTCGATAAGACGTGCAACGAGAATCTCGTTGTCGCTCGCCTTGCCCTCACGCTTCATAAAACCACCCGGAATACGTCCTGCGGCAGCAAATTTCTCCTTGTACTCTACCTGCAACGGCATAAAGTCGGTACCCTCCTTGGCATCCTTTGCCGCCACTACGGTAGCGAGCAACATAGTGTCGCCCTGCTTAACAACAACCGAACCGTCGGCCTGCTTTGCCAACTTGCCGGTCTCAATCATAATCTCACGTCCTCCCTCCAATGGGATGAACTTTTGTACTGCGTTGTACAGCTTGTTTTCCATAATCTTTTCGTCTATATATTCGTCCAAAAATAATAATCATAAAAAAGATGAAGGCAGCAACTGTTGCCTTCATCTTTGACCTCGTACTCTTACTTACGAAGGTTGAGGGTCTTCACGATAGCACGGTAGCGCTCGATATCAACCTCCTTCAAGTACTCCAACAACTGACGACGCTTACCTACCAAGCGAAGCAATGAACGCTGGGTACCGAAGTCGTGCTTGTTGTTTTTGAGGTGCTCTGTAAGGTGGCTGATACGGTACGAGAACAAGGCAATCTGGCTCTCTGGCGAACCGGTGTCCTTGTT
The DNA here is from genome assembly GCA_017483225.1 of Alistipes sp. Lineage (GTDB taxonomy): Bacteria > Bacteroidota > Bacteroidia > Bacteroidales > Rikenellaceae > Alistipes. Next base: position 5,396 of record JAFULF010000007.1, read on the forward strand.
AGACTTTCCGTACTGACCGAAAATTTCCTCTTTTTTCTCTGCTGTTAAATAAGCCATAGTAAAAAATAGTTTAAGAAATTTATTGTTAAATGTTTACACTTCATCCGCATCCCCCTTACCGTGGATTACGTTAAAGCGTGGCAAAGGTATAAATTATATCCTTAATAAACAAGCGCATAGCCAAACTTTTTCGAAGAAAAACATCTTGTCGCCCCACAAACCCTTCCGCCACCCTCCGCACAACTACAAAAATGGCGAGAATTTCCTCTGTCAAAGAAATTATATTTATCTTTGCTGCAAAATCTATCAGGCGGATGAAAAAGGTAAGATTTGCAGTGGTGGCGCTGGTGGCACTGGTGGCTGCGGGGTGCGCCAAGCAGAGTGAGTATATCACGGTTGACGGGGCGATGCTCGGCACGACCTTTCATATTGTGGCACAGACCGATAAGCCTGCGGCCCTGCTCTTTGGGAAGGTTATGGAGGTGGATGCCGAGGCGAAGCGGTCGATGTCTATCTTTGACCCCTCGTCGCAACTATCACGCATCAACCGAGGAGAGAGCGACTCGCTCGACGTTCATCTGCTGCGCAATATTGCCGTGGCGGAGCGCATCCACGCCATAAGCGGCGGGGCATACGATATCACGGTCAAGCCTCTGACCGAGGCCTACGGCTTTGCCGCAGGGCGGAGGGTCGAGCAACCGAATATCGACTCGCTGTTGCAGTTTGTCGGCTTCGACAAGGTGCGTGTTGTGGATGGTCGTCTTGTCAAGAGTGATGCACGTGTGCAACTCGACCTCAACTCATTGGCAAAGGGCTATACGGTGGACTTGGTCGCCGACCTTTTGGAGCGTGAGGGTATCGAAAACTATATCGTGGAGGTGGGTGGCGAGATTCGTTGCCGAGGTGTCAACGGCCGAGGCGAGGCGTGGCGTGTGGGCGTAGATGCTCCGATAGAGGGCAACGATACGCCGGGGAAGCACCGCCAGCATATTATCTCGCTGTGCGACAGGTCGTTGGCAACCTCCGGGAACTACCGCCGATTCTACACCGATGCAGATGGTCGGAAAGTTGTACATACGATAAATCCACGCACGGGGCTCTCCTGCACCTCCGCACTGCTCTCGGCTACGGTGGTCAGCAGTAAGTGCATCGAGGCGGATGCTATGGCCACGATGTTTATGGCTATGGGCGAGGCGGAGGCCATATCGCTGGCTGCGCAGATGCGTGACAGCGTGCAGGTCTATTTTGTGCTTGCGCCGAGGGCTGAGGGCGAGCCTTTTGAGATTTTTTCCACACTTGGAGAATGAGAAGAGTTTTAGTCCTATATAACGAGAATGCCGGTCACGGTCGCATAGGGCAGAAGATTGACCGAATATGCGCTACGTTTGCCGATGGCGGATGTGAGGTCGTGCCACGCCCATTGCGCTTTGATGAAAACCCCTTTGAGGCGGTGTCGGATGTCGAGTTGGTCGTTGCGTGTGGTGGCGACGGCACACTCAACTTCGTTGTCAATGCGATGAAGTCGAGGGGTCTGGACCTCCCGCTCGGCATCATTCCTTCGGGTACGGCGAATGACTTTGCCCGCCTGCTCGGCCTCTCCGACGATGCCGTGACGGCGGCTCGTGATATCCTCTACGGCGTGGAGCGCAGGGTGGACTGCGGGCGAGTGAACGGACAGTGGTTTGTCAATATTTTCAGCTTCGGACTCTTCACCACGACCTCACAGCATACGCCCGATGCTGCCAAGCACCGAGTGGGTAAGCTGGCCTACCTCTTCGAGGGTGCGAAGGAGTTGCTGCACCGAGAGACGATACCTCTGCACGTGCGTTGTGACGAGGGCGAGACGGATGTCGAGGCGGTGATGGTGCTGGTCTTTAATGGCGAGACGGCCGGCGGTTTCCGATTGGTGGATGGTGCCTCGGTTGAGGATGGTGCGCTCGACTGTGTTATCTTACAGAAGCAGAACGACTTGCGCACGCTCTATTCCGCCGTTAAGTACCTCTCCGACCGAGTTCCCGATATGGGCGTTATGCACATTCGCTCCACACGCTTTGAGTTCACGTCGCCACTCTCGCCCGATACCGATATGGATGGTCAGGCGGGGGCGAACTTCCCTCTCTCGATAGAGTGCGAGGCGGGTGGCCTGCGCATAATCGCTCCGCAGGGCTGATAGCAAGTCGCTGTAAAATAGTTTCGCAAATAGGTTAAACGACCCCTGAGTGTAGGTGTCGGGAGGCCGGCCTGTAAGCCTCTCCTCTATCGTCGCCTTTTGAGAAAGTCCGCACGTTGCGGGAATGGCGCAGGTCGCACGAGCGAGTCCTCGAAGATGCGACCAAACGGGTCTTTGGTGCGGATGTGTATTGTGGTCATCGTGCTGTCGGCCTTGACACGGTAGAGGTGCTGGCAGTTGTTCTTGCTGAAACTCACCTGTCGGCGACCTCTGGCGTTGCGCAGACGTACCACCGTCGATGCCTGCGTGAAGAGCGGGTCATCCTGATATATGCGCTTGGCCTTCAACGTCTTTCCGTTGGCCGATACTTCGAGCGTCGCCCCCGGCTCATCTCCCCACCAATTGATATATACGTAGTCGGCGAAGGAGCTTGCTCCATAGTTTGTGCGGGTGCTGTGCTCACGTATCAGCTGCTTGGTGTCCTCGTCGGTGCGGTAGTGCTTGCCCACCTCGTTCATATCGTATGCACGGAATGTGCGCTCGCCATTCAGGAGCGAGTGGAACTGCCACGAGCAACTATCCCCATCCATAGTAAAGAGTTCGAAGCCTCCATCGGTGCCGTCGGCGCAGATGTGTGGGAAGCCGTTGACGACGCTCTCCCAGCCGTTGCCGCTTATGGAGCAGATGCTGTGCTCGACGATGTTTGGCAGCTCCTTCGGTGCCGATATGCGGCGGCGTGCGGAGTGGCCCGTCAGCAGGCGCACGTTCTTGAAGTCACGGAAGCAGGCTATAAGCGAGTCGGCGTCTGCCTCCTTGGTCAGGCTCTTGACCAGAAGGCCTCGGTTGCTGGTACGTATCGTGTTGTGGTGCATACAGACCACTATCGGGCGACTCTTGTCCTCCACACGTGCGAGGTCACGCCGCAGCCACGAGAGCTGGTCGGCAGATACACGGCGGTCGAAGTTGCGCTTGCCGACAATCTCGGAGGGGTACTTGCCATTGCCCGGCTCGTTGCGAAAGACCGTATTGTCGAGTACGACGTAGTGCACACGGCCGATGTTCATCGAGTAGAACCTTGGCCCACAGCACTCTACGTACATCTGCTCGGAGAGGTAGTCGGTGACGACACCGCTTGGCACGGCTCCGTCGTGGTCACGCTCGCCGATTGCCGTGTATAGGGGTGTCGGGTATCGTGACGAGATGAAGGTGTTGCGTGCATCATCTACGTCGAACTCCGCCGAGTACCAGTTGGAGTTCACGCTCAAATCGCCCAACACAATCGAGTATATCGGCAGGGAGTCCCGCTTTGCCTGCTCGGCAACTCGGCGCACGGCGGGCATAAATATACGCTTGAACTGCAATAGGTCTTCGTTGCGGTTCGAGAGTGCAGGGTCGGATGCGACAATCAGGCGATGCCGCTCGTTATCTCGTCGTATGAGCTCGAAGTCGTGCTGCTCGCACTTGGCGGGCTTGCGGGTGTTGAGCGATGCCCAGAAGCGGGGCATTACCCCCTTCTCGCATACCGGCTCGTAGCCCGACGGGGTGATGATGAATATTGAGCCGTAGAATTTGAGCGACTGCAAGGCGTATCGTCCCTCGGCATCGGTCTCCGTGAACAGCGCACCGTCGGAGATGGTCACGCCGGCCACAGGCTCCCCCTGACAGGTCACCCGCCCATATACGGTGGTGCCTACGGGGAGGTCGCTCTGCGCTCTGTGTGCTGCGGCGTGGGCGGTAAGCGTGGCCGAGACAAGTAGCGTGAGCAGTATGTGCCGAATCTTCATAACGTGTTATCTTTTAGGGGTATATACGACCTCCTTGGTTGCGAAGAACTCCTCCTCGAACATCTCGGCGATAGGGTAGCGCCGCCACTCCAACTTCGTGGCGGAGAGCTCCTGCGCAAGGTCGCCACCTTTGAGGTAGAGGATGCCGTTTGGGATGCTTCCCTTCGATCCGGTGCGCAGCTTTCGCCACACCCACCCGACAAAGGTGGACATATCGGTCACGGCACGTGATACGACGTAGTCGAACTCCTCGTCAATACTCTCGATGCGGGCATTTATCGGGCGTATGTTCTTGATGCCGGCGGCCTCGCACACCCCCTTCACGACGGTAATCTTCTTGCCTATCGAGTCTATGGATGTGAACTCCGCCTCGGGGAAGAGTATCGCCAACGGAACACTCGGGAAGCCTCCTCCGCACCCCACATCTGCCACCTTTGCCCCCGCCTCAAACCGACATACACGGGCGATGGCGAGCGAGTGCAGAATGTGATGAAGGTAGAGCGAATCGAAGTCCTTGCGGGATATTACGTTTATCTTGGCGTTCCAATCGGCGTATATATCTCGCAGAGCGGCAAACTGCTCTATCTGACCGGAGGTAAGGTCCGGGAAATATCTCTTTATGAGTTCTACGGAGTATTCCATTTGTGTAACTCTTTCTTATTTAGATAACTTTTTCGGGCAAATGTTAAAAGCGGCTCTCTCCCTCGGTGACCATACGGCACATCATCGCACGTATGCGGAATATCTGTGTCTTGACCGTTCCGAGTTTCATATTCAGCTTCTCGGCAATCTCCTCGTAGGAGTACTCGTCGAGGAAGCGCAGCTGAAACAGCCTTCGGTAGTTCTCCGGCAGTTGGGATATGTAACGCTCTATCTGCGCCCGCTGCTGTGCGTGGATGATGCTCTCCTCCGGAGTCTCGGGGGTCGGCATCGGTGTCTGCGAGACGGTGTAGTTGCCGTCGAGCGGAAGGTTCTGCTTTGGGTCGAGTGCCTTGGTGCGGCGTGAGCGGTTGAAATCGACAAAGGCGTTCTTGGCGATGGCGCAAATCCACGCCCCGAAGTCGTAGCGAGGGTTGTAGCGGTCGATGTTGATAAAGGCCTTCATAAATGCCTCCTGCAACAAGTCCTCCACGTCGTCGGCGTTGTTGCTGCGCTTGACCAGCATCGCATATATCTTGTCACGATGGCGTGTGAAGAGGGTGTCGAAGGCTCGTGAATCCCCCTCGACAACCATCTGTGTCAGAGCACGGTCGTCAAATGTCGTATATTCCCTTATCTCCATATACTCTCCTTGTGGTTGCCTTGTCGCAGGCGGATATATAGGCGCATCAGCGGCTCTGCCACGTCAAACAGCGGCTGCCAGATGTGGAGGCGACGCTCTCCCAGACGCATCGCCACACGCCACAGCGTATATGATGCGTAGATGTAGCGGGTAAGGAGCAGTGCTCCGGCAAAAATCTTCAACTCGTATGGCAGCAGACAGAGCATCGCTGCGGTGGCGGCGAAGAACGAGAAGCGCACAATAGGCTCGCTGTCAATGAAGTTGTGCGTCGTGCGGTTGTAGAAGCGGCGTGTGCTGCGCTCCTTGCGCAGGTGCGTGAGCCACTGCTTGATGCTTTGTGGTGCTCGCTCGACACATCTGGCACGAGGCGTTATCACGATGCTTGCATTGTCGTCGGAGAGAATGCTTTGCAGAAAAAGGTCATTAATACCTGTATTCATATTCAGGTGATTAAAACCTCTGTTTCCGAAGTATAGACTCTTGGTAAATCCGAAGTTGTGGGCGGAGGCGGCATACGGCCTATGGCGCAGAGCTGCGCAGATGCGGTCCAGCGACTCCTTGAAGCACCACTTGCGGAAGAGGCGGTTTCGAGCCCCCTTCTCGTACTTTATGCCGCTGTGGCCTATGACTATGTCGCCATATAAAAATCCCTTCGCCATCAGCGAGAGCCAGTGTCTCGATGCCGGCAGTGCCTCCGTCGAGGTAAGTATCAGGTGCTCGTTGTGCGCCGCTTTGATGCCGACGTTCAAGGCCATCTTCGTCGATACGGGGTAGCGTGACGAGTGGTCTATCTGCGTCGTCACCAGATGTGGATAGCCCTTGCGCAGATAGCTCAAATCGGCGTAGAAGTTGTCGTCGTTGCCGACATATACCACCACCACCTCGTACTGCTCGTAGTCTTGTTGCAGCAGCTCTATCAGCCCGTTGTCGAGGTATGCGGCATCCTCCGAGAAGAGCGATATTACGACCGATATCGGGGGCTCGTTGTCACGTACCTTTCGCCTGCTTGCCAGACGATACTTCGTGATTCTGCCATATATTGCGTAGCGGTAAATCTGCACGCCAAAGAGTATGGTGGATAGCAGTGTCAGAGCTATTGCTGCCCATCCGTAGGCGTGCAAAATCGAGGTGAGTATATCGAGAAATTTCTCCATAAAATTCAGTAGGTGGCTATAACTTGACAAAGTTACGAACTTAAATCCAAACCACCAAAAAATGAGCGATAAGATATTCGGAGCGGCTTCCCGTATTTGGTATTATAATGGGTGCAAAACAGCAGACCACCCTCGGTGCCTGACACAAATTGGGCTGTCCACAAAACTTGTTGAACAGTCCTCTTCGCTTTGATGACAATATATCTCTGAGTAAGCACTTAATAAAATGAGTAAGTACGATTGTCAAAATCTATACTGCCATAGTTTGAATATAGCCAAATATTATCAAGGCTGCCGTTTTCGATAGTCAAAATATCGCCCGACTCCTCGTCAACCGCAGTGAATGCAAACTCGCCGGAAATGAAGAGTCCGTCCTCCTTATCTTCTTCCTGCTGAACATCAGTAATCATAAACCAACCCTGCGTAGCTTTGTAGTCGTACTCACAGCCATTGATAACATACGTAGCTCGTATTTGGGTAAAACCTGTTGAACTGGAAAATGCAATCTCCTTTGTCGGATCTACCAGATATTTTTTATTCATCTCATACACCTCGCTATACATCTCTTTGTTGTCATAGCTATTTATGCCGATGAATTTTAAGCCCGCCGGAGTAATGTAGAGGCGAAGAATTATCCTCTCATTATCTGTGGCATACGCCACCACGCACAATTCAATATAATTTCCTATAAAATTCTGATTGCGGGGATGTGGATATCCCACAAACTTCTCCCCCCGGAAGATTCGTAAATTCTCTATTCGAAAAACTATATTCTGTACTGGATGCCTCCATCTGAATGGAGCCATCATACTCAAATCGTCCCCATTCGGTATTATCCCACCAACACCCGCATAGGTTGATTACTGCAAATGCAAGTACAACAATTCGTGATACGGTATTTGTAATCTGTCGTTTCATAATGTCCTCATTTAGTATGACACAATTTGTGATAAGCGAAAACAACACCCCTGCAAGTACAAAGTTAAGAAAAGATATCCGTTCTTGCAAGTCTTGGGGCGGACTGCCACAAGGGCATCGGGTTGCGGGCGGCATATCCTGCCTATTTTGAGCGATTTGGTATATACTTTCGTATATAACCCCCTTGTAATTTTGTATATCGGAGCCTTTTTCGTATCTTTGCCCGTTATGAAGTTTGTATTGCAATATAAGGATGCGGCGAGCAAGGCTCGTGCAGGAGAGTTCACCACCGACCACGGCGTGGTGCAGACTCCGATATTTATGCCTGTGGGTACTGCCGCTGCAATGAAGGGAATATTTCACAGAGACCTCTCGGCGGAGGCGAAGGCGCAGATTATTCTGGCCAACACGTACCACCTCTACCTGCGCCCCGGAATGAAGATTTTGGAGGAGGCGGGCGGTGTGCATCGCTTCTCGACGTGGGAGGGGCCTATGCTGACCGATAGCGGTGGCTTTCAGGTCTTCTCGCTGGCGGCGTGTCGCAAGCTCAAAGAGGAGGGTTGCCATTTCCGGTCGCATATCGACGGCTCACGCCACCTCTTTACGCCGGAGAGTGTCATAGATACCGAGCGAACAATCGGTGCCGATATAATGATGGCCTTCGACGAGTGCCCGCCGGGGGATGCCCCGAAGGAGTATGCAGCCAAGTCGCTCGCCCTGACCGAGCGTTGGCTCGACCGTTGCTTCAACCAATACCATAAGACGCAACCAAAGTATGGCCATTACCAGTCGCTCTTCCCTATCGTGCAGGGGTGCTCCTATGCGGACCTGCGTGCCAAAGCGGCGGAGAATGTCTTGCAGTACGATGCCGACGGCTACGCCATAGGCGGTCTGGCGGTGGGAGAGCCTACCGAGGTGATGTACTCGATGATTGAGGTTGTCAATGCCGTGCTGCCGCAGGATAAGCATCGCTACCTGATGGGCGTGGGTACGCCGATAAATATCTTGGAGAGCATTGCCCGTGGCGTGGATATGTTCGACTGCGTGATGCCTACGAGAAACGGCCGCAACGGACAACTTTTTACGAGTGAGGGCGTTATAAATATACGAAACAAGAAGTGGGAGAACGACTTCTCGCCAATCGACCCTGAGGGGACTACCTTCGTGGATAAGCAATACTCGAAGGCGTATCTGCACCATCTGGTCGTATGTGGTGAGATGCTCGCAGCGCAGATTGCCTCGCTGCACAACATCGGCTTCTATCTGTGGCTGGTGGGCGAGGCCCGCAAGCATATCATCGCCGGCGACTTTACGCCGTGGAAGGAGCAGATGGTCGTAAAGCTCTCACGCCGATTGTAGAACACCGAGAGGGTAAAAAATAGAGAGAAAAGAGTGGAGCCGCAGTATAAGAGTGGAAAGAGTTGGTTTCCGGGGCTGAAAATCCTCGACCGCTACATTTTGGGTAAGTTTATCGGAACGTACCTGTTTGCTATCGCAATGATTATTGTCGTGGTGGTGGTCTTCGACTACGTGGAGAAGATTGATGACTTTACCGAGATGCACGCACCGCTCTCGGCAATCATCTTCGACTACTACTTGAAGTTTGTCCCCTTCTTCGTCAATCAGTTCTCGGCCCTCTTTACCTTTATCGCCGTGATATTCTTCACCTCGAAGTTGGCGTACCAGACCGAGATTGTCGCAATGCTCTCGGGCGGAATGAGCTTCAAGCGTCTTATGTGGCCATACTTTCTGGGTGCAACCTTCATCACTGCGCTCTCGCTGGTGCTGAGCCTATGGTTGATACCTATCTCGCAGAGGGATTGTGTCGCCTTTGAGCAGAAGTATATCCGCCGCCGAGCACGTGACCAGTACGACCGCCACATATACCGTCAGATTGAGCCGGGCACGTTTGCCTACATCCGAGGATTCAGCAAGAACACCTCGATAGCATCCTTCGTGGCGTTGGAGCGGTACGAGGATAACAGAATTGTCAGCACGATGGAGGCCTCGGACGTGAAGTTCGACCGAGAGACGAAGCGTTGGAGCAGCCAGCGCTACGTGGTGAGGGAGTTCGATGCGGAGGGCAACGAGAGCTTCAAGCAGTATCGTAACCTCGACACGACACTCAACCTCGACGTGATGGAGTTGGGCCGACTCAACGAGTTGCTCAAAACGATGAATATCGTCGAACTCAACCGCTTTATCGAGCAGCAGCGCAATAAGGGCTCCGACTCGATTCGCCAGATTGAGGTCGAGCACCACACCCGCTATGCATATCCCTTCGGAACCTTTATCCTGACGCTCATCGGCGTTTCGCTCTCGTCACGCAAGGTGCGAGGCGGTACGGGCCTGCATATCGGTATCGGCATTGCGCTCTGCTTCTCCTACATTATGCTGACACGAGTCTTCGAGGAGTTTGCCAAGGGAGGCGGTCTGCCGACACTGCTTGCGGTGTGGATTCCTAATATGATATACCTCGGTATAGGTATCTACCTCTACCGTAAAGCACCGAAATAGTATGGCGAGCGTGGAGAAGATAATCGAGCGGGCGCTCCAAGGCGAGCGCTTGGGTGCGGAGGAGGCTCTGCTGCTGTGGCAGGAGGCTCCGCTGTGGCAGCTGGGGCAGGTGGCCTGCGAGTTGAAGCGCAGGGTGAGTGGCGATAAGGTCTTCTATAACCGCAACTTCCACGTAGAGCCTACCAATGTCTGCCTCTTCGAGTGCAAGTTCTGCTCGTACCGTCGCTCCAAGGGGGAGGAGGGTGCTTGGGCACACTCGTTGGAGGAGATTCTGGCAGAGGTTGAGGCTCGCCGTGACAGCGGCGCTACGGAGGTGCATATCGTGGGGGGCGTGGATGTCGAGCACGATATATACTACTATGCGGAGATGATTCGCCGCATCAAGCAGACGATGCCGACGCTCTGCGTCAAGGCCTTTACAGCGGTGGAGCTCAACTATATGATTAAGCAGGCGGAGCTCTCGTTGGAGGAGGGTCTGCGACTGCTCAAAGAGGCGGGTATGGAGTCCATACCGGGTGGCGGAGCCGAGATATTCGCTCCGAGGGTACGTATGGCGATATGCCCACAGAAGGGCAGTGCCGAGGAGTGGTTCGCACTCCACGATGCGGCACATCGTCTGGGCATAGACTCCAACGCTACGATGCTCTACGGCCATATCGAGAGCGTGGAGGAGCGTATCGACCACCTGCTGCGCATTCGCCGCCAGCAGGAGCTGACGGGAGGCTTCAATGCCTTCATCCCGCTCAAATACCGCAGCGCACACAATGCGATGTCGGCGTTGGGCGAGACCTCTGTGACCGACGACCTGCGCACGCTGGCGATGAGCCGCATACTGCTCGACAATGTGCCACACATCAAGGCCTACTGGGTGATGTATGGCAAGCAGGTGGCGGAGCTCGCCCTATCGTTTGGTGCCGACGATATAGACGGAACGATTGACGACTCGACACGTATATACTCAATGGCAGGTGCCGCCGACACCCGTCCACGTATGAGCGTGGAGGATATAGAGCGTATGTGCGCCACGGCGGGTCTGCGTGCTGTCGAGCGAGATACTCATTATAACGAAATTGGATAACTGACTATGAAGAAATCGGGAGGACTTAAAGGTGCCTGGCAGAGGCTCAAACAATACCCTGTGGCGTACCACGCCGTGCTGATAATGGCGTTGCTTGCGACGGTTGTGGCGGTGTCGTATATCGCTCTGTCGCTCGGCACCCGCCACGGAATGAAGCGTACCGTGCCGGACTTTGTCGGCCTGCGACTCAGCGATGCCGAGTACTACGCCTCACGCCGAGGGCTGAACCTTATCGTGAACGACTCGCTCTACGTGCCGGCCTATCCGGGAGGTATTGTCCTCGACCAGCTGCCCAAGGGTGGTGTGGATGTCAAGTCGGGCCGTAAGATATATGTGACGATAAACTCCTTCCGCCAGAAGCAGGTGCCGCTGCCATACGTTGCGGGGCGCTCGCTGCGTCAGGCGAAGAATATGCTCGAAGGGGCAGGCCTCGGCATCGAGGAGCTGCGCTATGTCGATGATATAGCGACCAACTACGTGCTGGCCGAATACTATGGCGAGCAGGAGATTACCGCCGAGAGCAATATCAAGGTCGAGAAGGGCAGCAACGTCATCCTGCACGTGGGCGTAGCCTCCGCCGAGGAGCGCTCCGTCGTGCCACGTCTGGTGGGCCGCCAACTCTTCGATGCGAAGGGACGACTGTGGGAGATAGGCCTTAATGTGGGCAAGATAACCTACGACGAGGATATCACGATGCTCACGCTCGACGATGCACGTGTCTGCCGCCAGAGCGAGGTGCCGGGGGCGGAGTTGTCGCTCGGTGCTCGTGTGTCGTTGCACCTGACCCTCGACAGGGAGAGGGTTGCCGCCGCCGAGGCGGAGTATGACCGTATGGCGAAGGAGGCGTTGGTGGCTCGTGCCCTGGCCGACTCGCTGGCCACGGTTGCTGCCGACTCACTCCGTATGATGGAGAGTGCACAGCAGCCACAGCCGCAGCCGCAGCAGGAGCAGATTGTCGAAGATGAATTTTTTATGTAATGCAGAGCAGAGAGGAGTATAAGGCAGAGGTCGAGGAGTTGGACGACGACCTCGATATGGAGATTGATGGCGAGGATGGCGAGGCGCTTGCACCACGTCGCTTCCTGACCGACGAGAAGCCCGACGAGAACGGGCTCTACGAGCACTTCTCCATCACGGTAGATAAGGGACAGTCGATGATGCGTCTGGATAAGTATCTGGCAACGCATATCGAGAACTGCTCCCGCAACCGTGTGCAGAATGCGGTGGAGTGCGGCAACGTCTTTGTCAATGGCCGTCCGCAGAAGGCCTCGTATAAGATAAAGCCTTTCGACCATATCGCCTTGAAGATGGAGTATCCGAAGTATAACTGCCTGCTTACGCCGCAAGATATACCGATAGATATCATCTATGAGGATGACGACGTGATTGTCGTGAATAAGGAGGCGGGTATGTGTGTCCATCCGGGCCACGGCAACTACGACAGCACGCTGGTCAATGCGCTCACCTTCCACTTGAAGGATAATCCGCTCTTTCAGCAGGGCGATGAGCGTGCCGGCTTGGTACATCGTATCGATAAAAACACCTCGGGAATCCTTGTCGTCGGCAAGAGTGAGCAGGCGTGCAACCACCTCTCCAAGCAGTTCTTCAACCATACGACCAAGCGTCGCTATATAGCGCTGGTGTGGGGTAACTTCGACGAGGATGAGGGCACAATCACGGGCCATATAGGGCGCAACCCACGCAACCGCCACCAGATGTATGTCTTTCCGGATGGTTCGGAGGGCAAGCACGCCGTGACGCACTACAAGGTGCTCAAACGCTATGGCTACGTTACGCTGGTGGAGTGCCGCCTCGAAACGGGTCGAACACACCAGATACGTGTGCATATGCAGTATATCGGCCACCCGCTCTTCAACGACGAGCGATATGGTGGCGACAAGATTCTCAAAGGAATCACCTTCTCGAAGTATAAACAGTTTGTTGAAAACTGCTTCGAGGCGATGCCACGCCACGCTCTGCACGCCCGAATGCTCGGCTTCGTGCACCCCTCGACGGGCGAGGAGATGGTGTTCGAGTCGCCAACGCCTGCCGACTTTGCGGCGGTCATTGAGCGGTGGGACAACTACGTGAAAGCAACAAACCTATACAACGAATAGCAATGGGATTTCTGCCGACGACAGCCAAGGAGATGAAGGCGCTGGGGTGGGACTATGTGGATATAGTCCTCTTCACGGGTGATGCCTATATCGACCACCCTTCATTCGGTGCTGCCGTGGTGTCACGTCTGTTTGAGGCGGAGGGGTATCGTGTGGCGGTGGTACCACAGCCCAACTGGCGGGATGACCTGCGAGATTTCCGTAAGTTCGGCACGCCACGCCTCTGCTTCTGCGTCTCGGCAGGAGCTATGGACTCGATGGTAAACCACTACACGGCCAACATCCGCCTGCGCAGCAACGATGCCTACACGGCGGGTGGTGCAGCAGGATTCCGCCCCGACTACACCGTCAAGACCTATACGCAGATTCTCAAACGGCTATTCCCGAATGTGCCGGTGCTTATCGGCGGCATCGAGGCCTCCCTGCGCCGCCTGACCCACTACGACTATTGGCAGGACCGCCTGCTCCCCTCTATCCTCGTGGAGAGCGGTGCCGACTTCCTGCTCTACGGTATGGGCGAGCGCACCGTGCGTGAGGTGGCGGTAGCGATGCGCAACGGATTCAACGCCAAGCGACTACGCTCGATACGTCAGGTGGGATTCGTCGCCGACAAGGAGTATGTCGAGCGGCTGGATAAACAGAAGGTTATAATGCTGCACTCGTTTGAGAGGTGCGTGGCCGACAAGAGAGCCTTCGGCGAAAACTTCGTGCACGAGGAGACGCAGTCCAACCTGCTCTGCGCCGAGGCGGTGCTCGTGGAGCCTACGGGAGAGAAGTATGTGGTCATAAACCCTATGAACTCAACCCTCACGACCGAGGAGCTGGACTACGCCTACGACCTGCCATATATGCGGGCACCACACCCACGATACAAGGGACGTGGCGACATCCCTGCGTGGGAGATGATACGCCACTCGGTAAACATCCACCGAGGATGCTTCGGCGGCTGCTCCTTCTGCACCATATCGGCGCATCAGGGTAAGTTTATCTCCTCCCGCAGCGAAGGCTCCATACTGCGTGAGGTGGAGAAGATAGCCTCGATGCCCGACTTCCACGGCACAATATCCGACATCGGAGGCCCCTCGGCAAATATGTACGGGCTGGGCGGCAAGGATAAGAGCTTGTGCGCCAAGTGCCGTCGCCCCTCCTGCCTGCACCCCAAGCCCTGCCCTAACCTTCGTCGTGACCACAAGCCCCTCATAGAGCTATACCGCAAGGTGCGAGCCGTGAAGGGGGTCAAGCACGCATACATAGGCAGCGGAATACGATACGACCTCTTCGAAGATGCACAATACCTGCGTGAGGTGGTCGTGCACCACACCTCCGGCCGCCTGAAAGTCGCCCCCGAGCATACCGAGGAGGGGGTGCTGTCACTGATGCGCAAGCCGTCGTTCACGCTCTTCGAACAACTAAATCAGGATTTTAACCGTATCTGCCGAGAGAAGGGGCTGCGCTACCAGCTCATCCCGTACTTCATCTCCTCACACCCCGGATGCCGTGAGGCCGATATGCAGGCACTCTCACGCAAGGTGCTCGGCAAACTGCACTTCACACTCGAACAGGTGCAAGACCTTACACCAACACCTATGACACTCTCCTCCGTGATGTTTTACACGGGCGAAAACCCATATACACACGAAAAGGTCTTCGTGGCCCGCTCACAAGAGGATAAACGCCGCCAAAAACAATACTTCTTCAAGCGTAAATAACCCCTCCCGACACCCGCCCATCAGGGACTCTGCCGCCGAGAACGCCATCTAAACGTCGCCGATTCCGCCGCCGAGAACTGCGCCTTTTCCGAGGAAAATGCGCCCGAAAAGGCTTTCGCCAAAACTCCGTTTTGGTAGTGGCGTGGCGGATTTTGGATAACCTGCGGTTATTACAATAAAAACAGAGATATTTCGGTTTCAAACAAGTTTGACCTTAATCTCTATTTTTATTGTACTATCTGCGATAGGTAGCCCAAAATCCGAAAACAACACTCTCGGATATTGGAGTTTTCGGGATATTGCTGGTATCCGTAGGATACGGAGAAAGGGTAACTATGGCAGATGGAAGTTTACTTCCGAGATGCAATAGTTGCCCTTTATCAGTATTGTCGCCAGACAATGGCAATATCCCGCAACGATACTACCAAAACGGAGTTTTGGCGAAAGTTTTTGGTTCCGCTTTTTTCAAAAAGCGGAGGTGCTTGTGGGTAGAGGTGTTATAATATTCTGTGGGCTTTGCTTTGGGGTGTGAGGCGCAGATTCTCGTGGTCGATGCCTGAGATATGTATCCATCCTTGGTGCTTAATGCCGAGGGCTTCGGCTCCGTTTGTTGTTGCCCACAGCAGCAGCTCGTCGAGGGGCACTCCTTGGAATGCCTTCAACTCCTCGATTATGGAGAGTGAGGTATTTGAGGCGAGGGAGTCGGTGCCGACGCATATTTGCAGGCGGTTTTTGCGCAGCAGCTCTACGCTCTGAGGCTCGATGCCGGAGATATACTTGTTTGAGCGGGGGCATAGTACCCAGTATGTAGGTGCTGTGCGGTGCTCCATTATTATATCTATATCTTGCTGTGTGACATAGCAGTTGTGCACGAGCATCAGGGGTCGGTTTTTCGGCACGTTGGCGGCTATGCGGTGTGCGGGCGAGGGGTAGTGGAGGAAGTCGCACGAGAATCCCACGCTGGCGTACCACTCGTACAGTCGTCCCTTACCTATATATAATAGAGCCTCGTCGGGTGACTCCATAAAGTGTATGGATAGTGGTGACGGGCTTGGCTCGGCGCATACGGAGCGCATATCCTGCTCCTGTATGGAGTATGTGGAGTGGGGTGTCAGGGATGTGTGTGGTGCGTGGAGCATCTCACGGCAGCGGGCGATGTTGCTCTGTCGCAGCCCGAACACCTCGGCGAAGGAGTGGTACTCTATCGGCGAGTACTCCTTGACGGGGAACGATGTGTTGTCGTTTACGATATCTCCGACAGCATCTATTCCCTCCTCCCACATCGAGCGGTCGGCTCGCTTCATCGCCTCAATGCGCTGCTCGGGGGTGTAGTTATCTCGTTTGGCAGCCATCGCCGCTGCGAAGTTGGCATAGCCCCCCTCGGGCTCTATGGCATTGAGCAGATAGGATAACTCCACGTGGCAGTGTGCATTCACGAGGCCTCGGCATAGCAGGCCGGGGAAGAACTCCACGCCCGCAGTGCGGTCGAGCAGGCTCTCGTCGTACTCTTCGAGCGAGAGTATGTCGCCCGTCGTGCTGTCTATGGTAAGCAGGGGTCGTCTATAAAACCCTTGTGGTGTCAGCAGTAGGTGCGAGGCTATCCGCCTTGAATGTGAGGAACTCATCGTCAAATATTCTGATATCTATGTGTCGCTTGTATAGCGAGTCTATTGCATACTCGTCGGTCGGGGTATATGTCACCTCCAAGTCACGTATCGACAACTTCGGGCGGCGGAACTTCACCCCTTTGCGCCCCTTTGCCGGCTTTATCTCTTCGAACTCGCCGAGCGAGAGTATCAGACGTGTGGCGTTGTGGTCGGCGTTGAATGTTCGACGCACGTGGTCCTCCTCCGTGAGGCGGAAGGTGTGGTTTGAGCGGCGGTTGCCGTGTTCGGTCTCCACCCACATCGTTGCACGGTAGTGGTATCGCTTATCCTTCTCCTCGTTGGTGTATCGGTAGCGCACGGTGTAGGAGCCGGGTTCGAGTGGCGATATTACTATGCGCAGGCGTGCTGTGTCGGCACTCTTCTTTACCTCTATGAGCGAGTCTTGCAGTATGGTCTTCTTGAATGTGCGCACGGCGACGTTCTTTATCGTGTCGAGCACCACCACACGCTTCTCGTATATGCGAGCCTCCTCCGTAAGGCGCTCCTCCACCTTGCGCAGCACGGTGCCGAGCTGTGCGCTCTTGCGGCGGGAGAAGTTACCGATGGTGTATCGCAGGTCGGAGGGGGTGTAGCCGTAGCGTTTGAGTATCGGCTCGTATATCTGCAAGGAGTCGAGACGTGTGCTTCGGATGCCGAGGTAGGCATTCGTGAGGTAGGCATCGTGGAAGATATCTACCAGCGTGTCGTCGGGGATGCTCTTGCGGCGTGAGCACTCTGTCAACAGCGCCATGCAGAGCAGCAGTGAGAGTATGACTATCAACCTTTTGTGCATATCTTTCTCGGTTTAATCATCGTGCCGGCGGCTATCGTGGATATGAGCCACGCTATGGCGATGAATGTTATAAAAATGAGTATCACGTCCCCCGAGTGCAACTCTACGGGGTAGTAGTCTATGACGAAGTTGCCCTGTGGCATACGTACAATGTGCAGCCACTGTTGCAGGAGTGTTATCGCTATGCCGAGTCCCAGCCCTGCGAAGCCTCCTATGGCCGATATGAGCAGTCCCTCACGGATGAATATGCCCCGTATGAAGGCGTTGTCGGCACCTATGGCGAGCAGTGTCGGGTACTCGTCACGCTTCTCCACGATAAGCATTACCACGGTGCCTATGATGGATAGCGAGGCGATAAGCAGCACCATCAGCGACACGAAGAATACCGCCCACTTCTCGTAGCGCATCACGTTGTAAAATATGGAGTTCTTCTGCTCCCGAGTGCGCACCTCGACGCTCTCGCCGAGGCTCTCTGCCAGATGGCCGGCCACCTGCTCGGCACGGTATCCGTCGGCTATGCGCAGGTATATCGCCGTGGCGTGCTCCCTGCCGAAGAGCTGTTGTGCCACACGCAGCGGCACCATCACCGTCGTTTTGAGCATATTGCTGCCACGTACTATGCCCCCGACCTCTATCTCGTGACTGCGCACCCCTCGCAGCGGCATCAGCGAGCCCACCTGCCCACCGCCGAGCGAGTGCAACGAGAGCGAAGCCCCTACGTGGGTGTATATGCCGAGCAGCTGTGCCACATCCTCACTCGGCAGTGCATACTCCACCTCGCCGAGCGTGAGCCTCTGCCCGCCCTGAATGCTCTGTGGCGAAGGGGGCAGCACTTCGAAGTAGTTGTCATCGGCACCTCGCACGGTGACGATGCTCTGCCTCTCGCCCCTTACAGCGAGGGCCTGCCGCTCGATGACAAACGATAGCGACTCCACCCCCTCGGTGGTGAGAATCTGCTCGGCGGAGCTGTCGCTCGGGAGCATAATCTCCGATGCGGAGGCGACCTCCGTGCTGCGAATCTCTATGTCGGCATCTATGTCGGCATACATAGTCCGCACCAGCGACTCGAAGCCGTTGAATACGGAGAGCAGGATGACCATTGCCGCAACGGGTATGGCTACGGCGACGATGCTCACCACGGCGATAATATTTATCACCGAGTGTGAGGAGCGTGATAGCAGGTATCGTCTGGCAAAGGTCCACTGCATAGTGTTGCTACTTTTTCAGGAGCGAGTCGATGTTCTCGATGTACTCCAACGAGTCGTCGATGAAGAACTGCAACTCCGGTATGGACTTCACCTGATTGCGCATACGGTTGCCCAGCGCACCACGTATGAGTTTTGCGTTCTGCTCTATGAGCGAGAGCGTTGCCTGCGCCTTGTCAAAAGGGAAGACGCTGATGTAAATCTTGGCGTATGACAAATCCACCGACACACGCACGGTGGTCACCGTCACCAGCACGCCACGTAGTGCGGCTGCCAGGTCACGTTGCAGAATCTCGGCGATGTCACGCTGAATCTGCTTTGCTATCTTCTGCTGTCGTGTATTCTCCATATTCTATTGGTTTTTAGTCGTTTATAATCCGAATTTTACTATATCCTTACTCTTGTCACGCTTCTTGCGCTTGACGAACCACTCGTCGAATCCCTGCTTGTTGAATCGCCAGCCTATGCGCAGGCAGATGTTGAGGTTATCGACGGGCGAGCGCAGTGGCGTGTACCAGAACGGGTTCTCGCCCGGTTTATTCTGCTGGTCGAGGTCGTTGTTGTAGTACTTGTTACGGTTGCGCATCAGGTCGGAGTATCCGAAGTCGTAGCGCACTCGGGCACCAATCTCGAACTGCCCGAATATCAGGTCTATACCACCACCTCCGGCCAGACCGAAGCCGAGGCGGTTATCTCGCTCGGTGCGCATATCGTACTTGCCGGCAATCACATTGTCGGGGTTTGTTGCGCCGTTGAAGGTGTATGGCTCCCGATTCTCGAACGAGGCTGCGAAGTTGTACGAGAAGGTCGCTGCCGCCTCCAAATACACTCGCAGATGGTTCTTGAAGAGGTAGAAGTGCGGCTGCCAGACTATCGGCATAAAAATCGTGTTCACACGGCGGGTGTAGAACTTGTACTGCTTCTTATCCTCGTATATCGAGGCGTAGGGGGCATACGAGAAGCCTCGTTGCATCCACTCCAAGTCGATACCGAAGCCGCCCACGAAGCGTGGTAGCGAGTAGTATCGCCACGAGATGCCTGCCGTGCCGGTGCCCCATATAGGTCGCATCTCCTGCTTCGGGTATAGACGTGCCGTACTCATACCGGCACCACCCGTGACGGCCAACACGTGTTGTGCCGACGAGGTGCCGATGCCTGCCACAAAGCAGAACACTATTGCTATGATTGCTCTCTTCATCTTGCCTTATCCTCCATTTTAGAACAGGCCGCCGCCGCCCATCATGCCGCCGAGGCCACCGCCTCCCATCATACCGCCGAGGCCGCCCATACCTCCCATTCCGGAGGAGCTGTTCTGGTTACTATTCTGTTGTTGAGCCTCCTTTGCACGTCGCTCCTCATACTCCTCGTAGAGTTTTTTCAGACGTGAGGACTCCTTGTCATCGAGTATCTTGATGAGGTTCTGCATCGTCATAGGCTTGAATATCTGGGACATATCCATATTTATCTCCACATCCCAGTTGGCCTTCGTGGCGAACAAATCCTCGCCCTTCTCGTTGAAGTACATCTCGGCACGCTCCGGCTGCAACCTCTGCACCACGTTGCCGGCATCCCATACGCCGTTGCCGTTGGTATCCTCGATTATTCGCAGGCGAATCTCGCCCGGAGCAACGTAGTGGAAGCGGTAGATGCCATCCGTGCAATCCATCCTCTCCTGCTGCATCTTGCCGGAGGTGTCGGTCTGCTGGATGATGTATCGCTTGCCGGCGGTGCCCGATACGTTGATTATCAGCGTGGCGAACTTCTCCGGGTCAAACGTGGCGAAGGAGTTGGATATGGAGTCGTTCTCGTAGCCCATAATGTCGGTGATAGCCCCCTTCGGGATGTAGAAGCGGTACTTCGTCGCCTTGTCCCACTTCGAGTCGATGTGCCAACGACCCATATTGAGCGTGTCACGCACAAAGTGCTTCGCCACCTCCCGCTCGCTCTCCTTGCCGCCGTTACTCTCCACCTTGAAGAGCTTTATCGCCGACGAGTCTATGCGCACGGCAGGGTAGGTGAGTTCGAGGTCAAAGCCCTTCTCAGGATTAATCTCGCTCTGCGCCGAGATTTTATACGTGAATGGGTTAGGCTTCTCGGGAGCGACGTACTCACGTCCCTCCTCCTCGGCCTTCTTGCGCTCCTTCTCCTCCTTTTCACGCTCCTTCTCCTCCTCCTTGGTCTCAACCTTGCGCCAAGCGAGTTTCAGTGGCTCGGTGGTCTTGATGTATTGACGTATGGAGTCGTGTCGGTAGTATGTTATCTCGCCCTTGATTGTGTCGGGCAGCTGCTCGGCAGGCACGTTGAGCCATAGGTTCACCGTATCCTTACCCTTGGTGCGAGGGTCGTAGAGAATCTTATCCTGCGGGATGCTGTCCAGACGGATGCTCTCAATGTCGGGGTTTGCCGTGTTGAAGTAGAGCAACGCCTGCTTCTGCTGTGGGCGTGATGCCTCGACGAGGCGTTGCGCCTTGAAGGCCTCGTCGGTAAACATACGGAAGTAGAGCTGAGGCTCTGCCGACGGATACATACGCAGCGAGTCGAACCAGATGGCAAACTCCGGCATCGTCGCAGGGTTATATACCGAGTCGAGAATACCCACAAGGTCGCTACCCGGCTCGTACAGCTTGTTGTCGTTCTTGTCGCCAAAGGCGTATATGCGGTAGTTCACGGGTTTGAGGTTCTGCGCTATGAAGATACCGTTGTTCTGTGCTCTGGCAATGGCATCCGGCTTACGGTTGAAGATTGTCGAGTCGTAGTCCGGCGTGTCGGGCAGCGAGTCGGCAATGAAGAACCAGATGAAGCTCTTGCTCACACTATCCGCCTTGTAGGAGTCGGCCGTGTAGCCCGAGCACATCATCGAATCGACCTTGTCGCCCGTCGAGAATACGTAGCGCATAGCGTTGAGCGGGTTGCCCTCGTTGTTGTCACGTATGGCGCTGCCGAAATCTATGGCATAGGTGGTATTCTCTTTGAGCGTGTCACGTATGGTTATGACGATACCTTTGCCTCGGGTCGATACCAGCGGCATCTTCTTCATCGCCGGCGAGGTGTACATCTCCTTGCTCTGGTCTTTGAGCTGCACGTACTCGTCGAACTCGATGTATATCTTCTTGCCCGTGAAGTTGGTTGTAAAGTTGTCGGGTTGCAGGCGCACAATTACGGGAGGTATGGTATCCCTTGGGCCACCCTCCGGTGTCATAATGTGAGCGCAACGTGAGAAGAATGCCCCCATAAAGAGCATTGCCACGGCACTTTTCAGTATTATCAGTCGTCTATCTTTCATCTTCGTTCACTCTCTTTCGTTAATCAACGCTCGGGCTTGTCTGCCCGCCCTCGGTGTCGCCCTCCTCCTCTTCGAGAGGCTCGGCAGGCGGAAATACCAGCCATGCGCTACCCTTGTTCTTGTTGCCCTCGGTGTACTCTTTGCTCTTCCACGAGTGGAATATCAGTGTCACAAAGGTCTGTGGCAGGTTCTCTGCCTCCAAGGTGCGGAACGTGAAGGCGTACATCTTCACCTCCGGCACCGCCACGACAACCATCACGGGCGATTGGTTGAGCGGCATCGACACGTAGTTGTGCTCCGACCCCTCACGCTCGAAGGGCGCAGCCGTAACGTCGGGTGTGGTGCGGCGCTCGACCCCCAGCGAGTCGGTGATTATGCCCTGCACGGCATCCTCGTATGAGGCGACCGTCCAGTCGTCACTGCCCGTGTAGTATGCGTAGGCGATGACCTCCTGTGCCGCCACATCATCCCCGCCCGACTCACGCTCGATGAGCGTCTTGACCACGAGCGTGGTGTCGGTGGTAACCTTCTTGAAGCAACTCCCCAGAAGGGTTGCCGTAAGAGCCATAAGCGCTATTTTTGTGTAAATCTTCATATCGCTATCTTGTTGCAATCTCTAAAATTTTAGCTCGGCACTCCGCCTCGCTCCACCCCTTCAATTCGGCCAGAGGGGTGAGGGCAAACTTCCGCTGCAAGAGGCGTAGATGCGGCACCTGCAAGTGCGGGGTGACGATGCGCTCGTCGCCGTAGAGCAGTATGTCGAGGTCTATTGTCCGTGAGGCGTATGCTTCGCCACGGAGCATCTTCTCCCGATATTCGCTCTCCCTGTCACGCCCGAGTGCCCTCTCGATGTCCAGCAGCCTCTCCAACACCTCGTCGGCGGGGAGTGTCGTCTCGATGGCGAAGGCCTGATTGACGAAGGGCTCAGCCTCGAAGCCCCACGCCTCACTGCATCGTTGTCGGGAGCATCCGCAGAGTCTGCCGATGCGCTCGCCTATAAGCTTCGCCGCCTCGTGCAGCCTCGCCGACGTGTTGCCTACGTTGCCTCCACCGAGGACTATCACCTGCACGCTCTCCATCTTACAGGTGGTTTATATGTTTGCTCACCGCCAGCGCAAAGTGGTTGAAGACTATGCGTGGGTTGCCGTTCTGGTTTATCTGTCGCAGTGCGAGTTCTATCTGCTCGATTATCGGCTCGATGTTCGCCCCGCCGATAAATGGCGAGAACTTGCGGCAGAACTCCGCCTCCTCGCCCCAGAGGTAACTCGCCTCGGCGATACCTGCGTGCAGCATAAAGGCCTCACGCAGCAGGCGTGAGAAGTCGAGCAGCATAGCCCTCTGTCGCTCTCTCGAAAGTTGTGCCACGTCGTCCGCCCACGTCATCAGTTCGAGGTGCTTGTCGTTGTAGCTGAGGCGCATCACGGAGCAGAAGGCCTCGAAGTTCTCACGGCGCACGTCGTCGTCCATACCTCCCGTGAGGCGGCGCAGTTCGAGGATGTCGCCACCCGCCAGACGGGCCGTGTTGCGAATCTTGTCGGGGTCGCTCTCGCCACTCTGCTCCACCAGAGGAATCAAATCCTCCGCCGTGAGGCGTGGCACGCTAACCTCTTGCGTGCGTGAGAGGATGGTTTTCAGCAGCAGGTCGGCACGCTCCGATACGAGGATGAATACGGTACGCTCCCACGGCTCCTCCAAGATTTTGAGTATGCGGTTTGCCGCCTCGTCATTCATCGTCTCCGGCAGCCAGATAATCATCGTCTTATATGCCGACTCGAAGCTCTTGAACGACAGACGGCGGATAATCTCCTCCGACTCCTTGGTCGAGATTACCCCTTTGAGGGTCTTGCCCAGATTCAGAGCGTCGAACCACTGTTGAGGCGAGAAGTAGCCCTTGTTGCGGGTGAACACCTCACGCCACAGCTCCATAAATGTCGAGGAGAGGATGACCTCGCCGCTCTTCTTCCCCTGCTTGTTTACCGGAAATACGAAGTGCAGGTCGGGGTGCGCCAGCGCCTCAATTTGGTGGCAGGAGGGGCACTCTCCGCACGAGTCGCCGTCGTGGCGGTTGGTGCAGTGGATGTATTGTGCGTATGCCACGGCAAGGGCGAGCGAGCCTGAGCCTGACAACCCCGTGAAGAGTTGTGCGTGGCTGATGCGCCCGCTATCCACGCTGCGTGCAAGGTGGCGTTTTAGCTCCTGCTGACCTACTATATCCTTGAATCTCATCTCTATCTGCGTTTAAGTACCGAGCGGAGCAGTCCGTGCACATCTATCTTCTCTCGGCGCACGACATAGACCGCATAGGTAACGAATAAAAGTGTGCTAAGCGTATATTGTACGATGGCATTTTGCATAGGCAGAGCCTCGGCGAGGAGAAATATCGCCACACCTACGGCGACATACTCGCCAATGCGGCGGAAGTCGTAAGGGGTAGGGTAGCAGATGCGGTTCATCGTCAGGCTGACGGCAACCATCACCACCTCGGCGATGAAGCGGCTCCACGCTGCGCCGTAGTATCCCGCCCTCGGAATGAGGATGCACCCTGCGATGATGGAGGCGGCCAGGCCCGAGAGTGTCACCCAGAGGGCGTAGCGTGTCTTCTCCTCACGCTTGTACCAGAAGGAGAGGTTGAGCCATACGCCGCTCAGTATGTTGGCTCCGAGCACCACCGGCAGAATGTAGATGCCCTGACGGAACTCCGTGCCGACAATCAGCGCAAAGAGGTCACGGTAGAGGGCGATGCCGAGGAATATGAGCATCGAGGCAATCATATAGTATTTGAGTGCTGCGGCATTCATCTCCACGAACTCCTCCTTGCGGTAGTTGGCGAGGAAGAACGGCTCGGCAGCCAGACGGTACATCTGCGTAAAGAGGGTCATCACCACGGCAATCTTGGTTATTGCGCCATAGATGCCGAGTTGCGCCATAGCCCCCTCAGGCACGAGGTACTTGATGAGTTGTCGGTCGATAAACTCGCCGGCGGTGCCTGCGATGCTCGACAGCAGCAGCGGCAGGGAGTAGGCGAAGAGTATGGCGAGCATCGACCAGCGGATGCGTGGTAGCGTGCCTCCCATCGCCATAACGATAGTGGAGGTTATGATGCTGGCGAGCAGGTTGGCCACAAACGCCCAGCCCACACCAAACGGCGTGTCGAAGAGTCCGACCGCCCAGAAGAGCACGGCAAGACCCACTTGCAGTATGATGTTGAGGAGTTTGAGGGTCACAAAGCGCAATGCACGCCCCTGCTCACGCAGGCGGGAGAATGGGATGCAACCCATAACGTCGAACATCACTATTGCCGCTACGATGACGACGTAGGCAGGGTTGGCGGCATATACCTCGCCCATAAGCACCGAAACCTCCTCTCGGAAGAGGGTCACGACGGCGAAGAATAGGAGCGAGGCGAGTGAGGTGATGCCCCACATCGTGGAGAACAGACGGCGTTTAGCCCCCTCCACGTCGCCACCTGCCGCCTCCGCCTTGGCGGCGAAGCGGAAGTATGCCGACTCCATACCCAGCGTGAGAGTTACCAGCGCAAAGGGTATCAGGGCATATACGTCGGTGATGACACCATACGACTCCACGCCGAATATACGGGTGTAGAAGGGTGTCAGCAGGTAACTCAGAAAGCGTCCGAGTATGGTGCTGATGCCGTATATTGCGGTCTGTTTTGCTAACTTTTCGAGCATAATTGTGCCTGCTTCTCCTTTATAACTTGCAAAGTTATAAAAAAAAAGCGAAAGAGCAAGTGTTCTCGGGGGTTGGCCTCGCTAATCTTCGTCGTCGAAGAGGAAGTCGTCATCGAGCATCATCTCCTCCATCACGGCATCTATCTCACGGCGCTCCTTTTTGGTCGGGCGGCCCGTGCCTCGCTCACGGAATACGAAGATGGTCTCGTGAGGTACGTTGAGTTTGTCCAACTCGCTCTGCGGGGTGATATTTGCGCAGTAGAGGGGCACGTTCTTGGCGGGCTGTCGGTTGCTCACTATGTCGAGCACCTTGTACGAGTAGGTTATCATCGTGCGACGTACCGCTATGTGGTCGCCGACCTTCACCTCTCTGGATGGCTTGGCATACGAATCATTGACCGTGACACGGTTGTTGCGGATTGCGTCGGCAGCGTCGCTACGAGTCTTGAAGATGCGCACTGCCCATAGGTATTTGTCAAGTCTTACGCTCTGTTCCATAGTCTGTTACAACTTTGTGCTCCCCGTCTCCGACTCGCCTCTGTCGGGTGGTAGCAGGGTGCCGTTTTCGATTTGGCGGGCAACACCGAGTATAGCTCCAAAGATGGCTCCCATACAGAGCATCGAGGAGCCTCCTCGGGAGATGAGTGGCAGGTTCTGTCCCGTCTCGGGGAAGAGGCTGAGCGAAACCATAACGTGCAGGAACGCCTGCGCAGTAACCAGCGTGGCCAACCCCATCACGAGCAACCCGCCAAAGAGCCACTCGCTACGACGGAAGAGGTGGATGGCTCGCAGGAATATCCACATATACATCGTCAGCAGTACGAATGCCATTATGCTGCCGTACTCCTCGATAAAGACGGCGAAGATGTAGTCGCTCTCGGGGTGTGTCAGGCGGGCACGCATCACGCTGCGACCTGCCCCCATACCCGTTACGCCGCCGTCGTGTATGGCTATCATAGCCTTGTCGCTGTCGCTCAACTCGCTGACCCTTGCGGCCCACGGCTTATCCTCCACGAATCCGCTTATTCGGTTCAGGGCGGTCGATGAGCGGCCTATGCCGAGGCCTATGTATAGCGAGCCGGCGGCTATAACAAGCACTATCAGTTTCAGCAACTCACGCCAGTGTACCCTGCCGATGTAGAGCATCAGGAAGCCGACGGCGAAGATGAGCAGTGCCGAGGAGTTGTGGGCGTAGATTACCGCACCGCACGAGAATACTATCGGTGCGAGTATCGGGAAGCTGCCCTCCTTGATAATCTTCCACTGCTTGCGCAGGGCGGGCTTGCCAATCCACTTCAAAGGGTTGAACGAGGGGAGTATCTTCAACTTCTCGATGACATCCTTCTTGCGGTCTAATTGGCGGGCCAGCAGTAGCACCGTGGCGGCTTTCAGCAGCTCGGAGGGTTGCAGTCCGAAGGAGCCTATCTTGATGGAGCGAGCCGCATCGTTGGTCTCCTGACCTACAAAATAGGTCAATATGGTCAGTCCGAGGCAGATAAGGTATGCCGGAAGGGAGAACGTGTAGTATATCTTGCTGCCGAGCAGATAGACGACAAAGAGCACGACGACACCCGCCGCAATGTGCATCAGGTGGGTGAGGAAGAGATCGCCGACAGTGCCGTTGCTTGCCCCCGTGCGGTAGGCGAGGTTTGCCACCGAGGAGTAAACCACAAGCACCGAGAGCAGCAGCAGTATCGGGATTATTATCCACAGGACACGGTCGCCACGCAGCAGACGCACCTTCGACGTTATCGGCGGCACATCGCTGCTTGCAGGGGTGTTTATAGGGGGTGTTGTCTGCCTCATAATGCTACTTTTTCAACAGATTGTCGCTAATCCACGCCTTGAACTCTTCGCCTCGGTTTTCGTAGTTGCGGAAGAGGTCGAAGCTTGCGCAGGCAGGCGAGAGCAGCACGACATCGCCAGGCTTTGCCGCAGCCGTAGCCGCACGCATAGCCTCGTCGAGTGACGAGGTACTTGTCACGTTCGGGATTATGCCGCTGAACTCATTGATTAACTTTGAGTTATCCACGCCCATACATACCAGCGTATGAATCTTCTGCGAGGCAAACTCCTTCAATGGCGTATAGTCGTTGCCTTTGTCCGTGCCTCCTGCAATCCACACTACGGGGCGTGTCATACTCTGCAAGGCGTACCACGCCGAATCGACATTCGTGGCCTTTGAGTCGTTGATGTAGAGCACTCCGTCGGCCTCGCCGGCAGGCTCCAAGCGGTGCTCGACAGGCGAGAAATCGTATATCGAGCGGCGCACCTGCTCCGGCGCCACTCCGGCAGCCAGCGTGGCGAGTGCTGCCGCCATAGCGTCGTAGGCGTTGTGCAGACCCTTAATCTGCATCTTCGCCGTATCTATCTCCACGTGCGACCCTCCGACCGAGGCTGTGAAGAGCCCCTCCGGGTCGAGAAAGGCATCGCCTGCTCCACTCGCCGAGGCGGTGTGTGCCATAAAGGGCAGCTCACGAGCACGCAGCGGGTGCTTCTCCAACTCGGCACAGATGACGGGGTCGTCGGCCGAGTAGATGAAGTAGTTGCGGGAGGTTTGGTTCTGCGTGATGCGCATCTTCGAATCGACGTAGTTCTGGAAGCAGTAGTCGTAGCGGTCGAGGTGGTCGGGTGTGATGTTCATCAACACCGCAATATCGGCCTTGAAGCGGTACATACCGTCGAGCTGGAACGAGCTGAGTTCCAGAACATACCAGTCGTACTCGCCCGTGGCAACCGAGTAGGCAAACGACTCGCCGATGTTGCCTCCGAGGGCGACCTTTGCCCCCGAGTCACGCATTATCTTGTATATGAGCGAGGTTGTGGTGGTCTTGCCGTTGCTGCCCGTGATGCAGATGGTACGTGCCTTGCCCATATAGCGGCAGGCGAACTCCATCTCCGACACTACGGGGATGCCCTGCTCTCGCAGAGCCCGTACTATCGGCGCCTTCTCGGGTATGCCCGGCGACTTGATGACCTCGGTTGCCGAGAGAATCTTCTCGGCGGTGTGGCCCCCCTGCTCATACTCTACGCCCCACTCGTCGAGGCGGGAGCGGTATAGAGGCGAAATCTCGCCCATATCGGAGAGGAAGACATCCAGACCCTGCTTCTTGGCAAGGATGGCAGAGCCGTATCCGCTGATACCTCCGCCCAAGACTACGATACGTCGTTTCATCTGTGTCTATCGGATTTTAAGTGTTACGAGGCTCGCCACGGCAAGCAGTATGGAGATGATTGTGAATCGCATCACGATTTTGGTCTCGAACATACCCTTCTTTTGGTAGTGGTGGTGCAGTGGCGACATCAGGAATATGCGGCGACCCTCGCCGAACTTGCGCTTCGTATGCTTGAAGTAGCCCACCTGCAACATCACCGACAGAGCCTCCACAAGGAATACTCCGCACATAAGCGGCAACAGCAACTCCTTGCGGATGCAGAGCGAGAATACGGCGATGATGCCTCCTATGGCGAGCGAACCGGTGTCGCCCATAAATATCTGCGCAGGGAAGGAGTTGTACCACATAAAGCCCATCAGCGCACCCGCCATAGCGGCGGCAAAGACAACCAACTCTCCGCTGTTGGGGATGAACATTATGTTGAGGTAGTCGGCATAGACTATGTGCCCCGAGAGGTAGGCCAGCACACCCAATACGACGACAATAGGTGCCGATACGCCCGTCAGCAGGCCGTCAAGCCCGTCTGTGAGGTTGGCTCCGTTGGATACCGCCGTGACGATAAAGATGGCAAGCAGCACGTAGAGCACCCACGCCAGCGTCTGATTTCCGCCGACAAACCAGCTGTAATCCAGCTCGTTGTCCTTGATGAAGGGGATGGTGGTGCGGGTGTTCTTCATCTCCCGACCCTCGACAACCACGCTCTCGACCGTGGCGGTAACACTCTCGCCATCGACCACCGTCTCGATATGCTCCTGAATGGGAATCTCCACCTGCTCACGCACCACGACCGCATCCGAGAAGCACATCACCGAGCCTACGATGATGCCGAGGCCCACCTGACCGACAATCTTGAAGCGGCCGTTCAGCCCCTCCTTGTTGTGCTTGAATACCTTGATGTAGTCGTCGAGGAAGCCGATGGCTCCGCACCATACGGTCGATACGAGCATCAGCTGAACGTAGATGTTGTCCAGACGGCCAAAGAGCAGCATCGGCACAAGAATAGAGAGCAGGATGAGCAGGCCGCCCATTGTCGGCGTGCCACGCTTTTCGAGCTGTCCTTGCAGGCCGAGGTCACGTATAGACTCGCCAATTTGGTGACGCTGCAACGCACGGATGATGGGCTTGCCGCAGCCGATGGCTATCAGCAGGGCAACAATAACCGCCATAGCGGCACGGAACGAGATGTATTGGAACATTCCCGAGCCGGGCAGGTCATATACTCTGTCGAGGTACTGAAAAAGTGAGTAAAGCATATCTGTTATCGTTTTTTGTCGTGTTTATGACTTATTTGTCGTTTGGGTTGTCGGATAGCCTCTTATCGTTGAAATGTCGAAAACCATTTGCGGGCGCACTCCTTGTCGTTGAACGGCAACTTCTCGGTGCCGATGATTTGGTAGTTCTCGTGGCCCTTGCCGGCGATGACGATGATGTCACCCGGCCCGGAGAGCATCACGGCCATCTTGATAGCCTCGTCACGCTCCACCGCCTTGATGTAGCGGCTGCCTGCCGGCACGCCCGCCTCCATCTCTTGCAGAATCTGCTCCGGACTCTCCGAGCGAGGGTTGTCCGAGGTGAAGACCGCAAGGTCGGCATATTTGACGGCAATCTCCGCCATCTCGGGGCGCTTGGTGCGGTCACGGTCGCCTCCGCAGCCACATACGACGGTCACCTTCTGTCCCGCTCGACGGAACTCCTCCACCGTGCGCAGTACGTTCTCCAACGCATCGGGCGTGTGGGCGTAGTCGATGATTGCCGTGGTGCCATCCTCCGCCTTGACAAACTCGAAGCGGCCACTCACGGGTTGCAGGGCGCTGAGGGTGCAGAGCAGCTCGTTGTGGTCGAAGCCCAACTCTCGGGCGGCACCATAGACCGTGAGCAGGTTCGAGGCGTTGAACTTGCCCAAGAAGCGCACCCAGACGCTCTCGTTGCCCACCTTCAACTCCATACCGTCGATGCTCTTCTCGATAATCTTGCAGCGGTAGTCGGCCATCTTGCGGAGCGAGAGGGTCCGACGACGTGCCGAGGTGTTCTGCAACATAACCTCACCATTGCGGTCGTCGGCATTGACCAATGCAAAGGCACTCTTCGGAAGCTCATCGAAGAAGAGCTTCTTGGCACGGATATACTCGGCGAATGTCTTATGGTAGTCCAGATGGTCGTGCGTGAGGTTGGTAAAGAGCGCACCCGTGAACTCTACGGCGTAGATGCGACGCTGCACGATGGCGTGCGACGAGCACTCCATAAAGCAGTACTCGCAGCCACACTCCACCATCTCGTGCATCATCGCCTGCAAGCGGATGGCATCGGGGGTGGTGTGGGTCGAGGTGATTTCTCGCTCGTCAATCTTATACACGACCGTCGAGATGAGCCCCGCCTTATGTCCGAGGTGGCGCACCGTGTCGTAGAGGAGTGTGGCGATGGTGGTCTTGCCGTTGGTTCCCGTCACGCCCACAACCTTCATCCTACGGCTCGGGTGGTCGTAGTATGCGGCGGCGATTGAGGCCATAGCCTTGTCGGTATCCTCCACGATGACTGCCGTCGAGCGGCTGCTGTCAAACCCCTCGGGCAGATGACGGCACACGATGACCGAGGCTCCCGCCTCGACAGCCTTGCCGATGAAGGTGTGTCCATCGACCGTCGTGCCCTCGATGGCGAAGAAGCAGGCTCCGTCGCTGACCGTGCGGGAGTCGCAGGTGAGCGATGTGACCTCTCGCTCTGCCACGCCACAGAGCGTGTGTTCTATGTTGAGTAGTAACTCTTCGAGTCGTTTCATATCTCTAATTTAGTCTATTTCAGTTTCAAGGTAACTCTCTCGCCACCCTTGATGGTTGCGCCGGCACGGATGCTCTGCGAGCAGACCTTGCCACGGCCGCTGAACGACACCTTCAAGCCTCGGCTTTCGAGGATGTAGAGAGCATCGGCCAGACCCATACCCTCCACGTCGGGCATCAGGTGTTGTGCCTCCTCTATCGGCGTGATGCCCACCTTGTCGGGCTCCTCGCCGTTGCGTGTTGTGCCCCAGCCGTTGCGCACCTCGGTCGAGGAGCGTAGGTCTAACTTGTTGGCAACGGTGCGTATGTGGGATATATTGCCTCCCTTGACCTGCTCAGGCAGGTATGGCCGCTCCTCGGTGGAGGTTACGGTGCCACTCCACGAGGTGTTGCGGTTGTAGAGGAAGGTTGCCACCTGCTTCTGCACAGGGCCGGCAAGGCCCGCTCCGTAGTAGTGCTTGCGGGAGGTGGTGTACATAACGGTAATAAAGGTGTAGCGGGGGTTCTCCGCAGGCAGGTAGGTCACCATCGAGGCGATGTAGTGGCCGTCGTCGTGCGATATTCCGCTTTGTGCGTACTGCGCCGTACCGGTCTTCAAGCCGACACGGAATGGGCACTTGTTTGCGCCGAAGTCGCCCTTGCCCGTACCTTCGAGGGCGGTGGCCTCCATATACTCACGTACCTTGGCGAGTGTTGCCGGAGTGCATATCGCCGAGTCGAGCAGCGGCTGCGGCTCGAAACGCTCGACCACCTCCCCGTCACGGGTGATGTGGGAGATAAGACGTGGAGCAACCATACGGCCGCCGTTGGCGATGGCGTTATAGAGGGTCAGTGTCTGTATAGGAGCAAGCTCCACGACGTAGCCATACGCCATATTCACAAGGGCGTTGTAGCGGCTTGGATGCTTTTTGTCGAGGCGTGGGATGAGTGGCGTAGCCTCGCCAAACTCCTCGAAGCCTACACGACGGTCCAGATGCAGAGCGCACAGGTAGTCGGAGTAGCGGAGCGGGTTATCCTTGTAGCACTCCCACACCGCCTTCGTGAAGTAGATGTTCGAGGACTCCATAAAGGCCTTTTTCAGGTCGAGCACACCCTTGCCCGCCTCCTCGATGTAGTGGGAGTCGGTGATTGTCTTTTTCGCCTGCTCGAACCGCACTCCCTTATGCTTCTTCTTGCCCTTGACCTTGTCGTAGCCATACTTGGTGTCGGGGTTGAAGTGCGCATCGTCCAGCAGTGCCAGCGTGGCGGCGAGTTTGAATGTCGAGCCGGGCTCGGTACGTGCTCCGAGGACGTGGTTCTTGTTCTCGACCAGCTGCCCCTTCGAGTTGCGGCTCAGGTTTACCATCGCCAGCACATCGCCCGTGGCACACTCCATAACTACCGTGGTGCCCCACGTCGCCTCCACGTCGTTGATACGCTGGCGCAGAGCCTTCTCCGCCACCTGCTGAACGTCGATGTCTATCGTGGTGTGTATCTCGGCTCCATCTGTCGGTTTGAGGGGCTGATGCTCCTTGTCCGAGAAGCTCGTGTAGAAGCCCGGGGCCACACACCGCATCCAGCGGTAGCCTCCCGTGCCGGCGAGCTTCTCTCGATAGACGTGCTCGATACCGTAGCGGCTATACTCGTCGGAGCGGCCTATGCTTCGCATAGCGAGGTTCTCGTATGGGTATATGCGTGAATCAACCGTCTTGACACGGCATACCGACGAGGCACGGCATAGGATTGGGAATGTACGCAGCACCTGCCACTCGTTGATGTCCACGTCACGGAAGAGCTGCACCTCACGGTGTATGTTGACCATCCTCTTGGCTCCGTCCTTGCCCGTGACCTCGATTTGTCGGTGGCGGGGTACCTGCTTCAAGCAGGTGTCGCAGGCGTTGCGTATCTTGAATAGTTGGGCGAAGAGCCCACGGCTGTACGGCACCGCCTCACGCTCGGTCTCGTAGCGGAAGCAACGCTCGTGCTCTGCCACCATACGCTTGTAGTACTCCGATGCGGGCTTGTCGCCGAAGAAGCGGGCGAGCATCTTCGAGAGGGAGTCCGCCTCACGCTGAAACTGTTTGCGACTCAACTCGAAGCCCTCGCTGCCGAAGTCTATCGTCACTCGGTAGCGGAAGATGGAGGTCGCCAGCGGACGGCCGTCACGGGCGAGTATCGAGCCTCGGTGTGCATAGAGGGTATCTCGCTTGATAATCTGGCGGTTGGAGTGAATCAGTCGGGCATTATGGTTTGTCTCGGGCGAGAGAAACTGTATCTGCACGATACGTCCGCAGATGACGATAAGCAGCACGACGAGCAGGGCATAAAGAACTTTAAGCCGTCGCATCGTGTTGGTGTATATCTTGTTGTTGCTCTTCTCCATACCTTGCTACTCCCTGATTATGCTTGAAGGTTCGAGCGGGTCGTACAGCTCTATGCCTCGCTCTTTGAGCCGCTCCACTATCGAGGAGTGCGAGCACTGCTGGTAGCACTGCTCTCTCTTGCGGATGGCACGCTCGTGCAGCAAATCGACCTCCTTGGTCAGGCGGCTCAACGTGCTGTCGGTCTTAATCGCCCAGAAGTGCATCGCAATACTGCCCAGAAAGAGCAGCATTATGATTATCAGGCGGTCGTAAATCTTCGAGGCACCCTCACCCACGAGCACCTCTCCCGTGGCGATGCTGCGCAGGGTACGCACCCACGCAGGCAGGCTCCGAGGACTCTGTTGAGCCTCCGTCGGCGTGCCCGTCTGCTCGGCCTGCGCCCCCTGCTCTGCCTCCGACAAGGCTTGGGAGGGGTCGCCGTGCAGGAGCATCTGCTCCCTCTCTCGTTCCCTCTCCCGCTCCTCCTTTGCTCGGTTGAGCAGCTCGTTATCTCCGTACTGTACCATCGCCGGGTTATAGTTTTGTCGCCACACGCAGCTTCGCCGAGCGGGAGCGTGAGTTGCGCTCCAACTCCTCCGCCGAAGGTGTTATAGCCTTGCGGGTCACAACCTCCCACGGCGTGGTCACACGGCCGAAGAAGTCCTTTTCGAGGCGACCCTCGGTGTTGCCGCTGCGGATAAAGTTCTTGACTATGCGGTCTTCGAGCGAGTGGTAGGATATCACCACCAGACGACCGCCGGGTTTGAGTATCTTGGCACTCTGTTCCAGTGCCATCTTCAACGCCTCCATCTCGCCATTGACCTCGATGCGCAAGGCTTGGAAGAGTTTGGTCAGAAACTTCGACTCGTCACGCTTCGGGGTGCAGGGCTCCACGGCACGCACAAGGGCGGCGGTGGTGAGTATCGGTGCTGCGGCCCTTGCACGGGCGATGCAGGAGGCTATCTTCCACGTGGTCTCCAACTCGCCGTACTGCGAGAGTATGCGTGCAAGCTCCTCCTCCGAGCGGTTGTTTACCACGTCGGCGGCAGTCTCGCCACCACGCTGGTTCATACGCATATCGAGCGGAGCCTCGCCACGGAACGAGAAGCCTCGTGGCAGTGCGTCGAAGTGGTGCGACGACACGCCGAGGTCGGCAAGAATGCCATCCACACGCTCCACGCCCCGCAGGCGCAGTGCCGAGCGCAGAAAGCGGAAGTTGCTCTCCACGTAGTGGAAACGCTCGTCGTCGGGGGCATTGGCCTTCGTGTCGCTATCTTGGTCGAAGCCGTAGAGGCTACCCTCGCTGCCCAACTCCTCCAAGATGCGACGTGAGTGACCTCCACCTCCGAAGGTGAGGTCGGCGTATATGCCGTCGGGCTTGATATCGAGCATTTCAATACACTCTTCCAGCAAAACAGGTACGTGGTAGGATGACATACGGTGTCGGTATTATCTTAAAAATTACTCCTTGCTGCGGATTATACGTATGGTCTTCGGGTTGGTCTGACGCACGATGATACGTGTCGGGTCGTCCAACTTGGCCAGCGTAGCCTCGTCGTAGTTGTGTATGGTGAGCAGCTCCACCTCGGCAAGTATCTCTGTGTCGAAGCCCTCGCCACGCAACACCTCGGCGGCCTCCTCCAAGCGCCAGCTCTGCTCGGTGCAGAGTTGCAACTCGATGGCCGAGTTGTTGATGAGGTTGGTCTTGATGCGGAAGCGTTCCAGCGTCGAGAAGACGATAGGGAACTTCTCCTCCAAGACGAAGGAGAGGTCACGTGAGCGCAGGCGTAGAACGCTCTGGTTGCGTTTGAGGATGATGATAGGGATGTTCACATTCTCCGCCTCGCCGTCGATGCGTGTGCCTGCGGCGGCCTTGTTGCCGAATGGGCGCACGAAGAGCGGTATGTTCTTGTTCTGCAACGGCTTGATGGTCTTCGGGTGAATAATCTGCGCACCGCTGTACGCCAACTCGATGGTATCGACATAGTTCAGCGCATCAATCTTCACGGCATCGGCGAAGATTTTAGGGTCGGCATTCAGGATGCCGTCCACATCCTTCCATACGGTCATCGACTCGGCGTTGAGGATGTTTGCCACCACGGCAGCCGAGTAGTCGGAGCCTTCACGTCCGAGGGTTGTGGTGCTGCCGTCGGCAGCAGAGCCGATGAAGCCCTGGCCGATGAATACACGGGCAGTGGAGCCTGCAACCTCACGGCGCAGACGTGGTGCCGACTCGTCGAGCAGCACGTTGGCATCCTTGTGGCGGAACTGAGTCACGAAGCAGTGACGCATATCTACCCAGCGGTTGTCGATGCCGCTGCTGCGGAGCCACTCCGAGATGATGGTGGTCGAGATAAGCTCTCCGAAGGCCACCGTGCGGTCGTAACGCTCCTCGGCACGGGCAGCATCGTAAGGCACCGTCTTCACAAAGCGACGCAGGTCGTCGAGGAAACCCTCCACCTGACCCATAGGGTGCGGCTCGCCGTAGAGCTCGTCGATGATTTGCTGATGATAGGCCTCTATCTCGGTGATTTTTGCCTCGGCAGCCTCGATGTTGCCCTCACGGCAGGCATCAAAGACCGCTTCGAGGTTGTTGGTCGTCTTGCCCATGGCCGAGACGATGACAAACAGCTCACGCTCCCCCTCGATTATCGAGCGGAGGTTGCGTACTCCCTCGGCATTGCGCACCGAGGCTCCTCCAAACTTGTAAACTTTCATACTCTTTTATCTCTATTTTTTTGTCTATTTTACTCTCTTGTACTTGGTGTCCGTGTTCTCGAAGAGGAAGGCGAAGATGTCCGCCGCCTCGTCCAGTCGCTTGGCGGTAGGCTTGCCTGCGCCGTGACCTGCGTTGGTGTCGATACGTATGAGCACGGGGTTCTTGCCTCGGTGGCAGTGCTGCAACTCGGCGGCGAATTTGAACGAGTGTGCCGGCACAACACGGTCGTCGTGGTCGGCGGTGGTTACCAGCGTGGCGGGGTACTCAACACCCTCACGCAGGTTGTGCAGTGGTGAGTAGCGGTAGAGGTACTCGAACTGCTCCTTCTCCTCCGACGAGCCATACTCCACAACCCAGCCGTGGCCTATGGTGAAGAGGTGGAAGCGCAACATATCCATAACGCCTACGGCAGGCAGTGCCACGGCGTAGAGGTCGGGACGTTGCGTCATACAGGCACCCACGAGCAGGCCTCCGTTGGAGCCTCCTGCGATGGCGAGCTTCTCCGAGCAGGTGTAGCCCTCGGCGATAAGGTGCTCCGCCGCTGCGATGAAGTCGTCGAAGACGTTCTGCTTCTTATCGAGCATACCCTGCTTGTGCCACTGCTCGCCATACTCCGAGCCGCCACGCAGGTTCACGACGACATATACGCCGCCCTGCTCCATAAACATCATCATCGTAGAGCTGAACGACGGGGTCATATTTATCTGGAAGCCTCCGTAGCCGTAGAGGTAGCACGGGTTCTGACCGTCGAGGGTCAGCCCTTTGCGGTGCGACACGAACATAGGTACCCGTGTGCCATCCTTGCTCTCGAAGAATATCTGTCGGGTCTCGTATGCCGAGCAGTCGAACTTGGTCTGCGGAGCGTGGTAGAGGGTCGAGGTGCCCGAGGCTATGTCGTAACGGTAGATGGTGCCCGGGGTGGTGTAGTTGGTCACGACGAAGAATACCTCCGTATCCTCCCTCTCGCCGTCGAAGCCATCCACGGAGCCTATGGCAGGGAGTGCCACCTCACGGGTGATGTTGCCCTCACGGTCGTACTGTACCACCTTGCTCTGCGCATCTATGAGGTAGTGCGCAAACAGAGCATCTCCCGCCGTGCTTACCCCTTCGAGTACGTGCTCGCTCTCGGGGATGATGTCACGACGTGAGCCCGTCGAGAGGTTTATCTCCACGAGGCGGCAGTTGGGTGCCGAGGCGTTGGTCAGCACCAAGGCTCTGTCATTGTAGCAGTCCAGCAGATAGTAGTCGTTTTCGAAGCCCTTGCAGAGGGTGCGGAAGCGACCTTCGCCCTTGCGCTTGTAGAGCAGCTGCGTGCCCGAGGTGCCCGACGATGAGGAGATGAAGAGCCAGCGCCCATCCTCGCTCTCGCCACCACCGTGGTAGTGGAGCGGGTGCGCAGGGTCGGCATATATCAGCTCATCCTCGCTCTGCGGTGTGCCTATGCGGTGGTAATAGACCTTCTGGTCGGTGTTGCGTGCCGAGAAGAGTCCCTCCTCGCTCTGCGGAGCGTCGTAGGCGCTGTAATAGAAGCCCTTGCCGTCACGTGTCC
The DNA here is from genome assembly GCA_017483225.1 of Alistipes sp. Lineage (GTDB taxonomy): Bacteria > Bacteroidota > Bacteroidia > Bacteroidales > Rikenellaceae > Alistipes. The sequence continues at coordinate 43,298 of JAFULF010000007.1, forward strand.
AATCCACGCCCGAGAACTTCACCCAGCGGATGTGGTCCGAGAGGAGCTCCTTGGTGCGGGTGTCCATAACACGTATCTCCACCCAGTCGGAGCCTGCCGAGGCGAGCGAGTAGGCGTATAGCGAGCCATCCTTGGTGAAGGAGCCGCTGTGAAGTGCCACCGTGCCATCCTCCGAGAGGGTGTTGGGGTCGAGGAATACCTCCTCCTCCTCCGAGGCGTCGAGGCTGCGCTTGCGGTAGAGCACACTCTGGTTTTGCAGGCCGCTGTTGCGGAAGAGGTAGTACCACTCGCCACGCTTTGCGGGTGCACTCTCGGTGGGGTAGTCGTACAGCTCGCCCAGTCGCTCACGTATAGCCTTGCGCTGCGAGAGGGTGCCGAGATAGCCGAAGGTGACCTCATTCTGTGCCTTCACCCACTCTGCCGTGCGCTCGCTCTTGTCGTCTTCCAGCCAGCGGTATGGGTCGGCAACCGCCACGCCGAAGTAATCATCCACGACTGCCTCACGCTCCGTCTGTGGATACTCTATATATCTCTGTTTCATAATCTTTACCATCTTGCCGACACCAAAACCTGCTAAGTAACACACAACTATTACCGCAGCCATAAGTGTCAATTTTGTACTCTTCTTCATAGGGTATTTATTTTCTAAATAAATATAGCCTTGCAAAGGTACGAAAAATTTTGGAATATTTCGTCTTGTGGGAGCACCAAGGATGACATTAAATAACATTTAATAGCATTGCAACCTGTGGTTGCCTGAATAACAAAGTGTAATACTCCTAAATAGTCTGTTGCGGCAATGCCATTGTTGCTCAACGAAAGGTCAAGTAAGGTCGGGTAAGGTCGGGTAAGGTCGGGTAAGGTTGGGCGCAAAAAGGTTAAGGGATGTTAAGGGATGTTAAGGGATGTTAAAGGTTGTTAATGTTGCGCAATACGCCGGCGGACTCTTACGACCTTTCTCAAAACCGCCTGCGCTTCCCTTAATTGCCTTTAATAACCCTTAAATGTTGCGCTTTGGACAGCTCTGTGAAAAACATTTTTGTTTTTCTTAATGTTCGGAGCGCAGCGACAAAGCCTCCCTTTGTCAAAGGGAGGTTTGGAGGGAATGTCAATACTCTTAAATTTAGGAAAATAAATTAGTCTTGGATGGCTCTGTGAAAAACATTTTTGTTTTTCTTAATTTATTTTCCTAAATTCGCACTATAAATATTAAAGTGTGCAGTTATGAAGTATAGAAGAATCCTGCTCAAACTCTCGGGAGAGTCGTTGCAGGGGGAGCAAAAATATGGTATCTCGATGGAGCAGTTGCGCTCCTATGCCGTGCAGATTAAGCAGGCCTGCGAGTCGGGCGTGCAGGTGGGCATAGTCATCGGTGGTGGCAACATCTTCCGTGGCTTGCAGGGGGCCAAGCGTGGCTTCGACCGTGTCAAGGGCGACCAGATGGGTATGCTGGCGACAATCATCAACTCGCTCGGTTTGCAGGCCGTGTTGGCTGACGAGGGTGTTAAGTGCAAGGTGCTCACCTCGATACGTATGGAGCCGATAGGCGAGTACTACTCGAAGGACAAGGCGATAGAGTACCTCAATGCGGGCTACGTGGTCATCATCGGCGGCGGCACCTCCAACCCATACTTCTCGACCGACACCGCCTCGGCACTGCGAGGTATCGAGATTGAGGCTGACGGCTTCTTCAAGGGTACCCGTGTGGACGGCATCTACACCGCCGACCCCGAGAAGGACCCTACGGCAACACGCTTCGACGAGATAACCTTCGACGAGGTGTATGCCCGCAACCTCAAAATTATGGATATGACGGCCTTCGTGCTCTGCAAGGAGAATGGCCTCAATATTGTTGTCTTCGATATGGATACGCCGGGCAACCTTATGAAGGTGCTTTCGGGCGAGAGTATCGGCACCGTGGTACACCGTTAAACCTATAATACTATGTTGGAGAAGAGAGTGCGCAGACAACGCAAGAGCAACCTGATGTTTGCCTTGATGTTGGTATTGGTTATCATCATTATCGCCGTGCTGCTGCTGTGGAATCCGCAGACGGCCACTGCACGTGATGCCGCCACACCATCGCTGCCCGATACGGCGGCGGAGTTGGAGGCTGCCACGCTGGCGAAGGTGGGCAGTATGGCCCCCGACTTCAAGGTCGATATGTTTGATGGCGAGCGTGTTACGCTCTCCGAGCTGCGTGGCAAGGTGGTGCTTGTGACCTTTTGGGCTACGTGGTGCCCGCCGTGTCGTGAGGAGCTGCGCTACGTGCAGGCGGATATCATCGAGCGATTCAAGGGCAAGCCTTTCGTCTTCCTCCCCATCTCCCGAGGTGAGGAGTATGGCACCGTGGCGGCGTTCCGCAAGCGTATGGGCTACACCTTCCCTATGGGGCTCGATACCGACCGCTCCATATTTGCCAAGTATGCCACCAACGGCATCCCCCGCAACTTCCTCATAGGTGCCGATGGCCGTGTGATAAAGACGACCATAGGCTTCGACAAGGCGGAGTTCGTGGAGATGGTAAAGACGATAGACGAGGTGCTGGAAAGCAAATAACAAGAACAATAAATACAGACAGAAAGATGGATTCAAAGACTATTTTGGCAGACGCTTCGGCACGTATGCAGAAGGCTGTCGATTTCTTGGAGGATACCCTGCTCAACATCCGTGCAGGCAAGGCCTCGACAAATGTACTCAACGGCGTATTTGTGGACTACTACGGCTCGCAGACCCCTGTGTCGGGCGTTGCGAGTGTCACCGTACCTGATGCCAAGACCATTCTCATTCAGCCGTGGGATAAGAATATGATTCGCCTTATCGAGAAGGCTATCATCGACTCGAACATCGGCCTCACGCCGTCGAACAATGGCGAGCAGATTCGCCTCTCGATACCGCCACTTACGGAGGAGCGCCGTAAGGAGCTGGTCAAGCAGTCGAAGGGCGAGGTGGAGAATGCCCGCATCTCGTTGCGCAATGCACGCCGTGATGCTGTGGAAGCGTTCAAGAAGGCCGTCAAGGAGGGTATGCCGGAGGATGAAAGCAAGGACGGCGAGACCCAGGCACAGAAGCTTCTCAAAAAGTACAGCAAGGTTGTGGATGCTGCGTTTGAGAAGAAGGAGAAGGAGATTATGACCGTATAGTTTTTCGTTTTAAGGGGCATCTGCTGCCTTCGTCTGCGTGTGGCTTGACAGTCACATACGCCGAGTATGCTCCTGCCAAGCCATACTCGACAGCGTTGCAGCTATCTCCTTAAAAACAAAAAAGATAATGATGCAAAAAGTGGCGCTTTTTGCATCATTACCAAAAACACCCTCTCGATATGCTTCGGGAGGGTGTTTTCGTATCCGTTGCGCAACGTAAGGTCAATTAAGGTCGGATAAGGTCTTGTGCAAAGATAAGGGTTGTTAAGGGAGTTAAGGGATATTAAGGGATATTAAGGGTGCGCCAAAAGGTTGCGGATTCTTACGACCTCGCCACAAATCGCCTGCGTTTCCCTTAATTACCTTTAATAGCCTTTGTCGTTGCGCTTCCTGCGCCTCTCGACTTACCCCCCCCCGCTTACAGCTTTCGCCACGGGAGGCGCAGCACGCCGAAGAAGGCCTCGCCGAAGATGCCGCTCGACATCTTGGAGGTGCCGGCCTCACGGTCTATGAATATGATTGACTCCTCGGCGATGGTGAAGCCGTGTCGCCACGCCGTATATTTCATCTCTATCTGGAAGCCGTAGCCCACCATCTGCACCTTGCCGAGGTCTATATCTTTGAGCACGTCACGGCGGTAGCCCACGAAGCCTGCCGTGGCATCACACACGGGCATACCCGTCACTATGCGCACGTACTTCGAGGCGAAGTAGGACATCAGCAGGCGTGACAGCGGCCAGTTCACCACGTTCACACCCTTCACATAGCGTGACCCTATGACCACGTCGGCATCCTCTGTCAGGCGGCGGTTGAGGCGCAGCAGGTCGTCGGGGTTGTGCGAGAAGTCGCAGTCCATCTCGAAGATGTGGTCGTAGCCACGCTCCAACGCCCAGCGGAAGCCGGCGATGTAGGCGGTGCCGAGGCCCAGCTTGCCCGACCGCTCTATGAGGTGTATGCGCTCCGGCGTCTGCGCCTGATGCTCCTTGATTATTGTGGCGGTGCCGTCGGGCGAGCCGTCATCTACGAAGAGTAGGTGGAAGTCGCCATCGAGCGAGAGTACCTTGTCAATCATACGAGCCACGTTCTCACGCTCGTTGTAGGTTGGGATGATTACGAGTTTCTGCATACGTTACATCAGTTTATCGAATCTACGTCGCCCGAGGGCGTATCGTAGCACTATTACACCTTTATATATATTGCGGCTCTCGTGGTGCACCGAGCCACGAATCTGCCTGCGCTCCACGGCCAGACGTGAGTGTGCGCCGAGGAAGTATCGCCACGCCCTCCATACTGCCTTGGCCCCCTCGCTATTGCCTTTGAGCAGGTAGCTCACGGCGGCGGCGAGGTCTGTCAGCGGACGTGCCACGGCGACCACGGCACGTTGCAGTGGCGAGGCACAACGGTAGAGCATCAGCAGGTTGTTGCGGTGGTTGAGGTATAGCTTGTGCGGGGAGTCGCTGCCCAGCGTGCCACCCCCGAGGTGCCACACGTGGCTCCGAGGCTCCACCATAACCCTCCACCCGGCAAGCTGCATACGCCAGCAGAGGTCTATCTCCTCCATATGGGCGAAGTACTCTCCGCAGAAGCCGCCAAGCTCCCTGAATATGTCGGCACGGCAGCAGAAGGCGGCGCCGCTTGCCCAAAAGACCTCACGAGCATCGTCGTACTGCCCGCTGTCCTGCTCTGTTACTTGTAATATGCGTCCACGGCAAAATGGGTAGCCGAGGTAGTCTATAAATCCTCCCGAGGCGCCGGCATACTCGAAGCGTTGAGGCTCCTGCGCCGAGAGTATCTTGGGTGCCACTGCAGCAACGTCGCCCTCACGGTCGAGCACCTGCACCAATGGTGCAAGCCATCCCTGCGGCACCTCCACGTCGGAGTTAAGCAATACGAAGTAGTCGTAGCCGTCGAGGCGGGCCAGAGCCCTATTATATCCCTCGGCAAAGCCGTAGTTGCGGTCGAGAGGCTCCCACCGCACCTGCGGGGCGATGCTGCACACCACCTCTGCGGAGTTGTCCGTCGAGCCGTTGTCCGCCACAACGATATCCGCCCCCGCCGAGTGCATCACCACCGAGGGGAGGAAGCGGCGCAGATGCTCCGCACCGTTGTAGTTGAGTATGACGACTGCTGTGTTTGCCATATAGTAATATACTGCTTGTCAATCTGTTGCACTATCCTCTCGGATGATATACCGCCTCGCCCGTCTTCTCGTTGAGGGTGTACTTCCAACGTCGGTGCGACCACATCCAGCGGGCGGGGTCACGACGTATATCCTCTTCGAGCAGGCGCACATATCGTTCCATAATCTCGTATTCGCCCACCTGCTCCTGACCGTCGTGTATGAGTATCACCTCCGCCTCGTATCTGCCGGCACTCGTGCGGCGCATACGCAGGTAGGTCACGGGAAGGCCGAAGCGCAGGGCCAACTGCTGGCCTCCATCGAAGAAGAGGGTCTTGCGGCCGAGGAAGTCGTACCAGTGAGCATCGCCCGTAGGGGGTGCGTTCTGGTCGGAGAACATTCCGAGCATCATAGGCTTGCCATTCACGCCGCTTGTCCGGTGCTGGATGAAGTAGCGCAGGTAGTTATTGCTTGCCACGGGGATAACATCCTCAAAGGAGCGCAGGTAGAAGTAGAGCTCATCCCACACCTTGCTCGACAATGGGTGGTAGGCCCCAATCTCGCAGAACCCCGGCAGCGACAATCCTACAAACTGCGCATACTCCCAGAATCCGTAGTGTGAGGCTAGCAGTACGTGGTGACGCCCCTTGACCGCTTCACGTACTGAATCGGGAATGTTGAACTTGACGGCCGAGCGTCGCTCCTGCTCGCTGATGCCGGCCAAGGTCATCGTGCAGATGATTATCTCGGAGAGGTTGTGGTAGAACTCGTTGCAGATGGCGGTAATCTCCGCCTCGCTCTTCTCGGGGAAGCACTCCGTGAGCTGCTTTATTATAAGGGTGCGGCGGTAGCGCACCACGTAGCGCATTACGGCGTAGCAGAGCCTCGCCAGCACGTGGAACTGAAACCAATGGGGCAAAATTGCCACCGAGCGGCAGAAGAGCCAAATGCACCACGCTCCGATGCTCATCTTGGGTTTATGATTCTTCATCTCTCTAAATCTTCTTGTTCTCTTATCTGTTTGCTGAGGCTTTGGGGCTACTGCTCCTCATCCTCCTCTTGTGTGTCGTGTGTCTCTCGCTCCTCACGGGTTTTGAGCCCCTTGCCTGCAAGTACGATTACGAACTCACCCTTCGGGGTGTGGGTACGGAAGTGGTCGGCCACTTCCCTCAACGAGCCTCGCACCGTCTGCTCGAACTTCTTGGTCAGCTCTCGTGATACGGCAACCTGTCGCTCGGGGCCAAAGACCTCCGACAATTGCTCCAAGCACTTCACTACACGAAACGGAGATTCGTAGAATACTATTGTGCGGCTCTCCTGCGAAAGTTCCGTCAGGCGCTTGTTTCGCCCCTTCTTCTGCGGTAGGAAGCCCTCGAAGCAGAAACGGTCGCACGGGAAGCCACTCTGCACGAGTGCCGGTATGCAGGCCGTAGCTCCGGGGAGCGTCTCAACCTCGATGCCCTGCTCTACGCAGGTGCGCACGAGCAGAAAGCCTGGGTCGGATATGCCCGGTGTGCCGGCGTCGGATATGAGGGCCACGTTGCGCCCTGCGGCGATACTCTCCGCCACGAGTGCCACCGTTGCGTGCTCGTTGAACTTGTGGTGCGAGCGTAGCGGCTTCTCTATTTGCAGATGGTGGAGCAACACCGACGAGGTGCGTGTATCCTCGGCGAGGATGAAATCTACCTCCTGCAATACCTTGATGGCTCGCAGCGTGATGTCGTCGAGGTTGCCGATAGGGGTTGGTACGATATATAGCTTTGCCATAGCGAGTGCGCATTAAAGGTGTTTGCGTTGCAACAACTCGATAATCATCTTTGCCCCCTCGGAGGATGGCGACCACGAGTAGTTCTCCGTTATGTGTATTATGCAGTTGTCGAAGTCGTTGATGGCATCCAACTCCTCTATCGCCTTGTCGAAGGCTGCATCGTCGCCACCAAAGAGCGTGCGTGCGAGCATAAAGCGGTCGGCAACACTTATCGAGGAGCGTAACGATTTGACGGGGGCGGACTCTGCTACGGTCTGCGCCGGTGAAATCATATCGCCAAGGGTCTGACGCTCAGGTATCAGCACCTCGCCCAGCACCGCCTCAACATCTATGTCGGCAAGCACTACGCCCGCAGGCTCGGCCTTCTGGGTGCTCTTCGGAGCTGCCTCCGAGGTGGTCGGCTCAGCCTTCGGTTGTGGCTCTACGGTGTGTGGCTCCTTTGCGGGGAGGTCGTCCTCATATAGCGACATCAGCACGCTGCGACGGCGTGTCTGACCAAAGGCTGTGGTGTCACTGCCAAAGAGCGACTGCTCAAAGCTCTGCTGCGGTTGCGGAGCAGGCTGTGGGGTAGGAACGGGTTGTGGCTCGGACTCTGCAACGTGCTGTGGCTCAGGCTCGATAATCGGCTCGGGCTCTGCAATGTGTTGTGGCTCGGGCTCTGTGGCAGGCTCCGGTTTTGGTTCCGGTTGAGCCTCCTCTTCCTCGTCACCATCGTCATAGTCACCCTCTTCGTCATCCTCTTCTTCGTCATCCTCCTCATCGTGCGAGTCGTCCTCGTCCTCGTCATCGTACTCCTCGTCATCCTCTTCTTCGTCGGGCATAATTAACTCTACTTCGATTTCGGGTTCGTTCTCCTCGCTCTCCTTGTCGTCGTTGCACTCCTCTGCGGTGCACGGCTCCTCCTCTGTCGGGGTGATGTCGGCAACGGCTGCTACGGCGGTCGCTACGCCCTCTGAGCCTCCTGCATCGGCAGGCTCGTCGGATTGAGGTGCCTCGTGTAGGCCGAAGCGAAGCGTGTGGTATATCTCACGTAACCTTTCGAGGGCGAGGTCACGCTCTATCTCTGCAATATTGCCCTCTGCCTGCCACACCTCAACGAGGGCGAGCAGTCTGGTAATCTCCTGTTTGAGTTGCTCCAAATTCATTGCACGCTATATTATATTGTGTATAAACAAATCCTAACAATCTACAAATATAAGCAGAAATTGCCAAAAGTGCAATTTTCCCTCTGCGAAAGATTGCGAAAAGTAAAATTGTGGGAGAAAATAGGATGTTTTGATTGTTTTGGCATAAAAAGAACACTTTTTGCATACAAAAAACCTATAAAACTTTTTTTGTTTACATAGTTTTCTGTTATCTTTGCACCCGAAAACAAGTAATGTAGAGTATGTCACAGCGAGAACGCATCATAGAGAGGGCTGCGCAAATGTTTGCAGAGTCGGGTATAAAGTCTATCCGAATGGATGATATTGCCCGTACGCTTGCTGTGTCGAAGCGCACGCTCTACGAGATGTTTGCCGACAAAGAGGAGCTGCTCTACCTCTGCATTCGCCACTTGCAGGACAGAAGGTCGGAGCGTGCCGAACGTATCTTTGAGCAGTATCTCGACAATATTGCAGGCATATTCGAGGTTATGCAGATGATGATGAACGATGCCGACCACGTGATGCCTCGATTGATATCCAACCTGCGAAAGTTCTATCCCAATGTCTATACCCGTATCAGTGAGGAGGTTAAGGAGGAGAGCGGTCGCCGTCTATACTGTATCATCAAGCACTACGCCGAGCGAGGCCTTATCTCGCCGCACATAGATTTGAGACTGGCCGTGGCGATGCTCTACTATACAACAACGACACTTGCTGCATCGATGGATAATATTTCACTACCTGCATCCGTTAATGCAAAGAGTGCATTGACCTATACGATAATAAACTCCTTCCGAGGTATGGCTACCATCGAGGGAATACGACAGATAGATGCCTACTTTGCCGAGCGTAAAGAGCGCAAGGCGGCGCAGGATCACCCCGAAGAGAAGAACGTAATAGATATAATATAAGGTAAGAAGAGTATGAAAAAGTTGATTTTGATGTTAGGATTCTGTGTCGCAACCCTGACGCTCTCGGCGCAGGAGCAGCAGCAACCACAGACGTTGGTGCTGAACCTCGAACAGGCGTTGGAGATTGCCCTGAATGAGAATCCTACGATTAAGATTGCCGACAGTGAGATTGAGATTAAACGTTACGCCAAGCAGGGGACCTATTCGAGCCTCTATCCGAAGATTGACGCTACAGCGACCTATCAGCGAGTGATTGCCAAGCAGACTATGAGTATGGACTTCGGCGGTCAGACGCAGACGATTAAGGTCGGTAGTGACAACTCCTTCAATGGCGGTATCTCGGCTGCGATGCCTATTATCAATGCGCAGCTGTGGGAGAGTCTGAAAGTCTCGGCTCTCGATGTCGAGCTGGCCGTGGAGAAGGCTCGTGGCTCACGTATAGATATGATTGAGCAGGTGACCAATGCCTACTATATGGTGTTGCTTGCCAAAGAGTCCCGTGACCTCTACCAGAGGGTCTATGACAACGCCGTGGCAAACAACCGCAACGTCGTGAAGCGTTATGAGGTGGGCTCTGTGTCGGAGTACGATTACATCACTTCGAATGTGATGGTGCAGAACGCCATCCCGAACCTTATCGAGGCGGAGAACAGCGTGGTGCTGAGCCTCTGGCAGTTGAAGGCACTGCTGGGCCTTGATCTTGAAAAGGATATCGACGTGGTGGGCTCGCTTATGGACTATGAGAGCGCTATGGCCTACGGATATGATATACAGAAACTCGATTTGAGCAACAACTCGACCCTCAAACAGTTGGAGTTGCAACAGGAGCAGCTGGACCGTGCGTTGCGCATCACCAAGTTGGCCAATGTGCCTACGCTGGCCATCAATGCCGCCTTCCTCTATACGGCTCTGGGCAACGACGGCAAGTTCTTCCGCAAGGAGGCGTGGAATCCATACGCATACGCAGGTCTTTCGCTCAATATCCCGATTTTTGCGGGTAATGCCAAGCGTGCAGCCACCCGTCAGGCACGCCTGAATCAGGGCAACTTGGAGTTGCAGCGTGAGAATGTCGAGCGACAGATTCGTGTCGGCGTGGTGCAGTACCTGAACAATATGCAGACTTCGGTCAAGAAGTTCCACTCGTCGGCGGCTACGGTAGGCCAGGCACAGCGTGGCTACGATATCGCCGTGAAGCGTTACGAGGTGGGTAGCGGTACGCTTGTGGATGTGGACAACTCGCAGCTCTCGCTCACGCAGGCGGAGTTGAGCCGCAACCAATCCATCTTCAACTTCCTCACTGCAAAGGTGGCGCTGGATAAGGTGCTTGGAAACTATGAGTATGAATATGTAAGAGAAAAATAGATAAAAGAGTTATGAGAAAGATTTTTAATTCACTGCTCATCGCAGGTGCGATGGCGGTAACGGCTTGTGGTGGCGGCAATGCTTCGGACAAGCAGCAGGCAGAGGAGGTACAAGTGCTTCCAAAGGTAGAGGTTGAGAAGGTGGAGCGCCGAGAGGTGACACAGCAGACCTCGTTCACGGGTACCGTAGAGGCTTGGATTGTGAATAACATCGCACCGCAGAGCCCCCGCCGTATCAAGGAGATTCGTTTCGATATCGGCGACCACGTGAAGAAGGGCGACCTGCTCGTGAGCCTCGACTCCTCGTCGCTGGCGCAGGCAAAGGCGCAGATGGAGAATGCCAAGACCGAGTATGAGCGTGCCAACGAGCTCTATCAGTTTGGTGGTGCCTCGAAGTCGGAGTGGGATGCACGCCGTCTGCAATATGAGGTTGCCAAGTCCTCGTATGAGAACCTGTTGGAGAATACGACACTCATCGCCCCCGTATCGGGCATCGTTACTGCACGCAACTACGACAATGGCGATATGTCGGGCGGACTGCCTATCCTTGTCGTGGAGCAGATTCGCCCCGTGAAGATTATGATTAACGTGTCGGAGTCGCTCTTTGCTAAGGTGCGCAAGGGTATGCGTGTGTTTGTTACCCTCGATGCTTACGGCGAGGAGGTCTTCAATGGCAGCATCTCCCGCATCTATCCTACCATCAACAACGCAACACGTACCTTCCAGGTTGAGGTGTCGCTGCCAAATACCGACGAGCGTGTTCGTCCGGGTATGTTCGCACGTGTGACCCTCCCGTATGGCAAGAAGAACAATGTGGTTATTCCTGATCGCTCGGTAAATAAGCTGATGGGCTCGGGCGACCGCTACGTATATATCCTTAATAAGGAGAATAATACGGTGCGTTATAGCAAGGTGGAGCTTGGCCGCCGTATGAATGACGAGTACGAGATACTCTCCGGCGTTGAGCACGGCGACGAGGTTGTCGTAAAGGGTCAGGTGGCCCTCACGAATGGTTGCACCGTAGAGGTTGTGAGCAAGTAACAACACTTTCTGAAAGGAGAAACAGAGTATGAATATCTATAAATCAGCTGTAAATAATCCGATAACGACGATACTCATCTTCGTCACTATCTCGATACTCGGTATCTTCTCGTTGGTGAAACTGCCTATCGACTTTTTCCCGCACATCGAGACTACCAATATTATGGTCATCACGGCCTACCCGGGAGCGAGTGCTATCGACATTGAGGAGAATGTCACCCGCCCGCTGGAAAACAGCCTTAACAGTGTCGAGGATTTGAAGCACATCTCCTCGACATCGAAGGAGAATATCTCTATCGTCAATTTGGAGTTCGAGTATGGTACCGATGTGGAGGTTGCCACAGCAAATATCCGAGACAAACTCGATATTGCAACCAACATCCTGCCTGACGATGTGGATAAGCCTATCATCTTCAAGTTCTCGACCGAGGAGATGCCTATCCTGCTGATGGCAATCAAGGCAAATGAGAGTTGGAGTGGTCTGTATAAAATCATCGACGAGCGTGTGACTACGCCGCTGGCACGTGTTAGTGGTGTGGGTTCGGTGTCGGTGTCGGGTATTCCTGAACGACAGATTCAAATCTACTGCGACCCGTATAAACTCGAAGCCTATGGAATGACCATCGAGCAGATTGCGCAGATTGTAGCTGCCGAGAATGTCTCGGTGCCTGGCGGACAGATGGACGTGGGCTCCAACACCTACTCGTTGCGTGTTGACCACGAGTTCAACGCTGCGGAGGAGTTGCTCAATATCGTTGTGGGCAACCGTGGCGGAGCGAACATCTACCTGCGTGACGTGGCAACGGTCAAGGATACGCAGCAGGAGCGTGCGCAAGAGTCCTTCAACAACGGTACCCGTAGCGGTATGATGATTGTGCAGAAACAGACCGATGCCAACGCCGTAGAGATATCGAAGAAGGTGCACGAGAAGTTGGAGGAGCTGCGCAAGACGCTCCCTTCGGATGTCACCGTCGAACCATATATCGATATGTCGGACAACATTATGGATACCGCCTCGTCGTTGATGGAGACCATTATGATTACCTTCATCGTGGTTATGGCGGTGGTGATGATGATGCTGGGCCGTTGGCGTGCGGTGTTTATCATTGTGCTGACCATACCTATCTCGATGCTCTCGTCGCTCATCTACCTGCTTGCGACCGATTCGACACTCAATATTATCACCATGTCGGCCATCTCCATCTCTATCGGTATGGTCGTCGATAATGCTATCGTGGTGTTGGAGAATATCACCTCGCACGTTGACCGTGGTGCACGTGTTAAGCAGGCTGCAATCTTCGCAACAAAGGAGGTGGGAGTCTCGATTATCGCCTCGACGCTCACGACTCTGGCCGTGTTCCTCCCGCTGACGATGATTGATGGTATGGTGGGCGTGCTCTTCAAGCCTCTGGGTTGGATGGTGACCATCACGCTGACCGTATCTATGGCCGCTGCGCTTACCTTTACGCCGGTGCTCTGCTCGCTCATTATGAAGCAGAAGCCGAAGAAGTCAAACTTGCAGAAATATGTTGATGGCGCAATGGGTTGGCTGGATGATGTGTACGAGGCGTCGTTGCGCTGGTGTGTAAACCACCGCAGAATCTTCGTTATCAGTTCCGTGATATTATTCGTAGGTGTTATTGTCGGACTCGGCCCGCATATCAAGACGGAGTTCTTCCCGGCGCAGGATAATGCCCGTATTGCCGTGAAGATTAAACTTCCGATGGGTACTCGTCAGGAGATTACACGTGATTTGGCGCTGCGTATCGACAGCCAGTTCCGTCAGGACTATCCAGAGATTATCGCTATCGGTATGACTGAGGGTACGGCCGATACGGACAATACTTTCGCCTCGATGCAGGAGAATGGTACACACTATATTTCGATGAATATCCGTCTTACCAAGAAGACCGAGCGTGAGCGTACGCTGACCGAGATTTGCGACCTTATGCGTAAGGATTTGGCCGAATATACGGAGATACGTACCTTCGAGGTCATCGAGACGGGACAGAAGGGTGGTGCCGGAGGTCAGTCGTCAGTAGATATTGAACTCTATGGCTACGACCTTGCGGAGACCGATCGTATCGCATTGCAAATCAAGGAGATGATGCTTCAAATTCCGGGTTGTACCGAGGCTATTATCTCTCGTGAGGAGTACACGCCTGAGTATCAGGTGGTCTTCGACCGTGAGAAGCTGGCTATGAATGGTCTGAATGTAGCTACGGCGGCGACCTACCTGCGTAACAGAGTAAATGGTGCCGTTGCCTCTTACTACCGTGAGGATGGTGAGGAGTACGATATTTTGGTGCGTTATCAGAAGCCGTTCCGTGAGTCGGTAGAGGAGTTGGAGAACGTGACGCTCTACAATAGTGCTACCGGCGCAGCCGTTAAGGTGCGTGACGTGGGCCACGTTATTGAGACCGAGGCCCCGCCTGCAATCCAGCGTATGGACCGCTCCCGCTATGTTAAGATTTCGGGCTCGGTGGGTCACGGTTACGCTATGTCGGATATCGTGGAAGGCTCGGTTGAGGGTATGAATAAGATGGAGTTGCCGGCAGGCATCACCTGGGAGCTTGGTGGCTCGTATGAGGACCAACAAGACACCTTCCGTGACCTCTTCCTGCTACTTGCTCTGATGATTATTCTGGTCTTTGTGATTATGGCGTCGCAGTTTGAGTCGCTCACCTATCCGTTTGTGATTATGTTCTCGCTGCCGTTTGCCCTTGTGGGTGTATTCCTCGGCCTGTGGCTCACGGGAACACCTCTCGGTGTGATGGGTCTGCTCGGTGTGCTGATGCTCGTGGGTATCGTTGTGAATAACGGTATCGTGCTTGTGGACTACAACCGTCTGGTTATCGGCCGTGGAGTGCCTATCGTCGAGTCGGCTGTCATTGCGGGTCGTTCACGTCTGCGTCCAATCCTGATGACCACGATGACTACCGTGCTCGGTATGGTGCCTATGGCGGTAGGTAGTGGTGTCGGCTCCGAGATGTGGAACTCGCTCGGTATGGTTGTGGCGTGGGGACTCTCCTTCTCGACCCTCGTAACCCTCTACCTTATCCCTGTGCTCTTCACTTCGTTTGCGTTGCGTGACCAGCGCCGCAAGGCGAAGAGAGCGGCACAACTTGCACAACAAAACGCTTAAAAGAACGAAAGAGTATGAAAGCAATATTTTTGTCCTGCAATCAGGCACTCTATGAGGAGGTGCAGCAGGAGATGAAGAGATTGGGTGTGCGTGGATACACCGCTGTCGAGGAACTCATCGGCTGTGGTACCGCCACCGGAGAGCCTCACTTGGGCGATGCCGTATGGCCAACGCTCAACTCGGCCCTCATATCCATCGTTGAGGATGCGCAGTTGGAGCCTTTTATGGAGGCTATGCGTGCTCTCGATGCTGCCAACCCGCAGTTGGGCTTGCGAGCCTTCTGGTGGGAGGTAGGAGGTACGCTCTAATAGAAAACAGACATAAGTAGATGTTGCGGGGTGCTTTTGTGCTCCGCAACTTTTTTTTGTACGTTGCTCCGATTTTTTATATCTTTGTTAAAATTAACGGAACTAACCTTAAAAACCAAACTCTATGGTCGGTATAGACTACATTGTAATTGTTATCTACTTCCTGGGACTTATCGGCGTCAGCGTGCTCGTGTCACGCAAGATTAACTCCTCGGAGGATATGTTTATTGCCGGTCGCAACTCTTCGTGGTGGTTGTCGGGTATGTCAACCTATATGACGCTCTTCTCGGCGAGCACCTTCGTCATCTGGGGAGGTGTCGCCTACCGCTCCGGCATTGTTGCGGCACTCATTGGCAACATTTTGGGCTTTGCGAGCTTCCTCGTCGGCAAGTATCTGGCGGGTCGCTGGCGTGAGATGCAGATTAAGTCGCCGGGCGAGTTCCTGACGCTCCGCTTTGGTCGCCGCTCGCTCAACTTCTACACCCTGCTGGGCATTATCGGCCGAGGATTCCATACGGCGGTGGCCCTCTACGCTATCTCTGTCGTGATGGCTACGCTGATGTCGCTGCCTGAGGGACACTTTATGGCAGACCCTGCGACGGGACACCTCTCGGTAAGCTGGGGTATCGTCATTCTGGGTATCATCACGCTGATTTATACCGTTATGGGAGGCTTTCTGGCAGTGCTTATGACCGACGTTATCCAGTTCGGAGTGCTGATTGCGGTGGTTGTCTTTATGATTCCGCTCTCGATAGATGCCGTGGGAGGCCTTGGTAACTTTATCGCCTCGGCTCCCGAGGGGTACTTTACGCCTGTGAGTGCCGAGTATCCGTGGTTCTGGCTTATCCTGTGGGTCATAGTGAATAGCTTTACCATCGGCGGCGATTGGCCGTTCGTGCAGCGATATATCAGCGTGCCGACCAAGACGGATGCCCGCAAGAGCACCTATCTGGTAGGCGTGCTCTACCTCGTTACACCTATTATCTGGTACTTCCCCGCTATGGCATATCGGATGATTAACCCCGAGGCAAATCCGGAGCAGGCCTATATCCTTATGAGCGACCACGTGCTGATGAAGGGAATGCTCGGCGTTATGCTTGCGGCGATGGTCTCGGCAACGCTCTCTACGGTGTCGGGTACGCTCAACGTCTTTGCCAACGTCTTTACATACGACATCTACGGATATAAGCATCCGGAGGCCGGCGAGAAACGGCTGATACGTGTCGGAAGAGCCTTTACGCTCACCTTCGGCACGGCGATTATGCTCCTTGCGCTGCTTATTCCGTATGCAGGCGGTGCCGAGAAGGTGGTTGTCACGGTGCTGACGATGATTATCGGGCCGCTCTATGTGCCGTCGGTGTGGGGTGTCTTCTCCAAGCGCCTTACGCAGTCGCACTTGCTGTGGGCTATGGGTATCACATACCTCTGCGGAGTCTTTGGTCTGGCCTTCAAGTTCAGCGACACGGTGCGCTCTATGTTCGAGTGGATTAATCCTAACGTCTTGGAGGCTACCATCGGAACCGTTGTGCCGATGGTGCTGCTCGCCGCTATGGAGTTGTGGGCCCGCCATAAGGGTACGATAGACGAGGGCTATGCCAAGATTCAGGCTATCATAGACCCCGATGCCGACAAGGAGCCTTCTGCGGAGATGCGCCGTGCGACGAAGCACTACTCGCATATGGCTGTCACCTGCTTTGTTGTGACGCTGCTCGCCATTGCGGCGTTGCTTCTGCTGCAACTCTTCCGTGAGGAGCATACGCAGGCGGTGGAGAGGATAATGATAGGAGGTATCGTCATAATGGTAGGTATCTCGATACTGTATGGCGTGTATAGATATATAGATGCAAAGCGTGATGAGAGTAAATTGTAGTCGAGAGGTCGAGGTGCGAGGCACCTACGACGTTGTCGTTGCGGGCTCCGGCCCTGCCGGCATCTGCGCCGCCGTTGCTGCGGCACGTGAGGGGGCAAAGGTCGCCCTCGTGGAGCGTTATGGTGTTGTGGGAGGAAATCTCACGGTGGGCTACGTGGGCCCTATCCTCGGTATGGTTGCCAAGGGTACGATGCGTGACGAACTGGTTGAACTGCTGGGCGTGGAGGAGAATGATATGATTGGCCGCACGGGCCGTGCGCACGACTTCGAGCGTGCCAAGCGTGTGCTGGCGCAGTTTGTCGCCCACCCCAATATAGATGTCTATCTGCAAAGCAGCGTCTGCGACGTTGTGAAGGAGGGGGATGCCCTGCGAGGTGTCGTGCTGGCGACCAACGAGGGACAGATTGCCCTGCTGGGCAAGGTCACGGTGGATGCTACGGGTGATGGCCTTGTGGCATATCTGGCCGGTGCGCCTACCGAGAAGGGGCGTGACGACGGGTTGATGCAGCCCGTGACGTTGGAGTTCACCATTGCGGGCGTGGACGAGAAGCAGGGCGTGATATGTATCGGCGATGTGGACGATGTGCGCCTTGGCGAGGAGCGATTCCTCGACTTCTGCAAGCGATGCGCCGACGAGGGCAAGCTGCCGCAGAAGCTGGCGGCTGTGCGCCTTCACCCTACGGTGCGAGAGGGCGAGCGTCAGGTGAACACCACGCAGGTCAATGGCGTGGATATGACCCGTGTCGAGCATATCTTTAAGGCGGACCTCGAACTGCGTGAGCAGATTGCGCTGTTGGAGCAGTTCCTGCGTGAGAATCTGCCGGGCTATGGCGAGTGCCGCTGCATTGCCAGCGGAGCAACTACGGGCGTAAGAGAGACTCGCCGAGTGATGGGCGACTATGTTATTACGGCGGAGGAGTTGGCCGTAGGCTGTCGCTTCGACGACGTGATAGTCCATAAGGCGGAGTTTATCGTCGATATACATAACCCTGCGGGGGCAGGTCAGGCCGAGGAGCATATCCAGTATTGCGACCCTTACGACCTTCCTTACCGATGCTTCACACCACGAGGTGTCGAGAATCTCTATGTCGCCGGTCGTTGCATCTCGGGCACACACCGTGCTCACGCCTCCTACCGTGTGATGTCGATATGTATGGCTATGGGCGAGGCTGTGGGTATCGCCTCGGCGATGTGCGCCGAGCAGGGCTGCTCGCCTCGTACCCTTGATGTGAAGGCCCTCCAACAAAGGATGGCAGATAAGGGTATTGACCTGTTCTCTAAATAAGATATATGTATAAAGGAGAGGGCTGCCGAAGCAAATCGGCAGCCCTCTCTGTTGTTTTGGAGTGTTGCTAAACCACGCCCTGTTCGAGCATCGCCTGTGCCACCTTCATAAAGCCTGCAATGTTGGCACCCTTGACGTAGTTTACGTAGCCGTCAGGCTGTGTGCCGTACTTTACACACTGCTCGTGGATGCTGCGCATTATGTAGTGCAGCTTCTCATCTACCTCGGCAGCCGACCAGCAGATGTGCATCGCATTCTGTGTCATCTCCAAGCCCGATGTGGCCACGCCACCGGCATTCACCGCCTTGCCCGGAGCGAAGAGGATACCTGCCGCCTGGAACTCGGCGATAGACTCCGGCGTACATCCCATATTCGACACCTCGGCAACACACCACGTGCCTGCGGCGAGCAGCTCCTTGGCATCCTCGCCGTTGAGCTCATTCTGGAAGGCACAAGGCAGGGCGATGTCGCACTTGATGCTCCACGCCTTCTTGCCCGGGATGAATGTCGTATCAGGGAAGCGCTCGGCAAATGGTGCAACGATGTTGCGGTTTGAGGCACGCAGTTGCAGCATAAACGCTATCTTCTCCTTCGTCATTCCGTTAGGGTTGTATATCACGCCGTCGGGGCCCGATATGGCGATAACCTTCGCACCCAGCTCGGTGGCCTTTGTAGCGGCTCCCCAAGCGACGTTGCCGAAGCCGGAGATTGCCACCGTGGCACCCTCTATCGAGCGGCCGGCACGTGAGAGCATATGCTCCACGAAGTAGAGTGCACCGAATCCCGTCGCCTCCGGACGTATCAGCGAGCCGCCCCACGTCATACCCTTGCCGGTAAGGACTCCCGTGTTGTACTCGCGAGCCAGCTTCTTGTACATTCCGTACATATATCCTATCTCACGACCGCCTACGCCCACATCTCCCGCAGGAATGTCGGTGTCGGGGCCTATGTTGTTCCACAGCTCCCACATAAAGGCTTGGCAGAAGCGCATAATCTCGCCGTCGGACTTACCCACGGGGTCGAAGTCCGAGCCACCCTTTGCACCGCCCATAGGCAGCGTGGTGAGGGAGTTCTTGAAGGTCTGCTCGAAGCCGAGGAATTTGAGCATCGAAGGGTTTACCGCCTTGTGGAAGCGGATGCCTCCCTTGTAAGGGCCTATTGCGCTGTTGAATTGTATGCGATAGCCGAGGTTGGTCTGAATCTCGCCACGGTCATCTACCCACGTCACACGGAAGGTGAAGATGCGGTCGGGCTCCACCATTCGCTCGACAATCTTTGCCTTCTCAAATTCGGGGTGCTCGTTGTATGTCTGCTCAATAGATTCGAGTACCTCTCGTACCGCCTGCAAATACTCGTTTTCACCCGGATGCTTACGCTCCAAATCCGCCATAATGTTGGTCACGTTCATAGCAATTTTGGTTTTTAGTTGTTGTATATATTAAAAATTTTAAGGTATTAAGTCAGTTTTGTTAAAATCTTTACACAAAGATAACAAATTATTTGACAAACTGTAATTTTTGACAAATAATTTACACGGAAACAACTTCTAAAAAGTTTGGGGTGGGGTAGATGGGGCCTCCTTGCCCGCCTAAATCTCTACCAAGTGGTTCTTCATAGCATAGACCACGAGGCTGGCGGTGTTCTTGCAGCCGGTCTTTTCGAGGATGTTGGCACGGTGGGCATCGACCGTGCGCTTGGAGATGAAGAGTGAGTCGGCAATCTCCTGATTTGAAAGGCCTTGGCAGATGCCGAGCAGGATGTCGGACTCTCGCTCCGAGAGGGAGTCGCCCTCCGTCATGTCGCTCTTGCGCAGGCGGTGTGGCAACGACTCCAACAGTGCCTTGCTGAAATACTCCTCGCCCTCCACGATGGCATTTATGGCCTCAAAGACCTCCTCTATATCCGAGTCTTTGAGCAGGAAACCCTTGGCTCCCGCCTCGACCATACGCTGGTAGTACTGCTCCTCGCCAAACATCGAGAGACAGACGATATGCAGTTCGGGTCGCTGTTGCAGGGCGAGGCGTGTCGCCTGCTCGCCACCCATCATCGGCATCGCTATATCCATAAATACGATATCCACACTCTGCAACGAGGGGAGTGCGGCGATAAACTCCGAGCCATCGGAGTACTCGCCGACAACGTGACAGCCCCTTCGTCCGTTCAGCAGCCTCTTTAAGCCGTTGCGAAAGAGCGTGTGGTCATCCACCAAGACGATATTTTTCTCTGTCACAGCCATCTCTTGCGGAGTTGTTTAGTGGTTATTGTCGATGTTTACGCTGATGTCGGCACTCATACCCTTGCCCTTGCTGCTGCGGATGTCGAGCGAGCCGCTCAGCGAGCCTATGCGGGAGGCTATGTTGGAGAGCCCCATGCCGCAATCTATCATCGCCTCCGGATTGAATCCTCGGCCGTTGTCGGTGTAGTTGAGCGAGAGGGCTGTGCCGTCGAAGTTGAGCGAGAGGGTTATGGCGGTACATCCGGAGTGTTTGAGTGAGTTGTTTATCAACTCGCAGACCACACGGTAGATGATAACCTCCACGTCGCTGTCGAAACGCTCGGCCCGCAGGTTGGTGTTCAGTCGGATGTTCACACCATGCAGGGCACTGCTGCGTGTGACGAAGTTGCGCACCGCCTGCGCCAGACCGAAGTCGATGAGAATCTGTGGCGACATATTGTTGGATATCTCTCGCACGGAGCGTATCGCCTCGTCGATGACGTAGATGGTATTTTTCAGCAGCTCCTGCTGCTCCTCCTGGTTCTCGTTCTGCGATATCGCCGACAGCGACATCTTCGCCGACGAGAGCAGTGGGCCGAGGCCGTCGTGCAGCTCCTTCGAGAAGTTCTGGCGGGCACGCTCCTCGGTGCGGAGTACGGCGGTCAGGATGCGCTTGTTGAAGAGGCTTCGCTGGCGGTCCACCCTATCCAGATAGTTTACCAGACGGTGCGCAAACAGGACGGCTACCGAGATACACAGCGACACCACGCCTCCTAATATTATCAGCAGGTGGGGGTCGATGGGCTTGCCGTCGAGTATCATCAGATGGAGGATGCGCTCGGCGACCATCGTCGAGAAGGCGATGATGCAGAGAATCCATATTGAGTTATACTTCGTGCGCCGTATAAGCCGTATGGCGAATATTGTCGCCAGCAGCTGCACCACAAGCGACACCACAAGTAGAATCTTCAACCCTGTCATAACTTCTCCTCTGAATATGTTACCTAAATATTACTTAATGGCACCCTTCAAGCACTCTATTTGCTCGTGTGCCGTCATATCTGTCTGTACGGGTACCACCGACACGTAGCCGTTTGATAGTGCCCACTCGTCGCTCTGCTCCGCCTCCGGCTCGTGGTTGTTGAATGCGCCGGTCATCCAGTAGTAGTTGCGACCCGTCGGGTCCTCACGCTTGAAGAACTCCTCACGCCAGTAGCCTCTGGTTTGGCGGCAGATGCGTATTCCCCGAATCTGCTCAACGGGGAGCTTCGGAATGTTCACGTTGAGGCACAGCGGACGGGGCAGGCTCTCATCCTCAAATACCGCCTGCACAACTCGTGTTCCATACTCTATCGCAGCCTCGAAGTCTGCATCGGCAGCGTGGTCCAGAAGCGATAGTCCTACGGATGGGATGTTGTAGAATGCCGACTCTATGGCGGCACCCATAGTTCCGGAGTAGAGGACATTCACGGCGGAGTTGGAGCCGTGGTTCACGCCCGATATCGTGAGGTCTATATCCTTCGGGTCGAGGAAGTGGTCGAGTGCGAACTTCACGCAATCGACGGGCGTTCCCGACAGTGAATATACCTGCACGCCCTCCTCCTCGCGAATCTTGTTGAGGAATAGCGGGCTGAAAAGCGTAATCGCTTGGCTCATACCACTCTGTGGACGTTCCGGTGCAATGGCAATAACCTTGCCGAAGCGACGGGCAACCTCTATCGCCGCCGCAAACCCCTTCGATGTGTAGCTATCATCGTTGGTCACGAGTATCAATCTTTCTCTCTTCATAATATGCAAAAATAGTAAAAAAAGTTTAGAAATTGCATAAAAAGGCAATGTAAATAAACTCTAAAAGTATGCAGGTGTCCAATCCCTGCCTGACCGCATCCCGAAAACGGTCAGGAAACGGGTAAATGTGAAAAAATGTTGCGTAAAGTTTCGTAATCTCAAAAAAAAACCATACCTTTGGGTTGTTATATACGCATTTGAGAATAGAATATGGCCGATAAGGAGATAATAACAGCGCTCGAAGCGAATGTGCGCCGCCTGATGAAGCAGCACGCAGAGGCTGTGGAGCAACTCTCTGCGATGCAGCAGAAGAATGAGCAGCAGGCTGTTAAGATACGCTCCCTGCAACAGGAGGTAAAGTTGCAGAAGAATGAGCTCGCCCGACTCCGTCTTTCGGAGGCAATGGGCGGTAGCGGCGACAAGCGTGTAGCCAGAGCGCAGGTCAATCGTTTATTGCGGGAGATTGACAAGTGTATAGCGTTGGTGTCGGCCAAAATATAGTGGATGAAGAGTATGGGTGACGCAAAATTGGACATAAAGTTGAATATCGTAGGCAAGACCTACTCGATGAGAATCGACCCGGCAAAGGAGGAGGTATATCGTCTGGCCGAGCGTGAGGTAAATCGCTACGTCACCAAATTCCAGCAGAAGCGTATCGACGGATATGGCGTACAGGACTATCTGGCGGTGGTGGCTCTGCAACTGGCAATGTCGAACATCCGACTTGCGCAGGATAGAGAGGTCGGCGATGAGGACCTGAAACGAATAGCACAGCTCTCCGAGCAACTCGAAGAGTATTTGTCGAAATAGACCTCCGAAGGAGGCACACCTTGGGCCTTGCAGCGACTGCAACACCCCGAGAAACACGTTCTTTATATATATAAGGATATAGATTCCCGCATTAATTCCTTGTGCTTTGCGAAACTGAACATTTTTTACATTGGGGCAGTCTCAATTGTCAAAACCGGGCCTTGTAGCCGGCAACGGTGAGTACCGAGCGTACCGATGGAGGGTTGCGATTTTAAGTAGAACCCCACACATGACTTATCTTACAGATTCGTCAAACTAAGTAAGGAATTTTTGCGGTTTTTTTTGTTTTATGCGGTAATTTCTGCGTTATACGTGTTATGTGCCGAAGGTCACATACGAGGAGTATGCTCCTTCCGCCACAAACACGCAGGCCTTGAAATTCCTCGCCTAAAACAAAAAAACGAGATGTCGGTGCGGTAATTTCTGCGTTATACGTGTTATGTGCCGAAGGTCACATACGAGGAGTATGCTCCCTCCGCCACAAACACGCAGGCCTTGAAATTCCTCGCCTAAAACAAAAAAACGAGATGTCGGTGCGGTAATTTCTGCGTTATACGTGTTATGTGCCGAAGGTCACATACGAGAAGTATGCTCCCTCCGTCACAAACACGCAAGATGCAGAAAAGCTGCAAAATAAAAATAAAGAGAAGATAAAAAGATAGATAAACGAAAAAGAATAATAAACAGATAAACAACAAGTTAACCAAATTATAAACTATACAAACGATTATGGAAATTATCACTATTGTAGCGATTGCCGCAGTCGTTTCCGCCATATCGGGTGCCGTGACCTATCTGGGAGTAAAGGCACGCTCAAAGGCTATAATTCAGGCCGCAGAGAGCGAGGGCGAGATGATTAAGAAGGATAAGATTCTTCAGGCAAAGGAGAAGTTTATACAACTCAAAAGTGAGCACGACCGCAATGTCAATGAGCGCAATCAGCGCCTGAAAGAGAGCGAGCAGCGTGCCAAGCAGATTGAGTCACAACTTCAAAATCAGCAGCGTGAGTTGGAGCGCAAGGTGGCGGACAATGACCGCCTGAAAGAGAAGATGGAGGGGCAGATTCAGGCCCTCGACTCCAAGAAGGAGGAGTTGGCACGTCTGATGGCGGAGCAGAACTCCCGTTTGGAGCAAATCTCGGGTATGAGCTCGGAGGAGGCGAAGAATATCCTCATCGAGAATATGAAGAACGAGGCGAAGAGCGAGGCTGCCGCCTACATCAACGAGACTGTCGAGGAGGCGAAACTCACGGCAACGAAGGAGGCTAAGCGTATCATCGTGGCCTCGATTCAGCGTGTAGCCACAGAGACCGCCATCGAGAACTCGGTGACCGTATTCAACATCGACTCCGACGAGGTGAAGGGCCGTATCATCGGCCGTGAGGGTCGTAACATCCGTGCCTTGGAGGCTGCCACGGGTATCGAAATCATCGTAGATGACACGCCGGAGGCTATCATCCTCAGCGGCTTCGACCCTGTGCGTCGAGAGATTGCACGTCTGGCACTGCACCAGCTCGTAACCGATGGCCGTATCCACCCGGCACGTATCGAGGAGGTGGTTGCCAAGGTCAAGAAGCAGATTGAGGAGGAGATTGTCGAGGTGGGTAAGCGTACCGCCATCGACCTCGGTATCCACGGCCTGCATCCGGAGCTTATCCGCCTGATAGGTAAGATGAAGTACCGCTCCTCGTATGGTCAGAACCTCTTGCAGCACGCACGTGAGACCGCCAATCTGGCAGGCATTATGGCGGCGGAGTTGGGCCTCAACCCGAAGAACGCACGCCGAGCAGGTCTGCTCCACGATATCGGCAAGGTGCCTGATGATGAGCCGGAGTTGCCACACGCAATTATCGGTATGAAGCTCGCCGAGAAGTATAAGGAGAAGGCAGATGTTTGCAACGCCATCGGAGCGCACCACGACGAGGCGGAGATGACCTCGATGATTGCACCTATTATTCAGGTGTGCGACGCTATCTCCGGAGCACGTCCGGGCGCACGTCGTGAGGTTATCGAGTCCTACATCAAGCGTTTGAAGGAGATGGAGGATATAGCACTCTCGTATGAGGGCGTGGTTAAGACCTATGCTATTCAGGCAGGTCGTGAGCTGCGTGTTATCGTAGGTGCCGACCGCCTCTCCGATGCAGAGTCCGAGTCGCTGTCGCACGATATTGCAAAGCGTATTCAGGATGAGATGACATATCCGGGACAGGTTAAGATTACCGTGATACGAGAGACTCGTTCCGTCTCCTACGCAAAATAAGGCAAATAGAGGGTGCTTTTGGCGCCTTGCTCAACACCCGAGGTGGTCACATACGTCAAGTATGCTCCCATCTCGGGTGTTTTTTTGCGCAACGATAAAGGTTGTTAAGGGTTATTAAAGGTTATTAAGGGTGGCGCAGGTGGTTGGGGCAAGGTCGTAAAGTCTGGCAACGTATTGCGCACCATTAACAACCCTTAATAGCCCTTAATAGCCCTTAACTCCCTTAATAGGAGACCTTAAACTTGTGCGCTCGACCTTGCCCAACCTTATATTGTGCCCTGAGGTCGCAGGTTCATTCATTCAGCAACCTATCGGCTG
The DNA here is from genome assembly GCA_017483225.1 of Alistipes sp. Taxonomy (GTDB): domain Bacteria; phylum Bacteroidota; class Bacteroidia; order Bacteroidales; family Rikenellaceae; genus Alistipes. The sequence continues at coordinate 68,784 of JAFULF010000007.1, forward strand.
TTGATAGGGCCGCATCGATGACTTGATGCATATCGTAGTAGCGGTACTCCGCCAGACGACCCCCGAAGATTACATCGGGCAGGCTGTCGGCCAGCGCACGATACTTGGCGTAGAGGTCGAGGTTGCGACTGTCGCCGATAGGGTAGTATGGTTCCATACCCTGTTGCCACTCCTGCGGGTACTCGTGTGTGATGACCGTATGAGGTCGCTCCACCCCGGAGAAGTGCTTATGCTCTATGATTCGTGTATATGGGGTCTCTCGGTCCGTGAAGTTCATCACCGCAACGCTCTGATAGTCGCTCTGCTCCAACCGCTGGTGCTCAAAGCGTAGCGAGCGGTACTCCAACGCCCCGAAGCGGTAGTCGAAGAGGCGGTCAATCTCTCCCGTATAGACAATCTTATCCGCCAGAGGCTCCAACTCGGCACGGTGTCGGATGAAGTCGCATCCGAGGCGTACCTCCACGCCCTCCAACAACTTGTCTATAAGTGTGTTATATCCGCCGACGGGGATGCCTTGATAGGTGTCGTTGAAGTAGTTGTTGTCGAAGGTGAAGCGCACGGGCAGGCGGCGGATAATCGACGGCGGCAACTCCGTGCAGGGGCGACCCCACTGCTTCTCGGTGTAGCCCTTGACAAGTATCTCGTATATGTCACGTCCCACGAGCGATATCGCCTGTTCTTCGAGGTTGCGTGGCTCTGTGATGCCACTCTCGGCCCGCTGCTCGGCGATGCGTGCCTGCGCCTGCTCGGGCGTGATGTCGCCCCACAGCTCGCAGAAGGTGTTCATATTGAACGGCAGGTGGAAGAGCCGTCCCTTGTAGTTTGCTATTGGAGAGTTGATAAAGGGCGAAAACTCCACGAATGAGTTTACGAACTCCCAAATCTTGCGGTCGGAGGTGTGGAATATGTGGGCGCCGTAGCGATGTACGGCGATGCCGTCAGCATCCTCGCAGTGCACGTTGCCGCCCGTATGGTTGCGTCGCTCCACCACAAGCACACGCTTGCCTGCCCGACGAGCCCGCCACGCTACGGTCGCACCATAGAGGCCCGCACCGACGATTATATAGTCATACTCGGCACCCATCTCCCGTCGCTCTTGTGGTGGCTACTGTGCGCCTGCCGCCGCAGGTATCTTTATAAGGTGTACCAGATGCTCCAACGGACGGAGGAAGTTGCGCTTGCCGTACTTTGGCGAGTGTACGTAGCAGTCCAGCGTTACGACATTGCCCGAGGCGGCATCTATGGTCGTATAACTTACGAATGGGCCTCCCATAAAGTCGTTCTCCACATCCCAGAAGCCTCGCAGCTCTATCCACTTGCGTCCCTTAATCTCCAATATTCGATGCTCGGGCATCATCCGTGTCGAGTGCAGGCCGTCGGCATCTGGAATCTCCTCCACGGTAATCATATACGAGCCGTCGGATGGGCCGGGGATGCGCTTGGCGAACTTGTTGCGCATCGAGACCAGATACTCGACCGACAGCGACCCCTTGCTCTGATATGGGTATGTGTAGATGAAGAAGCCCTGACTTGCTGTCGGGTACTCGTGCGAGGCCCATACGAAGTGGTCGCTCTGCGCACGCAGGGCGTAACCCTGTGGCACTCGGAAATCTACGCCGGTGGCCTCCTTGATTATCTTCGATAGTGTGGTGTTGGCGTGCTGCTCGGCGTAGCGTACCGTGCGGTCACGCTCGGCCATCTCCAACACCTGCAACAGCGACTCTCCATTCTCGGCCAGATACTCCACCATCGCTGCCTCGGTAGGCCCTTGCAGCGTGAGCACTATCTGCGGGGTGGCATCCACGTCGTACTGCGCCACGATTGCGGCACGTGTAGCCTTGGGCGACACCACCACTTTGAGGATGTTGCGATGCTGCACGAGCAGGTTCTTGAAGTCTCCCGCTGTTATGCGCAGCACGTTAAATAGCGGCTCCGCCTGGTTGAGCATCGGCACGGGTTGCTCCAACAGCGTGCGTAACGCCTCGCCGACCTCGCCCTCCCACTCGGTGTTGTTGCATACGACGAGCAACTCGTATGGCGAGCCCTGCGTTGCCTTGTTGTTTCGGGAGAGTGTGTTGAAGCTGTCGCACCCCGCCGCCACGATGCATACGAGCATCGCCACAAATATTGATTTTATACACCTTTTCATACTCTCTGCTTTGATTTTCAATCAACCTGTTAATACGTACAAATGTAGATATAATTTGCGCAAATGCCAAACCGATTCGTTAATTTTGTTGCACCACTTGCGCAAAGTCCCTCAAATCAGAAGAAAATAGTTGCAAAAAATGCGACAAAATAACTTCGTAAAGAAAATATTATTAAATTTGTAGCAACATATTATGCGGAAAGTGTAAGTTTATTCTTGCAAATAGAATGTAGGAAGTTCTAAGCTGTGAAAGAGAATTTGCGAACACATCCTGCGTCGTACCTGTCTGGGTATCGGCGTGGGGCTGTTGCTTATTTTATTTCACGGGTCATCCTACAACCTTATTTGCTAAAATGAGTATTCAGCACCACGCTTTCTTTGTATGATGTGCGAGGGTATAAAACAATAAAAACCATACTGCTATGAAGAAAATTTTTGCGAACCTACTGCTTGTCGCTGCGCTGTTTGTTGCAGGTTGTAGCGATACGTTCGACGATTCGAGTATCTGGGATAAACTCGAAGACCACGAGAATCGTATCTCTTCGCTCGAAGAGCTGTGCGAACAACAGAATGCCAATATTTCGGCATTAAAGACGTTGCTCTTCTCCGTGAAGAATAACGATTATGTCACCGGTGTAACGCCTGTAACCCAAGATGGCGAAACGATAGGCTATACTATCTCTTTCTCGAAGTTACAGCCCGTGACGATTTATCACGGACAAAATGGTCAAGACGGTAAGGATGGCTCGACACCCGTTATAGGTGTAAAAAAGGGCGATGATGCCATCTATTATTGGACTCTCAATGGCGAATGGTTGCTTGATGAAGGGGGCAATAAAATCAAAGCAGAGGGTACCGATGGTCAGGATGGCCAAGGTGGTCAGGATGGCCAAAACGGAGAGAAGGAAGAAGATGGCATAACTCCTCAGCTGAAAATTGAGGATGGCTACTGGCATATCTCCTATGATAATGGGGCGACGTGGCAGTCGCTCGGCAAGGCAACCGGCGAGGATGGACAAGATGGAGATTCGTTCTTCCAAAGCGTGACGCAGGATGACAACAATGTCTGCTTGACGCTATCCGATGGTACGGTGATAATGTTGCCGAAGGTGTCGGGACTCAATATCCTGCTCGATGTTGAGGATGTGGCTGTTGTGCCGACCAATGCGACCATAGAGATTGGTTATGTCGTGACGGGTGCCACTGATGAGGTTGTGGTTGAGTGCCTTTCGTCGGCGGATATTAAGGCAGAGGTGGTCAGCGATAATGCAACAACATTGAGTGGTAAGGTCGTTGTGCAGACCGCAGATGCGATAGATAAGTATAGCAAGGTTGTGCTCTTTGTTTCGGATGCAAGGAGGACTATTATGAAGAGCCTCTATTTTGAGGAGACCGGCCTTGAAGTATCTCCGGAGGTGCCGGCCGATATCGACTCGTTTGGCGGAGATGTTGCTCTGGCCTTCCTCTCAAATATCGAGTGTGAGGTGATTGTGCCTGATGAGGCGAAGGAGTGGATATCTGTTCCGGAGGCAACACGTGCTCTTGAAAATCAAACTGCGCTTATCCGTTTGACAAAGAACTTCAAGCAGGAGCGTTCGGCAACTCTGACAATCCGCACGAAGGATGGAGCAAAAAGCATCGATTATGTGGTTACTCAGCCGGAAATCAATGTGCCGGGAGATGAGTTGTGGTACACGACGTGTGATAATAAGAAAATCACCAAAGCAAATAGATTGGGAGCTACTCTTGATGCAAAGTTTGCGAAAACCGTTTTGTCACACACATACGAGAATGGCAAGGGTGTGGTTAAATTTGATGGCGATGTGACAAGGTTGTTGTCAAGTGCATTTCTGGGCAATGCAACATTGGAGACTGTGGCTCTTCCGAATACAATTAGAAGTTTTGCAGACGATGTCTTCTCCGAGTGCCCTGCTCTGAAACATATTGTGCTGCCGGATGACCTTGGCACCTCCTCTTCGGGGGTAACCAATTATGTGACATTTGCCTATATAGCAAGATACTGTCCGAAACTCGAAGGTATTTATGGTAACGATAATTACACGACGGAAGACAATAGGTGCTTTGTATTTTATAATAAGAACTCGGCTAACTATATGTTGGATGTGGTAGCAGGTGCCGGACTGACCGAGTACACTATCCCGGAACATATTGCAGGGGTTCAAAATTACGCCTTCTCCGGAGCGAAGGAGATGACGACGGTATATATACCGGGCGAAAAAACAAATGTCAATAGAACGACATTCGAGGGGTGTGATAAGTTGGAGGCAGTATATGGACCGAGAACAACGAGCGACCATAAGGGCGTGAAAAATGGAGATACATATGTAGCATTTGTTGCTCGTACAGGCTACGACTCCCATTATGAGATACCTGACGATGTAACCGTTGTCGGGCGCAGGGCTTTCGAGAAGAGTGATTTTGAGAGTATCAGTATGGGTGACCAAATTGTGCGTATAGCCTCGTATGCATTTTCAGATTGCCCAAAACTTAAATCGGTAACACTCTCCGCAAATTTGGAATCTATTGTCTGGGATAATACCACTTACTCTGTTGAACCTGCAAAACAGTCTAATTCATCATCTATTGGACGTAATCCGTTTTATGGTTCAAATGCTCTTGAAGCCATATATTGCAGAGCGGAGTTGCCTCCTTTCTATTTTGATTACCAGATGACTAACTTCCCGAATCTGAAATTTTACGTTCCTCGTCAATCATTTGAGGCGTATAAGAGAAATTGGGGATGGAGATGTTTTAGGGAGTTTATGCAGCCATATGACTATACCGACCTGCCGACGCAAACCCAATATATATCGACGGACTATTCGCAGGATGGGGTTGTTACAACCATTCAGAAGGCCACAGAGGGCAATGGAATAGATGTGGTGCTTATGGGTGATGGCTATACCGACCAGCATATTGCCGATGGGACATATAAGCAGGTGATGGAGGCTGCTGCCGAGAAACTCTTTGTGGAGGAGCCATACAAGAGTTATCGCCACCTGTTCAACGTATATGCTGTTAATGCGGTATCTCCAACAGAGAGCGTTAGCAAGAGCCGTACAGCTTTTGATAGCTATTTGAGCGGAGGTACGCACGTGGAGGGAACGAATGACCACGTGATAGAGTATGCATTGAAGGCGGTAGATGAAACACGTATTGACAACACGATGGCAATAGTTATGCTCAACTCGACCCGACGAGCAGGAACCTGCTATATGTACTTCCCGGAGAGTGGTGATTATGGAGAGGGCCTCTCTATCTCTTACTTCCCGATAGGTAGCGACGAAACGCAACTGACGCAGGTGCTGAATCACGAGGCCTGCGGTCACGGCTTTGCAAAACTTGCGGATGAATATGCCTACGCATCGCAGGGAGAGATTCCTGCAAGCCAGAAGGCTGTCCGAGAACAGTATGAACCATACGGCTGGTATAAGAATATTGACTTCACGAGCGACCCTGCCACGATAAAGTGGAGTAAGTTCCTCGCCGATGAGAGGTATGCATACGACGGATTGGGTGTATTCGAAGGTGGTGCGACATATATCAAGGGTGTCTGGCGCTCCACGGAGGATAGTATGATGTACAACAATGTTGAGGGCTTCAATGCCCCATCCAGAGAGGCAATATACTATCGTATTCATAAGTTGGCTTATGGTCAGACGTGGGAGTATGACTACGAGAAGTTTGTGGAGTATGATGCCGTGAACCGGAAGAGTGCGCCGGAGACAACACAGATGAGTCTGCCAATGGTGTTGCGTGAGGAGGAGCCATTCTCGCCACCTGTTGTTGTGGAGAGAAGTTGGCGAGAGACACGTGAATGCAGATAATTCAACGTCGAAGATTGGTGCGTAGAGTATAGAAACGTCCCCAAAGGTTTGAAACAGAAACTTTTGGGGACGCTTCGTTTTTGATGTCGGGCGGGGCGATGTGCTGCACCTTTTTTTGAGAAACGATAAGGAAGCGATGTTTGTTGATAAAACATAGGTTATATGTTGTAAAAACGGGATAAAATAGATATCTTTGCGGCCGATTAGGACAAAAGTTAGATTAGAGAAATATGGAGTTGAATAAAATCTTTATTGATGGGCTTTGGAGCAGAGAGATTAACGTAAGAGATTTTGTCAGTTGCAATATCGCACCTTACACCGGAGATGCATCCTTCCTGCAAGGCCCGACCGAGCGTACTACACGCCTTTGGAACCGTTGCCTTGAATATATTGAGGAGGAGCGTGCCTCGAATGGTGTTCGAGCACTGGATAATGTTACGGTATCTACAATCACATCCCACAAAGCGGGATATATCGACCGTGAGAATGAGCTTATCGTGGGCTTGCAGACCGATGAGCCGCTCAAACGTGCCATCAAGCCGTTTGGTGGTATCAACGTGGTGATGAAGGCTTGCCGTGAGAATGGTGTAGAGGTTGATGAGCGAGTAAAGGATATATTTACACACTACCGCAAGACTCACAACGACGGCGTATTTGATGCCTACACGGAGGAGATTCGTACCTTCCGCTCGTTGGGATTCTTGACCGGTCTGCCTGATAACTATGCACGTGGTCGTGTCATTGGCGACTACCGCCGTCTGGCACTCTACGGCATCGACCGCCTGATTGAGGCGAAGCAGGAGGATTTGCGAGCCCTCACTGGCCCGATGACCGATGCACGCATACGTCTGCGTGAGGAGGTTGCCGAGCAGATTAAGGCGTTGAAGGATATGAAAATTATGGGCGAGTACTACGGTCTGGATTTGAGCCGCCCTGCAACCTCGGCACAGGAGGCTGTGCAGTGGGTCTATATGGCATATCTGGCAGCAATCAAGGAGCAGGATGGTGCAGCGATGTCGCTGGGTAACGTCTCCTCGTTCCTCGATATCTTCATCGAGTATGATTTGGCACACGGCAAGATTAACGAGACCTTTGCACAGGAGCTTATCGACCAGTTTGTAATCAAGCTGCGTATGGTGCGCCACCTGCGTATGAGCTCCTACAACGACATCTTCGCCGGCGACCCTACGTGGATTACCGAGGCTATCGGTGGCCGCTTCAACGATGGCCGCACGAAGGTTACCAAGACCTCGTTCCGCTTCTTGCAGACGCTCTACAACCTCGGCCCTTCGCCGGAGCCAAATATGACGGTGCTGTGGAGCCCGCAGTTGCCACAGGGCTTCAAGGAGTTTTGTGCAAAGGTTTCGGTCGATACCTCGTCAATTCAGTACGAGAACGACAACCTGATGCGTGAGGTGCGCAATGGCGACGACTACGGTATCGCCTGCTGCGTATCCTATCAGGAGATTGGTAAGCAGATTCAGTTCTTCGGCGCACGTGCCAACCTCGCCAAGGCGTTGTTGCTCGCCATCAACGGCGGACGTTGCGAGAATACCGGCACGGTTATCGTCAAGGGTATTCCGGTGCTCACGTCCGACACGTTGAAGTTCGAGGAGGTTATGAGCAACTATAAGAAGGTGCTCTCGGAGGTCGCACGAGTATATAACGAGGTGATGAACATCATCCACTATATGCACGACAAGTACTACTACGAGAAGGCGCAGATGGCGTTGGTGGATACCGACCCGCGCATCAACCTCGCTTATGGTGTTGCGGGCCTCTCGATTGTGCTCGACTCCCTCTCGGCGATTCGCTATGCGCAGGTTACTGCCAAGCGTAACGATATCGGCCTGACCGAAGGATTTGATATTCAGGGCGACTTCCCTTGCTTCGGTAATAACGACGACCGTGTTGACCAGCTGGGTGTCGATTTGGTATATTACTTCAACGAGGAGTTGAAGAAGTTGCCGGTATATAAGAATGCGGCACCTACGCTCTCGTTGCTCACCATCACCTCGAATGTGATGTATGGTAAGAAGACGGGTGCAACGCCTGATGGCCGTGCCAAGGGTGTAGCCTTCGCTCCGGGAGCCAACCCAATGCACGGACGTGACAAGAAGGGTGCTATCGCATCGCTCTCGTCGGTTGCCAAGTTGCGCTATCGTGACTCGCAGGATGGTATCAGCAACACCTTCTCCATCGTTCCGAAGTCGCTCGGTCCGACTGTCGAGGAGCGTGTCGAGAATCTGGTGACGATGATTGACGGTTACTTCACCAAGGGTGCGCACCACTTGAACGTAAACGTTCTCAATCGTGAGATGTTGGAGGATGCTATGGAGCATCCGGAGAAGTATCCGCAGCTGACAATTCGTGTCTCGGGCTACGCCGTGAACTTTGTCAAGTTGAGCCGTGAGCACCAGTTGGAGGTTATCAGCCGCTCGTTCCACGAGAGAATGTAAGGAGAGCGAGATTAACAAGTCTTAAACAGACTATATCGCAAACAAGCAGGGTAGCGGGTAATATGCGTAACGGGAAGTAGCATATTGCCCCTATCTTTGTATATAATATAGGTATTCAGATGTCAAAATTACTCAACATACACTCCTACGAGAGTATGGGCACCTTCGACGGGCCGGGTCTGCGACTTGTTGTCTTCTTGCAGGGCTGCCCCTTTCGATGCCTCTACTGCGCCAATCCCGACACGATAGAGGCGCAGGGTGGCGAGGCGACACCTCTGCAAGAGGTTGTCTATTTGGCGGTGAGCCAGAAACCCTTCTTCGGTCGCCGTGGAGGTGTGACCTTCTCCGGCGGGGAGCCTACGGTGCAGGCCGAGACGCTCATTCCGCTCTTTGAGCAGCTGCGGGCGCAGGAGATACATATCTGCCTCGATACCAATGGAAGCATCTGGAATGAGCACGTCGAGCGGTTGCTGTCGCTTACCGACCTTGTGCTGCTCGATATCAAGCAGTTTAACGCAGAGCGTCACCGTGCCCTCACGGGGCGAAGCAACGAGCAGGTGCTGCGCACGGCGGCGTGGTTGGAGCAGAACAACCGCCCGTTCTGGTTGCGCTATGTGCTTGTGCCGGGGTATAGCGACGATGAGCAGGATATACGTGCGCTGGGCGAGGCACTGGGCGGATATAGAAATATCGAGAGGGTGGAGATTCTGCCGTATCACCGCCTCGGGGTACATAAGTACGAGGCTATGGGGCTCTCATACGCCCTGCCTGATGTGAAGGAGAATACGCCGCAGCAGACAGAGCGTGCAGAAAAACTCTTTAAGGAGTATTTTGGCACGGTCATAGTAAATTAATTTGTATATTTGCATACTTGCATAGACGAAAATAGTTTCAGATGAAAATCAAACCGCCGAAATTCATACGCCGCCTTATGCCCGACCTGATTTGGGAGATTGAGGATGAGCAGGGGGTATTCCTGACCTTCGACGACGGCCCTACGCCCGGAGTTACGGAGTGGATACTCGCCACTCTGGCCAAGTATGATGCCAAGGCGACCTTCTTCGTGCTGGGCAAGAATGTGGAGATGTACCCCGACCTCTACCAGAAGATTCTGGATGCGGGGCATAAGGTTGGCAACCACACCTACTCGCACCAGAAGGGGTGGGGAATGTCGCTGGAACGCTACTTGGAGGATGTTGATTTTGCGGGGGATATCGTACACTCCGAGCTGTTCAGGCCCCCCTATGCACGTGTCACCGCCTCGCAGATGAGTGCCGTGGGCAAGCGTTATAAGATTGTGATGTGGGATATCGTATCTCGTGACTACAACCGTGCGCTCTCGCCGGAGCGTTGCCTGCTCAATGTGACGAAGTATCTCGCCCCCGGTTCAATCGTGGTGTTCCACGACAGCGAGAAGGCCTTTAAGAATATGAGTTATGCCCTGCCTCGAACCTTGGAGTTCATCAAGGAGAGGGGGCTTCAATGTAAGATAATAGAGTTGTAGGTATGAAGATTGTCGTTGCCGTAACCGCAGCAAGCGGCTCGTTGTACGCCTCGCTGCTGCTCGAACAGCTTGCCGGATGCGGGCAGGTCGAGCAGGTCGCCCTTATTTGGAGTGCCAATGCACGTGCCGTAGCGGAGCACGAGGGGGTGGAGATGCCACGCCACGCCAAGATTGTGGAGTATGACAACGACGATATGTTCGGCTCGCCTGCCAGCGGCTCTGCCGATTGGGACGCTATGGTGGTCATCCCGTCGAGTGTCGGTACCGTGGGTCGTGTCGCCTCCGGCGTGTCGCAGACCCTTATCGAGCGTGCTGCGGATGTGATGCTCAAAGAGCGCCGCCGCCTGATATTTGTCGTGAGGGAGACACCGCTGTCGCTGATTCATCTGCGCAATATGACTGCGCTCACGGAGGCGGGTGCCGTGATTCTGCCCGCCGCACCATCGTTCTACTCCCGCCCCGCCGATATCAGGACTCTCTGTATGACGGTCGTGGAGAGGGTAGTGGCCCTTCTGGGAATAGAGGCTCCACACTATAAGTGGGGCGATTGCTAATTAGTGCTAATCTCTAAATTCGGGAGCGTTTGAGGTTCGAAAGCCCCCTAATCCTATAATCAGATCTCTTTGCGAAGTCGGGCGACGGGTATCGAGAGCATCTCTCGGTATTTGGCCACCGTGCGACGTGCTATCTTGTACCCTTTGGCATTGAGTATATCCATCAGTTGCTCGTCGGTCAGCGGGTGGCGCTTGTCCTCCTCCTCGATACACTCTTGCAGGATGTTCTTTATCTCGTAACTCGAAACCTCCTCGCCGCTTATGGTCTGCATAGCCTCCGAGAAGAGCGATTTCAGGAGGATGATGCCGAAGGTGGTCTGTACGTACTTGCTGTTTACCACACGTGATATGGTCGAGACGTCGAGCCCCGTGCGGTCGGCGATATCTTTGAGAATCATCGGGCGCAGGCGGCTGCGGTCGCCATCCTTGAAGTACTCGTGCTGATAGTCGAGGATGGTCTGCATCGTGCGCATCAGCGTATCGTGACGCTGCTTGATGGCCGACATAAACCACTTGGCCGAGTCAATCTTGCTCTTGACGAAGGCTATCGCCTCCTTCTCCTGCTCGCTGATGTGTCCGTCGGCACCCGCCATACGGCGTATGATGTCGAGGTAGTGTCGGTTAATCTTCAACTCGGGGATGTTGTACGAGTTGAGCGACAGGTCGAACTGCCCGTCGTGGTAGTCGAGCAGGAAGTCGGGGATGATGTATGGTGCGCCCTCGCCACTCTCCTCCGTGAAGAGGTTGCCCGGCTTGGGCGAGAGGTGCTGAATCTCCTGCACCGCCTCACGGAACATATCCTCGCTTATGGAGAGGCGATACATCAGCTTCTCGTAGTGCTTCTTGACGAACTCCTCGAAGTGGGAGTCAAGAATCTTGTGCGCCAACTGCTTGGAGGGGGTGTCGAGCCCCTGATTCTCGATTTGCAGCAGCAGCGACTCACGCAGGTTGCGGGCACCAACGCCCACCGGCTCCAAGTGCTGGATGATGTGGAGCAGACGCTCCAACTCCTGCTCCGAGGCCTCGATGCCGAGCGAGAAGGCTATGTCGTCGGATACGGATTGCAGGTCACGGCGCAGGTAGCCATCGCCGTCGATACTGCCGACAAGGAATGTCGCCAACTGCATCTCTCGCTCCGAGAGGTTGCGGAAGCCGAGCTGCTCGACGAGCGACTCGCCGAGGGAGCGGCCTCCCGATATCTGCACGTTTCGTGGGCGGTCATCCTTCGAGAAGTTGTTGATACGGCTCTTGTATGATGGGGTGTCATCCTCACGCAGGTACTCCTCCACGGAGATTTGTTTCGGCTGCTCGTCGGCATTCTCCTCCGAGAGAGGCTCCTCCTCCAAGACGATATTCTCCTCTATCTCCTGCTTGATGCGCTGTTCGAGCAACGTGGTAGGCAGCTCCAACAGCTTTATCATCTGAATCTGCTGGGGCGAGAGCTTTTGTTGTTGTAAAAGCGACTGTGTCTGTCCAAGTAGTGCCATAGGTCCTGTTTAAGTTAAAAACACTGCTTTTATGTTGTGACAATCTCTTCCTGCGTTGGGTCGGTTAGGGTAAATCGGGTATCTCTTAAACGACGGCGGCCCTCGTTGAGAGAACCGCCGCCGAGAGTGTTCTCCTGATTCGTCGGGATTAGAACTCTGCGTTCTTTGGTGTGCGTGGGAACGGAATCACATCACGGATGTTGCCCATACCCGTCACAAAGAGGAGCAGACGCTCAAATCCGAGGCCGAAGCCGGAGTGCGGAGCCGAGCCCCAACGACGTGTGTCGAGGTACCACCACATATCCTTCTCCGGAATCTGCAACTCCTCGATTCTTGCACGAAGTTTGCCATAGTCTGCCTCACGCTCCGAACCGCCGATAATCTCGCCGATTTTCGGGAACAAAACATCCATAGCACGTACCGTCTTGCCATCCTCGTTCTGCTTCATGTAGAAGGCCTTAATCTCCTTCGGATAGTTGATGAGGATTACAGGACGCTTGAAGTGCTCCTCTACGAGGTAGCGCTCGTGCTCACTTTGCAGGTCGCAGCCCCAGTCGCAAGGGAACTCGAACTTGCGGCCCGACTCTTTGAGGATACGGATACCCTCGGTGTAGTCCAGACGAACAAAGTCGTTCTCCACGACGAAGTTCAGACGCTCGATAAGCTCCTTGTCCCACATCTTGTTCATAAACTCCAAGTCCTCACGGCAGTTCTCCAAGGCGTAGCGGATGAGGTATTTGAGAAAATCCTCCGCCAGAGCCATATTGTCCTCCAACTCATAGAAGGCCATCTCCGGCTCAATCATCCAGAACTCGGCAAGGTGGCGAGGGGTGTTGGAGTTCTCGGCACGGAAGGTAGGGCCGAAGGTGTAAATCTGTCCGAGCGACAGTGCACCCAGCTCACCCTCCAACTGACCCGACACGGTGAGGCTGCAAGGCTTGCCGAAGAAGTCCTGCGAGTAATCTACCTTGCCCTCCTCGTTCTTTGGCAGGTTGTTCATATCGAGGGTTGTCACCTGGAACATTGCACCTGCGCCCTCGCAGTCGGATGCTGTGATGAGCGGAGTGTGGAGGTAGTAGAAGCCACGGTCGTTGAAGTACTTGTGGATGGCGAATGCCATAGCGTGGCGGATACGCAGCACGGCGCCAAAGGTGTTGGTGCGAGGTCGCAGGTAGGCGATGTCACGCAGGAACTCCAACGAGTGGCCCTTCTTCTGCAAAGGGTAGCTCTCGGGGTCGGCGGTGCCATAGACCTCGATGCTCGTCGCCTGAACCTCTACGCCCTGACCGGCTCCGAGGCTCTCCACGAGTGTTCCGTGAACACATACGCAGGCACCCGTAGTCACGAGTTTGAGCGACTCCTCGGCGATTTTCTGCAAATCTACCACAATCTGAATGTTGGCAACGCAGGAGCCATCGTTCAGAGCGATGAAGGCTACATTCTTGTTGCCACGTTTTGTTCTTACCCAGCCCTTTACAACGACTTCGCTGTTGTAGGCTGTGGACTTCAATAATTCGGCTATACGCATATTGTTATATCTTGTTTTTGTTTGTCAAACTTGGTGGAAGGTGCGCTTCCAAACTGCAAATTTATAAAATAAATTTCGATATGTCGCCATTTTGCGCTCATTTTTGAATTTTGTTGTAAATTTGCACTATCTTCGCATAACGTAAAACAAATTTGGGATGAGAAAGATATGCGTAATTATATTGGCTCTGCTTGTGGTGTCGGGAGCGACGGCACAGCCGCTCTGCCGCACGGAGTTCGCTCCGTTTGATACCCGAGAGGATGCCTTGGAGCGTGACTACTCCCGCACGGTGAACCATATCCTGTACCGTCCGGTGGCGCTGGGCGTGTCGGGCTCGATGGAGATGTTCGGACGTGTGGTCAGCGTGCCGGCGGCGTGGAACGACTACTCGGTATATCTGCACGTGGAGAATACAATCAAGGCCTACGATGTGGCTGTCAACGGGGTGGTTGTCGCCTCGACGAATGACCCCTATACGCCTGCCGACTATCTGCTCTCGCCATACCTGCGACAGGGCGATAATGAGGTCGTGCTGCTGCTGCGTGTGGCATCCGGCGGAGAGTTGAATATTGGGGCACAATGCCCTCTGCGTGAGCAGTTTGAGAATTGCTATATCTATACGCAGTATCGTGCCGGCATATATGACTACGAGGCCAAAATTTTGCACGAGCCGTCGGATAATACCCTGCGCCTTGCGCTTGATGTTGTGGCTCGCAACGACTTCAACAGCACGGAGGCTGTGTCGATAGGTTACGACATCTACTCGCCCGAGAATAAGTTGATAGACTACGGCGTGCGCACGCTGGATGTTCCGGGCCGAGGTTGCGACACCCTGCGTGTGGCGGTGAACCTCGGGGCGGAGAGCCGCAACCTGTGGCGTGCCGGCAAGCCTTCGCTCTACCGAATGACGCTCTATGTCAAGCGAGGCAGCAAGCCTACGGAGTACATACCGTTCCAGATTGGTGCCGGCCAGACCACCTTCGCCGACGGGCGCATAGTGCGCAATGGTACCCCGATAAGCATAAAGAGTGCACGATATAACGCCCGCACATCGTATCAGGAGGCGTATCGAGATATACAGACGTTGAAGAAGCAGGGGGTGAATACGCTGCTACCGGATGCTCCGCAGCCGGCGTGGTTCTATCGTCTGTGTGACCGTCTGGGGGTGTATGTTGTTGAGCGTGCGAATATTAACCCTACGAAGCAGAGCGACAATCGCAAGGTGGGCGGCACGCTGTCGAATAACCCGCAGCTGCTCGACGAGTACCTCTCCCGTGTGAAGGCGATGTACTACCGCACACGCAATCACGCCTGCATTATCGCCTACGCTCTGGGTGGCGACCTTGCCGGCAACGGCTACTGTATGTATAAGGCCTACGAGTGGCTCAAAGGTGTCGAGAAGAGTCGTGCCGTGATATGCACCTCGGCAGAGGGGGAGTGGAATACAGACCTTGATAAGATAGAGTAGCGATGAACATAGACCTTATAGTTGTAGGCAAGACCGACTCTCGGGAGGTGGATGCGCTGGTGGAGATATACTCCCGCCGCATCTCGTTCTACACGAAGTTTTCGATAACATACCTCCCCGACATCAAGAATACGAAGAAGCTCTCGGAGGCGCAGCAGAAGAGTGCCGAGGGGGAGGCTATCCTGCGACAGGTGTCGGATGGCGACCGCCTTGTCCTGCTGGATGAGCACGGCGAGGAGCGTCGCTCGGTGGAGTTTGCCGAGTGGCTGCAAAAGCGTATGAATAGCGGGGTGCGCCGACTCGTCTTTGTCATCGGAGGGCCGTATGGCTTCTCGGATGCGGTCTATGACCGTGCCGACGAGTTGATTTCCCTATCGAAGATGACCTTCTCGCACCAGATTGTGCGTGCTATATTTACCGAGCAACTATACCGTGGCTTCTCGATAATCCGCAACGAGCCATACCACCACGAATAACCCTGCGACAATGATTTACCACCTATCCTCCACCACCTCGACCAACGACGATGCCAAGAGTGAGCGCTATCGTGACGGAGATATAGTCTGGGCCGACTTTCAGAGTGCGGGCCGTGGACAGCGTGGCCATCAGTGGGAGAGTCGTGCAGGTGAAAATCTCACCTTCTCGGTGGTCTTGGAGCCCCGCTTTCTGCCCGTGGTGGAGCAGTTCCTGCTCTCGGAGGCCGTTGCCCTCTCGCTCGTCGATTTGCTCGCCCTCTACGGCATTGATGCCCGCATAAAGTGGACCAACGATATATATGTTGGCGACTCGAAGATAGTGGGCATCCTTATCGAACATATCTACTCGGGCAGCAACCTCGCCCGCACGGTGGTCGGCATAGGTATCAACGTGAACCAGAGCGAGTTCTCGCCACTGCTGCCAAACCCTACGTCGATGGCATTGCTCACCGCCCGACGCTTTGATACGGAGCGTGTGCTGCACGACTTCGAGCAGTGTCTGCACCGATGCTATGCACTGCTGCGTGAGGGTGAGAAGCAGGCGTTGCAGAGTCGCTATAATTCGCTCCTCTACCGCCTCGATGAGCCGCACACCTTTGCCCTGCCGGATGGCACCCGATTTACGGGCACGATTCGTGGCGTGAAGCCTATGGGTGACCTGCTCGTGGAGGATGAAAATGGGGTCGTAAAAGGGTATCTTTTCAAAGAAATTGAGTTTGTTATCAGGTAATTTCACGAAAATTGTTATAATGATAACAAAGAATAGAAAATTTTTATATCTTTGTAGGGATAAATAGTGCAATCACGTTAAAAAATTACATAAACAACAATTCTGTATGGCAAACGTACCAGCAAATTTGAAGTACTCTGACGACCACGAGTGGTGTCGTGTAGAGGGCGAGTATGCCTATGTGGGCATTACCGATTTCGCACAAAGCGAGTTAGGCGATATCGTTTTTGTGGACATCCCAACCGAGGGCGAGGAACTTGCAGCCGGCGATATCTTCGGCTCTATCGAGGCGGTTAAGACCGTGTCGGATGCCTTTATCCCTGTGTCGGGTGTTGTCGAGGAGGTGAACGGCGCTATCGACGCAGACCCTTCGTTGGTGAACACGGACCCTTATGGCGAGGGCTGGATGATTAAGGTTAAGATGACGGCTCCGGAGGAGGTTGACTCCCTGCTTACCGCCGAGCAGTACACTGCCCTGATTGCAAAATAGTGAGAGTTTTAGTTTCAATAATTTAATACATTAACAATTATGTCAAAAGTTACAGTTGTAGGCGCAGGTATGGTTGGTGCAACCTGTGCAAACGTATTGGCTTGCCGTGGTGTGGCAAGTGAGGTTGTCCTTGTGGATATCAAGGAGGGTTTGTCAGAGGGTAAGATGCTCGATATGTTCCAGGCATCTGCTACTCAGGGCTACAAGACCAAGCTCGTAGGCGTTACCGCTACCGATGCAGAGGGCTACAAGCCAACTGCAAACTCGGACGTTGTGGTTATCACTTCGGGTATCCCTCGTAAGCCGGGTATGACTCGCGAGGAGCTCATCGGTATCAACGCAAAAATCGTTAAGGGTGTTGTTGAGAACGCT
Organism: Alistipes sp.; assembly: GCA_017483225.1. Lineage (GTDB taxonomy): Bacteria > Bacteroidota > Bacteroidia > Bacteroidales > Rikenellaceae > Alistipes. The sequence goes on from JAFULF010000007.1 coordinate 85,849, forward strand.
CTCCGTTGGTCGCCAAAGGCTCTGTTCGTAATCATCTCGAACCCTATGGATACAATGACATACCTCACCTTGAAGGCTACCGGCTTGAAGAAGAACCGTGTAATCGGTATGGGTGGTGCTCTCGACTCTTCCCGTTTCCGTTGCTACCTCTCGAAGGCTTCGGGCGCAGGTATTCAGGATATCGACGGTATGGTAATCGGCGGTCACGGCGATACCACTATGATTCCGCTCGTATCGAAGGCCTCTATCAAGGGTGTGCCTGTAACTCAGCTCCTCTCGAAGAAGAAGTTGGAGAAGGTTGCTGCCGACACTATGGTTGGCGGTGCAACCCTGACCGGTATGCTCGGCACATCGGCTTGGTACGCTCCGGGTGCTGCGGGAGCATCTGTTGTTGATGCCATCATCAACGACACCAAGGCTATCGTTCCTTGCTCCGTATTGCTCGAAGGCGAGTATGGTCAGGAGGATATCTGCCTCGGCGTTCCTGTTGTCCTCGGCAAGAAGGGTGTTGAGAAGATTGTCAAGATTGACCTCAACAAGGATGAGCAGGCTAAGTTCGTTGCATCGGCTGACGCTGTACGCAAGGTGAATGGTGCCCTCTACGAGATTGGCGCATTGTAGTCTATACTATATATGTGAAAGTGCCGCTTTGCCATCGTGCGAGGCGGCACTCTTTTCTATATTTGGAAATTGAGAGAAGCAAAGTGACCTAAAATTTGGTTTTCCGAAAAAGAATATTTACCTTTGCGTAGCAAATAAGTAAGATTATGGGGTTCCGACTGCAAAGGTTGGGATTCTTTATTTTTTGTTATGTCTGAAAAATATAAAAACTAAAAATATTATGGCACAAGAGATTATCTACTTAACCGCAGAGGGTTATAAAAAATTGAAGGACGAACTCGACCATATGCGTTCCGTGGAGCGTCCTGCGGCAGCAGCGGCTATCGCCGAGGCTCGTGACAAGGGCGACCTCTCCGAGAATGCCGAGTACGATGCAGCACGTGAGGCACAGGGCCTGTTGGAGATGCGTATCGCAAACCTCGAACACACACTCACCAACTCACGCATCATCGACGAGACCAAAATCGACAAGAGCAAGGTGCAGATTCTCAGCAAGGTAACACTGCTCAACCACAACAATAACCGTCAGGTGGTATATACCCTTGTGGCGGAGCACGAGGCCAACCTGCGTGAGGGTAAGCTCGCAATCGGCACCCCTATTGCCAAGGCTATCCTCGGCAAGAAGAAGGGAGAGGTTGTTGAGGTGACTGTTCCTGCGGGGGTATTGAAGTTTGAGATTCTTGACATATCTATCTAAAACCAAATAGAGCGGATATTTTGGCGTCTGCCTCGCCTTTCGAGATAGTCACATACGCTCAGTATGCTCCTACCTCGAAAGCCTCGGGCAGCCTCAAAATCTCTCGCTCTATTTGATTTTAGAAGTGCGAATATGAGCGGTGTGGCGAAGGCTACGCCGCTTTTTTTGTGCCCCAACTGCTTGTGTGGGCGCAAAAGATGGCGCACGAGTTTAAGGGTTGTTAAGGGAGTTAAGGGCTATTAAGGGTTATTAATGGTGCGCAATATGCTGGTGTACTTTGCCGCCTTGCCCCAAACGCTTGCGTTCCCCTTAATAACCTTTAACAACCTTTTCGTTGCGCTCTCCCTAAACTCCCTAATCACCTTAACTTCCCTAATGTTGCGCCCTGCCCCCCCCCTCAACCTATCATTCTCCTGCGTTGCCCCCACGGACACCCTTCTGAAACTCACCTTCTTTGTGTCATTTCACCCCTGAATATTGCCGTTTCGCCATTACAAATGGTGAATATTGTCCAAAAAATATTAACTTCGTAGCGGTTTTTACCCAAAGGGTAAATTTAGACGGGAATAACAATAAAACCAAAATCTATGATACGTTCAAAAATTTTTGCGACGCTCCTCTGCATTGCTGCCGTGACGATGCTCTCCGGCTGCGAGGAGGAGACGACAACCAAGCGCACCCGTGAGTACGAGGTGATGATTCTCAAACCTACATCCCGCAAGCTCTCGTCGGTCTATTCGGCGACCATTCGAGGTAAGCAGGATATCGACATCCGCCCGAAGGTGCAGGGCTACATCACCGACATCTACGTCAAGGAGGGCTCGCTCGTGAAGAACGGGCAGACGCTCTTCGTTATCGACCAAGTGCCTTACGAGGCGGCGTTGCAGACGGCCATAGCTAACGTGGATGTGGCGCAGGCGGCTGTGGATGCGGCGGAGCTTACGACCACAAGTAAGGAGCAGCTCTACAAGCAGAACATCATCTCGGAGTTCGACCTCAATATGGCCCGAACACAACTTGCCAGCGAGCGTGCACAGTTGGCGCAGGCGAAGGCCAACGAGGTAAATGCCCGCAACAACCTCTCCTATACTATGGTCAAGAGCCCGGTGGATGGCGTGGTGGGTACGCTGCCGTTCCGTGTGGGTACGTTGGTGAGTCCGTCGGACTCTACGCCTATGACCTCGGTGTCGGACAACTCGGAGATGTACGTCTATTTCTCGATGACCGAGTCGCAGGTGCTCTCGCTGACACGTCAGCACGGCTCGTTGGAGAATGCTCTGCAATCTATGCCATCCATCGAGTTGCAGCTCAGCGACGGTACCATATATAAAGAGAAGGGTCGTATCGAGGCCATAAGCGGTATCATCGACCCGACGACAGGTTCGGTTACCGTGCGTGCCAAGTTCCCTAACTCACGTCGTCTGCTGCTCTCGGGAGGCTCGGGTAACATCATCCTGCCTCACAAGGCGGAGGGCTGCATTGTGATTCCGCAGTCGGCGACCTACGAGATTCAGGATAAGGTCTATGTATATACCGTGAAGGGTGGCGTGGCCAAGTCGAAGATTATCGGCGTGTTCAACATCAGCAACGGCAAGGAGTACGTCGTGGAGTCGGGCTTGGAGCAGGGCGACACGATTGTTGTTGAGGGTGTGGGTCTGCTGCGTGATGACCAGACGGTGAAGATTAAGCGCATAGTTGAGGGCGAGAAATAGAGGAGGATAGACAATGAATATCAGAACATTCATCGAAAGACCTGTACTCTCGTCGGTAATATCCATCGTGATAGTCATCGGTGGACTTATCGGACTGGCGGTGCTGCCTATCGAGCGTTATCCGAATATCGCTCCGCCGACTATTCGTGTGCAGGCAAACTATAACGGCGCAAGTGCCGAGACGGTGCAGAAGAGTGTGGTAGTGCCGTTGGAGGAGGCTATCAACGGTGTCGAGAATATGACCTATATGACCTCCTCGGCATCCAATAACGGTAGTGCAAGCATCAGCGTCTTCTTCAAGCAGGGCACCAACCCCGATATGGCGGCGGTCAATGTGCAGAACTGTGTCTCCCGTGCAACACGTCAGTTGCCGTCGGAGGTTACGGATGTGGGTGTGACGGTCAAGAAGCGACAGACCAACATCTTGGAGCAGATAGCGCTGTATAGCCCTAACGGAACCTACGACCGTACCTTCATCGTAAACTATATCAAGATTAACCTTGTGCCGGCCATCTCACGTATCGCCGGCGTGGGAGATATCGAGGTGCGAGGTGCCGACTACTCGATGCGTATCTGGCTCAAACCCGATGTTATGGCGCAGTATAAGCTCATCCCCGCCGATATTTCGGCGGCTCTGGGCGAGCAGAATATCGAGGCGGCAACGGGCTCTCTGGGCGAAAACTCCGACCAGACCTTCCAGTATGCGATGCGCTACAAGGGTCGTTTGGAGAAGCCGGAGGAGTTCCAAAATATCGTCATCCGAGCCTTGTCGAATGGTGAGGTGCTGCGATTGAAGGATGTTGCCGACATCGAGTTGGGTACACAGTCCTACCTCTACCTTGGAGAGGTCAATGGTTGTCCGGGAACCTCGTTCAACATCTACCAGACTCCGGGCTCGAATGCTACGGAGGTTATCAACCGCATCGACGAGTATATGGCACAGGCGCAGGAGGACTTCCCTGCCGACTTGGAGATGGTTGTGCTGTCGAGTGCCAACGACTTCCTCTACGCCTCGATTAAGAATGTGGTTCGCACGCTGTTGGAGGCGATTCTGCTCGTTACGCTGGTGGTGTTTGTCTTCCTGCGCTCGCTGCGCTCGACACTCATCCCGCTTATTGCGACCATCGTCTCTATCGTGGGAACATTCCTGTTCCTCTACCTGCTGGGATTCAGTATCAACCTGCTCACGCTCTTTGCGCTGGTGCTCTCGATTGGTGTCGTGGTCGATGATGCCATCATCGTCGTTGAGGCGGTGCACTCCAAGTTCGATATCGGCTATAAGTCGCCGATGAAGGCGGCGATAGATGCTATGGATGGTATTACCACGGCGGTAGTGACCTCCACTTTGGTATTTATGGCGGTGTTTATTCCGGTGTCGCTCATGGGCGGAACGTCGGGTATCTTCTATACGCAGTTTGGTCTGACGATGGCCGTGGCTGTGGGTATCTCCGCAATCAACGCCTTGACGCTCAGTCCGGCGCTGTGTGCTATGATGCTCAAACCGAAGGATGAGAAGGGCAACGCTGTGAAACGCTCTTTCGTATCCCGTTTGAGTGACTCCTTCGAGAGTGCCTTCAACGCCTTGACCGCCCGCTACTTGAAGGGGGTGAGGTTCTTCCTGAACCACCGCTGGCTCTCGGGCGTATGGGTAGTGCTGGGTGTGGTGCTGCTGCTCTACTTTATGCAGACCACCAAGACGGGACTTATCCCTCGTGAGGATATCGGAACGGTGCGTATCGACGTATCGACGGCTCCGGGTAGCACGCTCGCACATACCAAGTCGGTTATGGACCGTATCGACCGTGATATCGTGCAGAATATCGACGAGTGCCACGCCTACCTCAATATGGCGGGCTTCGGTATGACCTCCGGTGCAGGCTCCTCGTATGGTAACTTTACCCTGCGATTGAAGCACTGGGATGAGCGTCCGGGTAAGGAGCACAGCGTGTTCGATATTATGGAGCGAGTGAAGGAGTACTCGACCTATGTCAATGATGCAACGCTCTTTGCGACCTCGCCGGCGATGATTCCGGGTTACGGCTCGACCAACGGCTTCGAGCTGCACATACAGGATAGAAAGGGTGGCACGATTGAGGACTTGGCGGAGGTTACCAACGAGTTTATCAAGGTGCTTGAAGAGCGCTCGGAGATAGGCTCCGTGCGTACCTCGTTCAACCCGAGATTCCCGCAGTACCAGATAGATGTCGATGCCGTGAAGTGTAAGCGTGCCGGCACCTCGCCGAAGGAGGTGCTCAGCGTGCTGAACGGCTACTATGGAGGCTCGCTCTCCACCCGCTTCAACCGCTTCACCAAGCTCTATCAGGTGATGGTGCAGGCCGACCCTAAATATCGTGTCGATAAGCAGACACTCAACAATATCTTCGTGCGCATCGGTGGCGAGATGGCCCCTATCAGCCAGTTCGTGACCTTGAAGAAGATTTATGCGCCGGAGAACCTCGCCCGCTTCAATATGTTCCCGTCAATCAGCGTGAACGGTCGTGCTGCCGACGGCTACTCCTCCGGAGATGCCATCCGTGCCGTGCGAGAGGCTGCACGTGAGGTGCTGCCTATCGGTTATGGTTACGACTTTGGCGGTATTGCCCGTGAGGAGGCTACGAGCGGCAACAATACGGCGATTATCTTCGTGATATGTATCCTGCTCATATATCTGATACTCTGTGCTTTGTACGAGAGTTTCGTCGTGCCGTTTGCCGTTATTCTGGCAGTGCCTTTCGGTCTGTTCGGCAGCTTTGCTTTCGCACGAATGATGGGGTTGGAGAATAACATCTACCTGCAAACGGGTCTTATTATGCTTATCGGTCTGCTCTCCAAGACCGCCATCCTGATTACGGAGTTCGCCGTGGAGCGCCGCCGTGCAGGGTTGTCGCTTTTGGATGCTGCCTATGAGGCCACCAGAGAGCGTTTCCGTCCGATTATGATGACCGTGCTGACGATGGTCTTCGGTATGATTCCGCTGATGTTCTCCAATGGCGTTGGTGCCAATGGTAACAACACCCTCGGCGCAGGTGTCGTGGGCGGTATGATTATCGGAACCATCGGACTGCTCTTCCTGGTGCCGTCGCTCTTTATCGTATTCCAGAAGTTGCAGGAGAAGATTGTCCCACTCAAAATAAAGGAGGAGGTAGAGTAATGAAAAAGTTGTTGATACTAATGGTCGTAGCCGTGTTGAGCGGCAGTTGCTCGGTCTATCAGAAATATTCACGTCCCCAGAGCATCTCCACCGAGGGCCTTTATGGCGAGGGTGTTCCCGCGGCCGATACCGTGACGGTTGCGGATGTCTGCTGGCGTGACTTCTTCACCGATACGCACCTGCAACGTCTTATAGAGCAGGGTCTGGCAAACAATGCCGATATGCAGATTGCAGCCCAGCGCATTGTGGAGTCGGAGGCTGCACTGCGTACCGCACGCCTCTCGTTCTACCCGTCGTTTGCCTTCGAGCCGAGCTTCTCGACGACAAACCGCTTTGGCAAGGCCTCCACTTCGTCGCACTCTTACACGATACCCGTAGCGGCAAGTTGGGAGATAGATGTGGCGGGTCGCCTGCTCAACTCGAAGCGTAAGGCGGAGTCGGTCTATGAGCAGAGTAAACTCTACCGCCGTAGCGTGCAGACCAACCTCATAGCCTCGATTGCCAACTGCTACTATACACTGCTGATGCTCGATGCGCAGCTGCACGTGTCACGCACCACGGCTGCCTCGTGGAAGGAGAATGTCCGCATTATGAAGGCGATGAAGCAGGCGGGTATGACCAACGAGGCTTCGGTGTCGCAGACCGAGGCGAATAGCTGTTCGATTGATGCATCGCTCTTCGACTTGGAGTATGATATCATTCAGGTAGAGAATACGTTAGCACTGCTGCTGGGTACCACGCCACAGCACTTCGAGCGTGGAGATATCTACAACCAGAGCGTGCGCCGTGATATGATGATAGGCGTGCCGATGCAGCTCCTCTCACGTCGCCCTGATGTGCAGAGTGCGGAGCGGGCGTTGGAGCAGGCCTTCTACAATACGAACCTTGCCCGTGCCGCCTTCTATCCGTCGCTCTCCATCGGTGCCGACTTCGGGTGGACGGAGCAGTTGGGTGCGATGATTTCCTCGCCGGGGGCGTGGCTTGTGTCGGCGGTTGCCAAACTTGCAGCCCCAATCTTCAATGCGGGTAGAAATCGGGCGAACCTCAAAATCGCCAAGGCGCAGCAGGAGGAGGCTCTGATAGCCTTCCGACAGACGCTGTTGCAGGCGGGTAGCGAGGTCAATGATGCGCTGGCGCAGTGCCGTGCCGCACGCAATAAGACCGATATCCGTCAGCGTCAGATTGCCGCCTTGGAGAGTGCCGTGAATAGTACCCGTCAGTTGATGAGTCACTCGGAGTCCACCTACTTGGAGGTGCTCACGGCGCAGCAGGCTCTCTTGTCGGCGCAGTTGTCGCAGATTGCCGACCGCTTTGCGGCCATTCAGGGCTCCATTAACCTCTACCACGCTCTGGGCGGAGGTGCCGAGGAGCCGGAGGTGGCGAGCGACGAGAGTGGTGAGGAGGATGCAAAGGGTGCCAAAAAGGCCAAGAGGAGTCGCAAGAAGTAGGCTCCTACGGTGCAGTATAGAGGCTTTCGCAGTTGCGGGAGCCTCTTTTTTGTCGATATATATACGATTCTCGGGCAGTTACGATATGTTCTTCGGGAAATTTTACTAACTTTGCAAGTTAGAAACGATTAAAACAATGATATAATGAAATTCAAGGAGTACAAAAATCTCGATTTGGCCTCTGTTGCCGAGAGCGTTCTGCGTGAGTGGGATGCCGAAGGAACCTTCGACAAGAGCCTCTCCACACGTGAGGGTCATCCGGCTTTCGTCTTCTATGAGGGCCCACCATCGGCAAACGGTATGCCGGGCATTCACCACGTTATGGCTCGTACCATCAAGGATATCATCTGCCGCTACAAGACGCAGCAGGGCTATCAGGTGCATCGTAAGGCGGGTTGGGATACTCACGGCCTGCCTGTGGAGCTGGGTGTCGAGAAGACCCTCGGCATCACCAAGGAGGATATCGGCAAGAAGATTACCGTGGAGGAGTACAACCGTCGCTGCCGTGAGGATGTGATGAAATATACGGATGTGTGGAGCCGCCTGACACGCCAGATGGGCTATTGGGTGAACCTCGACGACCCATATATCACATACGACAACAAGTATATCGAGACGCTGTGGCACCTGCTCAAACGCCTCTTCGACAAGGGGTTGCTCTATAAGGGCTATACCATCCAGCCATATTCGCCGGCTGCCGGTACGGGCCTTTCGACCCACGAGTTGAACCAGCCGGGCTGCTATCGTGATGTGAAGGATACCACCTGCACGGCGCAGTTCCGTGTGGTGCGAAATGAGAAGAGCGAGCATCTGTTTGCCGATGTGCAGGGAGAGCTCTTCTTCTTGGCTTGGACCACTACGCCTTGGACTCTGCCGTCAAATACGGCACTCTGCGTAGGCCCTTCGATTGAGTATGTGAAGGTCAAGTGTCTCAATCCATATACCGAGACCCCGCAGACTATCATTATGGCGAAGGATTTGGTTCCGACATACTTCGGAAAGAAGCAGGAGGGTACGTTCACCCTCTGCGAGCAGACCTATAAGGGCAAGGAGTTGGAGGGTGTGCGCTACGAGCAGCTGATTCCGTGGGTTAAGCCTTTGGAGCAGTACGGCGATGCCTTCCGTGTTATTGTCGGCGACTATGTAACCACCTCCGATGGTACGGGTATCGTACATATTGCACCAACCTTCGGTGCGGATGACGACCGTGTGGCTCGTGCCGCAGGTATCGCACCGCTCTTTATGGTCGATACGGCGGGTAAGACCTGCCCGATGGTGGACCGCTCCGGCCGTTTCTTCCGCTTGGAGGATTTGGATGCGGAGTTTGTCAGGAGCAACGTGGATGTTGAGGCCTACTCGCAGTGGGCGGGCCGCTACGTCAAGAATGCCTTCGACGAGGCGTTGAAGGATAGCGACACCACACTCGACATTGATATTGCCGTGACACTCAAAGGCGAGAATAAGGCCTTCAAGATAGAGAAACATACCCACTCGTACCCACACTGCTGGCGCACGGACAAGCCGGTGCTTTACTACCCGCTCGACTCGTGGTTTGTGAAGGTTACGGCTCTGCGTGAGCGTATGATTGAGCTGAACAAGACCATCAAGTGGCAGCCGGAATCTACCGGTACGGGCCGTTTCGGCAAGTGGCTCGAAGGCTTGGCCGACTGGAACCTCTCTCGCTCCCGCTTCTGGGGTACTCCGCTACCAATCTGGGCTACGGAGGACTACTCGGAGATGAAGTGTATCGGCTCGGTTGAGGAGCTGATGGCCGAGATTGAGAAGGCCGTTGCGGCGGGCGTGATGAAGGAGAACCCGTACAAGAACTTTGTCGTTGGCGATATGTCGAAGGAGAACTACTCGACCGAGCGTATCGACCTGCACAAGCCGTATGTTGACTCCATCGTGCTGCTGTCGTCAAAGGGCGAGCCTATGCGCCGTGAGAGCGACCTTATCGACGTTTGGTTTGACTCGGGAGCGATGCCTTATGCGCAGCTGCACTATCCGTTTGAGAATGCGGATAAGTTCGACAAGGTCTTCCCTGCGGACTTCATCGCCGAGGGTGTGGACCAGACCAGAGGTTGGTTCTACACGCTGCACGCCATTGCTGCGATGCTCTTCGACTCGGTGGCATTCCGCAATATCATCTCCAATGGTCTGGTGCTGGATAAGAACGGTAACAAGATGTCGAAGCGTCTTGGCAATGCCGTTGACCCATTCGAGGTGCTCGACAAGTATGGTGCAGATGCTACCCGCTGGTATATGATTTCCAACTCGCAGCCGTGGGATAACCTCAAATTTGACGTTGAGGGTGTGGATGAGGTGCGCCGTAAGTTCTTCGGCACGCTCTATAACACATACTCCTTCTTCGCCCTCTATGCCAATATCGACGGCTTCACGGGCAAGGAGCCGCAGGTTCCTGTCGAGAAGCGTCCGGAGATTGACCGCTGGATTATCTCGCTGCTCAACACGCTGGTCAAGGATGTTACGGCGGCGTTGGAGAACTACGACCCGACACCTGCTGCTCGTGCTATCTCGGAGTTCGTTGGCGAGAATCTGAGTAACTGGTACGTGCGCCTGAACCGTAAACGCTTCTGGGGTGGTGAGATGAACGAGGATAAGCTCTCGGCATATCAGACCCTTTATACCTGCTTGGAGACCGTGGCCAAGTTGTCGGCTCCGTTTGCGCCGTTCATCTCGGAGCGTATCTTCCGTGACCTGAACTCCGTGAGCGGTAACTGCGCCGAGGAGTCCGTGCACCTCGCCTCGTTCCCTGTGTGTGACGACTCGTTGGTTGATACGGATTTGGAGCAGATGATGGAGATTGCACAGCGACTCTCCTCGATGGTGCTCGCACTGCGCCGCAAGGTCAATATCAAGGTGCGTCAGCCGCTGACCAAGATTCTGGTGCCGGTGCTTGATGCTGCCACCGAGCGACATATCGAGGCGGTAAGGAGCCTTGTTATGGGTGAGGTGAATGTCAAGGAGGTACAGCTTATCCACGACACTACGGGCCTGATTACCAAGCGTATCAAGCCTAACTTCAAGACCCTCGGCCCGAAGTATGGTAAGTATATGAAGCAGATTGCTGCTATGACGGCGACGTTCTCGCAGGAGAAGATTGCCGAGATTGAGCAGTCGGAGAGTGTGGTGCTGGATATGGGTGCCGAGCAGATTACCGTTACGCCTGCCGACTTCGAGATTACCTCGGAGGATATGCCGGGTTGGCTGGTTACGAGCGAGGGCAAACTCACCGTGGCACTCGATATCACGGTAACTCCGGAGTTGCAGCGTGAGGGTGTGGCACGTGAGTTGATAAACCGCATCCAGAATATACGTAAGGATTCCGGTTTCGAGGTTACCGATAAGATTGTTGTGGAGATTGAGGATATGCCGCTCGTGCACGATGCCGTGGAGGAGTTTGCCGCATATATCGGTCAGCAGACCCTTGCTACCTCGGTGCGCACGTCGGCAGAGCCGAAGGGCGACTTTGTGGTAGATTCGGATGTGAATGATTCTCCGTTGAAGATTGCCGTTTCAAAGATGTAAATCACGCTTTGAGAGATATATCAAGGGGCTTCGAGGAGTATCGAAGCCCCTTATTTTTCCCTATTCGTATAGGAGAAGAGAACATTTATTTGGAAGTATGAAATATTATTCATATCTTTACTAACACGATTGGTATAAATTATAATAATTGCAACTATGGCAGAGAACGTAAAAACCCGATACAGCGATGCTGAATTGGCGGAGTTTAAGGAGTTGATTTTATCGAAACTCGCAACCGCACGTCACGACTACGAGTTGCTGCGTGCCTCCATAACACACAGTGCTGATAACGATACAGAGGATACTTCGCCGACATTTAAGGTGTTGGAGGAGGGTGCTGCTACGCTCTCGAAAGAGGAGAGTGAGCGTCTGGCTGCGCACCAACTCAAATTTATCAAGAACCTCGAACTTGCATTGGTGCGTATCGAGCATAAGACCTACGGAATTTGTAAGACGACGGGCAAGCTGATTCCTCGTGAGCGTCTGCTGCGTGTGCCTCACGCAACGGAGTGCATCGAGGCTAAGGAGGCTCGCCGATAATCGCCCTCTCGTAAATAGATTACGCCACGATGGAGATACCGAGTATCTGCCATCGTGGCGTTTCCTGTGCCCTTTATTGCCTATATACCTATTTATATACCTGTATGTCGTCCATCGCCAGGTAGGTAGGGTAGTTCAGATACGGGAGTTCGCTCTTGACGCACTCGCCGTTGACGATTGTGCCCTCCTCCATCGTGAAGCGCACACCCTTGACTTCGCCCAGTGGCGAGAGGTCCCACTTACGCCACGAGGCCAAGGTCGATACCTCGGTACGCTTGATGTAGGTCTCCACCGAGCCTGTTGTTGCGCCATTTGCGTCGTAGCCGGTGGCGATAACCTTCATATATCCATCCTTCGGCAATGCCGGGATTTGATAGCCCGGGCCTGCGTAGCCGTTCTGCAAAACATCCAACGTATAGCGTGTTCCCAAGATGTAGATATGCTCAATGATACCCGTGGAGTATTTGAACTCGATAAACGGCGGAACATCATTCGAGGCAACGTAGCATACGAGGAAGTTGTTGCCACTATGCGCACGGTCGGCCGTGAGCTGTTGTTCGTAGGTGTAGTGTCCATTTGCCACTGAGCCGTCGGGGTTGTAGTTCGATACCGCTATGCCGCCACCCGAGAAGGTGTAGTTGTCGAAGGCACCCACCAACTCGCTCCATAGGTCGGTGCGGATGTCGTACCAAGCGTATGGCTTGTCGGGGTTGCCGAGGTAGAAGCCTTGACCGTCGGGCTCGCCGTAGAGCAGCGGGCCACCATACTGCTTCGAGTCGATGAGCGATGCCCACCAACGGTTGGTGACGGTGTTGCCGGGGTTCTCGGTGTCGCCGGTAGAGTAGGAGCTATCCTCGAAGTCGGCAGTGTAGTGCTTGCGTATGCGATTGTCATCGCCCCCGTCGTTGTTGCAGCCCGCAAGCAGTGCGGCAGTGATAAGAATCAAAAAAGTCTTTCTCATATCTCTCATTTTTTATAATCTGCTATATGTTGGCAGCCCCTTGCGTGTCGAGGCATCGAGCGCAAAGGCTATAAATATCATTATGGTATATGCCAGCAGTGAGGAGCCTCCGTAACTTATCAGCGGCAGAGGTATTCCCATCACGGGCATCACACCCATAGTCATACCGATATTGACCCATACGTGGAACAGCAACATCGAGGCGACGGCATAGCAATAGACCCTGCCGAAGCTCTCCTGTTGTCGGTCGCCCATCTTCATCAGTCGCAGAATGAAGGCCCCGAAGAGGCCGAGCAGCACCAGCGCACCCATAAAGCCGAACTCTTCGCCTATGGCGCAGAAGATGAAGTCGGTATGGCGCTCCGGCACCAATCCGTAGCGCACCTGCGACCCTTGCAGGTACCCCTTGCCGAAGATGCCTCCGGAGCCGATGGCTATCTTCGCCTGATTGACGTTGTAGTCGGCATCAGGGTCCTCCTCAATGCCGAGGAAGGTCTGTATTCGCTGCTGCTGGTGGTGTTTAAGACGGCTGAATGCCAAGTCGGAGGATGGCGGTATCATCACCGCCGCAAAGAATATCGCCACAACGATAATCAGCGGGCGCAGGTTCTCTCGGATGGCATATATAACTACGACGACCACGGATGCGAGGGTCGTAGCGAGTAGGCTGATATAGTAGGAGGCGTTGCCCTTGGAGATGAGGCCCCAGAGCAGGAAGACGATGATGCTCACGAGCAGCAACGAGGCTACATACGTGACACATATACGCCAGCGGCCCCGCATCATCATCGCCGCCGAGAGGGTGAAGATGGCGATGAGCGAGAATAACAGCGTGATGGGCGTGAAGATGAACGAGAGGATAAAGAGCGCAGCGACAAAGAGTATCGGTACACAAATCCAGTTGTTCAGCCCCTCACGATAGAACATAAAGAGGAACGAGCAGAGTACCAATCCGGAGCCGGTGTCGTTCTGCAATACGGCGATGCCCATAGGCACGAGGAGTATCGCCGCCACTCGGAACAGGTCGCCCACCTTGTTGATTGAGAAGTTGTACTCGCTCATTATGCGTGCCGTGGCAAGTGCGATGGTAATCTTGGCCAGCTCCATAGGCTGCAAGCGGAAGCCGCCGATGTCGAGCCACGCTCGGGCGCCATTAACCTCCGTGCCAAGCCCCGGTATAAATGTCAGGAGCAGGGCGAGGATGCCTGCGCCGTAGAAGAAGTACGCCCCCTTATGCCATACGCTGCTGTCGAGCAGCAGGATGAAGAGAGCCACAACCCACGATATGCCGAGCCATACTGCCTGCTTCATATAGTTGTGCGAGAAGGAGAGCGGAGCTTCGCTCGTGGAGTCCCACGATGCGGAGAATATCGCCATCAGGCCAACCATAGTCAGCGCAACGTAGAGCATAACCGCCCATATATCAAGCCCCTCGAACAGAGCGGCACTATTTCTTCTTCTTGCGGTCATAGGCGTTGTAGTAATCAATCTTTTTGTTCTTTATGTACTCGACGAGCCACGGACGGGTGATGGTGTCCGTCAGGTAGAACTCTTCGAGCAGTGATGCCACGGGAACGGCCGCCGAGGCGCCGAAGCCTCCGTGCTCGACATATACGGCGATGGCAATCTTCGGGTTGTTGCGTGGCGCAAAGGAGATGAAGGTCGAGTGGTCGTCGCCCTTCGGGTTCTGCACCGTGCCGGTCTTGCCACACACGTCCAACCCCGGGAGCATTGCGCCCTGTGCCGTACCATCAACATTGACCGCTCGCCACATCCCCTTGACGATGGTCTCGAAGTGCTTGGTATCTACCTTCGTATAGTTTTTGCGGTAGAAGCGGGCATCGAGCGAGTCCTGCCCCTCCACACTGCGTACAATGTGCGGGATGTAGTAGTAGCCACGGTTGGCAATCGTGGCGGCGAGGTTGGCAAGTTGCAGAGGCGTAACGCCCAACTCGCCCTGACCGATGGAGAGTGAGAGCACGGTCAGCGCATTCCACGAGCGACGATACAGCTTGTCGTAGAAGGCTCTGTCGGGGAGGTAGCCGCCACTCTCCCTCGCAAGGTCGATATCCAGACGGCGGCCAAAGCCGAAGCTCTCGACGTACTCCCGCCATACCTCGTAGGCATCTTTGGCGGAGTCGTAGCGTTTGTTCTCCAAGATGTTGCGGAAGACCTCGCAGAAGTATGCGTTGCACGAGGTGGCAATGGCATAGTCGAGGTTCAGCGGCGAGGCGTGCTCGTGACAGCCGAGCTTCTTGCCGTTTGCGTAGTGGTAGCCCTTGTGGCACTGGTAGCGGTAGTGAGGCTTCAACACCCCCTCCTGCAATCCGATAAGTCCGTTTACGAGCTTGAAGGTTGAGCCCGGAGGGGTATATTTCGGGTAGAGCGCACGGTTGTAGAGTGGCTCACGTGGCTCACGCAGCAGGCGCACGTAGTTGTTGCCTCGGTCACGACCTACCATATCGTCGGGGTCGAAGGTCGGCGAGGATACCAACGCCAGAATCTCTCCCGTGGCAGGCTCAATGGCTACCACGGCACCCACCTTGCCCTCCATTAACTCCTCGGCATAGGCTTGCAGGCGGGCGTCAATCGTGCAGATGAGCCGCTTGCCCGCCACCGGCTCCCTCAGTATCTCGTCACTATCTTCGTTGCGGGTGCGGATGTTGCGCAGCAGCAACCCCTTCTCGCCTCGCAGTTCCTTCTCGTAGGCCAGCTCCAAGCCATCGACACCGATATAGTCGCCCATAGCGTAGTACCCCTCGTCGTCATTTTTGAGCTGTCGCTCGTTTATCTCGCCCAGACTGCCGAGCAGGTTGCCTCCAATCTTGCGAGGGTAGTTGCGCACGGTGCGTGGCACGGTGTAGAAGCCGCTGATGCCCAACTCGTCCATACGCAGCTTATCCTCCACGGTGAGGTATTTGGCTATCAGCGAGCCTTGTCGGGAGTTCTGCCGTGCCTCGGAGAGAGCTCGTCGGATGCGTTTGGGCGAGAGTCCAGTGATGTCGCAGAGCAGCGTCGTGTCGAGCCCCTCTTTCGGCAGGTCACGCCATACCGCCATAAGGTCGTAGCACTCCTTGCTCTGAATCAAATACTCGCCATTGCGGTCGAAGACTTCGCCTCGTGGCGGATATGTCCTGACGTAGCGGAGATAGTTGTCGGCGGCACGTCCCTCGTACTCGTTGTCGAAGAGTTGCAGGTAGCCGGCACGCAGCAGCAGCACACCAAAGATGATGAGCACTACCACTCGTGGCGCCACCACTCGCCAGTGGAATTTATCTCCGTAGCCGTTCATTACTTTTGCGTCGTCAGTTTAGGTGTGAAGATGATAAGCATCAGATATACAAGCACAAGCGTCGCAATGGTGCTGCACGCAAGGCGTGAGAGGAAGAAACCAAAGTTGCTCAGCGACAGGTGCTCAAACCCGAAGAAGAGCAGCGAGTGCAGCGTCACGATGGTTATGATGTAGCGATGAAAGCGGAATCGGCCGAGTCGCTTGACGCTCGGGATGTCGCCCTCGTTGTCGAAGTCGGAGAAGCCGGCGGTGAGGTGCAGCAGCGAGCGACGGAAGAAGGCTATGGGGAGTGTGGTCAGCGTATTCAGACCGCAGGTGCCCATCGTGATATCCATCAGCACGCCCACGGCCAGACCTGCGAAGAGAATCTTCACGGGCGAGGTGTCGAGCGGCATCAGCACTATGCAGAGGATGTATAGCGTCGGCGCTACAAGGGTGGTGAAGGTGAGGTTGTTGAGCAGGAAAATCTGCAAGAGCAACACCACCGTCACGAAGGTTATATAGTGAACTTTTGACCTCATCTTTTCGCTTCTAATGTTTTGGGGTTGAGTCGAGAGATTGCGCCTCGTCGGCCATATTGTTGCTCACGAGTATTACGTTACTCAGGCGTGAGAAGTCGGCCGCAAGCCGCACACGGCAGTCGTATGTGGTGCGGTTCTCCGGAAACTCGACACTCTCGATGGTGCCGATGATGACCTCCGGCGGGAAGTAGTAGGAGAATCCCGATGCCACGACCATATCTCCCTCGTTGATGTTGGCATACTTCGACACCTCGTCGAATATCGCCATCTGCGCATCGCCCCCGTTCCAGTGCAGGGTGCCGATGCTTCCATCCTCCGACAGACGACCTCCGACCTTGAAGGTGTTGTTGAGCAACGACTTGGCTATCGAGAAGTTCTCGGAGCAGTTCACGATGCTTCCTACGGCGTATCCCTCAGGCGAGAGTACCGCCATATTGAGCTTCACGCCATCGTTCAGTCCCTTGTCTATCGTGATGAAGTTCTGCGGACGGTTTATGGAGTTTGATACCACACGGGCAGCAATATAGTCGTAGCGGTGCATCGCCGTCACCTCAAACTCGATGTCGGGGTTGGCACTCTCTATGGCATCGAGCCGGTTCTCCAACTCGGCGATACGCTCCGTCAGCATGATGTTCTGGCGGCGCAGTGAAAAGTACTCGCCAACACCCTGTATGGCACTGTGCATCCCTCGCACAACACTGTGGGAGGCTTTCAGCAGGCGTGCCTGCGTGTAGGGCGTGGAGTAGGCATAGGAACGTATGGCGATAATCTCCAATATCACGAAGATTATCGCTACGTAGGTCTTGCGTATGAAATACAATAATTTATGCATTGCCGCTCGGATGATAAAAGAGTTCGGGCAGGGTGTCTTGGTTGCCTCTCCCTGCCTCGAACCTCTAAACTCTCTCTATGTGCTACTCAATCTGTGCGGGGGGGGTGCCCCCCCCCTCCCTATATCGGGCAATTATCGCAACAGGAATGAGAAGTGGTTGATGTTCTTCAAGGCGATGTTTGTTCCTCGCACAATCGCACGCAGTGGGTCCTCGGCGATATGTACCGGAATGCCTGTCTTGTCGGAGAGGCGCTTGTTCAGACCCTTGATGAGTGCACCACCACCTGCCAGATAGATGCCGTTGCGAACTACGTCGGAGTAGAGCTCGGCAGGCATATCGGTCAGCACCTGCATCAGTGCCTCGTCCAGCTTCGAGAGCGAGGAGTCGAGAGCATAGGCAATCTCGCTGTAATTGAGGGTCACGGTCTGTGGCAGTGATGTGAGCACGCTCGGTCCTGTCACAACGAAATCCTCGGGCTCGACCTCCAACTCAGGCAGGGCGGCACCCACCTTGCACTTAATCTCCTCGGCAGTACGCTCGCCGATGCGGATGTTGTGCTGCTGGCGGATGTAGTTGATGATGTCGGTGGTGAATACGTCACCGGCAACATTTATGGACTTCGAGGTCACGATACCGCCCAGTGATATGCAGGCAATCTCCGATGTGCCGCCACCTATGTCGATAATCATATTTCCCTCCGGAGCCTCGACGTCGATGCCGGCACCCAGAGCCGCAGCCATAGGCTCGAAAATCATCGCCACCTCACGTGCTCCGGCGTGCTCGGCCGAGTCACGCACGGCACGAATCTCTACGTTGGTGGAGCCCGACGGTATGCAGATTACCATTTTGAGCGATGGCGAGAAGAGTGAGCCGGAGGTGTGAATCTTGCGAATCAGACCTTTGAGCATCAACTCCGTGGCGTTGAAGTCCGCAATCACGCCATCCTTCAACGGACGAATGGTGCGCAGGTTGTTCGGAGTACGGCCGATGTAAGGCTTTGCGGCGTGTCCGAGGGCGTGTAGCTGATTTGTCTGTATATCAATAGCAATCACCGACGGCTCATCAACCACAACCTCGTCATTATAGACAATCAACGTGTTGGCTGTGCCAAGGTCGATTGCCAAGTCCTGTGTGAATGAAAAAAGTCCCATAGTATCTTATCTTTTTATAATTTTCTTACCGCAAAAAGTGGGTTAGCAACGTAGTTGCTGTACGTTTTTGCAAAGATAAACAAAAGATTGACAAGTTTTATTATTTTTTATTGAAAAAATTTTATATCTTTGATGTTTGGAAGGCGGGGCGAAGCAGGCTCCGTCGAAAGATGTGACGGAATATAAAAACTAACAACATAACAATAAATAAATCAGTAGATTATGGAATTGATTAAACTCGACACCCGCAAGTGCGGAATCGAAATCTCGGAAGAGTTGAAGAATGAGGCTTTGGCTGCTAATGCTCTGTTGCACGCCGGCGAGGGCAAGGGTAGCGACTTCTTGGGCTGGATTACCCTGCCATCCGACATTGATGCCGCCCACTTGGAGGCTATCAACAAGCAGGCTGCTGCGCTGCGTGCAAAGGCCGATGTCATCATCTGTATCGGCATCGGAGGCTCGTACCTCGGCGCAAAGGCTGTTATTGACGCTATGACCAACTCGTTTGAGTTGTTGCACAAGGAGCACAAGAACCCTATCGTGCTCTTCGCAGGTCAGAATATCTCGGAGGACTATCTGGGCGAGATGTTGGAGGCGTTGAAGGATTACTCGATTGCTACCATCGTAGCCTCTAAGTCGGGTACTACCACCGAGCCTGCCATCGCCTTCCGTATCATCAAGGAGGAGATTGAGCGCCGCTATGGTAAGGAGGATGCCAAGGAGCGTATCGTTGCCGTTACCGACAAGGCTCGTGGTGCACTCAAAACCCTCGCTACGCAGGAGGGCTATCCTACATTCGTGATTCCTGACAATGTGGGAGGTCGTTTCTCTGTGCTCTCTCCGGTAGGTCTGCTTCCGCTGGCCGCAGGTGGCGTGGATATCTGCGCACTCGTCGAGGGTGCACGTGCTGTGGAGGAGGCTACTCGTCCGGGCGTGGCTTACGAGGATAATATCTCGGCACAGTATGCTGCCGTGCGCAACGCACTCTATCGTGCCGGCAAGAAGATTGAGATTTTGGGCTCATACGAGCCTAAGCTGATGAATATCAACGAGTGGTGGAAGCAGCTCTATGGCGAGAGCGAGGGTAAGGAC
This sequence comes from Alistipes sp., assembly GCA_017483225.1. Lineage (GTDB taxonomy): Bacteria > Bacteroidota > Bacteroidia > Bacteroidales > Rikenellaceae > Alistipes. The sequence continues at coordinate 105,417 of JAFULF010000007.1, forward strand.
GGCAAGGGTATCTACCCTGCATCGGTAACTCTTACCGCCGACCTGCACTCTATGGGTCAGTATATTCAGGATGGTGAGCGTACCCTCTTCGAGACCATCATCTCGGTAGGCGCTCCTAAGTATGACGTGCGTGTATGCTCGGACGCAGAGAACCTCGATGGCCTGAACTACTTGGCAGGTCGTCGTCTGCACGACATCAACCGTATGGCGGAGCTGGGCGTTCAGATTGCCCACGTGGATGGTGGCGTGCCTAACCTCCGTGTAGAGATTCCGACCATCGACGAGCGCACCCTCGGTGCTCTGATTTACTTTTTCGAGAAGGCTTGCGGTATCAGCGGCTATATGCTGGGTGTCAATCCGTTTGACCAGCCAGGCGTTGAGGCTTACAAGAAGAATATGTTTGCTCTTCTGGAAAAGCCGGGCTACGAGGAGGAGACCAAAGCAATCAAGGCTCGTCTGTAATACACTTATAACGTAGCAGAAGCTGTCTAACAAGGCTAATTTTTAACGATTTTACCCCCGCCAGAAGTGCATCTGACGGGGGTGATTTTCATTTTTGAGGACTTGTTAGACAGCCCCGTTTGTTTGTCTATATAATTTTGTATGCTCTGTTTATCGAATACGTTCCAGGTCGAGGAATGTGAACGGCGCATCGAAGCTCTCGCCTGAGGCGTACTCCGTGCGGGAGAGCTCTCGCCACTGCGAGTAGTCAATCTCGGGGAAGGAGGCATCGCCCTCGTATGGGCGGTGTACGATGGTGAGATAGAGGCGGTCGGCATACTCCATCGCCTGCGTATATATCTGCGTGCCGCCGATGATAAAGACCTCCTCATCGCTCGGAAAGAGCGATATGGCCTCCTGCAAGGAGTGTACGACGGTGCACCCCTCGATTTGCAGGGCGGCATCTCGGGTGATGACGACATTTGTGCGCTTGGGCAGTGGTCGCCCTATCGAGTCGTAGGTCTTGCGACCCATCACAACGGGGTGGCCCGAGGTGGTGGTGCGGAAGCGCACCATATCCTCCCGAATATGCCAGAGCAGGGTGTTCTTGTCGCCGATAACGCCATTCTCGGCTATTGCTACGATGATGCTGACCATATTAGAATGACATTGGGGCTTTGATGGTTGGGTATGGGTCGTAATCCTCCAAGGTGAAGTCCTCGTAGCGGAAGTCGAACACCGACGTAACCTGCGGGTTGAGGCGCATACGTGGCAGCTTGCGAGGTGTGCGTGACAGCTGCTCGTGTGCCTGCTCCAAGTGGTTGAGGTAGAGATGGGTATCGCCCGTGGTGTGGACAAACTCGCCCGGCTCCAAGCCACACACCTGCGCAATCATCATCGTAAGCAGGGCGTAGGAGGCGATGTTGAACGGCACGCCGAGGAAGGTGTCGGCACTGCGCTGGTAGAGTTGGCACGAGAGGCGGCCATTGGCTACGTAGAACTGGAAGAGCACGTGGCACGGAGGCAGGGCCATCTCATCCACGTCGGCAACATTCCACGCCGAGACAATCATTCGGCGGGAGTCGGGGTTGCGGCGTATGGTATCCACGACCTGCTGTATCTGGTCGATGCTCTCGCCGTTAGGGCGGCCCCACGAGCGCCACTGATAGCCGTACACGTGGTTGAGGTCGCCAAATCGGTACCCCTCGATAGGGGAGTCGATGCTCTGCTGCGCAGCCGCAAGGAAGGTGTCCATATCTACGGGCAGAACGCCGTGGCGGGCGCACAACTCGTTGTAGTAGCGGTACGCATCGTTGTCCCAAATGTGCACGCCATTATCTACGAGGTACTTGATGTTGGTGTCGCCGTTGAGGAACCACAGCAACTCGTGGATGATACCCTTCAAGAAGACTTTCTTGGTTGTCAGCAGAGGAAAGCCCTCCGCCAAATCAAAACGCATCTGGTGGCCGAACACGCTCTTTGTGCCGGTGCCGGTGCGGTCGCTTTTGACAACGCCCTCGGTGTCGATACGGCGCAGTAAATCAAGATATTGTCGCATATTACTCTAATATTTTCTGTGTAATCTCTCCCTCGTCGTTCATAACGAGGCAGTTTGGCGCATAGTGCCAATCGCCCATAAAGAGCAGGTGTTGAGGCTCACGCACCTCGTGCGTGATGTGCATATGTCCGAAGATGAAGCACTCCGCCTCGCCTTGGTGCTTGCGGGCATACTCCACGAGTGGCTCCAAGAAACGGAGGTCACGCTCCTGTCCGTGTGCCTTGCGGGATGAGCCGCTCCACCAACGTCCGAAGCTGACAAAGAGGTCGGGATGGATAAGCCACGAGGCCAGAAAGCGCAGCACCCGAGAGCGGAATATGCCGTTCATAAGGCGCAACATCGGCGCCCCCTTGATGCCGAGGTTGTCGCCGTGTGCGAGCATCAGCCGTCGGCCTGCCACCTCGAAGAGTTGAGGGCGGGTATATACCTCGATGCCGCACTCCTCGTGCAGGTAGTTGCGCACCCACATATCGTGGTTGCCCGTGAGCATAACGACACGTATGCCTCGGTCAGTCATTCGGGCCAGCTGTCCGAGTGTGCGGACAAACCCCTTTGGCACCACCTTGCCATACTCGAACCAAAAGTCGAAGATGTCGCCCAGCAGAAACAGCGCCTCGGCATCGGACTCAATCTCGGTCAGCCACCTTACAAAGCGCTGCTCCGTGCTCCGTGCCGTGGCCGTATCGCCGGCCCCTAAGTGTATGTCGGATGCGAAGTAATACATCGTCTATATGCTATAAAATCTCCTCCAACTTCTTGGATAACTCCTCGCCATAGAGGTCCTTGCCCAGAATCTTTCCGTCACGGCCTATGAGATAGTTGGCCGGCAGCTTATGTACGTTGTAGAGCCCGAGCATCGGCGATGCCTGACCTCGGAAGTCGCACACCGACACCCACGGCAGACGCTGTGACTGCACGGCATTTATCCACGTGGCCTTCGAGGTGTCGATGCCAACCTGATAGATGCGGAAGCCTCGGCCTTCGTACTCGTTGTAAATCTCTTTGAGGTCGGCATTCAGGGCGTTGCTGCTACCCAGCTCCGCAGACCAGAAATCGACGAGTATCACATTGCCGTCAAGCGACGAGAGTTTGATGCTGTTGCCATACATATCGAAGGCCTCCAAGTCGGGGTAGTTGCGCTGCTCGATGGTCTTCATCAGCGATATCTGCGCCTCCATACGTGCCACGTCGTTGCGCAGCGAGAGCAGGAATGGCGATGTCGGATAGCTCTTCGAGATGGCATCTGCAACGGTGCGGAAGTAGATGATGTCGGAGTCGGCACCCACGAGGTACTGCTCGCCCGGCAGTCGCTGGTAGAGAGCATATACGGCAGCCAGGCGGCTCTTGTTGGAGACGATGAACGAAATCTGCTTGCGCTTAATCTCACGATATTTCGCCGTGTACTCCTGCGCTATGGTGCGACGCTCTTGCTCGTCGGCCTGCGCATAGTTGCTCATCTTCTTGGTGAGGGCCAAGGCGCCACTCACGTAGTCGGCCGTAAATTGGCGCAACAGCTCCGACTCCTCCGAGCCGCTCACGGTGTAGTTTGCCAGAGGCGAGCCTAACGAGTTTACGGTAACCTTATCCCCCTTGCAGAGCAGCAGAGGCACACGCTCGCTGCAATATACGAGGTTATACATAGCGGGTGTTGCCGGCACATTGTCTATTTCGAAGCGGTACGAGCCGTCGGCGGCAAGCGCAACCGAGTCTATCAGCATCTTGCCCGATGCAGAGCTCTGCTCCAAATATACGGTTTTAGGGCAGAGGCCGAGCAACTTGCCCGAAATCTCCACCTTCGAGGAGGTACAACTGCAAAGTGCAGCCACTGCAACAACTACTGAAAAAAGGGTTTTCTTCATATGGTTCACATCCAATTATTACGTAAAGATAGCAAAATTATATTAAAAACGCACTTTTATTTCTGGCTATTGTGTCGGGCGACGTTTTTGTTGCGCTTCTGCTGCTGGGAGTGGGTGCCCTTTCCCTTCTGCCCCTGACGTGCGTTGTTTTTGCCCTGACGCTGATACGGCGTATGGAAGAGTTTGTACTCCGGACGGGTATTATTTAGGACATCCTCGCTAATCTCGATGTTGTAATCGGACATTCGGCGTATATCTTTTGTGATAATCTCATTGCTCGGATGCTCCTGATTGTACTCGAAGCTCTTGTAGCGCATAAATACGGCAATCTTGTGTACCTCGCCACCAATCTGCTCCTCGCCCCCCTTCTCCGAGAGCTGCTTGATGAAGCGGGTCACATACTTGCCGTAGTGCTTGTATGGAATGTAGCTCTGCGGATAGTCCAGCCGCTTGGGCTTAATCATCAAGTCCTGACGAGACGGGAGTGGGTATGGGCTATCCACATCTAACTGAAAATCAGACATTATAAAGAGGTGGTCCCAGAGCTTGTGGGTGAAGTCTGCCGTATCTCGCAGCAGCGGATTAAGGTTGCCCATTACGGCGATTACGGCCTTTGCCTGACGGGTGCGCTCGGTGCGGTCTTCAATCTCAAACAGAGAGTCCACCATCTCCTGAATATGGCGACCATATTCAGGCAAATAGAGTTTGCGACGTGTGTAATTATAGTTCTTTTTCATACGTTTATAGAGATACTTTTTGTCACAAGTCAATCGCCCGTTTGGACCGGCTGACGATTTTTTCGGACTTCGGCAATACCTCTTTCGGATTGGTTTTATACACTTGTTCTCCCCTCGCTGTGCAATCTCAATCAATAGGCTTTTACGAGAGTAAAACACTAACTTTGATGCAAAAGTAACAATTTTTTTAACTTTAAGCAACTATGGCAAAAGTTTTAGTTCTGGAACAATCAAAAAGTGTGCGAAACAACCTGCGGGAGCGTTTGGAATTTGAGGGCTACTCGACCGAGGTGGCCGAGAGTGCCGATAGTGCGGCGGCGATGTGTAGCCATATCCCCTTCGATGTAATCTTGGCGGATGATGCCTCGGCGGTGCCGCAGACCGACACCCCCTTTATCGTTCTCTCCTCGGTGGCCTCCATAGAGTCGGCGGTTGAGGCGTTGCGACGGGGTGCCGCCGACTTCCTCACCAAGCCGATAGATATGAATCGTCTGCTCGCCTCCCTGCGGCGTGTGCTGCCGGCCGAGCAGGGTGGCGACACACCCCAGCCACCGACTCGCCGCACAGCACCACGCTCCAAGCGGTCGTCACCCTCCGCCACCCCGACCATAGAGCCTATAATCGGAGCCTCCGAGGAGATTACGCACGTGCGTGAATTAATAGACAAGGTGGCCCCGTCGGAGGCGAGGGTGCTGATTACGGGCGAGAATGGCACGGGCAAGGAGCTCGTAGCCCGCTCCCTCCACGCCAAGAGCCCCCGCTCGGAGGCCCCCTTTGTGGAGGTGAACTGCGCAGCAATACCCTCGGAGCTCATCGAGAGCGAACTCTTCGGCCACGAGCGAGGAGCCTTCACCTCCGCCGTCAAGCAGCGCAAGGGTAAGTTCGAGCAGGCGGACGGAGGCACACTCTTTATGGACGAGATTGGCGATATGTCGCTCTCGGCGCAGGCGAAGGTGCTCCGGGCGTTGCAGGAACGCAAGATTTCCAGAGTGGGCAGCGACCGTGATATTGATGTCGATGTGAGGGTCATAGCCGCCACCAACAAGAACCTTCGTGACGAGATTGCCAAGGGCAACTTCCGTGAGGACCTCTTTCACCGCATAAGCGTCATCCTTATAAGCGTGCCGCCACTACGCTCCCGTCGGGGCGATGTCCCTATGCTTATAGACTACTTCATAGGCCGCATTTGTGAGGAGTACAACATCCCCCGCAAGCCCATTGAGGCGGAGGCGGTAGAGGCTCTCTCCAAACTCCGTTGGAGTGGCAATATTCGAGAGCTCCGCAACGTCATCGAGCGTCTTATCATATTGAGCGGGAGCAGGATAACTGTTCAGGATATTCACCTCTACTGTTAAAAATCGTTTTGGCGGGAGATTTTGGCGTCTGCCTCGTTTGTGCTGATGGTCACATACTAACGGTATGCTCCCACCAGCCCAATCTTCGAGCAGCCCCAAAATCTCCACGCCAAAACGATTTTTATTGCAGAGAGGAAGAGAGAGGCGGCATTCACTTTTGCGCAACGGTAAGGGGTGTTAAAGGTAATTAAAGGTGATTAAGGGGAACGCAGGTGATTTGAGGCAAGGTCGCAAGAATCCGCAACCTCTCGGCCACCCTTAACAACCCTTAATACCCCTTAACTCCCTTAATAACCCTTATCTTTGCGCCTAACCTTACCCGACCTTACCGTTGCGCCTATGCCTGCACCACCCCCCCCCAAAAAAAAATCGGTTGTCTGCAACCTGCGGACAACCGATTCTTGTATCGACTCTCTATTTACTCGGCAGGGGTTGTCTCACCCTCTGCTGCCGGCTCCTCAAAACGAGTTACCTCCAAGAGCTCAACCTCAAATTCGAGAGCTGCGTTAGGGCCGATTTCGTTGCCGGCACCACGGCTGCCATAAGCGAGCGAGGATGGGATGTAGAGTACAATCTTACCACCGGGGCCGATGAGCTTCATACCCTCGGTCCAACCCTTGATAACACGGTTGAGAGGGAACTCGATAGGCTCGTTGCTCTTGATGTTGCCATCCTCGTCGAAGAGGTCAGGACGGTGCTCACGCATCATCTGCTGCTGCTCCTTCGTGCGGTTCTCGAAGATAGAGGTGTCGAAGACCTTACCCTCGATGGTACGACCCGTGTAGTGTACCTTTACAACGTCACGGTCGTCGGTAGCCGCCTTCTCCATATCGCCGGCGTTGATAACCTTGTAGAGCAGGCCGCTCTCGGTCTTCTCTACGCCCGACTTGCGAGCCTGACGCTCCAACCACGCTGCCGACTTCTCTGCCTCCTGTGCCGGACGAACTACGGTAAAGTAGTTTTGCAGGTAGTCACGCACGGCCACCTCGTCGAGGTTAGCCTCGCCCTGACGAGCCTGGCTGAATCCCTTGATTACCGAAGCCATTTTGAGTGGGAGCTTGCTTGCACGCAGGTTGCAGCCGATATCGTTACCGAATGCATACGAGATGCTGTCGCACTCACCCTCGCTTGCGAACATTGGCAGAGGCTCACCGACAGCGAGTGAATCCGCTGCGAGCTCCTCGTTGTGTGCACGACGCTCACGGAGTTTGTTCACGAAGTAGTCACGCAGAAGGTCGATAGCCTCCTCCTGAGTCTGCTTCGCTGTTTCGAGAGCACCCTCGGTCATACCCTTCTCGACACGCTCGTAGTCGAAAGGAATCTCTACCATCTCTGCGCTCACGCCGTAGCCGATGTTTGCGCCGAGGCAGTAGGAGAGTGAATCAACACCGAAGAGGGTGCAACCCTTTGAAATGGTACCGCTCTGCTTGCAACCGCAGAGGGCGAAAACCGCAACGCAGGCAACTGCGGCAACGGTCATAATACTCTTTTTCATCTTCTTTTGTATTAGTTATTGTGTTAATAATTTGCAATTTGCGTGGCAAAGGTAATAAAATAATCCGAAGATGGAATATTTTTATACAATATTTGCATATTGTATTCGGAGTAACGCCACTTATCGTTTTTTATTGCGCAGCTCGATATCCAGAATGCTTATCTCGAAGTTGAGCAACTGGTCGGGAGCGATACCCTTCTCGGCATCTCCCTGCGAGCCGTAGGCCTCCTCGGATGGTATCCAGGCATCAACCTTGCCACCCTTGCCTGCTATGCGGACCAACTCACGCATACCGGAGAGCAGCTCTCGGAATGAGGAGCGAACGGTGTCCTGCTCGGCCACAACGTCGCCCTTCTCGTTGCGAATCGTGTAGGCGAGGCGCACGGTATCACGAGAACCGAGCGACTGTATGCTCTGGTCGCCTAACTCTAAAATCTTGTAGGTCACGCCGTTGCGAAGGCGCACGTAGGAACGCTCCTTTTTGCTCAAATCGGACATAAATTGCTCCTGATAGGCTATCGCCTTCTCGTGTACGAAGTAGGTTTTTTGGCCCAGATAGTAGTCACGGGCATCCTCCATCGTCATCTTCGGCGTGCCGCTATATACATCCCTGATTGCGGCACATACAGCCTCGACATTCAGCGTGGAGTCCATCTTCAAGAGGTTGTGTCCCACGTTGAGTCCTACTATGTAGGAGAGGGAGTCCGCCTCGCCCGAAATCTGACGTGTACCCTTGTTGCATCCGGGTATCATCCCGAGCAGGATGGTGGCAACTACTATGTATGTGAGAGTGCGTTTCATATCAACCATTCTTTTATAATTTGCCACAAAAATACAAAGAACTTGCGTAATAATGGCAGGATGAGGGCAAAATTTGATAAGTGGTTGGTACATATATCATTTTTGTGTTACCTCACCATATTATTAATTTCGGCAGAAGGAGCCGTATATGGTGGGTATTAGAGAAAGAAATGCTACCTATCCGTTGCCTTTTTATGGAAGGGAAAGTTGGTAGAAAAAGCATCTTTAATCTCTTGCACATACCCTACAACAGCCACAAAGAACGCTTGTTTTTCTATCATTGCACTGACAAAGGTAATCATTTTTTCTCGTTGGAAGAAAAATACGGGAATGAGATTCTGTGTCAAGTACTTGTTGCCTTGTTCCGCTACATTCTACATGCCGTTCATTAACTCTGTAAAATTTATTTTTGCAACCAAAGGAAAGAGTTATGAATCAGGTAGATGTAAAGGTGTCGTTCTACCTCAAAAAGAGCGAAGCAGATGTCAAGGGAAATTGTCCCGTAATGGCAAGGTTGAATGTCGGCAAGTATTCAGAGGCGGCATTCAGTGTTAAGATGTCGGTACCACATACGATGTGGTACTCCGGTCGTGCTACGGGTAAGAGTGTCGCAGCACGCGAAATCAATCGTCAGTTAGACGAGATTAGAGCCTCGGCTCTACATATCTATCAAGAACAATCGGCAATACGAGAAGGAGTAACTGCCGAAGATGTCAAGTGCCTGCTTTTGGGTATGGCTTCGGGGCAGCAGACCTTGATGAGTTATTTCCGCACCTTCATCAAGAACTTCGAGAAGCGTGTAGGTGTGAACCGTGTCGCAGGTTCTCTTCGTGCTTACAAGTACGCCTATATGCATGTAGAGAAATTCCTCAATGAGAAATACAAATTGACCGATATTCCCTTTACGGCATTGGATCGTTCGTTTATCGAGAAATATGATCTTCACTTACGAACAGACTGCCATTTGGCTCTTGGTACGATAGTCCATCTTACGACCTCTTTTAGAACCATTATCAATGAAGCCGTAGCAGACGGTATTCTTACTTTCAATCCATTCTGGGGTTACGAGCCTGAACGCCCACAGCGTGAACAGAAGTATCTCACGGCAGA
>JAFULF010000008.1 GCA_017483225.1 Alistipes sp.
CCCGTTAAAACCATCTCTGACGAGGGTGCGATGCCCACATTTTGGGCAAACTTTTTATCCATTTCTAACGCAAATAGTGCAAATATATAAAAATCAATCGATTGCCCCGATTTTATCTACTAATTTTGACCAATAAGCCCAAAGCCTATTAAAGGTGATTAAGGGATATTAAGGGGAGCATAAGATTTTTTTGGCGAGGTCGTAAGTCCGCAACCTTTCGGCGCACCCTTAACAACCCTTAACTCCCTTAATATCCCTTAATATCCCTTAAACTTTTGCGCCCCTAACCTTGTTGCGCAATGATAAGGCCGCCTCGCCGGCTTCTATACCAGACGGCGGATAATCTGCTCTCTGTCTCCCGGCAGGAAGTCGATAAGCGGAATCTCAATCATCGTGTATGCACCCGGCTTCTGACGCAGCACGGCACGTGCTCCCGCAACCAGAATCTGGCTTGTCAGCGCAGGGTTGTTGATGCTCATATTGAACTCGAAGCGCTGGTTCTGGGTCTTGCCCGAGACACCCTTGCGCACCATATTCACACCATGGCCCATATCGAGCAGCGCATCGACACTCTCGACACGTGTCACGTGGGTCTCGTCGTGCACGAAGTAGGCATCGCTCTTGATTGCCGCCGCAACAGCCTCAAAGTCGTAGCCATCCTCCAACTCCACATAAACCATACGGCGATGAATACCCGTACCGAGAGGTATCGTCATCGACAACGCCGCCTTCACGCCCTCTATCGCCTTGACCGCTACGGTGTGTCCCATACTCATTCCGGGGCCGAAGTTGGTATAGGTTATGCCCTGCGGAGCGCACACCTCCAACAGCGCACGCACCACCGAGTCACTGCCCGGGTCCCAGCCTGCGGAGATAAGGGCCGCAGCACCCGACTCACACGCTATGGCATTGAGGCGGGCACGCATATCGGCGATACCGCTGTGGATGTCGAAACTATCTACGGTGGAGATGCCCGCTTTGAGGGCCACCTCGGCACTCTTCTCTACCAGACGTGACGGGGTGCAGAGTATCGCCACATCCACATCGTCGAGCTCGTCCAAGGAGCTCACCACGGGATAGGCCATACCACTCTCGCCTTGCAGCGAGGATGCTCGGCGCACCACTCCGGCAACCTCGAAGTCTGCCGCAGCCTCCAACGCCTCAATCACATATCTGCCTATGTTGCCGTAACCCACTACGGCCGCACGAATCTTTTTCATTGTCGTCAAATATTTACTATTTCCTTTGCAAATATAGTGGTTTTTTGGTGGCGTTATAACAAAATCGCTCAAAAAAAAAGCGGAGAGGGTGGCACGACAGCTTGTCGAACCACCCTCCACTTCTTACTATGCAAATGTGTATAACTACAACTGCGAGTTCAAATCCACGATGTTGAACGCATAGAAGTACTTATCCATATCGTGCTCGATGCGGTCGAGGACGATATTCTCAGGGTCCATACCTACACGTTTGAGGTTCTCGTAGAGCGATGCACGAGCAACGAGTGCCTCAGGCTTCTGCCAGATGTAGCGGCAGCCGGTCTTCACGAGCCAAGCACGACGCTCAGGGTCAATCTCGTAGAAGTCAACACCCTTCTCGCTTTCGAGCAACCACTTCTTCCAGCGGTTAGACTCGTAAACCAGACGAGTAAGTACCTCGGTTATGTGCGAGAGCATAGCCACACGGCCGGCGTTGTAGTACTCTACCTCCTTCTGCTCCAACTCTTCGAGTGCCTCGTACTCGCTGATGGTGAACTCAGGGCCTACGTTTGCGCCACCCATACCGCAGAGAGGGTAATCCTGCGGGTTGCTTACGCCGTCAGTGTAGTGACCCTTGATATAGCTGCCCAGAGGGCGAACCTTCGAGGTGAGCTTCTTTGCAACCTCGCCGTCGAAGAGTGTTGTGTGGAGGTCGGTGCCCACCTTACCTACGATGAAGCAAGGCCATACGTCCGAAAGACCTACGGCAGCAAGACCCTCCTTCAACTCAACGAGGAAGGTGTCGAATGTTGTATCGTCAGCCAAGCCTCCGTGAACCTCCTCGGTACCTACCTCGTAGGAGATTTCAGGGTAGTTGTTGGCACGGCGGTAATCCTCACAGTGCTTGATAAGTTCAACAGTACGACGTACCACCAAGTGGATGTCGATAACCTCTCCCTTTGGCACGTTGATATCAACGGTAGGGTCAACGTGGATAAGGTCGAAGCCGGCAGCGATAGCGGCCTCAAACGACGCCTTCACTGCGTTCATAGCACGCTCGGTCTCCCACTTCTCTACATTCTGCTTATCCTTCAACCAAGGACCGCCGTGGTCAACAGCGATGATGCAGTCGCCGGTAAAGTTGATAGCCTCGCACTCCATACGGCACACCTTCACAAAGTCGGCAGGGGTCATACCCGTATAGCCGCCGTCGGTGTCAATCTGATTGAGAGTTGCCGCAAAGTAGATAGGCGCATTATTACGCTTTGCAGAGCGAATAGATGCACGAATCACTGCACTTGAATTAGGGCAAGCGGCAAAAATGGTACGCTTAACACCTGTCTGCGCTTCAAGTTCAGCCATACGACTGAGGAGTCTTTCTGTTTTAGCCATAGTTAGAATAGATTTTTTATTATAATTAGTGAGTTCTGCACTCTTTTTGTGCCACAATACTTTCACTCGACAAAGGTATGTATTTTTATTGACAAAAGCACCATTGTCACAACTTTTTATTTACCCATTATTTACTCACAAACAAAACCATACGCCTCAGCAAAAATCCCCCGCCCAATAATAGTCACGAGAAAATGACGATTATTGAGATTTTTTTCATATCTTTGCCTTGTGTGCGCACTCCGTTTTGTGCAGAAAAGCATACGGCGGACGTAAAACATAGCATTATGAAAGATTCAAGATTTGATGACATACGTGCCTACCGTGACGACGAGATTCCCGCTGCGGTTGAACGTATAGCCTCTGACCCACAGTTGGAGTCAGTTGCACGATTTGCCTTCTCGGGCCTTGGAATAAATATGGTCAAGGCGGCTATCCGTGCCTGCAAGACCACGAGCCAGATACAGCGCAACATTATGTATCCGGTCATCCGAAATATCATCAACGCTACTACCGAGGGCTTCTCATCTTCCGGCATTGAGCATATCTCGGCTCAACACGGACGAATGTTCATCTCCAACCACCGTGACATCACCTGCGATGCGATGCTGATGCAGTATGTGCTGTTCGAGAATAACCTCCCGACCACCGACATCGCTCTGGGCGACAACCTTATGCGCTCGTCGCTCTTCATCGAGATTTGCAAGGCAAACAATATGATTCTGGTGATTCGCAAGGATGGAGCCTCACCTCGCGAGTTCCTCGAAAACTCGTGCCACCTCTCGGACTATATCCGTGTGCGTGTGACCGAGGATAACCGCTCCGTATGGATTGCCCAGCGCAACGGCCGCACCAAGGATGGTTGCGACGTCACCGAGCCGGGTATTATCAAGATGCTCGGAATGAGCGGAGGTAGCGACCTCGCCGAGAATATCGGCCCACTCGCCATCTGCCCCGTAGCCATCTCCTACCAGTACGAGCCGTGCGACATCCTCAAAGCCATCGAGTTGTGCCGTCGCCGTAGCGAGGAGCCGTACCAAAAGCGTGAGAACGAGGACTTGGAGTCCATCATCACCGGCATCAAGCAGCAGAAGGGCCGTGTTCATATGGCCTTCTGTGAGCCTATCTCCCGAGAGGATTTGGAGGAGATTGGCCAGCAGCCGAAGGCCAACTGGTGCCCGCTGGTTGCCAAGCTGATGGACGAGCGTATCCGCAAGGAGTACCACCTCTTCGACACCAACTACATCGCCCACGACATCCTGCATAACGAGCACCGCTTTACCGACAAGTACGACCACGAGGCTGTCAATCGCTTCGCTGCCCACCTTGCCAAGGCGGAGGTGCAGTTTGCCGAGGCCGGCGTAGATACCGCCGCAGCACGAGAGATTCTGCTCGGCATATACGCAAACCCTGTGGATGCAAAAAATCTTTAACCTATGAGAAAAGTTGTAAGCATAACGACCCTCCTGCTGATTGTGGCAGGTGCCATCTTCTTCTATGTGCGCTTCTACTTCGTCTTTGGCGAGGGCGTGAAGAGTGGCGAATTGAACTACGTGGTGCGCAAGGGCGTGATTTTCAAGACCTACGAGGGCAAGCTCATCCAGTCGGGCATCCGCTCACGTGCCGCAGGCAGCATCCAGTCATACGAGTTCGACTTCTCGGTCGAGAATAAGCGCATCGCCGAGCAGCTGATGTTGCAGAGCGGCCACATCGTGGAGTTGCACTACAAGGAGTACTTCGGCTCGTTGCCGTGGAGAGGCTTCACCAAGTACGTTGTCGATAGCATCATCGTAACCCGACAGCCACAACCTTCTGAGCCGGCAACACTGCCTGCCGAGGAGCCGACAACCCCATCCGTCGTCGAGGAGATTTAGTCCGAGGAGGGGTATATATAGGGCTATCCTGCAAGTGATAATTGATAGCATAAAGTACGGAGTTACAAGTTATACAAAATAAGATATACGAGATTCGGGGGCTTCGAGTGGTGCTCGACAGAGATTTGGCAGAGCTGTATGGTGTTCCCACGAAGGCCTTGAAGCAAGCCTCAATCTGCACCTAACCCACACAGACCAATAGGCTTTAATGTGGATAGTAAGTAGCAAACTCATAGCAGGCAGAGCAACACCAATCCTCACAAAATGCCTATTGCATCAAGGTCATTTGAGCCGACATACAGCAGCGGTGCCATTAAAGCTTTTCATTGTTATTGCCTGCATTGGCAACTAAAAGGGGCATAACGCAGAAATCTCTTTGCCACACAGCTTCTTACCCCCTAATATTGCATATTCATAATATTTGTGTTATATTTGCGATACGTAGCACATAAAAAGATTCAAAGTGATGAAACTATTGTTTTTAGGCGGCAGTATCGGTATGGGAGAGATTCTCATTATCGCATTAGTTATCCTGCTCTTTTTCGGAGGCGCAAAGATTCCCGAACTTATGAAGGGACTTGGCAAGGGTGTTCGCTCATTCAAGGATGGTATGAATGGTACCGCCAATGAGAAGGAGGCCCAAAAACCTGCGGAGAAAGAGGCGGAGAAAAAGGCGGAGAAAAAGGCGGAGAAGAGCGAGTAACAAACGTGGCTGACGATGGGCGACAACGAGGCGAAACAGACCTTCTGGGAGCACCTTGACGAGTTACGCAGTGTGCTCATAAGGGTTCTCGCCGCTACGGCGGTGTGTTGTCTGCTTACCTTCTGTTTCAAGCAGACACTCTTCGAGGTTGTGCTCGCACCCAAGTACAGCGACTTTATAACCTACCGTCTGCTCAATCGTCTCGGCGCACTCCTCGGAGGCAGTGTCGTGGAGAGTTTCTCCGTGCAGCTGATAAACACAGCCCTCGCCCAACAATTTATCATACACCTCAAAACAGCACTATATGCCGCCGTGTTGTGCATCTCGCCCTACATCCTCTATCAGGTGGTGCGCTTCATCTCTCCGGCACTATATGCCAACGAGAAGCGGTATGTATGGCGTGTAGCCGGGGCAGGATATGCGATGTTTATGGTGGGCGTGCTGCTCTGCTACTTCCTGATATTCCCCCTCACATTCCGTTTTCTGGGCACCTATCAGGTGAGCGAACAGGTCGTGAATATGATTTCGCTGGACTCCTACATCTCTACCCTCGCAGGTATGAGCCTGATGATGGGCCTGGTCTTCGAGATGCCTATCTTGTGTTGGATGTTTGCGAAGCTGCATCTGCTCAACGCCTCGCTGATGCGCCACTACCGACGACACGCCATTGTCGCAATATTGATAGTCGCCGCCATCATAACCCCTACGTCGGACATCTTCACGCTTGCGTTGGTGAGCCTGCCGATGTGGCTGCTGTATGAGACGAGCATCGTGGTTGTCGGCCGAGTAAAACACAAAGCAGAACTAATCTAAAAAAACCTAAATTATATGACAAAGATTTCGAGAAGGCTTTTCCTGAAAAAGGCCGTGGCAGGGTTGGCCGTAGCGGCGGTAGCCCCATCGCTCGCCTCGTGTGAGGAGTTGGGTGGCGACAGCCACAAAATCCGCAAGATTGCCCCTCTGGCAGGCAAGTATGATGTTGTGGTTGTGGGTGGTGGCCCCGCAGGATTCATCGCAGCGATTGCCGCAGCACGCCAAGGTGCGAAGACGGCCATCATCGAGCGATACGGCTTCTTCGGCGGTATGGCGACAATAGGCTATGTGGCCCCTATCAGTGTCTTTGCTCTCAAAAACGAGCTGGTCATCGGCGGTATCCCGTGGGAGTTTGTCAAGAGGCTCGAATCTATGGGTGGCGCATTCATCGAGTGGCCAAAGGCGAACATAGACTTCGACATCGAGCTCTATAAGCTCTGCTGCCAGCGAATGATTTTGGAGGCCGGCATCGACATCTACACCCACTCGGCTATGGTGGGCTGCGAGATGGAGGGCAAGAGCATCAGCAGCGTGATTATCGAGAACAAGAACGGATTGGAGACGCTCGAATCGAAGGTCTTTATCGACTGTACGGGCGATGGCGACCTTGCGCATATGGCCGAGGTGCCTATGCAGCCTAATCCGGAGGGCGAGTTGCAGCCATCATCCTTCTGCTTCATCCTCTCCGGCGTGGATACCAAGAGCGACCTGCTCAACAAGTGTATGTACCACAACGGCATCAACGGTCCAAGCCAATGCAAGCCGGTACGAGAGAAGCTGCTGGCGATGAAGGCGGCAGGAGTCGATTTGCCGGACTTCGGAGGCCCGTGGTTCAACAACGTGATGCACGAGGGCAGCGTTGCCGTGAACATCACACGCCGTGCGGCAGACTCCACCAACAACCGCAATTTCAGTGCCGTAGAGTGCCAGCTGCGTGAGGATATCTTCACCTTTACACGTGTGCTGAAAGAGAACTTCAAGGAGTTCAAGAACTGCTACGTCTCGGCAACGGCACCACAGGCAGGTATCCGAGAGTCACGCCGCATCCTCGGCGTGCATACGGTTACTGCCGACGAGTACGTCAACGCCTTCCGCTACGAGGATAGCATCTCACGAGGCATCCACCCTATCGACATCCACGCCAGCAAGGGCACACACCAGACACGTATAGACCTCACCAAGCCGGCGTATGTGCCATATCGTGCGCTCATCACGGCGGAGTACCCTAACCTGCTTGTTGCGGGACGCTGTATCTCGACCGACCGTCAGGCTCTCGCCTCGTTGCGTGTTATGGCAAGTTGTATGGGCACCGGTCAGGCGGCAGGTGCTGCGGCCGCACAGTGCGTGGCAAACAATCAGACGGTGCAGAATATCGACACGGCACAACTCGTAGCCACCCTCAAAGAGTGGGGCGCAGTGTTGTAGCGATACCTTGATATATAAGCAGATGAGGCTGTCCAAGACAATGTTGGACAGCCTCATCTGTGTTAGAAGAAGCCCCCTTACTTACCTCCGAGAGCTACATACAGATTAACCATACCCTGCAACTCCTTGAAGCGGTTCTCCGTGAGCGAGAGTTGGGCATTGAGCAGAGTCTGCTGTGCCACCAACACTTCGAGGTATGTCGAGGAGCCGTGCTCCATCATCAGCTGTGTACTCTCCACCGCCGCCGCAAGGGACTCCACCTGCTGCTCATAGAGGGTGTGCTTCGTGCGGCTGGTCTGGCACTGCTCGATGGCGGTATTGACCTCATTGCCGGCATTGAGAAGCGTCTGGCGGAACTGCAACTCCGCCTCCTGCTGCTGCAACTTGGCAATCTTCAAGCGTGCTCGCAGAGCACCATTCTGGAATATAGGCTGGAAGAGCGACGCTGCAACCGACCAGAGCAGGCTCGCAGGGTTCACTATCGCCGCACCCACAGCATTGGTCCAACCGCCACTGCCGGAGAGGGTTATCGAAGGATAGAGCGATGCACGTGCCTCATTGGTTGCGTAGAAGGCCTGCACGAGGTTCTGCTCGGCAATCTGCACATCGGGGCGTTGCGAGAGCAGGTGCAGTGGCACTCCCGTATAGACCTCCGTCGGGAGGCTCTGCTCGGCGAGGGTAGTGCGCTCTATGCGCTGTGGCACATCGGCAAGCATTATGGAGATAAAGTTCTCCAAGAGGAACACCTGCTCACGCAGGTCGTGCACCATAGTACATATAGCGTAGTAGTTCGCCTCCATCTGGCGCACCGATGCCTCATTGCTCATTCCCGCCTCCTTCATCAGGCGCATAGTCTCCACATTCTTGCCCCAGCTCTCCGAGGTCTGCTCGGCGATGGAGAGTTGCGCATCGAGCATCAGCAGCATATAGTACATATTGGCCATTGCTCCGACCACCTGCGAGCGTACGGCACGGCTATACGCCTCACTGCCCTCTACCGCCGCCTTGGCACGACGTTTGGCTGCCGTCAGGCGACCAAAGATGTCGAGTTGCCACGAGGCTGTGATAGGCACCGAGTAGCTCCACTGCTCCTTGCTGAACCCGAAACTTGCCGCAGCACCATTCGGCGTGAAGGCAAACGAGGGGATGTATGCCAGACGGGCCGCTTTGAGGGCAGCCTCAGCCTCCCCGACACGCAGCTGAGCGACACGCACGTCGGTATTACGCACCAGCGCAGAGTCTATGAGTCGTTGCAGAGCAGGGTCGGTAAAGACCTCCTGCCACGGCTTGGTGCCGAAGTTGGCGACAGAGTCCGCCGCCTCGGCAGCCACGCCACGATAGAGCTTCTCGACGGAGTTCTCGACACCCTCCGGGCGTGAATATTTGGTATAGAGACCGCAACTGCTCAACACGAAGCAGAGAGCCACGGCAATAAGCATATTATTGAATCTTCTCATCTTCTATTCCTCCTTCTTTGTTCGTAATTCTTTAATCTCCGCACGGCGAGCCTCGTCGGGGCGTTTCATCTCCGGCGTGGAGAATCGCTCCTGCAAGTGCTGGAATGCCACGAAGAGCACCGGCACGATAAAGAGCAGTGCCAACGTACCAATGAGCATACCGCCGACAGCACCCGTACCGAGTGAGCGGTTACCATTTGCACCTACGCCCGTGGAGAACATCAGCGGCAACATACCGAAGACCATCGTGAGGGCGGTCATCAAAATCGGGCGCAGACGCTCCTTGGCAGCCGTAAATGCCGCCTCCTCGATGCTCATACCGCAACGGCGACCCACCGAGGCATACTGCGTGATGAGGATAGCCGTCTTGGCCAGCAGACCGATGAGCATAATAAGACCCGTTTGCAGGTAGATATTGTTCTCCAAACCGAACATTCGGGCAAAGAGGAAGCTACCCGCCAATCCGAATGGTACCGAGAGCAACACCGCAAACGGAATAAAGAGGCTCTCGTAGAGCGAGGCGAGGATGATATATACCAGAACCAGAATGACCACAAATATAAATACGGTATTGCTCGACGAGCCTGCCTCCTCACGGGTCATACCCGAGAACTCGTAGCCGTAGCCACGAGGCAACGTCTGGGCAGCAACCTCGGCAATAGCCTGAATGGCATCTCCCGACGAGTAGCCCGGAGCGGCAGAGCCGTTGACCATAATGGAGTTGTAGAGGTTGAAGCGTGTAAGGGTCTCCGAGCCATACATCTTGGTCAGGGTTGCAAACTCCGACACCGGAGCCATACCCTGCGGCGTGCGCACATAGGCGTTGTCGAGCGACAGACGGTTCTCACGAGAGGTCGGCTCCGCCTGCGTAACCACATAATATACCTTGGTAAAGCGGTTGAACTGCGAGGCATAGACACCTCCGTAGAAGCCTCCTATGACACCCAGCACATCACGTGGCGAGATGCCCGCACGCTTACACTTTGCAGCATCGACATCCACCTTGTACTGCGGATAGTTGGAGGTGAAGCCCGTATATGCCATAGCAATCTCCGGGCGGGCGTTGAGCGCACCGAGGAACTCCCCTGTCACACGCTCCAAATTCTCAATGGAGCCTCCCGCTCTATCCTGAATCTGCATCTCGAAGCCGTTGCTGTTACCGTAGCCGTTAATCATCGCAGGAGCGAAGGCAAAAATCTTGGCATCCTTGATACTCTGCACCATACCCATAAACTTGCCGATGACAGCGTCGGAGTGCTGCTCGGCGCTTGTTCGCTCATCCCACGGTTTGAGTTTTACGACGCACATACCATACGAGGTACCCACGCCCGAAATCATACTGTATCCTGCCGTCTGCGAGTAGGCCGCCACCTCAGGAATGGCCTTAATGACCTGCTCGACCTGCGCCATAACCTCCTTGGTCTGTTCCAGCGAGGCTCCCGGCGCTGTGGTGACATCCACGAAGACCGTTCCGAGGTCCTCGTTAGGCACCAAGCCCGTCGGCGTGGTCTTCATCATATAGAAGAGTGCCACGCAGGCAACAACGACCGACAGTGCCACGGCAACCTTGTGGTTGAAGAACCACTTGACACCCGTGATATAGTGTTTGAGCGTAGCATTGAACGACACGGCATAGAACTTACGCACACGGCCCAGCACCGAGCGTTGTCCCTCCTCCGAGTTATCAACCGGACGCATAAGCAGTGCGCAGAGTGCCGGACACATCGTCAGCGAGTTGAACGCCGAGATACCCACCGAGACGGCCATCGTAAGACCAAACTGCGTGTAGAAGGTACCCGTCGTACCGCTCATAAACGACACAGGGATAAACACCGCCATAAATACGAGCGTACAGGAGAAGACCGCCGCCGTGACATCCTTCATACCGTCACGTGTGGCGAGCATCGGCGACTTATAGCCGGCATCGAACTTACTCTGCACCGCCTCAACGATAACGATGGAGTTATCGACCACGGTGCCGATAACCAGCACCAGCGCAAAGAGCGTGAGCAGGTTGATACTCCAACCCATAATCGAGATGAAGGCGAAGGTACCTATCACAGAAACCAACGTCGAGAATACCGGAATCACCGTAGCACGGAAGTCCTGCAAGAAGAAGAATACCACGAGGGTCACCAGAATAATCGCTTCGAGCAGTGTCCAGAGCACGTTGGCAATCGAGGCGTAGAGGAAGTCGTTGGTCGAGAACATCATCTGTATATCCATACCCTCCGGCATCGAGCGTTTAGCCTCGGCGAGGAAGGCATTCACCTCCTCGATAATCTGCGTAGCATTTGAGCCTGCCGTCTGGAAGACCATACACGAAGTTGCCGGACAGCCATTTGCCAACTCGGCAAACTCATAGTTGAGCTGTCCGAGCTCAACCTCGGCAACATCCTTCAAGCGGAGCACCTCGCCATTCGGTGTCGAGGCGATGACGATATTCTCGAACTCCTCGGCACGCTCCAAACGGCCACGATACTTCATCGTATATTTGAACGGCTGTGGCGAGTTTTCGCCCAGCGCACCCGTTGCCGCCTCGATATTCTGCTCCGCCAGCACGGCGTTGATATCGGCAGGCACCAGACCATACTGCGCCATAACATCGGGTTTGAGCCATATACGCATCGAGTAGTCGGCTCCGTATGTAACCACGTCACCAACGCCCTGAATACGCAGCAGCTCCGGCTGGATGTTCACCTTCACGTAGTTCGAGATAAACTTCTCGTCGTAGCGTTTGTCGGGCGAATAGACCGCAAAAATCTGCAACATACTCGGCTGACGCTTGATGGTCGAGACACCATACTGAATAACCTCGGTCGGGAGCAACGATGTCGCCTTCGACACTCGGTTCTGCACATTGACCGCCGCCATATCGGGGTCGGTACCCTGACGGAAGTAGATGTATATCTCCGCCATACCGTTGTTGGAGGCGGTAGAGGTCATATACATCATATTCTCCACACCGTTAATCGACTGTTCCAGAGGCGCAATCACACTCTTCTGCACCGCCTCGGCATTGGCACCGGGGTAGGTGGTCATAACCATAACCGTCGGAGGGGCAATATTCGGATATTGCTCCATAGGCAGGTTCAACAGCGAGATGATTCCGAGGAACACGGTGGCCACCGCCGTCATTACCGCAAAAATCGGGCGGCGTATAATCGACTGATAATCCATATCTGCCTCCCTACTTTACACGGTCTCCGTTATGCACCAGCGCAACACCTTCGAGCAGAATCTCGTCGCCGGCAGCCAAGCCTTCGGTAACGATATAGTCTGCCGTGGTGCTCACGCGTGCCACCTCAATCTTGGTCGCCACGGCAAGGCCATCGACAACCTTATAGGCATATATCTGGTCCAGAATCTCGAATGTAGCCCTCTTCGGGATGACGATAGCCTGCTCGTATCGCTGTGGGAGCAGGATGTTGCCGGAGGCTCCGCTGTGCAGGGTACGGCCCTTGTTCGGGAATACGGCACGAACACTCACGCTACCTGTCGAGGCGTTGATTACACCGCTGATGGACTCGATACGTCCCTTGTGGGCATACTCCTTGCCATTGTTGAGCAGGAGCGACACCTCCGGAAGCGATGCGAGCACCTTATCCATCGAGCCGCACTCGGCGATAAGGTCGAGCAGGGCATTCTCGCCAATGGAGAAATATACGTACATCGTCGAGTTGTCCGACACGGTGGTCAGAGGCTGTGGCAACTGTGGCGACACGAGCGTACCGACACGGAACGGAATCGTGCCCACAACGCCGTCGGCAGGGCTCTTGACCATCGTATAGGAGTAGTTATTCGAAGCATTTATCTGGGCAGCCTTCGCCTGTGCCAACTGCGCCTTGCAGGTTGCTAGCGTATTTTTGGCCGTCTGCAACTCGAACTCCGACACAACACCTCGGTCGAAGAGCTTCTGCTTGCTCTTGGCTACGAGGTCGGCAGTAGCCACGGCAGCCTCCGCCGCCTCAACATTGGCATCCGCCATCTTCAATGCCGCATCAAAAGGCACCTGGTCGATGACAAAGAGCGACTCGCCACGACGAACAACCTGACCCTCCTTGACACACACCTTGGTAATGGTACCCGACACCTGTGGGAAGATGTCGATATCCTGACGACCACGAATCGAGGCCGAGTAGCGCTGCGAGGTGGTCACATCCTGCGCCGCAAGAGTAAGGGTCTCATAGTGTCGCACCTGTTGCTGCTGCTCCGTACCGGCGCAACCCAACAATGCAACGCAACAAGCGACCAGTGTCGATTGCTGCAAAAACGAAATAACTTTCTTCATAGATTTTCTAACCTTGTTTTAACGTCGGCAAAGGTCCGAAAAATGTTCGATTCGGGAGAATACAATTTTTCCTCAAAAGTTTTCATTTTCTCCTCCACAACCCCTACTTTTGCAGAAAAACACATATCTTTGTGTTCAAAAGCGGAACAGAATATGCAATTTGATAACAACACTCCCGACTCCTCGGCCATACACTTCTCGCCATATCGACAGATTGAGGTGAGCGTGTCACTGCGTGCCGACGGACAACTCGACGATATGCCCTCCAACAGCAGCAACGCAGGCTTTGTGCTTGTCTGTCAGAGTGGTACGGCGACCTTCGAGTTTCTCCACGAGAGGCACCACATCACTCCGAGAGATATAATCGTCGTATTCCCCGGCGACAAGTTCGACCTCCGAGACTTCTCGTCGGACTTCTCCGCCTCGTGGGTGTCGTTCTCGCCCGCAGTGGGCGACGAGGTGCTGTACAACTTCCCAAACTCCTTCTTCAAGCACCTTGTTGAGCATCCCGTGTACAATTTGGCGAACACCGAGGAGTACAACCTGCGCCTGCGATACCTGCAACTGATACATACTCACCTGTCAGACCGAGAGAATGTCTGTCGATACGAGATTGTCGGCAACCTGCTGCGCATCCTCTTTATGGAGATATACAACCGTGTAGTGCGCAACTTCCGCATCAACACCACCGAGCCGAAGCGCCGTCGTCGCCTGCTCGACGAGTTTATGAATCTGCTGGTGACACACCCGCAGCGAAGGGATGTCGCCTACTTCGCCGAGAGCCTCTGCATCAGCCCGAAGTATCTCTCGCAGATTGTGCGTGAGGGTACGGGCTTTGCCGCCAAGGAGTTTATCGACCGCAACACCATAACAGAGATAAAACAGCTGCTGCGCACGGCCGACCTCTCAATTAAGGAGATAGCCGAAAGACTTGATTTCCCGAACAATAGCAACCTCTGCCGATTCTTCAAGAGCCGCACGGGGATAACCATCTCGAAGTTCAAGCAGCAGGTGCGGAGTTAGCGCAACGCACTCCGCCACACCCGGCAGCACGGACCGCATTGCTACGTTAATTTTACGTTAATATTTGCGGCAGGGGTTTTCTTATTGACAAATTGCGCTTACATTTGTAGTTAGAAAACTCAAATTTATAGACAATGATAGAACTCTACATTGCTGTTGTGGCGGTCCTCGCCATCCTCGCAGTTTCGGGACTCTACGTAGGAGTTACCAACGATGCTGTGAACTTCCTCAACTCGGCTATCGGCAGCAAAGCTGCCAAGATGCGCACGATTCTCATCGTGGCCTCGGTCGGTATCATCATCGGCGCTATGACTTCCAGCGGTATGATGGAGGTGGCACGAAACGGTATGTTCAACCCCGGACTCTTCACCTTCAAGGAGGTGATGTTGCTCTACGTGGGTGTGATGATTGCCAATGTCGTGCTGCTTGACCTCTACAACTCGCTCGGACTGCCGACCTCTACCACCGTGTCGCTGATTTTCTGTCTGTTAGGCTCTGCCGTGGCTGTCTCGCTCTACAAGATTGCCACCGACGATGCTGTGACATTCAGTATGCTCGGCGAGTATATCAACACCTCACGTGCTATGGGTATCGTCTCGGCGATTCTGCTCTCGGTGGTGCTGGCATTCGTCTGCGGTACTATCCTTATGTACATCTCACGTGTGATATTCTCGTTCCGGTATGTCAAGATGATGCGATACCTCGGTGCTGCGTGGTGCGGACTGTCGCTCACCTCGATTGTCTATTTCGCCCTCTTCAAGGGTTTGAAGAACATCCTTAAAGGTAGCGCCTTCATCGGCTGGATTAACGACAACCTGCTGCTTGCCCTCTTTATCTGCTGGGCGGTCTGCACACTGATACTCTTCTTCCTGCAAATCTTCCGTGTGAACATCCTGCGAATCACCATCCTCGCCGGAACATTCTCGCTGGCATTGGCATTTGCGGGTAACGACCTCGTAAACTTTATCGGCGTGCCTATCGCAGGCTTCGATGCCTTCTCCTATGCCAAGGGTGCCGACGGTATGAACGAGGGTATGCTTATGGAGGCCCTCAACAAACCTGAAACGGCAAACATCCTCTACATTCTGGCGGCGGGCCTCATTATGGTTATAACCCTCTGGACATCGAGCAAGGCTATGCACGTCTCCGAGACCGAGTTGTCACTCTCGGCACAGGGCGACGACGTGCAGCCACAGCACTCCTCGTCACTCTTCTCTCGTACACTGGTGCGTGGTACGCTTGGTATGGTGAGATTCTTCGACCGAGTGACCCCACAGCGTGTCAAGACCTTCGTGGAGTCACGCTTCGAGTGGGCAGATATAGAGTGTAGCGGTGCACCATACGATATGATTCGTGCAACGGTGAACCTCACCACATCATCCCTGCTCATCGCCCTCGCAACGTCGCTCAAACTGCCACTCTCGACCACCTACGTATGCTTTATGGTGGCTATGGGTTCGTCGCTTGCCGACCGTGCTTGGGGCCGTGAGAGTGCCGTATATCGTATTACGGGCGTGATGACCGTCATTATGGGTTGGTTCGTCACCGCTATCGGCGGCTTCCTTATCGCTCTGGTGGTGGGTCTGCTGCTGATGTGGGGTGGCTGGATTGCCTTCGGCCTGCTGACAGCACTCTGCCTCTATATGCTGGTACACAGCAACGTGGCTGCTGCCCGCAAGCAGAAGCAGAAGGATGAGGGCAAGAAGGACGAGACCGCCTCGATGGAGCTCTCCGCCGGCGAGAATGTTGCCGACAACGTCGTTACCTTGGTAAGCTCGACAATCAAGAGCTCAACACACATCTACAACCGCACGGTTATCGCCCTGATGAAGGAGAACCGCAAGGCTCTGAAAGAGTTGCTCGCAGAGGCCAATGAGGCCTATGAGCGCATCAACATTTTGAAGTACTCGGTGGCATCCACCCTGCGCCGTGCCTACGAGACAGACCTCAACCTCGCACTCTACTATGTGCAGATGATTGACTACCTGAACGAGATGACCAAGTCGATGACCCACATCGTGCGCCCTGCCTTCGAGCATATCGACAACAACCACGAGGGTCTGACCCGCTCGCAGAGCGAGGACCTTATCGCCATCAATAGCGAGGTGGATATCATCTACTCACGCATAATATATATGGTCACAAGCAACGATTATAGCGACATCGACAACGTGCTTGATATGCGTGACGAGTTATTCCGCCGCATCGCCGACCTCACCAAGTCGGAGTTGGCCCGCATCTCCAACGGAGAGTCCAACTCGAAGTCGGGAATGCTCTATATGGGCATCCTCGGCGAGACCAAGACGCTGGTGCTCCAATCCCGCAACCTGCTCAAATCGCAGCGTCGCTTTATGGAGCAGACGGGTCGCAATATGCGCCGCCCCGTAAGCCGTATGTAGCCGAGGGGAGGGGAAACGAAGAGAGCGTGTCCAACAAGTGTTGGACACGCTCTTTGTTTGTTGTTGAGCAACAGTAAAGGCTGTTAAAGGTTATTAAAGGATATTAAGGGAAACGAAGACTATTTATGGTGAGGTTGTACGACTCCGCCAGCGTATTGCGCAACATTAACAACCCTTAAACTTCTGCGCCCAACCTTAATTAACCTTATTCGACCTTACTTGACTTTGTTGTTGAGCAACGACAACGCAGCCTTGTCGAAACCCTCTTTGAGAGTGCTACATCTGCTGCCAAACAAGTGCCGAAGCACCCAAAATCGCAGCATTCTTGCTCTGCAAGCCCGAAGGCAACACCTTCACCTTATTCTTGAATGCGAAGAGCATATTCTCCTCCAAGTAGTAGCGCACGTGGTCAAAGAGCAGGTCGCCCGCCTTGGCCAGACCGCCGAAGAGGAAGATAGCCTCCGGCGAGGTGATGGTCACAGCATCTGCCAGAGCGTAGCCCAGACGCTGACCCGTAAGACGGAACGCCTCCAACGCAATAGGGTCGCCCTTGGCTGCCGCCTGCGAGAGCATCGCCGAGTCAAGGTTGCTGAACGGAATATCACGCAGTGGCGACGGGTCGTTCATCGTTGCCATCAACTCGAAGGCGGTACGCTTGATGCCGATAGCCGAGGCGTAGGCCTCCAAGCACCCCTTGCGACCGCAGCCGCACTCACGGCCGCCACGCTCGACAACCACGTGGCCGAACTCGCCTGCAAAGCCGTCGTGTCCGTAAATCATCTCTCCATTTGCCACGAATCCCGAGCCTACGCCCGTGCCGAGGGTAATCATTATAAAGTCCTTCATACCCTTTGCGTTACCATATACCATCTCGCCGATGGTTGCGGCGTTGGCATCGTTGGTGACATATACGGGCACACCGGGGAAGTGCTTGCCCACATCGCCACCGAAGTCGAACATACGCAGGCTCTCATCCTTGTTCTCGTCATCGTCGGTAAACTTCCAGAGGTTGGCAGGGGTCTCGATAGTGCCCTTGTAGTAGTTTGCGTTAGGTGCACCGATGCCGATACCTATAAGCTCGAACTCGAAGTTCACACCGCTTGCGAGCATCTGCATCGCCTGACACAAATCCTCCACATAGCGAGGGTAATCCTTATAGGAGGGGTATGCACGTGTAGAGATTACCGACTCCGCATAGAGTTCGCCCTTCTCGTCCACCAATCCGAATGCGGTGTTGATACCGCCGATATCGACACCAAACGCAAGTTTTTTCATAGTTTTGTTCATATTTACATTAGTTTTAGTCACTTACTTTCTCCCAAGTTGGATAGTAAAGGTAGGCAAAAAACGGGGTAGTTACAAATTTTCGTCTGCGAATGGTCAAAAAAAAGCCCCGAGAGGTAGAAACTTTGGTATAACAAGAATCCCTATGCAATTTGTTTGCAAAATTATTTTTTTGTACTTTTGAGGTTGATTTATAGACTTTTTAGAAAAAATGGCGGAACCGATGAACAGATACACCAATACCCAGCTGCTCGAAATCTTCGAGCGACACCTCTCGCAACTATCTCTGCCTGACGACCCTTCGATGCTCTACAACCCCATTCGCTATGCGTTGGACGAGGGTGGCAAGCGTATGCGTCCTGTGCTGACGCTGCTCGCCTACAACCTCTTTGCCGACGATGTGGAGCGTGCCCTGCCGGCGGCTATGGCGGTAGAGATATTCCACAACTTCACGTTGCTGCACGACGACATTATGGATAATGCGGCGATGCGACGAGGCCGTCCTTCGGTATATGCCAAGTGGGGCAACAACGTAGCGATTCTCTCCGGCGATGTTATGCTCATAGAGGCGTACAAGCACCTGCAAGGGATTCCGCAGGAGCACCTGCCGCAGGTGTTGGAGCGATTCAATACTATGGCCTCGCAGGTATGTGAGGGTCAGCAGTACGATATGGACTTCGAGACACGTCAGAAGGTTGCCGTGGTCGAGTATATGAATATGATTGAGCTCAAAACGGCGGCGCTGCTCGCCGGCTCGATGACCATAGGAGCGACGCTGGCGGGGGCATCCGAGGCGGATGTGCAGAAGATTTATCGTGCCGCAACCGAGGTGGGCCTCGCCTTCCAGTTGCAGGATGACCTCCTGGACAGCTACGGCGACGAGCGTCTTGGCAAGAAGATTGGTGGCGACATCCTCGAAGGCAAGAAGACCTACCTGATGATTATCTCGCTCTCGCACGCCACGGAGGAGCAGCGTGAGGTGCTGCGCTCGACACACCTGCGCACCGACCTCACCGACGAGCAGAAGATTGCCACCGTCAAGGCTATATACGACGAGTTGGGTGCACCGGCGATGACCGAGCAGCAGATAAATATGCGCATCTCACGTGCCATAGCAATCCTCGACACGCTGGATGTGCCGGCAGAGCGCACCACGCAGTTACGTGAATATTTTGAGAGCCTCGTAGGAAGAAGGAGGTAGCAATGAGAAGAAGCGATATAGAGATAATGGCGCCGGTAGGCTCTTACGAGTCGTTGTGGGCAGCGATAAATGCCGGAGCGAACTCCGTATATTTCGGCATCGGACAACTGAATATGCGCTCGGCCTCCGCCGCCAATTTCACGGCAGAGGATATGGCGCAGATAAATGCCATAGCCCATGCCCACGGCGTGAAGACCTACCTCACGGTCAATACCATCATCTACGATACCGAGTTGCGACAGATGCACGAGGTCATCGACCGAGCGAAGGCCGAGGGTGTCGATGCCGTCATCGCATCCGATATGTCGGTGATACTCTACGCCTACCACGTCGGTTTGGAGGTGCATATCTCGACACAGTGCAACATCTCCAACAGCGAGGCGGCGAAGTTCTACTCGCAGTGGGCGGATGTTGTGGTGCTGGCAAGAGAGTTGTCACTCGAACAGATTGCTCTGGTACACAAGGCCATCGTCGAGCAGGATATCCGAGGCCCACGTGGCCAACTGCTTAAAATAGAGATGTTTGCACACGGAGCACTATGTATGTCCATATCGGGCAAGTGCTATCTGAGCGAGCACGAGACGGGTTGCTCTGCCAACCGTGGAGCGTGTCGCCAGATATGTCGCCGAAAATATACCCTTACCGACAAGGAGACCGGCGCACAGCTCGACACCGACGGCCGCTACATCCTCTCGCCGAAGGATTTATGCACGGTGGACTTCCTCGACAAGTTTATCGAGGCGGGGGTCAGCGTCTTGAAGATTGAGGGTCGTGCCCGAGGTGGAGAGTATGTGAAGCGTGTTGTCGAGTGCTACGACAAGGCTCTGCAAGCCATCGAGCAGGGAAGCTACTCCCGTGAGGTGGCGGAGGAGTTGAAGGTCACCCTCTCCAAGGTCTTCAACCGAGGCTTCTGGGGTGGTTACTACGCCGGAGCACCCGTGGCGGAGCAGACAGCCTCCTACGGCTCGTCGGCAACTCGTCGCAGGGAGTATGTGGGCAAGGTGACCAACTTCTTCAAGCGACTATCGGTTGCCGAGGTGCTTATCGAGGCATCGACACTGAACGTGGGCGACGAGATTCTGTGGATGGGCGAAACCACCGGTGTCGTCGAGCAGGAGGTGTCGGAGATTCGCCTCGACGAGAAGCCTGCGCAGAGCGTCAAACAGGGAGATTTATGCTCGATAAAGGTCGAGGGCGGCGTATGTCGCCGAGGTGACAAACTATACAAGGAGGTCAAGAGATAAAACGATAAAAACCAGATATTTATGTTCAGTCAGCAAACCTACATCGCACGTCGTGCCGAGTTGTGTCGTCGCATAGGCCGGGGGTTGATTCTGCTCCCGGGCAACACCTTCTCGCCATACAACTATCCAAACAACGCCTACGCATTTCGTCAGGACTCGACGTTCCTCTACTACTTTGGACTTAACCTGCCTACGCTGGTAGGTGTCATTGATACCGAGACGGGGGAGGCTCGTCTGTATGGCGACGACTTCACGGTCGAGGATATCATCTGGACGGGTCCCCAGCCATCCCTTCGAGAGTTAGGGGCAGGTGTGGGTGTCAGAAGGTGTTTCCCGATGGCCGACCTTGCGGGGCATATATCTGCTACACAAAGGGTTGGCAGAGAGATTCACTACCTCCCGCCATATCGTGGCGAGACGAAGATTCAGCTGTCGGAGCTGCTCGGCGTAGGTATCAACGCCCTGCACGCAGGCAAGTCGGTAGAGCTTATGTTTGCCGTTGCCGAGATGCGAGAGGTCAAGAGCGACGAGGAGATTGAGGCTCTGGAACGTGCCTTCCACCTCGGCTACGATATGCACACGACGGCTATGCGTATGTGCCGTGAGGGTGTCGTGGAGCGAGAGATTGCAGGAGCAATGGAGGGCATCGCAAAGTCCAAGGGTCTGGGCGTCTCTTTCGGCTCCATCGTGTCGCAACACGGCGAGACCCTGCACAACCTCAACTGCGACGGCGTGCTGGAACGAGGTCGTCTGCTGCTGGTTGATGCCGGAGCGGAGTCGGTCGAGAACTACTGCTCCGACCACACCCGCACATACCCTGTCGGGGGTCGCTTCTCCGACCGCCAGCGTGATATATATAATATAGTGTTGCGAGCTCACGACGAGGCACCACAATGGATGCGCAGCGGAGCGATGTATATGGAGCAGGTACATCGCCGTGCTCTGCTCTCATTGGCCGAGGGGTTGCACGACGTAGGCCTCATAAGCGGCTCGGCAGAGGATGCCGTGGCGGCAGGGGCTATGTATCTCTTTATGCCTCACGGACTCTCGCACGGACTCGGTATGGATGTCCACGACTGCGAGGCATTTGGCGAGCGCAGTTTCGACTTCTCAGAGCTGCTCGACCGTGCCAAGGCCTCGGCTACCTGCGTGCACCGTGCTACGTGGCGACTGCGCAAGGGAACGGTTATGAGCAACGAGCCGGGCATCTACTTCATCCCTGCGCTCATCGACAAATCACGTGCCGAGGGGCTCTACAAGGGCATTGTAAACTACGACAAACTCGACGACTACCGTGACTTCGGCGGCATCCGCATCGAGGATGATATCGTCGTGACGGATGAGGGTGGCCGCATAATCGGCGACAAACATATCCCTTCGACCGTGGAGGAGTTGGAGGCCGTTGTAGGCAGATAATATGGCTGTGACACTTCTCTTCCCGACCGCCACCGAGGCTGCACCATTGCAGGCACTGCGCCCCGACCTCGACATACGCATCTGCGGTGTCGGGCCTGTCGAGGTGGCTCGCTTTGTGGCACGTATGCTTCGGGAGCAGAGGTGTGACGGCATTGTGCTGTGCGGCGTAGCAGGGAGCTACGGCGAGGAGCCACGTGTGGGCGACGTTATCGCCGTGCGGCGTGAGCAGACCGCCTCGCTGCCCGCAATATTCCGAGGCTCATACGAGGCCTCTCTTCCGATAGAGCTGCCGCAGGTGGTATCCAATACGGTGATGTGCGTGGGCTGTGAGCCGTGCGGTGCACAGATTGAGAATATGGAGGGCGCAGCCCTCTTCTCGCTCTGCGCCGAGGCCTCCGTGCCATGCGGAGAGATTCGTGCCATATCGAACCGTGTCGATGACCTGCGCAGCGAGTGGCAGATAGAGGTCGCCGTGAAGAACCTCGCAATGACAATCAACAACCTCTTCCCACGCTGATGGCACTCTCGCTCCACATATCGCCCTGTCCCAACGACACCTTCGCCTTCGATGCCCTGATAAACGGGCGCATAGAGAGCGGCGTGGGGGCTCTGGATGTTGAGTTTCACGATATCGAGGTGCTGAATCAGGGGGTGCTTGACGGTGTGCCCGACATCTCAAAAATCAGCTACTCGGTATATCCGAAGATTGCCGACCGCTACGCCCTGCTCGACAGTGGCTCGGCGCTGGGACGTGGCAACGGGCAGCTGCTCGTGCGCCGCAAGGGGGAGTCGTCGCCCCTGCGCCGTATAGCCTCGCCGGGGCTGAATACTACGGCAAATGCCCTGCTTATGCGCTACTTCCCCGATACCGAGGAGGTTGTGCCGATGCTCTTCTCGGAGATTGCCAAGGCGGTCGAGCGAGGCGATGTCGATGGCGGCGTGCTGATACACGAGGGACGCTTCGTCTATGAGCGACTCAATCTGGAACTTGTCGCCGACCTCGGCAAGATGTGGGAGGCGGAGACGGGACTGCCGCTGCCACTGGGGGCAATAGTCATCCGTCGTGATATTCCGATGCAGGTGCGTCGGGTGTTTGAGCAACAACTCGCCGCAAGTGTCCGCTTTGCGCTGGACAACCCGTCGCTATCCAGAGCCTTCGTCAAGGAGCACGCACAGGAGGTGGAGGACGAGGTCATCGACAAGCACATCGCCCTCTTCGTAAATGAGTTTACGGTGTCGCTCGCCGAGGAGGGACGTCGGGCTGTCGAGCGTCTTATCGGGATGGATATCCGCTGATTTTTACCCCTAAACATATTATCTATGATAAAAAAATGCGCAAAAATGTGCGTTTTTTTTCGTCGGCTATTGCCATTTCAAAAAAAGTCTGTAATTTTATAGAACGAATTTGGCGTTAAGCAAGATTTTTAACCTTAAAAACTTTACATACTTTTATGAAAAACTATTCTGCAAAAGAGATTAAGAACATCGTTCTTATTGGTGCTCCTGGCTCGGGTAAAACTACCCTTGCAGAGGCTATGGCTTACGAAGGCAAGGTCATCGACCGCAGGGGTAGTATCGAAAACAACAATACACTGTCGGATAATACCGATATCGAGCACGAATACAAGCGCTCAATCTATGCGACAACACTCTTCACGGAGTTTATGGGTCGCAAACTCAATATCATCGACTGCCCGGGTTCCGACGACTTCTGCGGCAACCTCTTCTCCGCATTCAAGGTGGGTGACGTGGGCGTTATGCTTGTGAATGCACAGACCGGCTGGGAGGTTGGCAACGTGATTCAGGGCCGCTACGCACGCATCCTGAACAAGCCGCTCATCGCTGTTGTAAACCAACTCGACGGCGAGAAGGCATCATACGAGAACACCCTCGAAACAATGCGTGACAAGGCTTCGGTTAAGCCTGTTATCGTTCAGTATCCTGTAAATCAGGGTGCCGGCTTCGACTCGTTCATCGACGTTCTGATGATGAAGATGTATCGCTTCACCGACGAGAACGGTACTCGTGAGGAGCTGGATATTCCGGAGAGCGAGATGGAGAAGGCCCTCGAACTGAATCGAGAGCTGATTGAGACTGCTGCCGAGCACGACGATGCGCTGATGGAGCTCTACTTCGAGAAGGGTACCCTCACTCAGGATGACATCCGTTCCGGTTTGAAGATTGGCGTTGCGAAGCGTCAGGCTATGCCTGTATTCTGCGCCAGCGGCAAGAAGGATATCGGTACCAAGCGTCTGATGGAGTTCATCATCAACGTTGCACCGGGCCCAACCGTCGCTCCTGCATTCCCTGCAACCGACGGCTCGGAGGTTAGTGCCGACGAGAGCGCACCTGTGGCACTCTTCGTATTCAAGTCGCAGATGGAGGGACATATCGGCGAAATCAACTACTTCCGTGTCATCAGAGGTAAGCTCACCGAGGGTATGGAGCTCGTGAACTCACGCACGGGCAACAAGGAGAAGCTGTCGCAGCTGTTTGCCGTAGCGGGCAAGAACCGCATCAAGGTTACGGAGTTGTCGGCAGGCGATATCGGCTGCACCGTTAAGTTGAAGGGCACCCGCACAAACGACACCCTCTCTGCACCAAGCGCACCTATCACCTTGGAGCCAATCGTATTCCCTGAGCCACGCTACCGTGCTGCCGTTAAGGCGAAGGTGCAGGCCGACGAGGAGAAGCTGGGCAAGCTGCTGCTCGATGCACGCTTCGAGGACCCTACAATCCTCGTGGAGTACTCGAAAGAGTTGAAGCAGACCATCATTCAGGGTCAGGGCGAGCATCACCTCAACATCTTGCGCAACCGCATTTTGGCAGAGAACAAGGTTGAGATGGAGTTCTTCGCACCGAAGATTCCGTATCGTGAGACCATCACGAAGGTTGCACAGGCAGACTACCGCCACAAGAAGCAGTCGGGTGGTGCCGGTCAGTTCGGCGAGGTACATATGGTCATCGAGCCATACTATGAGGGCATCGCAGAGCCATCGAAGTATAAGGTCAACGGCAAGGAGATTACCGTGAACATCAAGGGTAAGGAGGAGTACGACCTCGAATGGGGCGGCAAACTCCAATACTATAACTCGATTGTCGGCGGTGCTATCGACGCACGCTTTATGCCTGCAATCTTGAAGGGTATTATGGAGAAGATGGACGAAGGTCCGCTCACAGGTTCGTATGCCCGTGATATCCGTGTTACCATCTACGACGGTAAGATGCACCCGGTAGATTCTAACGAAATCTCGTTTAAGCTGGCAGCCCGCAACGCCTTCAAGGAGGCATTCCGCAACGCCGGTCCGAAGATTATGGAGCCTATCTACAACGTCGAGGTACTCACGCCGACCGACTATATGGGTTCGGTTATGAGCGACTTGCAGAACCGCCGTGCCATGATTATGGGTATGGAGTCGGCAAAGGGCTTCGATAAGCTGGTTGCACGTGTGCCTCTGGCAGAGTTGTACCGCTACTCGACCACCCTCTCGTCGCTCACCTCGGGTGCTGCAACCTACACGATGAAGTTTGACTCTTACGAGCAGGTTCCTTCGGATGTTCAGGATAAGCTGTTGAAGGCTTACACCGACACCGACGAGGAGTAGGAGATTGTCCGATGAGGAGCAAAAAAACTCCTTGTACCACATAAAAAAAATCGGGCTGCAATATGCGGCCCGATTTTTTTTGTATCTTTGTGGCAATGAAACGCCTTGTTACCATACTGTTTGCCACCGCCGTTGCGCTCTGCTCGGCGCCGAGCGTTAGTGCCCAGACATACGTCAAGCTCAACGCCCTGTACGCCTTGGCGGGCATTATCAACCCGCAGGTCGAGTTCTGCATCTCCAACCACTCGGCAGTGCAGGTCGAGGCGACCTACTCGCCGTGGAAATCCATCAAGGGCAACCACGCCGAGTTCGGTATCTTTATGGGCGAGTACCGCTACTACTTCCGCCAGGCGGCAAAGGGGTGGTATGTGGCCGGCAACGTGGGCTTTATGGGCTTCGATGTGAGCAAGCCACGCCTGTTCAGAAATGGCAAGATTCTCGACTTCAAAAACAGTTATAGCAAGGGCTTCGGATTGCTGCTCGGCGCAGGTGCCGGCTACCAACACACCTTCAAGGAGCGGTGGGTTGTCGATGCCTTTGTGGCGATAGACTTCTTCCGCTCGTGGTACAACGGATACTACCACGACGGCCGTATCGAGATGAACCCGCACGGACACGAGGATTACACCCACCCCGACCCGTTCAACGGCTCTGCCGAGTGCGTTCCCGCCAAGATTGGAGTCTCTATCGGCTACCGAATCTTCGACCCGTCAAAGCACCGCAAATAACACGGTCACCTCTCTTGTAAGAGAGAATCTGCAACTTTGCACCTAAATTTATCGGAAAATATTTGATTTTCCTCGACATTCTTCTTATCTTTGTACGCTTTATAGGGGTATCCGCCCCGCAACAAAACGTGCAGAATATTAAGAACATAGATGCTTGTAACCTCCACCAAAATCTTGGGGGGGGGATTTCGCACACATATAATCACCTCACAACCAGACATTTACACCACCTGCCCGATGGCTCACCCGCTGTGCCATCCCGCTCGGTGTGCATATAAACCAAACTCGAAATTCAATCAAATTTTTTAATCATTTTTCAAACAAAAACACATTATGAAGAAGTTTTTCAGTTTCTTACTGAGTGCAGCGATTC
Source organism: Alistipes sp. (assembly GCA_017483225.1). GTDB lineage: Bacteria > Bacteroidota > Bacteroidia > Bacteroidales > Rikenellaceae > Alistipes. The sequence continues at coordinate 26,428 of JAFULF010000008.1, forward strand.
TCTTTACTGCTGCATCGTGCTCGCAGCCGGACTTTGAGGATGACGTAGTGCCTGTTGGTCAGGAGGTAGAGGTTACCTTCTCTGCTGACCTTGCAGAGCTCGGCTCCCGTGCCGGTGAGGGCAACTTGGTGGATGTTGTCTATTTTGCAGCATACCACGCCGGAACAAACACCCTGCTCGGCATCAGCCAGGTAGAGGAGGGCGTTGAGGTTGTAAACGGCAAGGCAACCATCTCTACCACGCTCGTTGTAGGCAAGGCTTACGACTTCGTATTCTGGGCAGAGAACGAGGCTGCTAACCACTACGACATCAACTGGGCAGAGCGTTCGTTGAGCGTAAACTACGGCATCGACGCTAACGACGAGAGCCGTGATGCATTCCTGCTCATCAAGAACAACTATGTTGTTACAGCCGACAACCTTACCAACACCTTCTATCTCAGCCGTCCTTTCGCACAGCTCAACTTGGGCTCGTCGGATGCTGACGAGAAGGGTATGGAGGCTTCGGGCATCAAGATTACATCGAGCTCGCTCACAACCAAGGCTTACAACACCCTCAGCCTCACCGATGCTTCGGTAAGCGGCCTCGTGGATGTAACCTTCACTGACGCAGAGCTGCTCGACGAGGCTCTCGACGCAGAGGGCGAGAAGAACGGCTACCTCTACTTGTCGATGAACTACCTGCTCATCAACGAGAAGGAGTTCGTGGATGTTGATGTTAAGTTCAACCAGGGTGCATACACTCGCAAGTACACCACAATCCCTGTACAGCGTAACTACCGCACCAATATCCTCGGTACTATCATCACCGACCCTGCGAAGTTCGACGTAGAGCTCGTTCCGGGATTTGCTACCGATACCGAGTACTTTGTTGTTACCGACTTCACCGCTTTGAAGGGTGCGGCGCAGTACGAGAATGCACACATCACCCTTGCCAACGACATCCACCTCACACAGGGCCTTCGCTTCACAAAGAGCGTAACCCTCGTAGGTAACGGTCACAAACTTACCGGTATGCCTGCATACTTTACCGGTAAGGATGTTGTAATTGAAGATGTTGTATTCGAGAATGGCCAGACAGCAAACAACAACGGCTCTTCAATCTACGTTGAGGGCGACGTTAATAAGACTTCGGTTATCAAGAATTGTGTATTCAAGGGATTCCAGTGGGAGGCTATCCAGCACTGCTCTCGCAAGGCAACGAGCGTAGAGATTAGTGGCTGTACCTTTGATAGCGATGTTGAGGTGCACCGTTTCTTGCACGTTCAGCCAACAATCGATGGCGTACTTGATGGTGCAACATTGACAATCAAGGACAACGTATTTACTCGCGCTCACTTCTGCCGCAACTCTGTTGTATGCGTATATCGCTACCCATTTACAAATATTGTATCTTCGAGCAACCTTGTATGCGATGTCGACCAGGCTACTTTCGAGGCCTCTACTTACAACGACGGCTTCATTTGGATTTCCGATGGTGTTAATGAGAACAACACGCAGATTATAGCTTCCGAGTATGCATACGGAGGTGAGACCGTTGCTCCTGGTATTGCAATCATCAACGGCGACACCCACATCCTCGCAGAGTCGGGTCTGGATTGGCTCGCTGATGCCGTAAATGGCACCTCTTCGAGAGCAGAGGCAAACTCTTTCAAGGGCAAGAAGGTTATCCTTGATACCGACATCGACCTCGGCAACAAGGAGTGGACTCCAATCGGAAACAGCACCAACAAGTTCCAGGGTATTTTCGACGGTGCTGGCCACACTATCAGCAACCTCAAAATCAGCGGTAGCGGCAAGAGCAATATCGGTCTCTTCGGTGTTACTACCGACGGCGAAATCAAGAACTTGGTTATCGAGAACGCAGATATCGTTGGTCGTTTGAACGTAGGTGTTGTTGCCGGAACTCCTTATACCTCTAAATATACCAACATTACCGTTAAGGGTCTTGTAAAGGTTGAGGGTATGTCTTACGTTGGTGGTGTTGGTGGTAAGAATGCTTACACCAACTGGACTGACGTTACCGTTGATGTTGAGCCGGGCAGCTATGTTAAGGCTAACTCTATCGAGAATGGCACTGCATATCGTACATACGTTGGTGGTGTTGTAGGTTTCAATGGTGAGGGCGGACACTCTTTCGTCAATATCAAGTCCAACATCGACGTTAAGGGCTCGACTTGCGACGTAGGCGGTTTGTTCGGTATTGCTCACTATGGCAACAAGTTCGAGAACTGCGAGTGCTCCGGTAATGTCGAGATTTACGAGGCAGCCGAGGCCGCAGATGCAGAGGAGATAGGCGGTATAGCAGGTGTTTGGAACAATACCAACGGCACCCAGGTAACCCTTACCAACTGCAAGTTCACCGGAACATTGAAGACTAACATTACCGAGGGCGTGGACCTCTCTGACAACACTCTCGTTGGTGCAGCATATAGCGCAAACAACACCGGTGTTCTGGTTATCGACGGCGTAGTTAATACCAAGAATACTACCGTTCTTGCAGAGGCCCTTGCAGCAGGTGATAGTGTTGTTCTCACTGACAGCCTGAACGATGCTGCTGTAAACACTACGGCTCCTTACGGTAACTACTACGGAGTTGCTTTGAATGGTGGCGTATTGGATGGCAATGGCAACACCTTGGACTTCGAGTTGGGCGAGTTGAAGGATGGCAAGGCTGATAACTACGGTATTATGACCAGTGGTGGTACCATTAAGAATGTCAATATTACCGGTGTCTTCCGTGGTATTATGATTATGAATCCTACTCAGGATATTGTCATCGAGAATGTTACTATCGGTGACGAGGATGTTTGCTACGCTATCAATACCGGCGATGGCGATGGCACTCACAGCTTGTTCGTAACAAACAGCACTATCAAGGGTTGGAGTAGCTATGGTACCGCCATCAAGAATATTACCTTTACCAACTGCACCTTCGCTCAGGGTGAGTACTATACCAATGTGTTTGGCCGCCTCGTAAAGCCATACGTAAACACCGTATTTGATGGTTGCGAATTTAGCAACAAATTCTACATCGACCTGAGCCAGTTCGGTAAGGATGGTGACGGCAACGTAGTTGACGACACCGTAAAACTTGTGTTGAAGAACTGCACTGTCAATGGTGTGAAGCTGACCGCAGAGAACTGGACAAGCCTGATTGCTTCCGAGAGCGATTGCAAGGATGGTCAAATCTCTGTTGAGTTGAAGGATGGTTCGTACTTGACCGCTGACAACACAGTTGATTACATCGTTTTCGAGTAACCCTCGGAATATAGATTATATAAGAGCCTGTCTAACTATGTTAGGCAGGTTTTTTTGCGTCTTTGAGGAAGGACAACGATTAGGGAATTAAGGATAGCGCAATCATTAATCTCCTTAAATTCACTATTCTCCCTGGCGCCAAACCCTTCCTGCACGCCCTTTTTGCTCCGTGGGTATCGAAAACGATACCCAAGTGAACGAAAGGTCAATTAAGGTCGGATAATGTCACGCACCCTGCGGGTGCTTTAAGGTCAAGTAAGGATAGCGCAAAAGGGAATTTATGGAGTTTTCTTGCGCCATCCTTAATTTCCTTAATCTCCTTAACTTCCTTAATGTTGCGCCAAATCTGTTGCGCAGCTCCGAAGGAGCGACCTTAATTGACTTTACTTGACCTTACTTGACTTTAAGCCTGCGCACAAGTTTAAGGGTTGTTAAGGGAGTTAAGGGATATTAAGGGTTGTTAATGTTGCGCAAGAGGGTGCGAACTCTTACGACCTTCCCCCACCGCCTGCGTTCCCCTTAATTACCTTTAATAGCCTTTAACAACCTTTACCGTTGCGCCTCCACCCCTTGCCAACAAAAAGGTCGCCCGACGAAAACTTCCGAGCGACCTTTATAACCTGCACAGCACCTTATCACACCACGATAAGCTCCACGCCGGCCTCCTCGACAATCTTGCGCATCTCGGGCGAGATACCCGAGTCGGTGATGATGGTATCGACATCTTCGAGGGTGGCGATACATCCGAAGCCGTGCTGTCCGAACTTGGAGGAGTCTGCCAAGACCACCGTCTTGGAGGAGGCGGCAATCATCTTACGGGAGAGCAGTGCCTCCTCGATGGTTGAGGTTGTAACGCCAAACTCCGGGTCTATGCCGTCCACGCCCACGAAGAACTTCGAGCACACCATACTATCGAGAGGTAGGCTGGCATTCTCGCCGAAGGTGGCGAAGGACTTCTTATAGACCTTGCCGCCGAGTTGCTCGACACGTATGGTATCCACCTCGTTGAGCAGTGCCGACACCTTCAAGAATGGCGTGACGACGTTGAGCGTCTTGGTGGGTATCATTGCACGCAGCACCTCCGCCAAGGCGTATGTTGTCGAGCCCGCCGAAATCATAATCGAGTCGTTATCCTCAATCATCTCCGCCGCACGAGCCGCAATGCGATGCTTCGACTCACGGTTGAGCGAGCTCTTGGTCATCAGGTCTCGGTCGGCGATATGGGGGTTGGCAGGTCGGGCACTACCGTGCACCTTATAGAGCAGCCCCTTGCTCTCCAAAATCTTGACATCCTTGCGGATGGTTACCTTGGTGACACCCAGCTCCTCGGCCACATCCGTAATGCGGATAAAGCCGTACTTGTCGAGTTTCTCCAAGATATATATATGTCTTTCGGCGATGCTGAGCATAGATGAAAAGGTGTTAATGTGGTTTTACAGACTACCAAATCTCCATCTTCACGGTATTGCGGCCGGCGAAGCAGTTGGTGAAGTTGAGCACCGTGCCCTTTGGAACCGTAACCCTGCGAGCCTCACGTGGCGAGAAGATAACGGGGTTCATATGGTCGCCATACATCGTCGTAAACTCGATATCGGAGATATTGGTGACCTCCAACAGCCCCTTCTTGGCATCGAGCACACGCACCTGCAACGACTTGGTGATAAGCTGCTTTATAAGGTCGCCATCGCCGGCGAGCTTCTGTGCGAAGAAGGCCAGAAAACGCTTGGCAAAGAGCGCCTCACGCACACCCTCGACCGTATTCTCCTTGGCAAAGACGATGGTCATCGGGCGCACCAGCTTGCCATAATCCATACCGGTAGGGCTATGTGCATCCGTATTTGCCATCATCGGCAGCTCGTACTTGTCGAACCAATCGAGCACCTTCGGGTACCACTCGTGAGCATTGAAGAGCTCCACGGCGTGGATGCGGCCCTCTTCGAGCATCTTCTTGTGGACAGGGTACATCGTACACTTCTTGTCGGGCCATCCCGGGTGGTTCCAGAGGATAAAGGCATTCTGCTCCTCGGCACGAGCCAAGTCGGCAGCCAGCGTCTGCTCGTCGTTTATCTTCACACCATCCTTGTTTGTAAGCAGCTTGCCATCGGCATCACGCACGTAACGCTTCTCGCTGAATCCGTTGCAATCGCTGAGGAAGAGGGCGTTCATATGTCCGAAAGGCTTTGCTCGGGTAATCTCTACGCCCTTGATAACCGTTACGCCCCACTTCTTCGCCTCCTTGGCCGCCAACTCGTAAGGGATGTTGTAATCCTTCAAGCGGATACCCTTATTCTTATGCACGCCGATATGCGGGGTCATAGCGATAACATCCAGACCCTCGGCCCACGCCTCACGCACACGTCCCTGTGGCGAAACGGTAGCATCGTCATACGAGGTGTGCATATGGAAGTCGCCTTTCAGCGTGATGTAGCCATCAATATTCGGGATGGCAACGATACGGCGACGCTCCGGGTTGAGCTCGTAGCAATAAACTCTGTCGTCGGAGTTCTCCGGCATCTTCTGCTTCGCCTCCGCAACGGAGAGAGCCGTGCAGCAGGCAACGATAACTAACAAAAATCTTTTCATTGTAATATGTTTTTAGAGATTAAAATTATACAGAGTCGAGTCGGCGAGGCAGTTCTTGCACCACGCCTCCACGTCGCTCCAACGGTAGTATGGTGCCTGCTCGCTCGGCAGAGGAAGCTCCAACTCCTCCTCATTGAGCAGCATCTTGACAAGCACCTCGCCCGTCTTCTTGTGGCGGTAGAATATCCACTGGAAATTGCTTGCCATAGGGATTGTGAAGTCGCAGCAGACATCCTCGACCTTCTCCCAATCATCCATACGCTTCGACCAGCCCGTGATGCCGAGCGAGCCGAGCATACACATTATACATCCGTCGTGACCGAAGCGGAGCGATACGGCAGGCTTGCCCTCGGCAACCACCCGCTGCGCCTCTTGCAGGAAGTGATAGACCAGCGTGTCGGCAATCTCGCTGATAAAGCCGCCACCGATGCCCGAGTTACCACGCTCGACGTAGAGGCGGATGTTGAGCACTCGCCACCAGCGATAGACCTCATCCATAGTAAACACCTCCGAGAAGTCGATATCTGCGGCAGGGGTGCCGGCGAAGGAGGCGATATTGCGGTAGAGGTTCATCGAGAAGAGCTCCACATCCTCAATCATAGGTATAAACTGCGGGTTGAACAGGGCGTTCAGCATACGGCTGTTGTCGATATGCTTATCTCGGAAGTCATTCCACGCCGGCACCCACTCGGCATTTGGCCAGCGGTACAAATCGACACGCTTGGCAAGTGGCGTGGTGCGCACACCGGAGAGCGGGTTCAGGATAGGCATATAGGGCCCTCCCGTATCCAGCAGGGTGATGTCTATATCGGGGTTAAGGCGTATCAGCTGATTCGTAAAGGCGTTCATACTGAGCAGGCAGCGAGGAACGGTGGTCGATATGGCGGTGACCGTTGGCGACTTGCGGAAGATGGTCGGGTGTTGCTCGACCATACGTGTTGCAATCTGCTCGTGCTGCACGACACCGAGCGTCGTCAGGTCGCCCGCACGTCCTTGGCATATCTTGCCCGCTTCGAGCAGACGCTCGTGGGTCTGCTTGCCAAACAGGGTCAGCATTCCCTGCTGCGAGGCCTTCTCAAAGACCGCAAGAATCATATCGAACTCCTTGTTGAACTCGATGAAGCGTGAGCCGTGGCGACCGTAGTGCGAGATGTAGAACGCCTCATAGCCCTTTGGCACAGGCGTTTGCGCCTGAAACTCGGTAGGGTATGCACGATACACGCCGGCAGCGAGTGTCGGGTCGGCATAGATTCGCTCCTTGGTCGTCTGCGCCGTCGTGGTCACAACAGCAACAAGGGTCGTCATAATGGTAAGTAAAAGTCTCATTTAGGGTATGGTTTTAGTTGTTTTTCCTCTTAATGTGCTTCTAATGTGCTTCGAGCCAGTTGTGCCCCACGCCACACTCGACAACGAGCGGAATAGAGAGTTCGGCAGCTCCCTCCATCTCCTCCCGCACGATGCGCTCGACACGCTCCTGCTCCTCGGCAATCAAATCCACGACGATTTCGTCGTGTACCTGCAAGATGAGTTTCGAGCGGATGCCCTCCTCCGCAAAACGCCTTGCCACGCCGACCATCGCAATCTTCATAATATCCGCTGCACTGCCCTGTATCGGTGCATTGATGGCGTTACGCTCGGCAAGGTTGCGGGCATTGACGTTTCGTGAGTTTATGTCGGCGAGGTAGCGACGACGGCCGAAGAGTGTGGTGACGTAGCCGTCACTACGTGCCTGCTCCGCCATACGCTCCATATACTCCTTGACCTTCGGATAGGAGTCGAAGTACCCCTCAATCAGCGCCTTCGCCTCCGAGCGTGGAATATCCAGACGCTGGCTCAACCCAAAGGCCGAGATGCCGTATATGATGCCGAAATTGGCAGTCTTGGCACGACGACGCTCCTCGGCAGTAACCTCCGAGAGCGGCTTCTTGAATATCTTGGCTGCCGTTGCTGCGTGGATATCCTCTCCGTGCAGGAAGGCCTCACGCAGCGAGTCATCCCCGCTCAAATGGGCCATCAGGCGCAGCTCCACCTGCGAGTAGTCCGCCGAGAGGAGCAATCCCCCCTCCGTGCCGGCAATGAAGGCCTGACGGATGGGGCGACCTATGGCATCCCGAATAGGGATATTTTGCAGGTTGGGGTTTGCCGACGAGAGTCGTCCCGTGGCCGTTACGGCCTGATTATAAGATGTATGTATGCGGCCCGTCGCCGGATTTACTAACGCAGGCAACGCATCCACGTATGTCGATAGCAACTTCTTGACACCTCTGTATTCCAGCACCTTGCTCACTATCTCGTGCTCGTGGGCAAAGCCCTGCAAGTACTCCTCGTCGGTGCAGAACTGCTTGGTCTTGGTCATCTTCGGCTTATCCGTGATGCGCAACTTGCCGAAGAGCACCTCGCCGAGTTGTCGGCTGGAATTGATATTGAGCGACGGCTCCTCCGCCATTGCCCTAATCTCGCTCTCCAAGGCGGCAAGCTGTGCCGAGAGCGTTGCGGAGTAGTTGTGCAGCGAGGCGGAGTCTATGCGCACACCACTCCACTCCATACCCGCCAGAACATCTATCATAGGCTCCTCAACCTCGGTGTAGAGTTGCATCTGCCCCTGCTGCTCCACCTGCGGCAGCAGTGTGTGGTAGAGTTGCAGCGTCACATCGGCATCCTCAGCGGCGTACTCGGCAACACGCTCCAAGCCGACCATATCCATCGTGAGCTGCTTCGCACCCCGACCTATCAACGACTCAATCTCTATTGGCGAGTAGTTCAGGTAACGCTCCGCAAGGGCATTCATACTATGGCGAGCCTCCGGGTCGAGCAGGTAGTGCAACAGCATAGTATCCATCTTGCGACCACATACCTCAACGCCTATGGTGCGCAGGAAGAGGATGTCGAACTTCATATTCTGCCCCACCTTGACAATCTTCGGGTCGGCAAACAGCGGCCTCAATATCGAGGCGTAGAGGCTCTCGACCTCCTTGCGGGAGAGTACCTCGCCCGGATGTCCGAAGGGGATATACCACGCCTCGTGCTCACGGATGGCGAGCGAGAGGCCTACGATGTGGTTGCCGAAGATGTCCAACCCCGTGGTTTCGAGGTCGAAGCACAACTCCCCACTTTGACGGGCCTCCTCCACCACGTGGCGCAACTCGTCGGCCGTGCGGACAATGGTATATTTGTGTGGAGTGTCGGCAACACTCCTGAACTCCGTTGCAATTTCGGCGCTCTGCTCCGCCACAACCTCCGCCTCCTTGTCAAGAGGCTCTGCGGTATCTGTTGCAGGTGCAGGCGCAGTTGCAGTTGCAGGCTCCGCTACCGGTGTGGCAAACAGGTCGCCAAAGAGCGAGCCCTGCCCCTCCAACGAGGCACGCTTGGACGCTCCGGCCTTCATTCGGGCCATATTGGCAAGTTGTGTCTGCTCCGCCTGCACGGGCCTATCCGGCTCCTGCACGGGAGAGATATTGGAAATATCGGCGAGAAACGCCTTGAAGTCAAGCTCGGTAAAGAGTGAGCGCAGGTCATCTATGCGAGGACGGCAGACCGTCAAATCCTCCTCATTAAACTCGATAGGCACATCCAGACGTATCGTGGTCAGGGTCTTGGCAAGTTGCAACCTCTCGACCGATGCCTCGATGCTTGCACCCGTCTTACCTCCGATTTTGTCGGTGTTGGCAATGATATTCTCGACCGTTCCCCACGTGCGGACAAGTTTGCAGGCCCCCTTCTCGCCGATACCCGGAACGCCGGGGATGTTGTCGGAGGAGTCACCCCACAAGGCGAGAATATCTCGCACCAGCTGTGGCTCCTCGATGCCGTACTTCTCCTGAATAGCCTTCGTATCGACTATCTCGATGCCGTCGCCCTTCTGCTTATAGAGCCGGCGGTTCTTGCCCACGAGCTGCCCATAATCCTTGTCGGGCGTGACCATATAGACGTCGTAGCCCGCATCCGACCCCTTGAAGGCGAGGGTGCCGATGACATCATCCGCCTCGTATCCCGGCACTTCGAGGATAGGGATACACATAGCCTTGACGATACGCTTAACGTATGGTACAGAGGCGATTATATCCTCCGGAGTAGCGGGTCTGTTGGCCTTATACTCCGGGAAAATCTCCTTTCTGAAACAGCCCCCCGGAGGGTCAAATGCCACACCGAGCAGGTCGGGATGCTCCCTGCGCTGAATATCTCGCAGAAACTTCGTGAAGCCAAAGACTATCGAGGTATTCATACCGGCACGATTACGCATCGGGCGGCCCATAAATGCGTAATAGTATTTGAAAATCAACGCATAAGCGTCTATCAAAAAGAGTTTTTTCATCTTCTACCCCCCCCCTTATCGCTTATCTGTTATCCTCGGCATACCACTCCGCATACGAACTCGCCGTCTCGTGCAGGCGCAACGAGTGCAGCACAACACCTGCGGGGAGTGCGGAACCGATACGCTCGGCGAAATCCACGAGCATATTCTCACACGTAGGCTGGTATGGCACCATGACCACATTGTCGAAGCGGTCGCAGAAGCACTCCGCCAGCGCACGATTCTCCGCCGTATCCCTCAACACAAACGAGTGGTCGAGGCGGTCGATGACCTCACGTGCGACGATGGCTTTCAGGTCACCGAAGTCCATCACCATACCGAGCTTCGGGTCCTGCTCATCCTGCGACGGGGAGCCCTTGACCGTGACGAAGAGGCGGTATGAGTGGCCGTGAATCTCCCGACACTTGCCATCATATCCGGCAAGTGCGTGGGCAGACTCGAAGGTAAATTCCTTGGTAAGTCGTATCATCGTATCGGGTCGATTTTATCCAGACAGTCAATAGGCGGCTCACGTTTGAACGACTCGGCAAGCGATATATATGTCTCGGTAGCAATGCCGGGCACCGTGCGAATAGCGTTGAGCGTATTCATCAGGTGGTCGTTATCTACACAGTAGAGCTTTACCATCACCGTATAGTTACCCGTTATGGTGTGACACTCGACAATCTCCGGGATACTTTTCAGCCTCTCGTTGAGAGTGGTGCTGTATGAGTTATCACGAAGTCGAATATTCACAAAGGCACAGATATCAAAACCCAACATACGCGGGTCAACCGCCATATGGCTACCCTGTATTACACCGGCATCTTCGAGCTTCTTGATGCGCTGGTGTATCGCCGCTCCGGATATGCCGCACTCACGAGCAATTTCGAGGAACGGCATACGTGCATTCTTGACCAAAAAACGCAATATCTTTCGGTCGGTTGCATCCAATGTTACCTTGTTCATATTATACTGAATTTAAGGGTATAAATACCGTTTTTACTTCAACACGCCGAGCTGCTTGCCAACCTCCACAAAGGCCTCAACGCAACGCTCCAACTGCTCTCGGGTGTGTCCTGCCGACACCTGTACTCGAATACGGGCCAGCCCCTTCGGTACCACCGGATAGTAGAAGCCCGTCACGAAGACACCCTTCTCTTGGAGTGCCGCAGCAAAATCCTGCGAGAGCTTGGCATCGTAGAGCATCACAGCGCAGATTGCCGAGTCGGTAGGCTTGATGTCGAAGCCGGCAGCAACCATCTTGTCACGGAAGTATGCCACGTTCTCAACCAGACGGTCGTGGTGCTCGTTGCTCTCTTCGAGCATCTTGAAGAGCTCGATGCCCGCACCAACCACTGCCGGTGGCAGGGAGTTGGAGAAGAGGTAAGGGCGAGAACGCTGACGGAGCATATCTATAATCTCCTTGCGGCCCGTTGTGAATCCTCCCACGGCACCACCGAAGGCCTTGCCCAGAGTGCCCGTGATGATGTCCACCTCGCCACGCAGGTTGTAGAGCTCGGTGATACCTCGGCCGGTTGCTCCGAGAACGCCGGCAGAGTGGCACTCATCGACCATAACCAGCGCACGATACTGCTTTGCCAACTCGCAAATCTTGTCGAGCGGTGCGGCATTTCCATCCATCGAGAATACGCCGTCGGTGCAGATGATGCGGAAGCGCTGTGCCTGCGCACGCTTCAAGCAATCCTCCAACGCCTCCATATCGGCATTTGCGTAGCGGTAGCGCACCGCCTTGCACAGACGCACGCCGTCGATGATTGATGCGTGGTTGAGCGAGTCGGAGATGATGGCATCCTGCTCCGTGAAGAGCGGCTCAAAGACTCCTCCGTTAGCATCAAAGCAGGCAGCGTAGAGGATGGTATCCTCGGTGCCGAAGTAGTCGGCGATAGCCTTCTCCAACTGCTTGTGCATATCCTGACAGCCGCAGATGAAGCGCACCGACGACATTCCGTAGCCACGCTCATCCATGGCACGCTTCGCCGCCTCCACCAGACGAGGGTTATCCGAGAGTCCGAGGTAGTTGTTGGCGCAGAAGTTCAGACACGCCTTTCCGTTCACCTGAATCTCCGCTCGCTGCGGTGAGCAGATGATGCGCTCGCTTTTGTAAAGACCCGCCTCTTTGATTGCTTCGAGTTCCTTTTCAAGGTGCTCTTTGAAATTTCCGTACATAGTAGTATTTTGGTTTTTAAGTTTTTGGTTCTCCCTTAAACGGGGGAGGTTGGGTTAAAAACTGTAACCTCCCATTTTGCAAAGATAGTTTTTTTACCTGATTTTAGCCCCCATATCTTCGATTTTTTTACAAAAAGCACTCTTCGGGGTTAATATTTTTAAGCATACTTTTTGCAGGAGATGCCATTTTGGGGCAGAAAACGCAGTTTGAAACACTCGTGACGGAGGTGGCGATTAGATATTTCCGCCGTGTCGGAGAACAAAAAAGTGGCTGTTTATGAATATTTATATGCAAAAATATCTATCTTTGTCTTTATAATTTTAAGATATTCGGCGTTATGAAGTTTATGAAGGTATTTTGGGCGGCTCTCGCAGCCGTTGTGGTGGGCGGTATTCTCTCATCACTGCTCTGGGTTATTACGATATTTTCGCTGGCGGGTGCTGTCGGCACTACGGCTGTCAATGTTATGCCTAACTCAATCCTGCGCATTGATTTGGCAGACAACATCACCGATGCTCCGTCGGTAAATCCGCTTGCCGGCGTCGATTTCCAGACGATGCAGACCACACGCAACCTCACGTTGCTCAACGTGCTGCGTGCTATCGAGGCCGCCAAGAGCGACACCCGCATCAAGGGCATATATATCAACTTCTCGGGCGGAGGCTCGCTCTCCGTGGCAGCGTTGGAGGAGATGCGTGCCGCCATTGCCGACTTCAAGCAGAGCGGTAAGTTTGTCGTAGCCTTCAACGACACATACTCGCAGATGGGCTACTACCTCGCCTCGGTTGCCGATAAGGTCTATATTCAGCCGGAGGGCAGCTTCTCGTGGGTAGGTGCCGCCACCACGTCGCTCTTCTTCAAGGAGGCACTCGACAGGCTCGATATCTCGGTGGAGGTCTTCCGCCCAACCGTCTGCAAGTATAAGAGCGCCGTTGAGCCATACGTCCTGAGCAAGATGTCGGAGGCAAACCGCCGCCAGATGGAGGCTCTGTGCCGTGATGTCTGGGATGTTGTCTGCGATGCCGTGTCGGAGTCGAGAGGCATAGATAGGGGCGAACTCAACCGCCTCGCCGACCGCCTCGCCGTGACCTTCCCCGAGGATGCTCTCAAACATAAGTTCGTCGATGGCATCCTCTACCGTGACCAGATGGAGGAGGTCTTTGCCGAGTTGGGTGTCGAGAAGGGCCTGCTGGGCGACTACGAGATGGTCAGCCTCGGCGACTACTGCACGATTGTCGGAGCAGATATGAGCAACCTCTCTGCACCGAAGGTTGCCATCGTATATGCCGAGGGCCAAATCATTGATGGCGAGGGCATTGACGACGTTGTATATGGAACTACCATGGCGGAGACTCTCGCCTCGGTACGCAAGGACGAGAGCGTGAAGTCGGTTGTCCTGCGTGTCAATTCGCCGGGCGGTAGCGCCTTGGCGAGCGATGTCATCTGGCGTGAGGTCGAGCTGCTCAAAGCCGTCAAGCCCGTCATCGTCTCTATGGGTGCCTACGCCGCCAGCGGAGGCTACTATATCTCCTGCCCGGCGGATGCCATTCTCGCTGACCGCCTGACACTTACAGGCTCCATAGGCGTCTATGGTATGATGCTCGACGGCGAGGATATGCTGCGCCGCAAACTCGGTATCACCACCGACGTCGTCAAGACAAACCCTTCGGCGGACTTCGGGGCCAACATCCTCGGCCTCAACGTGCGCCGCAGCACCCCTCAGGAGCGCAATATGCTGCTCCGCTCGGTCGATAAGGTCTATCACTCGTTTACCACGAAGGTCGCCTCGGGCCGTAATCTGCCCCTGAACCGTGTCTTGGAGATTGCCGAGGGCAGGGTTTGGAGCGGCACTGCGGCGGTAGGTATCGGCCTTGTGGATGGCAATGGCGGCCTGCGTGAGGCTATCTCGTTAGCGGCCGATAAGGCGGGCATCGCCGACAACTTCCGTGTGGAGGAGGTGCTCGACGAGATGACCCCGTTTGCAGCCTTTATGCAGGCCTTCGGCGCACAAGCCCGTAGCCTCATCCTCGGCGAGGAGCTCTCGCAGGTGTGCGACGAATACGCAGCAACACAACACGTTATGCTGATGGAAGGTGTGCAGACCTTCTGCCCTTATCGCATCGTGTTTTAGCCACACTTCGGAGTAGCTTGCAGGGCAAATCACACCATTTTTGCCCCGATATAGACTTTTTTTGCATCAAGCGATTGCTGAAACAAAAAAAAGATATATCTTTGTACGCTATGTTTAACTAAATTTTTTACAATTATGCCAAAAATGAAAACTAATGCCGCTGCAAAGAAGCGTTTTACTTTCACCGGCACAGGTAAGATTAAGCGTAAGCACGCTTATCACAGTCACATCCTGACCAAAAAGACTAAGAAACAGAAGCGTAACCTCTGCTATTCGGGTATCGTTTCACCGGCCGATGAGGCTAAAATCAAGACTCTGCTTGTTAAATAATCTACGGATTGTTTAGGTAGTAAAGTCGAACAATTAACTTTTATTTATTAACCGAAGTGAAACAGCCCTAAAGAGTACGAGAGAAACGTGCCGCTGTTAACTTCATCAAAAACTTTTAATTATGCCACGTTCAGTCAACGCTGTTGCGTCACGCGCAAGAAGAAAAAAGGTTTTGAAACTTGCCAAGGGTAACTTTGGTTCAAGGGGAAACGTATGGACAGTTGCGAAAAATACTGTCGAGAAGGGTTTGCAGTATGCTTATGCACACCGCCGCCTGAAGAAGCGTACATTCCGTTCATTGTGGATCGTTCGTATCAACGCTGCGGTTCGCTCTTACGGTTTGACCTATTCGGAGTTCATCGGTAAAGTAAACGCAAAGGGTATCGCCCTCAACCGTAAGGTTATGGCCGACCTGGCGATGAACGAGCCGAAAGCATTCGAGGCAATTGTAAATGCAGTTAAATAGCACTCACCCGTAAGGGGAGTAGGGGCTGTCGGAGTACTCCGACAGCCTTTTTTGTTTGCCGTGTCGCAGAGAGGGGGGGGGCAACCTGCCTTAAATGACCTTACCTGACATTATCCGTCCTTAAATGTCCTTGCGCTCACGTGGGTATCGAAAACGATACCCGGGGAGGGGGGGGGCAAAAGAGGGTGTGCAGGAAGGGTTTGGCGCAAGGGAGAATAGTGAATTTAAGGAGATTAATGATTGCGCTATCCTTAATTCCCTAATCGTTGTCCTTCCTCAAAGACGCAAAAAAAACTGCCTAACATAGTTAGACAGGCTCCTTAGGGGAAAATATAGATATGAATCCTGCAACCGCAGGTTGCATACTCGGCGTATGTAACTATCACGTCGCACGCAGATAAAGGCAGAAATTGCCCCTTAAAATGAAAAAGAAAAACTGCGCCCCTCGAAAGGAGCGCAGTATAAAAAATCGCTGAATAATAGATTAGAACTGGCAGTCAACGCCATCAACCTTAACAACAACGCTATTGCGTGACCTAATATACTCGCTAAAATCAGCATAGTTGCTGCTGGTAAATGCAACACCATTTACTGTACAATTCTCAAACTCGTAAGTTTTTTCAGTACCAATGCAATCAATCCACTCAGTCGATGCTGAACCATCGAAGGTAAACTCACAATTCACGAGTTTAGTGCTTCCCCAAAGATTTGCACCATTGTAACCGCTAACACCATTGCTCTTAAATGTACAGCCCTCAAAAGTGAGATTTGTCACAGCAGCACCAAAAGCGTTAAAGCCGGAGAAAGTGCAGTTGCGGAATACAACATCATTAGAACCTCCATCAAAGTGTGCTCCGTAGGTAGACCCGCTGAATACACAGTTCTCAAATACTACGGTCTCACCTGCATAGCAATATCTCAAACCATTCTTACCTACGAAAGAACAATCTTTGAAAGTACCATTAATAGTCTGCGATACAGCAGAACCACTCTCATTGGAGAATGTACCGCCGATAACGGTAGCACCATTTACGTTCAACGAAGAGGTGCCGGTAAATACGGTGTTCTCGTCGCAAACCAAAGTAGCGTTCTCACCAAAGGTCTTAGGGAAGGTGTACTCACCCGCAGGAACCAATACATAAGCATTAGCCTCGCCCGCTGCGGTTGCAACCTGTGCACTTGTTGCAGGGGTTGACATCGCTTTTACCACACCACCATCCTTAGTAGCAGAGATGCCGGCAGTGTTTACATTGGTGATAGTACAAGCATCTGCGTTGTAGATTACAGAAGAGTTGCTTCCGACAGCGTAGAGAGCCCAGTCAGAGTTGCCGGTATATCCAGCTGTGCAGTGGAAAGTACCTGCGTTCAACACAGCAGAACCACCAGTAGCTGTAGCAATAGCACCGTGGTTACCGGTGAAGGTGCCACCGTTAACGGTGAGCTTCGCACCATTCAAAACATTAACTGCATAAGCCCAATTTTCACGATCATTCACATCGTTAGTTGTAGTGAAAGTACCACCATTTACGATAGTCTCAGCGTTTGCTCCCGAAGTCCAGATTGAGTAGAATACAGCCTCAACAGTAGCATCCTCGATAGTGAGCTTACCCTCGTTGTTGATAGCTGCACCCTTCTGGCTGTAAGTCTGAACGAACTTAACGCCGTCAATAACCATCTCGCCATAGTTGTAAACGCAACGACGGCTCTTCTCATCATTACCGGCAGCAATAGTACCATTACCATTGAGGGTCAAAGTACCATAGTTCTTGATAAGGTCAACAGAGTCAGTTGCAGGAATAGTTACAGTAACACCGTCGTTGATAGTCAAGGTAGCCTCAACACCATCAGCGATATTTACAGCGTTCTCTGCGTCGAGAGTAACGTCAGCAGTAACAACAGCATCCAAACCTGCGTTGAGCACGCTTGCAAGAGCGACAGCATTGGCAACCTCAACAGTTGCATCTGCTGCTACAACGCTCCAAACACCGGCCTCGCTCTCGATAGCAACATACTCGTCAGTGAGGAAGTTGGCGTGGTCACCTGGCTCTGCCTCGTTGTCAGCAGGGTTGAAGCCTACGAACTTACCGCCCTTGATAACGTAGTGGTTGCCGGTAGTGTTCCAAACCTTATCGGTGTGGTTGAGCAGATAAGTAGCACCCCACTCGCTAGGAGCAACAGCGAAAGTACCGTCGTTAATCTCGATATCACCACCATTAGACTGGAATACAGAAGTGTAGCCGGTGAAATCGCCACCATTTACAACAATCTTACCACCCTCGAAAGCAGCTGCAACATAAGCGTTATCAGCAACAACAGTACCCTCGCCGCTGAAAGTGAGAACAGCGCCGTCATAAACACGGAAGAAGATGTCTGCGTTATTTCCGCTGTTGTCGAGAGTCAGGGTGTGACCATTGAGGTTGATGTTGGTAGATTGATACATTTTGAGTGGAGCAACGATAGTGAGGTCCTCGGTAAGGGTGAAGTCACCGTAAGGAATTACATAGTCGTCGCTTGCGCCATCCTGATCCTCATCCTCGAATGCAGGGTCAACAACGATAGTGAGGTCAGCAGGGTTTGTGAGCAGGCTACCGAGTACGTTAGTACGGTAGTTGCGCTGCAATGGAGCTGCCGGATAAGCGATAGTGTGCTCGGTGCCGTCGTTGCATACGAAAGTAGCCTCGATAGGGAACAACTCCTTCTCGTTTACGAGGGTGTAGGTAGTTGCGATGTAGCGATAGAGAGTACCCTCTGCAACCAACTCCTCAGCAACCGAAGGAACAGCAGCCAAAACGAACTCTACCTCAGCAGCAGTACCAGAAACCTCACCGGTGAAGAGGTCGAGAGCGTTGTAAGACGAAACCTTAACGGTTGACTGCGACAACTCTACGCCGGCAGCCTTTGCAGCAGCCAAATCCTCATCGGTAGTACCGTAGTTGAGCTGTGCGAAAGGACGCTTCAAGATGAAGGTGTGGCTTACAGGACCCTCAACCTTCAAATCCTCGCAGAGGAAGAAAGCGTCGAGCTTCTCGTTGTTAGCCTCAACACTTTTGTAATCAACTGCCAAAGCAGCCTTGTTGTCCTCCAAGGTTACGGTGTAGTGACCGTTACCCGACTTCTGTGCCCAGAATACGAAGGTATAGGTCTTACCCGATACCAGACGTGTTTGGAGAGTTGCCACGCCGTTGGTCATCTCCAAAGTGCCGCTGATATCCTCCAAGAGGTCGCCATCAGCAGCGTAGATACCGTACAATACCTCGTCAACGGTGTTACCGTCAGCGATAGCACGGGAAGCAAGACCAGGGAGCTCGGTCGAAAAAGAGACCTCAACCTCTGTTCCAGCAGGTACAACAGTAGTCTCGGCAGGCTCTGTCGCACACGATGCAGCTACTACCATAGCAGCCAACATCACCAAAGAATAAATATTCTTCATAGTTGTTAATAATTAGAATTAGTTAATAAAATTGTTTGTTGTTTTAGTTTTGTTTTTATTATGTTTTGACCATTAAGCCTATGTTTTAGTTTCCTATCTATCAAATATTTGCCGAGAACTTTCCGCAGAGGTTGGTCCTTCGGTTGGCCTCCAACGGGAAGTCGTCTATAACATAGCCGTCGATGATGGTCTGCGAGCCACACTTGACCGTCAGCGTGACCTCCACATCCTCGACAGGGAGGAGGTAGCAGGCTGCAAGACGGCGGTAGCCTCCGCCCTCATTGAGCACCTCGCCATCGAGACCCGTAGCCGTGAAGGTCTGCTCGGAGGCAGGGTGTGCGAGCGGCAGGGTCGTGAGCGCATCATAACGCAGAGCAGCACCACGCACCACAACGGTAACATCTGCCGTCGAAGGGTCGGCGATAGCCTCGTAGAGGCTCTGCGGCAGGTAGATGCTCAGCTCGGCGAGCGGGCGGGTGAGCGTCACACTCTGGCTGAACGTGGCGACCGAGATATCCGCCGTGCCCGTGAAGGCATCGTAGAGGTCGCTATTTGCCGCAACAGCCGCAGGCATAGTCAGGGCCGAGAGGTCGAGCGAGCCATCCTCGCCCCACGCAGCCGCAGAGTTATAGGCCCAGAAGTGAGCCTTATAGTTCAACTCCGGCACAAGCATAGCCGAAACACTCGCCTTGCCGTTGCTCATCGTCGCCGTGGCAGCGACAGCCGGAGCCGCAGCGAGGGTGCCGTCGGCATCAACCCTATATATCTCATAGTAGAGGCAGTCGATAGCCTCGGCACGACCGAACTCGGCACGTGACTCACTATCGAGAGCAACACACAACTCCACGGCAGTAGGCGTACCTGCCTCCTGCACAAAGCCCTCATCGGTGCTACAAGCCACGCCCAGCAGCGCAACGAGCATCACGAGGATTCGATTGGTTATGTGTTTAGACAATATCATATAATATATAATAGGTATTACTCGTAGAAAATGTTGAAATCATCCTTAAAGCCCGGCGAGATACCGACACCACCACCCGCACTTCGGGTGAGGAAGTTATCCTTGATGACGGTTATCTTGCTACGTTTCAACGGCACAGGGATATTGGTGACCTTGGAGAGGAGCTGGTCGTCCTCGTCATAGACATAGAGCGAGATATTCGCCTCCATACCCTCCGGCTTAACCATCATATAGTCGAAGCCCAACTCCGCCTCATTGTCCGAGAGCGGCGAGATACCCGACGAGAAGAGCTTGCCCGGGTCACCCGACACCGGCTCGTTGCGGTACATATGAAACTCGTTAGGCATCCATCCGTTATATCGTATCTCCAAGCGGAAGTCGGAGAAGTTGACCGACGACGGCAACATATCCTCCGGACGGATGGTCGCACCCAGAGCCTCGGCCTTCGCCTGACGTACCTGCAAAACTCGGGTGACGAACTCTTGAAGGTCAGTGGTCACGAGGCGGAACTTACCCATAGGTCGCACCATAGGCAGGAGCGCATCTACCGCCGTAGGGTCAAGGTCGTAGCGGACAGGGACATCTATATCGCAGGTGCCGATAAAGGCATCTCGCATATCGAGGTTACCGTAGTGTGTATCGCCAATGAGGCGGATAGCAGAGAAGTCGTCGGCATTATAGAACTTATTCTGCACGCTGCCATTATCGACGTAGTCGGCCCAAGCGTAGAGGCGGTACTTGCCCGGCGCCAACTTGACGGTCGTCGAGAAGTCGAGCGACAGCGCATCGTCGGCCGAGAAGGTCCACTCCACAGCCGGAGTCTCCGAGTACTTGCCCGAGGCGAGCACCTCGTAGGCATTGACACGGTAGCGGACATCGTAGTCACTCGGTGCCGCCGAGATGATAGGCAAACCAAACTGCGTGCGGTCGATAACCGCATCAACAGTCATAGGCTCCTCGAACTCCAAACGCAGAAGCACATTGACATCCACCGGTGCCTCCGGCCACTCGTGCACGTTACACGAGAGCGTGGAGCCCAGCAGCGCCAAACATATTGACAGATATTTCGCCAATCGCTTCATCATCGGTTTCGCTATCTCTTCTTCAAATCAAAACTGTACGAGAAGTTCACACCCACATTATCCAACGCCACAGCGGTCTTGTGGACACTGCCCACAGCCTTCGGGCCATCCTTATAGTTGAGGAACTTATCGTAATGCACATCGTAAACACCCACGCCGAGCGTGAACTCTACCTTCCAGCGCTGGTTCTTGCTTATCGGCATACGGTAGCCGGCATTGATACCGCCACCGAGCGCCGGCGTCTCTCCATTGTGGTCCTGCACACGCCACTCGCCTTTGAGCGCCAAGTTGTAGAGCGCTGCGCCGAAGTGAGCACCCACAAACCAGCCGTCACGCTCCTTAAACCAGTAGCGCAACTCCGGATAGGCTCCGAACAGACGGAACTTGATGCCATAGGTAAAGTAGTTCCACGCCGAGTAGTATATCGGGAGGTTAAACGAGAAGTGCTTTGCCAAGTCGAACTCCACAGCCACGTTGGTCACACCCATAGCCCACGCAAAGGCGTTGGTTTTCAGCGTAACCTGCGGCACCCACATATCCGGCACACGTGGCGCAGCCACCACCGGCGCAGGGAGTGCAGAGAAGGTCGCAGCGGTAAGCGCACTCGCAGGGGCCACCTGCACAGGCTCCTCCAACGGGAACTTCGGCGGCTCGACACCTACGACAACAACCATCTTGAAGCGGCGCAACTGCGGGAAGTGATTCTCCAACATATACTCCCAGCTATGACCGCCGTGCAACTGCATCAGCGGACGCTTAACCTCCGTAGTAGGCTGTGTGCGCAGCAGTTGCAGCACCTCGTCACGATACGGGGTCTGCACATCTGCCTCAACCTTACGGATAAGTTCGGCATAATCCTCATCTCGCAGGATGGTCTCGACCACCGAGTCGGCAACCCTCACTCGCTTGTCGAGGTAGTTCATAATGCTACGGGCACGCTGCTTCGAGAGGCGCTGGTTGACCACAAGCGGACCCTCCGGCGAAGCACCCGACGTATATATTACCTTGATAATTGTTTGCAGGGTATCCTTCTGGATTGCACGTATGCGCTCCAAGAATGCATCCATACGCTCGCCATTGCCCTCAAAGTCGGCTTCCCAACGTGAACTGCCCTGGCGGAAGAAGATTTTGAGCGAATCGACACGCTCAACCCCCTTCGCAAATGCCGTCGTCACCGACAACAGCAGCACAAAAAATATGAATACCCTCTTAAAAAATGTTTGCATTTTCAATATCGAGTTCCAACTCAACCCCAGCCGTCAAACCGGCTTCACACACAGGGTCAAATTATGCTCACTTTTTCCAACCGCAAAATTAGTACTTTTGATTTTAATTCGCAAGAATTTTTACAAGAAAATTTTACCCCCCCCCGTCGCTTGTAATGCGCTGATACACAACGTGTTAGAATTTGCATATTTTTACGCACGTATATAAAATAGGTGTTTTTCGTTGATAAAAAGCGGCTGTTCGTGGGGAATTTCGCCCTATTTTCGGCAGGGTTTTCGGTTTTTGAGGGGACAGCAGCGGGGGTGGCCGGCGCAACGAAAGGGCGAGTAAGTGGGGCAAACAATGGCATCTCTTGCGCAACGATAAGGGCGAGTAAAGTCGGGTAAGGTCACGCAACCTGCGGTTGCTTTAAGGTCGGGTAAGGGAGAATAGTGAATTTAGGGAGTTTAAGGAGATTAATGATTGCGCTATCCCTAAATTCTCTAAATTTCTTAAATTCCCTAATCGTTGCGCACCCCTCCCTTAATATCCCTTAACAACCCTTAAACTTTTGCGCAACGGTAAAGGTTGTTAAAGGCTATTAAAGGTGATTAAGGGGAACGCAGGCAGTTTGTGGTAAGGTCGCAAGTGTCCGCAGCATATTGCGCACCATTAATAACCCTTAACATCCCTTAACTCCATTAATAACCCTTAAACTCTTGCGCAACGGTAAAGGTTATTAAAGGCGATTAAGGAAAACGCAAGCGGCTTGGGGTAAGGTCGTAAGAGTCCGCAGCGGATAGCGCAACATTAATAACCCTTAACATCCATTAACTCCATTAATATCCCTTAAACTCTTGCGCCACCTTTTGCGCCCTCTGCGCAAGTCTTTTTCATTTTAAGGAGGTAAATGCAACGCTCGCCGATATTCTTGGCAATGAGCAGTACACCAAGTACAGCTCATTGCCAAGAATGAGGTAGCGGCCGCAATTGCCCCTTAAAATGAAAAAGATTAGAAGCGTTTAAGAATAGCATAAACCTCAAAGGCAAAGCCAAATACGACGACGATTGGTGCCAGGGTGATGCGTCGCCACGAGAAGATTCCGTAGTCGAAATTTTCGGGTGTGGCGGGCTCGCCTCCCGACATCAGCACGAAGCCTATGATGATAATCACGGCACCCACCAGAAGCAGGACATAGTTGCGCATCGAGAGCGCCATCTGCTCGTCATTCTCTCCCTTTATACTATTAAACTTGGCGACAAGAGCCTCCCACCACTTTTTCATACTAATAGAGATATATTTTGTTTGACTTCATATTCACAAATTTGTTCACCGCAAAGAGGGTGAAGAGCACCGCCACAACAACGCCCACGCCCACCAGCGCAGCAGCGATGATGCCCAGCTCCTCAATACGTATAACGATGCCCAGCTCCGGCATAGTATGTGCCAGGCCGCAGAGGGTAGCGGCAAACAGGAGTGTCGCCAACACGCCGGCAATCAGTCCTTGGAGCGCACTGCGGTTAAGGAATGGGCGCATAATAAACCACTTGGTTGCACCCACCAGCTTCATCGTGTTTATCACCTCACGGCGAGAGAAGATGGCGAGGCGGATGGTATTATTGAGCAGGATGAGCGAGATTACGAGCATAGCACCGCCGAAGAGCAGCAGCAACAACTGCATAGTATCCAGCACGTTATGCACACGCTCCAACAGCTGCTCCGGATAGCTCACACGGGTTATCTCCTCCCGACTTTCGAGCTCCTCGACAAACGCCTCTCGTGCCTCCTTGTCGGCAGAGGCTGCCGAGAGTGTCACGTCGAAGGTGTCGGGCAGAGGGTTTTCGCCAAGGATACCCTCTATATCCACGTCAAATACGGCACGAAACTCCTCATCTGCGAGCTTATCCTCCTTCGACACAAAGCGCACGCCGACAACCTGCTCGCTCGTTGCAATCTGTGCCGAGAGGGTGTCTCGCTGCGGCTCCGAGAGCCCATCCTTCAACTCTACAATCATCGTCACCCCCTCACGCATACTCTGCGCCGTGGTGAATACCGATGCCATAATATAGCCTATGGCACCCAAAACAAAGAGTACGAGTGCGATACTCACCGTGGAGACGGTATATGAACGAAGCACTCTACGCTTCAATGCCGTGTTATTTTTCATATTTCAAGGTATAAATAAGTGCTAAAATCATCATCACAAGAATCAATATCGAGCAGACGAGTGTCGCAGCCTCGACAGCGCCCCAATGAGGCGCACGGAAACGCCACTCTATGGTGTGCTGTCCCGCCGGCAGCGACATACCTCGCAGGATATAATCGACCCTTATGGCCGGAGCCTCCTCTCCATCCACGTAGGCCGTCCAACCCTTGTCGTAGAATATCTCCGAGAAGACGGCGAAGGTGGGAGCCGAGGCGGCATAGTCATATTTGAGGTAATTAGGCTGATAGTCAGTAAGATATATCACACCATCGGTAGAGAATTCCGTCGCAGGCAGGGTCTCACCTTCCGACACCACAGCACTCTTCGAGAGGTCGAGGTCGCCCAGGGCAGAGAGCTCCTGCTCCGCCGTGGAGGCGGTGACCAGATTCTCGACCAGCCACGCCGGCCCGAAAGCCGAGGAGCGCACGGCAGGCTCACCCTCGCTCGTAATCACATAGCGGGTGTTGAGCATATCGAGCACGCCCTCGTCGAGCGAGAGCAGGTAGCGGTCTATAATATCCTGATAACGACCGAGCTTTGCACCGTGGTAGCCTCCCACCGAGCGGTGGAACATCGAGGTCGTAGCATCGTTGAACGGCGAGACGGAGAGGTTCAGCACCCTATATCCGAGCGATGCATCCTCCATTATCGCCTCGTCGGCCTCGCTTGGTCGCATCTGCACCTTGCGTGGCGAGACGAAGTCGTCGTGGGAGAGGTACCTGAAAGCCACGCCACCCAAGTCCAGCGTCACAAGCAGAGCGATGATGGCGACCATATAACCCCTCTTCAAGCGACCCAGTGCGCACAGCGCAACGCACGCCGCCGCAAGCAGCACGAAGAGGAGTGTGCGCAGGGCATCGGCCGTAAGGATATCGGCTCGCTCACGAGCCATAGCATCGGCAACCTCGAAGCCCAACTCATCGTGCAACCCCTTGGCGATATAGTCGTCGGCACCCGACTGTTTAAGCATATAGTAGAACTGCTCGCTCATCATCTGCCCGTCAGCCTCACGGCCGAAGTCGAACAACGAGGAGCCAAAGAGGGCGAAGAGCAGAGCGACGACCACAGAGAGCCCCGCAGCGGTCGCCGTAGCCCGCAGCAGTCGCCTCTTGTCGTCACAACGCCACAGCTGCCAGAGTGCAAGACCCGCCAGCAGCGGCACGCTCCACTCGACAAGCATCAAGGCCATAGACACCGTGCGGAACTTATTGTACAGAGGCAGATACTTGAAGCACAACTCCGTGAACCACATCATATTATGTCCCCACGAGAGGAGCAGGGCGAGCAGCGTCGCCACCACTATCCACCAGCGGTTTCGATTGGAGGCAAGCAGCACACCCAGCAGGGCCAAGAATACCACCACGGCACCCAGATATGTCGGGCCCGCCGTATATGGTTGCTCACCCCAATATGTAGGCAACTGTGTCGCCACCTCCGCCATACCGAGTTCATCGAGGGCCTCCGCCACGGCACCATCCGCAGAGAAGGTCTTGGCAGAGTCGCCACCCATAAAGTCAGGGATAAACATATTCCAGCTCTCGGCCTTGCCGTAGCTCCACGCTGTGGCGTACTCCAAGTCAAGGCCCTTGTTCGCAACATTATCCACAGCCACCTCGCTACCGCCACGTGTGGTGTCGGCCGTGTGTTGCATCGTATAGAAGAGCGACGAGAAGTTGGCTCCTACGGCCAACGTCGCCGCAACAGCCAGGACTGCCGTGCGTTTGGCAAATTCCCGCATAGCCTTCTCCCGCCACGCAAATATGGCATCGCTTACCCACAACGCCACGATGGCAAGCAGGAAGTAGTAGGTCACCTGCGGATGGTTGGCACCTATCTCCAACGCCGCAAAGAGTGCCGACAGCGCACCTCCGAGCAGGATATGCCGGCTGCGCAGGGTCATATATATCGCACCCATCATCGCCGGAGCATAGACCGCCGCCCACATCTTCGTAACGTGTCCCGCACCTATTATAAGGAAGAAGTAGGTCGAGAGTCCGTATGCCAGCCCCACTACAATACCTATCCACGGCGAGATGCCCATCATAACGACCATCAGCCACGCCGACAACATCGCAAAGAGGAGGAAAGATATAGGGGTGTCGATGGTCCCGAGCACCCAATCCGTCGCACGCTTGATGATTTGGGCCGGATAGCGGATATTTATCATATATGCCGGCATACCGCCAAACATCGCACCCGTCCACTGCGGGTCCTCACCCGTTTCGGCACGGCACTCCCTGATATCACGACTCATACCGTCAAACTGCTGAATATCGTGCTGCGGAAGCACCCTCCCCTCAAATTGTGGCGCAAAGCAGACCGCCGACACCACAAAGAACAGAGCAACAGCCGTTAAGAGCGGTGTGGCCCTCTTCAATATTTCGATAAATTTATCCATTTTGCACTTCTATAACGGTCAAAGATAGAAAAAAACATTCAGATATTGGCCTCGACTGATGAAAATTCACTATCTTTGTTCGGATAAAGACTATTTATGGTAACACTTGACGATATACGACGCCCCGTTGCATCGCAACTCGAAGAGTTCAACTCCTTTGTTCGCCAAGCCTTCAACGAGAAGCCGGGAACACTGTTGGGCGATATGATTGACTACATCCTGACCTCCCGAGGCAAAGGGCTCCGCCCGATAATCACAATGCTCTCGGCAGGTGCCCTCTCCCCGACGGGCAACTTCGGCAAGCGCACAATGCTCGCCGCAATGCTCGTGGAGATGATACACGTCGCATCGCTGGTACACGACGACGTCATAGACGAGTCGAATATGCGCCGAGGCCGTGCATCGGTAAATGCCCGCTGGCAATCCCGCAATGCGGTAATCGTCGGCGACTACATCCTGGCAAAGAATATGGATATAGGCCTTAAAAGCGGGCAGTTCGACCTGCTCAACCACATCATCGGCGGTATGACGGTGCTCTGTGAGGGCGAGATTCTCCAAAGCGACCACGCCGGCAAGCTCGACACCTCCCGTGAGGCCTACTTCGACATCATCTACAAAAAGACCGCCAGCCTCTTCGGCACCTGCGCATCGGCGGGAGCCCTCTCCGTAGGAGCCTCTCACCGAGATATCTCGGCAATGCGCAACTTCGGCGAGGCGCTGGGTATGGCGTTCCAGATTGTGGATGACATATTGGACTATACGCCCGACAACAACGCCGGCAAGCCTGCGGCAAACGACCTGCGTGAGCGCAAAATCACACTCCCGCTGATAGAGGTATTGGAGAGAGTGGATGAGGCTGAGCGTGAGCAGATTATCAAGCTGGTAGAGGAGTGCGCCACCAGCGATGAGGCGGTAGAGTCAATCCGTGAGCGTGTCGAGCGATACGATGGTGTGAACCTTGCACGTCGAACTATGCAGCGATTCCTGCAACGTGCAATGTCGGAGTTGGCGACCCTCGCCGAGACCCCGTTCCGTCAGGCGATGATGGATTTGTGCACCTTCGTAGCCGAGCGTGACCGATAGAGGAGTTTGCCCGCTTCGGTTGTATAACTATTGATAGAACAACCTAAAAAAATAAAAATTTATGAAAGCAGAACAGAAGAATTACACACTGCCTATTATTATGATGTTTGCTCTCTTCTTTATGATTGCATTCGTCACAGGTTTGCAGAATCCGCTGGGCGTAATCGTCAAGGAGCAGTTCAAACTCGCCGATTGGCAGACCCAACTCGGAAATGCGGCCAACTTTATCGCCTACGCCTTTATGGGCTACCCTGCGGGCCTGCTCTTGCAGCGTATCGGCTACAAGAAGACCGCTCTGTGGGCTATCGCCATCGGATTTGTCGGCGTAGCGGTTATCCTGCTCGGCGGTGTTGCCGTTGACTTCTACATCTACCTCACCGGCGCCTTTATCGGCGGCTTCTCGATGTGTATGCTCAACACTGTTGTAAACCCTATGCTCAACACCATCGGTGGCGGTGGCAACCGAGGCAACCAGCTCGTACAGTTTGGCGGCTCCTGCAACTCGCTCGGCGCAACCATCGTTCCCGTACTCGGCGGCTACCTTATGAGCAGCAATGCGGGCGTTGAGGGCGCTACAAAGACCATCCTCGACACTGCCCCTGCACTCTACCTCGCTCTGGGTATCTTCGCCCTGGCATTCTTCGTGCTCTGGCTCACCAACATTCCGGAGCCATACGTTGCCCGTGAGCAGCAGGACAAGAACGACACCCACTCGGCACTCTCGTTCCGCCACTTTGTACTCGGTGCGGTTGCCATCTTTATTTACGTGGGTATCGAGGTGGGTATTCCGAATATCGCAAACCTCTTTATGACCGAGAAGACAACCGCCGGCGGCCTTGGCATCGCCGAGGGCACTGCGGGTATGATTATCGGCTTCTACTGGTTGCTGATGCTGGCCGGTCGCCTTATCGGCGGCGTTATCGGCGGTCGTGTATCGTCGAAGGCTATGCTTACAACCGTATCTACCGCAGGTATTATCCTCGTATTGCTCGCCATCTTCCTGCCACAGGTGCAGGTGCAGATGCCGGCATTCGACAAGGAGAACCTCTCGTTTATGCTCACTCCGGTACCTGTTAATATCTTGTTGCTGATGCTCTGCGGCCTTTGCACCTCCGTTATGTGGGGCGGCATCTTCAACCTCGCTGTCGAGGGTCTCGGCAAGTACACCTCGAAGGCCTCCGGTATCTTTATGGTGATGGTATGCGGTGGCGGCATCCTGCCTCTTGTTCAGGGATTCATCGCCGACAAATCGACCTATATGAACTCCTACTGGGTGGTTATCGTCGCCCTCGTTTATCTGGTATTCTACGCCTTGGTTGGCTCGAAGAACGTAAACAAGGATATCAAGGTGGATTAAGCGTTATAAATCGCCCTCTTCGTGGGGCGGAAGAGAGAGTAGGGCGTTGCACTTTCGGGGTGCAATGCCCTCTTTTTTGTGCGAAGAGGGTGGAGTTTTGAAAATTTATGAATATTTATTGTTTCCTGCTTTTTATTATCATTTTTTAACCTAATCATACCCCCACAGTCCCAAAAGGGCCTGTTTTACGATTCGCCTGCTTACAAATCGTAACCAACCACCACACACGCATACGGGTTGACGTAGTTAAAATATTTGGAGATTTTCGATTTTCTTGCTAACTTGCTCGGCGAAATGCGCATAAGCGCACGCACGCACAAGGTTTCCGGGGGAACTTTTTGCGAGGATTTGAACAAAAATAAGTGTTAATTAATATCAAATTTCAGATGAAAAACTTTGTAAAGACTTTTATGACCCTTTCGATGTTTGTGCTCTGCATCGGCCTTACCTCTTGCTACGACACCGTACCGGAGGCCGATGAGGTAACCATCAGCATCAAAGAGGGTGTGGCTACCGAGAACTCTATCTCGTTCACAATCACCTCCGAGGGTGCAACTTCGGGTGTTTATTGGGTGTATAAGGCTTCGGAGCCGATAGAGCTCAACATCAGCGACGGTATGATGTTCACCGTAAATACCGAGACAGAGGTTGTCGTTGAGAACCTCACACCGGGAACACGCTACAACATCAACGCCTATGCCAAGAACCTTGTGAACGAGGCTACCACCAAGACTATCTCGATGGTGACTCTCGAAGAGACTCCTACCCCTGTGGTTAAGGTCGATTTCGACAGCAATAGCGACATTACCGCTACAAGCGCAACCTTCGCCGTTACGCTCACCAACGCCGAGGAGGCTGCGTGGGTCGTAAGCCCTATGGGCGACGATATGACCGCTGACGAGATTTTCGCCAACGGCACCAAGATTGTGCCAACGCAGTGGCAGCAGAGCGTAGTTCAGACCAAGGAGGGGCTCACTCCAAACACACAGTACGATATGTGGGTGGCTGCAAAGAATGGCACAAAGGTTTGCGAACCTGTATTGAAGACCTTCACAACGAAGGCCGAGTAAGCAATCAAGGAACTATTAAAACTCGTATAGTATGAAGATGTTGAAGAGTCTGTTGATGCTCGCTACGATAGGAGCAGCAACTATATTCGCCTCTTGCGACCCGAAGGGTCCACAAGGAGGCAACGAGGGCGGAGGTGATACCTCAAAGGTCGGTATCGAGATTACCACCGGCAATATCACCGAGGGCAGCCTCTCCTTCTCTGTAACCACAACCAATGCCGACAAGGTGCTCTGGTGGCTCCATCCGACACAGGATGCCATCACCAGCGGCAAGTTGAATATGGCAGAGGGTACGGAGATTGAGGCAGGTGCAGATGTTGAGGTTAAGATTAGCGACTTGAAGTCCGCTACGGCCTACACATTCTACGTATATGCCGAGAATGGCGAATCGACCCTCTACAAGACCGCCTACGCAACTACACTGAGACCGGGCGAGGGCCCTGCGGCTCCGAAGGTGAGCGTCGAGGGCGACAAGGTGACTGCCGACAGCGCATCCTTCTGGATTGTTTGCGACAAGGATTGCGAGGGCGTATGGTACTTAGTAGTGCCTGAGGGTGAGAGCGTAACCGCCGACAAGGTTAAGAGTGAGGGTACAGCCATCACCGCAGAGGATATAGCCTATGGCGAGAAGCTCATCGAGGTTACCGGCCTTGCAGCCAAGACCTCCTACGACGTATATGCGGCGGCAGAGCGTAGCGATGTGCTCGGACTCTCGAAGGTGTGCAAGATTAGAACGCAGGCGGCAAACCTCTTCGTTTACTTCAACGAGGTAAGAAGCCTCTCGCCGGAGAGCTTTGGCGAGGATAACCGTTGGCTTGTTGCCTTCACGGTTGTTGATGCAGATACCGGCGAGGCAGTAAATGACGACACCATCTCGTTCCACTTTGTGGATACCACCGAGAACGGATACCTCGGCGGCACATACAACCCAATCTCTACCGACTCGATTACGGGCGAGGAGAGCAGCCTTATGGGCTTCATTCCTGATGGCGGATACTCCAACTTCATCTACAAGAGTGTAGTTTACGAGTTCTTTATGCCGGAGGCGGGTACCGAGAGCCAGTACTACGTAAAGATTAGCGGCGGTATGGTTACCGGCACCGACTACAACGAGGTTCAGATTCGTCTGCCTTACAGAGATGTTGATGGCAACGTATATCTGCTCGAAGACACCTACAAGGGCCCACTCAACTATGCGGGCAACTCGGGTGCACAGACTGCCGAGCGTGACAACCTCTATCTGCTCAGAAATATGACCTCGGAGTGGGACGGCAATACCGTGACCCTCTTCGCAAGCGGCGTTGCCACAGGCTCTATAACGCTCGTTCTCAACACCCCTGATGGCAAGATTGCACCTGAGGGCGATATGAGATTCTACGAGATTGGCGACAACTCTCTGGATGCCGAGAAGAGTAACTTCACCGAGTACGCTATGGGATTGGATACTATGGACTGGGTGTTCAAGTTCACCAACGGAGGTTTGACCTTCGAGCGTCTGGCCGACTCGGCAGATGGCAAGGAGCGTTACCAGATTACCCTTCCGAAGAAGGGCGGCGGAATGATTCCTGACAACCCGAAGATTTTGCAGGGAACGATGACCGAGCCAAAGATGCTGATTCTTACCTTTGTTAATAATGAGGTAGAGCAGTGGATTGTTACCGTCACCCCAAAGGATGAGGTGCAGGACGAAACCGTGAACTAACATACATACACAACAGAAGCAGAGGGGCGTGTCCAACAAGTTTTCGGACACGCTCTTTCTTTTCAGAAGTTGTATAACAAGTGCTAATTTTAGGCTTGCGAAGCCCGAAAAAGCGCAACCGACGCAGCAAGCGAGCGCAGAAGGGGCTTGCCCATTATGCCAAGCCGCAAGGAGGAAAAAGGTGCCGAAAAATATCGGCACCTTTAATTTACTCGGCGTAAATGAGCATTTCGAGGGCGAGTATAACGACAAAGTAGCCTTGTTAGACAGCTTCTTTTTGCATTATACGACAACAAAGCGGTCTTGTCGGGCGACACCTCTTTTTGACGGTATGTATAAGCAATTCCTATTCCTGCATAAAAAATAAGTATTTGACATTTAATAAAAAGGTTGTATCTTCGCAGTAGATAACAGAAAAAAAACATTAACAAATAAAAAAATTACAACTATGAAAGAATTGAAAGGAACCAAGACTGAGCAGAATTTGTGGACAGCATTTGCAGGCGAGTCGCAGGCTCGTAATAAGTACACCTACTTTGCATCCGTAGCGAAGAAGGAGGGATATGTTCAGATTTCTAAACTCTTCGAGGAGACAGCCAACAACGAGAAGGAGCACGCCAAGATTTGGTTCAAGCTCTTGCAGGGCATCGGCACCACTGCCGAGAACCTTCGTGCTGCTGCCGAGGGCGAGAACTACGAGTGGACCGATATGTACGCAACCTTCGCAAAGGAGGCTCGTGAGGAGGGTCTGGACGAGATTGCCGCCCTGTTTGAGGGTGTTGCGAAGATTGAGAAGGAGCACGAGGAGCGTTACCTCAAACTGCTGGCAAACGTAGAGGGCGGCCTGGTATTCTCTCGTGAGGGCGACACCATCTGGCAGTGCTCAAACTGCGGCCACATCGTGGTAGGCAAGAAGGCTCCAGAGGTTTGCCCTGTATGTAACCACCCACAGGCTCACTTCGAGATTAAGGCAGAGAACTACTAAAAAAAGCCCGACAAATAACAAAAGGTCTGCCTGACTCGATGGGTCAAGCGGACCTTTTTTGCACCTTGCAGAGTTTTGAACCATAAACATTAGGACTATGAAGAAAAAACTACTCTCCCTCGTCGTGATAGTTGCCGCACTGCTTGCTGCGGTATATATCTACGAAAACCGCACCCCGTCGGCAGAGCTATCCGCCACAGAGCGTGTTGTTGCCACACTCGAAAGGGGTGGCTGTATGAGTTGTCACTCCTCGAATCCCGACCTCCCGTTCTACGCAACACTACCCGTTGCCGGTGCGGTTGTTATGCAGGATGTCGATTCGGGTTATCGTGCCTTCGATATGGCACCGATGATGGAGGCACTCAAACGTGGAGGCAGAATCTCCCCTGTGGATGTTGCCAAGGTGGAGAGGGTTGCGCTCGATGGGCGTATGCCTTCACCAAAGTACTACCTTATCAACTGGGGCTCACAGATGACCTCCGCCAAGGGGGAAATCATCGCCGACTGGGCCGAGGATTATCGTGAGGCATACTATGACGATGGCCTTGAAGGGGATATGGCCGACGAGCCACTGCGCCCGATAGCCCTCTCGCTACCGGTGGATAAGCAGAAGGCGGCGTTGGGCAAGTTGCTCTACCACGACGTGCGCCTCTCGGTAGATAATACCGTCTCGTGCGCCTCGTGCCACGGCCTCAATACCGCCGGCGTGGACAACAAGCAGTACTCCGAGGGTGTAGGCGGACAACTCGGCGGCGTGAATGCCCCAACGGTCTTCAATGCCGTCTATAACTTCGTGCAGTTCTGGGATGGCCGTGCGGCAACCCTCGCCGACCAAGCCGCAGGCCCGCCACTCAACCCGGTAGAGATGGCCTCGGCATCATTTGACGAGATTATCGCCAAACTGCGCCGTGACCGACAACTCACCCGTGCCTTCACGCAGGTGTATCCCGACGGCTGGTCGCAGGCGAACATCACCGACGCTATCGAGTGCTTCGAGATGACGCTTCTTACGCCGAATTCTCGCTTTGACAAATACCTGCGTGGTGACGAGGATGCCATCACCGAGGAGGAGAAGGATGGCTACGAGCTGTTCAAGGATTACGGCTGTGCAACCTGCCACGTAGGACCAAATGTGGGAGGTGAGTCCTACGAACTGATGGGTCTGCGCAAGCACTACTTCGCCGACCGAGGCCTACCGCTCACTGTTGAGGACAACGGCCGATTCAAGGAGACGGGCGAGGAGCGAGATAGACACCGCTTCAAGGTGCCGGGGTTGCGCAATGTGGCTCTGACGTGGCCATACTACCACGACGGCACACGAGAGACGCTCAAAGAGGCTGTCTGCAATATGGGTACATATCAGGTTGGCGTATCGCTCTCGGATGACGAGGAGGATAAGATTCTCGCCTTCCTGCACACCCTCACAGGTGAGTACGAGGGAAAGCCGCTGACAAACGAGAATGTTCAGGTGGCAGCAGAATACGACCACGATTAACGGTCGAGAAGAAGAGGCAAAAAGTTAGCCGAGGACCCTATGAGTGGCCCTCGGCTAACTTTTTATACTCTCTCTACCTATAACTTGGCACCAAAGGCCAAATCCCCGGCATCGCCCAAACCCGGAACGATATACTTGTGTGTATTCAGCTCCCTGTCCACCGTAGCGCACCATAGGGTAACATCCTCTGCCGAGGTGTTTTCGAGCACATAATCCACACCCTCGGTGCAGGCGAGCACCGACACAAGGTGTGTGTGCGCAGGCTTCCCGCCATGAGCAACAAAGGCCTCATAGGCGGCAATGAGCGACGAGCCGGTGGCAAGCATCGGGTCCACCAGAATCAGGGTCTTGCCCTCCAACGAGCCGCAGGCGATATACTCCACCTCTATCGAGAACTCATTCTCGCCGCTATACTTGCGGTAGGCCGACACAAAGGCGTTCTCGGCATCGTCGAAGTAGTTGAGAAAGCCCTGATGCAGTGGCAGTCCGGCACGGAACACCGTAGCAAGCACCACCGTGTCCGAGAGGAGCTGCATCGGCGCAACACCCAGCGGCGTAGTGACCTCCGCAGGGGCGTAGTTGAGGCTCTTCGATATCTCGTATGCCATAATCTCGCCTATGCGTTCCAGATTGCGACGAAAGCGCATCGAGTCCCTCTGTACATCGACATCACGCAGTTGTGACAAAAATTTGTTTAGCAGCGTATTCTGCTCATCAAGAATATGTACCATATTGCTCTGTTGTTGCTCCTTAATAGAGGAAGTTATTAAATGGATAGCGGCCGCAATGTATCTCTCGCACCATACCATAGAGGTCTCTGCGGAACTTCTCGATATTGGTCTTCTCCTGCGCCGAGATGAAGATGCACGGCGTATTCTGCTTGGCAAACCAGCTCTCTCGCAGGTCGTCGAGCGAGCGGTTCTCCTTGGTTGCCGGCGTGAGGTCGTCCTCATCCTTCTTAACGTAGGTATAGGCATCAATCTTGTTGAAGACCAGATATACAGGCTTGTCGCCTGCGCCAATATCCTGCAACGTCTGCTTAACGACATCTATCTGCTCCTCAAACTGCGGATGTGAGATATCTACAACGTGAATAAGCAGGTCCGCCTCTCGCACCTCGTCGAGGGTGGATTTGAACGACTCGATAAGCTCGGTAGGCAGCTTACGGATAAAGCCGACGGTATCCGAGAGCAGGAAGGGCAGGTTATCAAACACCACCTTTCGCACCGTCGTATCGAGTGTAGCGAAGAGCTTATTCTCGGCAAAGACCTCGCTCTTGGAGATGAGGTTCATAAGTGTCGATTTGCCGACGTTGGTATATCCCACGAGCGACACACGCACCATACTGCCTCGGTTGGAGCGCTGCACCGCCATCTGACGGTCTATCTTCTTCAAGTCCTCCTTCAACTTCGAGATTCTGTTGCGGACAATACGGCGGTCGGTCTCAATCTCACGCTCTCCCGCACCACCACGGGTACCCGTACCTCCTCGCTGACGTTCAAGGTGTGTCCACAGACCCGCCAGACGTGGCAACATATACTCACACTGCGCCAACTCCACCTGCGTCTTTGCATAGGCGGTCTGCGCTCGCTGACGGAAGATATCGAGGATGAGGCGTGTGCGGTCGATAACTCGGCACGGCATCGCCTGCTCGATGTTGCGTGTCTGCGAAGGAGAGAGTTCGTCGTCGAAGATTACGACGTTAATCTCGTTGTCGGCGCAGTAGGTGGCAATCTCCTCCAACTTACCCGGACCGACATATATTCGTGACGAAGGCTGCGGCAGTCGCTGCGTAAAGCGGCGCTCGGTGACTATCGAGGCCGTCTCAGCCAGAAACTGCAACTCGTCGAGGAACTCCTCCGCCTGACGTGGCTCCTGATTGTCCCGTATCACCGCCACCAGAACGGCACGCTCCACGTGCTGCTCTTCGACCACGTGCTCCTTGTTTATTCCCTTTTTCTCTTTGTTCTCCATATTTCAAAAAAGGGTTGCCCCGAAAAGGACAACCCCATATTTTCGTTAAATCGACGCCTTAGTTCTGGATACGGAAGTCGATTGGCAATGTGTACTTCACACGTACTGTCTGGTTACGCTGCTTACCAGGCTTCCACTTCGGCGATGTTTTGAGCACTCGGATAGCCTCGTCAGAGAGGGATGAATCCGGAGTTTGAAGAACCTGAATGTTGGTCAGCGAGCCATCACGCTCTACGACGAACATCAAGAAGACACGTCCCGAAATGTTATTCTCCTGTGCAATCTGTGGGTAGCGTACCTTGCTCTGAACCCAGTTACGGAAGGTGTTGAGGTCACCGCCCTGGAATGTAGGCATCTCCTCTACCTTTACGAATGGCTGGTCATCCTCGATAACCTCCTCCTCGACAGCAACCTGCTGAATAATCTCTACATCCTCCTCGAACTCTGCAAAATCGACCTCGGTAGAGATTTTGGTATCGTTGGTCACGATATTGAGGATATCGGTGATAACGGTAATCTCGGTCTTCTTTGGAGGCTCTGGTGGCTTTTGGTCCTGACGGGTAATCTCTGTAATCTGCTCCTCTACCGGGCCATAATTCATGTCAATTTTCTCGACAGTGACCTCTCTCGGAGTGTAAAGGAATGCTGCAATCACAACAAGAAGAGCAACAATCAAGCCAATCTCCAACAACACTATACGCAGGCGATTGACATCAACTTTGGGGTTTTTCTTTACTTCCATTTATTGTAAATTTTAATTTTTGTCCTGTTTTCGGTATTCCCGTTTTAACTCACCAAGGCATACGCAGTCACAAATATAGTTATAAAATTTCAAAAAAAGTATTATTCGGATAAAAAATAATTAAATTTCCATACTTTTGTACAAAATTACAAACCAAAAAGATTCGGCATCGACGTAAAAAAGGTATGAAACCAACGCAACTCGACACTCTATACGGAAAGACGCTTGCGGAACTACAAACTATTTGTTCCGAGATGGGTATGCCACGCTTTGCAGCCAAGCAGATTGCCGGCTGGCTCTACAAGCGAGGGGCTCGAAGCATCAAGCAGATGAGCGACCTCTCGCTGCGAAATCGTGCGCTGCTGGCCGAGCGTTACACCATAGGGCTGGCTGCGCCGGAGGGGGAGCAGACATCCTCCGACGGCACCAAGAAATACCTCTATCGCACGGCCGAGGGAGAGTTTGTGGAGTCGGCGTATATACCTGACGGCGAGCGTGCTACACTCTGCGTATCATCGCAAGCGGGGTGTCGTATGGGGTGCCGCTTCTGTGCCACGGGACGGCTGGGACTGCACCACTCACTATCCACCTGCGACATACTCAACCAGATAGCCTCTCTGCCCGAGCGGGAGCGTCTGACCAATGTCGTATATATGGGTATGGGCGAGCCTTTCGACAATATGGACAACGTGCTGCGGGCACTCGAAATAATGACCGCCGAGTGGGGTTACGGCTGGTCGCCGACACGCATCACCGTATCTACCGCAGGCGTGGGTCGTGAGTTCCAACGCTTCCTCGACACCACATCCGTACACCTGGCAATAAGCCTCCACAACCCATTCCACGAGGAGCGTGCCGAGATTATGCCGATAGAGCGGGCATATCCTATCGCCGAGATTGCCGACACCCTGCGACGCTACGACTTCTCACACCAGCGACGTGTATCCTTCGAGTATATCGTTATGAGCGGACTGAACGACTCCCCACGCCACATCAAGGAGCTGTGCCGCCTGCTCAACGGCATAAAGTGCCGCATCAACCTGATTCGGTTCCACAAGATACCCGACTCGCCATACTTCTCGCCCGACGACCGTGCTATGGTCGCCTTCCGTGATGCCCTCACCGCACGTGGCATTATGACCACAATACGTGCCTCACGTGGCGAGGATATCAAGGCGGCGTGCGGCCTACTGAGTGCCGAGGCAAAGCGTGGGGTTTGATTCTTTGCCCTATTTTTCATACCTTTGCACCGCACACTCGGTTCATCGCTGCCCAAAGGGGAGAGGAAAGTCCGAACAACATAGAGCACCGCACAAGTTAACGGCTTGATATTCGTGAGGGTATAGCAGCGTAACAGAAAATAACCGCCTCAATGAGGTAAGGGTGAAAAGGTGGGGTAAGAGCCCACCGCAAAGGCAGCAATGTCGTTTGGCAGTACGTCTTGCGGGTTGCAAGGTTATGTATATCGACAATTAAGGGTTGCTCGCCCAATGTCGAGGGGTAAACCGCTGGAGGCGGCAGGTGACTGCCGTCGTAGATAAATGATGAACTAAAACAGAACTCGGCTTACGGGGTGTGCACATCTGAACCACTTACCTTTTAGAGGTAGGTGGTTTTTCATTGGTAGAAAATTCCTCCGTAAGCCGAGAAGTGTTTACATTTCCCCCTAAATCCCCCTTTTGAAAAAGGGGGACTTGGTCGCTAACGCTCCGATTTACGGGGTGTGCATATCTGAACCACTTACCTTTTAGAGGTAGGTGGTTTTTTCATTGGTAGGGGCGCAAGAGTTTAAGGGTTGTTAAGGGAGTTAAGGGATATTAAGGGTTATTAATGTTGCGCAACACTCTGCGGACTCTTACGACCTTACCCCAAACCGCTTGCGTTTCCATTAATAGCCTTTAATCGCCTTTAATAGCCTTTATCTTTGCGCAAAAAAAGGTCGAGCGCAAAGGAATGGCAGAGCACAACAAGGCTCACTCTTGCAAGGGCCCTCGTCACCTCGCCCCTGCGCCGCCCCCCCCCTACATAGGTATCGAAAACGATACCCACGTAGTAAGGTAGGGGGGTAGGGAATTTAGGGAGTTTTCTTGCGCCATCCTTAATTTCCTTAATCTCCTTAACTTCCTTAATGTTGCGCCCCCTCAAAAAAAGAGCGTGTCCAACAAGTTTTCGGACACGCTCTTTCTTTTCAGAAGTTGTATAACAAGTGCTAATTTTAGGCCTACGAAGCCCGAAAAAGCGCAGTTTACTTAATGTAAATGAGCATTTTGAGGGCGAGTATAACGACAAAGTAGCCTTGTTAGACAGCTTCTATAACCTTACGCTATGACCCCTTACTACTTGATGGTCAACTGCTCCTTAAACTTGGCAGGGTAGTTGGTTGTCACACCCTTCAACTTACTCTTGAAGGCAGCATAAGTCTCCATCGTTGCGGCATCGTCGATAGTATAGATGCTCAACGCTATACCTTCATTAACGTATTTGTTAATCGCTGCTGCCTCTCCGCCGCTACTTACATATTGGTTTATATCGAGATTCTCCCACGTATAACCATAGTTTTTGAGCGTAGATACGGAGTTATTACCCATTGCTCCGATAGGAATACCCGCCTCCTTGGCATAAGGTATGGCCTGTTTTATCGAATATCCTGTGCAGATAAACTCTACCCACGGCTCTGCCTCCATCTCTTTGATAATCTCGCAAGCATACTTGCAAGCATTGGCAACGTAGGTATGTCCCGGCTTTGAACTCGACAGATAGCAGTTCTTCAAGTCGAGCCAAACCTTGGTACAAGATCCATAGGTCATAGCCTCGGCGAGGTACTCTTGCAAGGTTGGCAACTTCTCGCCATTGGAGAGTTTATAGTTCTTGCGCAACTCCTCCAAAGTAGATTCCCACGGGTACTTACCATTAATCTTTATATCGCCATCGGCGTGAGCGACAACAATCTGATTATCCTTGGTCCAGTAGATATCGGTCTCCGAGGCGTAGCACTTCAAGCTCTTTGCGTAGCGCAGCGAAGCCAGCGAGTTGTCCGGAGTAGATGTTCTGCCCGCCTCCTTGGAGCCTCCACGGTGTGCCACCACGATATTATCTGCCGCCACAGGTGCTGCTGCCGGAAGCGAGAACTCCCTCTTCAAGTAGGATTGACTGGCACCTTCGTCATTGTTCCACGAGGTGATAAGCAGGCGATACTTCACGCCCTGCTGCAAGCCGAGCGTCGAGGTATCGATAGTCACGGCCTCCGTAGCCTTCTTGCTACCAAAGAGGCTCTGTGCCGTATCCGACGAGACAAACCACTGCATATACGAGGCGTTTTTATTCATCAGCTTAACCAGCTCGTCGTACTTCTCCTCAGAGACTACCATATAGTAGTATGACCCTATCGAAGAGGATGGTGTGATGGTGATTGAGCCCTTGCCGCTTGGCTTGACGTCGATTGTAACCTCCGGAGTGTATGGCAGAGCCCCCGGCTTCTCCGACATCACAAGTTCCTTATAGAGGAAGCCTTGGCTGTTCGCCTCGCCAAAGTTTGCCGTATAGCTCTCTCCGCTCTTGGCATACTCGCCGAAGATGACGTATATAGGTTGTCCCGGCGTAATCTTCGTATTGCCGGAGAGGGTGATATTGAACTCCGAGGTCTTGGTGAGAATATTCTTGCCACCCTCCTCGTTAAGCCACCTATCCTCCGTGCCCTCGCCACCGTAGTAGTTGTAGAGGACAACATCTGGCGTGGCATACTTGATGATGCT
Organism: Alistipes sp.; assembly: GCA_017483225.1. GTDB lineage: Bacteria > Bacteroidota > Bacteroidia > Bacteroidales > Rikenellaceae > Alistipes. The sequence goes on from JAFULF010000008.1 coordinate 67,124, forward strand.
ACCCGATGCTACACCCTCCGGATAGACAAAGTAGGCCGAGATGGAGCTATACGTCTTATTCATAACGGCAAACTTTTCTACAAGCTTGGTGGAAAACTCCTTATGAATAACCGTCTTGACACTCTCCGTGTCGGAGTATCCCACAACATAGAGGTCGTATTTCGTGTTATGGGTTAAACCCTTGATGGTAAGCCTTGTAAGGCCTGTTGCCGAGCACTTTACAGTGGTACCCTTCGACTTCACATCCTCGACGCTGTACTCCTCGTGCGACACCGACCCGTTCTCCTCAACGATATAGGCCAGGTTGGTCAGGTTGACGCTCTTGATATTGACCGACACCGAGAGATACGAAGGCGATACGCCTGCGATACTGAGCTCTGTCGTCGATGATTGCTCTCCACCCTCGCTACCGCCATTATCTGGCTCGCAAGAGGCGAATATGGTTGCCATACCCAGCACGGCAAGCATCATCAAAAAATAGTTTTTCATACTATAAATCTCCTCTATTTATTCGTATTGTTGGATACGTTTCTCTTTATATCCTTTATGCGCAACTGCGTCGTAACATTGCCTCGGTAGTGGTTCTCGACAATCTGGTAGCAGATGTCGATAGGACGACCCGAGCGTACCCACTCGTAGTGTGTAGGCTGCTGGAAGGCAATGGTCTGTATCGTCGTATTCGGCTTCTGCTTCTGTGTCAAATCCATACGCAGGTGCTCCGCATCGGCACCAACCAACTTGGCATCGCCACCATTGGTCACGCCACACGTAGCGAAGACCGGAGCGTTATTGCCCGGACCGAAAGGTTGGAACTTGTTCAACTCACGATGGAATGCCGGCGTGATATCCGAGAAGAGCAACATAGAGTCGATATCCACCTGCGGAACAAGTATCTGCGGGTTGATATTAGCCTCCACATAGTCGTTGAAACGACGTGTGAACTCCTCGACATTCTCCGGACGCATCGTAAGGCCGGCGGCGTACATATGACCACCGAAGTTCTCCAACAAATCAGAGCAGGACTCAACCGCCTGATAGAGGTCGAAGCCCGGAATCGAGCGTGCCGAGCCGGTAACAAAGCCGTTGCTCATCGTAAGCACCACCGTCGGGCGGTAGTAGGTCTCGATAAGGCGTGATGCCACGATACCAACGATACCCTTCATCCACTTCGGATTGTAGATTACGGTGCTTTTGCGCTGTTTGAGCTCCGGATGGCTCTCGATATAGTCGTGCGCCTCCTGTGTCACGGAGCGGTCAATGCTCTTTCTATCTTGGTTGAACGAGTCTATAACCTCGCCGAACTCGCTTGCCGCCGTCTCGTCACCCTCCACGAGCAACTTCACCGCAGCATAGCCTCCCGAAGGCACGCCGTTGTCATCCCTCTCATCCATACGCATACGTCCCGCCGCATTGATACGAGGGCCAATCTTGAAGACGATATCGTCGATGGTTATGTTGTGCTGTTCGAGGTTACAAATCTTGATTATCGACGACAGACCCTCCGATGGCGATGAGTTGAGAATTTTCAGACCATAGTGGGCCAAAATTCTGTTTTCATCCACCAGCGGCACGATATCCGAGGCGATGCTCACAACCAGAAGGTCGAGCAGCGACACTATCTCGCTGAACGGAATATTGTGCTTCTGGGCATAAGCCTGCACAAGCTTGAAACCAACTCCACATCCCGACAACTCGTCAAAAGGATAGGTGCAATCCGTGCGTTTCGGATCGAGAACGGCTACGGCACGAGGAATCTCCTCGGCCGGAAAGTGATGGTCGCAGATTATAAAATCTACCCCTTTCTCTGTTGCATAGTCCACTTTTTCGACCGCCTTGATACCGCAATCCAATGCGATTATCAACTTCACACCCTTACGATGGGCGATGTCGATACCCCTATGCGAAATACCGTAACCTTCGGTATAACGGTCGGGGATGTAGAACATCAGGTTCTTATGACCGATTTGGCGCAGAAATTTGTAAACCAACGCAACGGCTGTTGTGCCATCCACGTCGTAGTCGCCGTAAACCATAATCTTTTCGCCACGCTCGACTGCCTCCTCAACTCGCTTCACGGCACGCTCCATATCCTTCATAAGGAATGGGTCGTGCAGGTCCTGCAACTGCGGATTAAAAAACTTCTTTACCTTTTCTACTGTGTCTATGCCTCTTTGTACCAACAGGTTAGCCAATACCGGAGAAATCTTCATTACCGATGCAATGTGTGCTACGGTTTGAGGATTGCCCTGGGCCTTGACCTCCCATCTTTTCTCAATAGGCATACTCTCTTATTTTTTATTTATTTTTTTATATTTTTTTTTCATCACATCATACGGTCTGCAACACAGTGCAGACAACCCATCTTTTTGTTCGCCTTACTTCAATTCCGCACCAAGCAGAGCGACAAGTTTTTCGAGCAGAATACCCTTAACCTGCTCTATATCTATACTTTTACCGCACTCCTTCTCGATGGATGTCACACCCTTGTCGATAAATCCGCAAGGGTTTATCATCGAGAACCAACGCAACTCTGTTGCCACGTTGAGTGCAAAACCGTGCATCGTAACAAAATGTGATGCACGAACACCTATGGCGCATATCTTTCGCCAATTATGCGCCTCTCCGTTCTCGTCTCTGTCGCAAATCCATACACCCGTAGCACCATCCAGACGCTCGGCACGGATGCCGTAACAAGATACGGTATCAATGACTGCCTGTTCGAGGATTTCGACGTAACGACGAACTCCTATGCCAAGCTTCGCAATATCGAGAATCGGATAACCAACGATTTGTCCGGGGCCGTGAAATGTGATATCCCCACCTCGGTCTATATGGAAAAACTCCGCACCGAGAACTTTGAGATACTGCTCGTTGATGAGCATATTCGACTCATTGCCGCTCCTTCCCAAGGTATATACAGGATTGTGCTCCACAAAGAGTATGGTACCACCATCCTCACGAGCGCTCTCGTCCTTCTGACGTGCGAGAACCTCGTCGAAGAGTTGCTGCTGGTACTCCCAACACTCCTTGTAGGCCATTGTGCCCAAATCCCTGTATCCGACTTTCATATCATTCAATGCACTTTTGGGTGCATAATTCTCTATCGTGTCGGAGTCGGTTGGAGCGATACGCTACGCCTTGATTGCCTTCAACGCCTCATCTGCCAGATAAGAGGAGCGCACAAGCGGCGCACTGGCGCAGAAGTCGAAGCCAATCTCAACGGCTTTGAGTCGGTACTTTTCAAAGGTTTCAGGGGTGACATATTCCGCAACGGGAACGTGCTCCTGTGTCGGTTGAAGGTACTGACCGATGGTCACCAGCCTTACGCCTGCATCATACAGGTCGTGCAGCGTCTGAACCACCTCCGTCTCACTCTCACCGAGTCCCACCATCAGTCCGCTCTTTACCGTCACACCACGGGATGCCATATATCGCAACGTAGCCAGAGAGTTGGCGTAGGTTGCTCGTGTACGCACCAGAGGTGTCAGGCGGCTGACAGTCTCGATGTTATGCCCGATAATATCGGGCTTGGAGGCAATCACAACATCTAACAATGCAGGATTTGCATCCAAATCGGAAATAAGGAGCTCAATTGTTGCGGATGAATTCTTCGCTCTGATAGCCTCGACCGTCGCTGCCCAGTGGGCGGCTCCACGGTCCGGCAAATCGTCACGAGTTACAGAAGTTACTACAACGTGCCGAAGTCCCATCAGGCTGACGCTCTCGGCGACCTTCTCCGGCTCGCTTGCGTCAGGTGGCAAAGGATGTCCCGTCTTTGTAGCACAGAAACGACAATTTCTCGTACAAATGTCGCCCAAAATCATAAATGTTGCCGTCCTGCGACTCCAACACTCCGATTTATTCGGACATCTTCCGCTGCTGCAAATTGTATGCAACGAATGTCTGCTTACAATACGCTCAACCTCCGCAAAAGTATCACTTTTGTGGAGTCGTATTTTCAACCAATCCGGTTTACGTATCGGCACACCGCCGTCATACAACTTCGGCATTTTAAGTTCTTATTTTCCCAATTGATGCAAAGATACATAAAATTAAAAGAAAGAAGAAAAAAATCTCTATTTTTTTATTAAGGAGGGGTCAAAAAGTCCAATAGTGCCAAAACTTACGGGGCATTGTATAAAAAATTGGGTAGAACACCTCCCGCAATCGGAGAGTATTCTACCCAAGAATATCTATACCTAAAAGGTTAAAAAACTACTTCACGGCAACCATATTGATAATAGACCTCTCGGCAGCACGGCGCACCGACTCCTCCATAACAATCTCCGGCGACTCACTCTCCAAGCAGCGCACGATGCTCTCCAACGTCACCATCTTCATATAGCGGCACTCGTTACAACCGCAAGTTGAATCGACAGGAGGTGCCGGAATAAAGCTCTTCTGCGGATAACGCTTGCGCATCTCTGCCAGAATACCCGCCTCCGTGACCACGATAAACTCCTGCGCCTCGCTCCGGCCGCAATACTCCAAGATGCCCGCCGTGGAGCCTACATAGTCGGCAACGGCAGCCACCACAGCCTTACACTCGGGGTGTACGACAATCTTCGCCTGCGGATGTGCGGCACGCAACTCCAAAATCTTCTCCAACGAGAACTCCTCGTGCACGTGACAGGCACCATCCCAGAGCACCATATTATCCCTACCCGTAAGTTTTTGGATATAGGAGCCGAGGTTTCTATCGGGAGCGAAGATTATAGGCTGCTCCGCAGGGATGCTCTCCACCACCTGCAAGGCGTTGGAGGAGGTGCAGCATATATCGGTCAGAGCCTTAACACCTACGGTGGTATTCACATACGAAACGACCATATGCCCGGGGTACTTCGCCTTGAAAGCCGCAAACTCCGCAGCATCACACGACTCCGCCAGCGAGCAACCCGCCTCCGGATTAGGTATAAGAACCTTCTTGTCGGGCGAGAGCACCTTTGCCGTCTCCGCCATAAAGTGAACGCCGGCAAAGAGGATTATATCGGCATCGACATCCTTCGCCTTCACCGACAGAGCCAATGAGTCGCCGAGGAAGTCGGCTACACCCTGCACCTCCGGCGTTGTATAGTAGTGCGCCAGAATGACTGCATTCTTTTCTCGTTTGAGTTCTTCGATTCGCTTGACCAAAGATTGCGAGTTATCAACCATACTTTTTATTTTTTATAAAATTATTCTTAATTAAATATTAAATAAAAAAATTAAATAATAATAAAGGCTGTTGAAACTGTTGGTAACTTTTTCCAAAAATATTTTTAGACAACCGCTCTCCGCCTTCCCCCCTCTCCGTATAAGTTGTAATAGGCTGTTAGTTATGGTAAAAATTATATTTTTCAACAGATGTGTAAAACCATTTTTAACAAATAAACACCCATTTTTTATCAACATTCATCGCTCGAAAAATCTTAATAACAAGCCGAGATTTTGTTGATACTTTTTACAACTTTCGCTTTTGTCGAAAAAGCGGCGAGTTATTAAAAGTTATCCTCCGTCTTTCAACACCTTTACCACATCTTTTCAACAACTTTTTGCGCCGTCTGTCGATAATACTCTTCGACCACGCTGTCTGTTTTAGTGGCCGGCAAACCGTTGTCACTACCACTCATAATTGATTGAAATATAGGTATTTGGCCCAATAAGTCAATACCTGCCTGTTCGGCATAACGCTCGGCGCCGCCCTTGCCGAAGATGTAGTATCTGTTTTGTGGCAACTCGGCCGGCGTGAACCACGCCATATTCTCCACAACACCGAGTACGGGGATGTTTACATTCGGGTTTCTGAACATCTCGACACCTCGCACAACATCCGCAACAGCAACCTGCTGAGGGGTTGATACGATGACCGCTCCGTCGATGCTCAGTTCCGAAATTATTGACAGATGTATGTCGCCCGTTCCGGGAGGGAGGTCGATGAGCAAAAAGTCCAATTCACCCCACTTTGTCTGGTGGATAAGTTGGCGTAATGCGCTGTTTGCCATAGTGCCACGCCAGAGCAGAGCATCTGTCGGACGGATAAACATCGCTATCGAAATAATCTTCACATTGCCCACCTCGGCAGGGATGATATAGTCGTTGCCGTCGATATTCTCGGCATCCGGCAGGTAATCCTCCACGCCGAACATCTTCGCCTGCGAAGGGCCGTAGATATCGGCATCCAGAACACCCACACGATAGCCCATATTTGCCAGAGCAACCGCAAGGTTGGAGGTTACGGTAGATTTACCCACACCGCCCTTACCGGAGGCTACGGCTATAACCTTGCCGATGGCGGTCGTGGTGCTGTTCTTGTGCATAGCCTCTATCTGTGCATCACGCTTCGCCTTCGTATTCTCGCCCTCCTTGATAAAGACTGTCGTGGTGCTCGTCGGGTAATTCTTTCGCAGCACCTCCTCGACACGTGCCTTTATCTTTAAGGCAAAGGGGTCCTTGGCCTTGCGGAAGCGCAGTGCCACGGTAATCTTATCCTCCGAGGCGTTGATGCTCTCAACGAAGCCTCCATCTACGAGATTTTCGCCCGTCTCGGGGTGAGAAATACTCCGTAAAAACTCTCTGATATCGTATTCCATACTCGGATAAATAGTTCAATTATTAGGCAAAGATAGCAAAAACCAAAAAAAATAGATAACTTTGCGCCTAATAAATAAAGGTATAACGAAAAAGGCTTATAAAATGGCGAAAGAATTCAAAAGATATTTGGTGACCTCTGCGCTCCCTTACGCTAACGGTCCGGTGCATATCGGCCACTTGGCAGGAGTATATGTTCCGTCGGATATATATGTGCGCTATCTGCGTCTGCGAGGTCGTGATGTAATCTCTGTCTGCGGTAGCGACGAGCACGGCGTGCCTATCACTATCAAGGCAAAACGTGAGGGTATCACCCCACAACAGGTCGTGGACCGTTATCACGAGATTATCAAGAAGTCGTTTGCCGACCTCGGCATCTCGTTCGATATCTACTCCCGCACCTCTTCGCCAACCCACTCGGTTACGGCTTCGGATTTCTTCCGCAAGTTGTACGATGAGGGCAAGTTCATAGAGCAAACTTCGGAGCAGTATTACGACGAGGAGGCAAAGATGTTCCTCGCCGACCGATATATTATGGGTACCTGCCCAAAGTGCGGTGCCGAGCGTGCCTATGGCGACCAGTGTGAGGCTTGTGGCTCCACACTCTCGCCCGACGAACTTATTGAGCCACACTCGACACTCTCGGGAAGCGTGCCTATAAAGAAGCAGACCACACACTGGTATCTGCCTCTGAATGAGTACGAAACGATGCTTCGTGAGTGGATTTTGGATGGTCACAAGGAGTGGAAGTCCAACGTCTATGGCCAGTGCAAGAGTTGGCTTGACGGAGGGTTGCAGCCTCGTGCCGTGAGCCGTGATTTGGATTGGGGTATTCCTGTGCCGGTAGAGGGTGCCGAGGGTAAGGTCCTCTACGTATGGTTTGATGCTCCTATTGGCTATATATCTGCTACAAAGGACCTTACGCCCGATTGGGAGAAGTATTGGAAGGATGAGCAAACCAAGCTGGTTCACTTTATCGGCAAGGACAACATCGTATTCCACTGCATCGTATTCCCTTCGATGCTCAAAGCGCACGGCGGCTATATCTTGCCGGAGAATGTGCCATCAAACGAGTTTCTGAACTTGGAGGGCGACAAAATCTCGACCTCTCGTAACTGGGCGGTATGGTTGCACGAGTATTTGGAGGATATGCCGGGCAAGGAGGATGTTTTGCGATATGTCTTGTGTGCAAATGCGCCGGAGACCAAGGATAACGACTTCACGTGGAAGGATTATCAGGCACGCAACAACAACGAGTTGGTTGCCGTGCTGGGTAACTTTGTAAACCGTGCACTGGTGCTGACCAAGAAGTACTACGAGGGTGTTGTTCCTGCGTGTGGCGAGTTGAGCGACTACGACAAGCAGACCATCGAGGAGTTGTCACAGATAAAGGCTTCGCTCGAAAACAATATCGAGAATTACCGCTTCCGTGAGGCGTTGAAGGATGCGATGAACTTCGCACGTATCGGCAATAAGTACCTTGCCGACTCCGAGCCTTGGAAGTTGATAAAGACTGATACAGAGAGAGTTAAGACTATTCTCAACATCGCTCTGCAAATCACGGCAAACATAGCTATTGCCATTGAGCCGTTTATGCCGTTCTCGGCTGCGAAGATTCTTCGTATGCTTGCTGTCGAGAAGTTTGGTTGGGAGCAGCTCGGTGCTATGACGCTCATTGAGGAGGGTCACACCATCGGCGAGCCGTCGTTGCTCTTCGAGAAGATTGAGGATGATGTTATCCAGCGACAGCTCGATAAGTTGGAGGCTACCAAGGCTGCAAATGCCGCTGCGGAGGTCAAGACAGAGCCACAGAAGGCGGAGTGTACATACGACGACTTCCAGAAGATGGATATCCGAGTATCTACGATTATCGAGGCCGAGAAGGTCGCAAAGACGAAGAAGTTGCTCAAACTTACCGTTGATACGGGTATAGATAAGCGCACTATTGTGTCGGGTATTGCCGAGCACTTTACGCCGGAGGAGCTTGTGGGCAAGCAGGTTTTGGTGCTTGTGAATCTTCAACCTCGTGAGTTGAAGGGAATCTTGTCGCAGGGTATGATTCTTATGGCGGAGGATGCATCCGGAAAGTTGCGATTGTTGCAGCCTTCGGAGGCAGTTGCTCCGGGTTCGATGGTTGGATAGTTCCACGTGGAACACGTTTAGGCGCAGGGACAACCGGTTGCTTTTCAGGCGGTTGCCCTGCGTTGCTTATGAGAGAAGAAAATGAATTGGAGTGAGTTAGGTTTTAATTTCAATAGGACCGGAGGCGAGAATGCCCGCCTATACTATAAGGATGGCGTGTGGAGTGCTCCGGAGTTTACTACCGACGAGTATCTGCCGATACATATCTCGGCAGCCTGCCTTCACTATGGCTTGGAGGCCTTCGAGGGGTTGAAGGCATTTAGGGGTGTGGATGGCAAGGTTCGTCTTTTCAGACCATCCGCAAATGCCTATCGTATGGCTTGTGGCGCACGCAAGTTGTGTCTGCCGGAGGTGCCGGAGCAGCTCTTTGTAGATACCTGTGTGGAGATTGTTCGACGAAATATGGAGTTTGTGCCTCCATACGAGTCGAGAGCAGCTCTCTATTTGCGACCTCTGCTTATCGGCACAAAACCTTGTCTGGGTGTTCGTAGCGTTGATGAGGCTATGTTTGTGGTCTTTGCTGTTCCCGTTGGGCCATATTTTAAGGAGGGTATCCACCCTATAAATGTGATTGTGGATAGACGACAAGATAGGGCCGCTCCGCTCGGAACGGGCGATGTGAAGGTCGGTGGCAACTATGCTTCGAGTATGTTGTCGTTTGAAAATGCTCATAATCAAGGTTTTGCAGCGGTGATGTACACCGACTCGGTTGAGCATCGCTATATTGAGGAGTGTGGTGCAGCAAACTTTTTCGCCATCAAGGGCGATAAGTATATTACGCCGAAGTCGCCGTCGATACTCCCCTCCATCACCAACGGCTCGCTGCGTATATTGGCATCAGATATGGGTCTGATTGTCGAGGAGCGACCTGTGGATATTGCCGAATTGCCTACATTTGATGAGTGTGGTGCTTGTGGTACGGGGGCAGTTATCTCCCCTATCGGAATGGTTTATGACCTTCAAACCGGCGAAACCGTGCACTATGGCTCGGAGGTTGGCAAGGTGTCGGTGGCTCTGTATAATGCTCTGAAAGATATACAGTATGGTAGAACGCAAGATTGTTACGGCTGGACGTTAATCGTTGAGTAGCAATGATTTATATGTGAGAATAGAGGTGTTCCACGTGGAACACCTCTTTCGTTTATCTTCCAAAACGGACCAGAAGAACGTTTACATCTGCCGGCGAGACTCCCGGAATACGGGAGGCCTGCCCGATGGTTGTTGGTCGTATGCGTTCAAGTTTCTGGCGAGCCTCAATGGTCAGCGACTGCATCGACATATAGTCGAAATTCGCCGGAATCGAGATATCCTCCAAGCGGTGCAACTTCTCGGCAACCAACCTCTCTCGCTCGATATATCCGCTATACTTAATCTCTATCTCCGCCAACTCTATAATCTCGTCGCCAATACCCTGCTCCTCGATGAATCTCCGCAACTTTGGCAGAACCTTCACCAGTCCTGCAAGTGTAATTTCGTTGCGCAGAACGAAGTCGAATATCTTTCTACCCTGCGAAATCGGAGGCAATCCGAGCGAAATTAAATACTCCTGAATTTCCGATATTTTTATGCTTTGTGAACGAGTGTACTGAATAAGCGATTCTAAAAGCGATTTTTTTTCGACAAATTTTTGGTATCTCGCCTCGGAGATAAGGCCCAATTTATAACCCAACGGAGTGAGTCTTTGGTCGGCATTGTCTTGGCGCAGCAGGATTCGGTACTCGGCACGAGAGGTAAACATACGATATGGTTCATCAACGCCCTTGGTTACAAGGTCGTCAATCAGCACGCCGATATATGCCTCGTCACGATGCAGAACGACCGGCTCCAACCCCTTGACTCGGCGATGTGCGTTTATGCCGGCAAGCAGGCCCTGTGCTGCCGCCTCTTCGTAGCCGGTAGTGCCGTTCACTTGACCCGCAAAGTACAGATTATCAACCACTTTGCTCTCCAAGGAGTGCCAAAGTTGTGTCGGCGGGAAGTAGTCATACTCGATAGCATATCCGGGGCGATACACGTGGACATCTTCCAGTCCCGAAATCTTGTGCAGCGCATCGAGTTGCACCTCGTATGGCAACGACGACGAGAAGCCGTTCAGGTAGTACTCGTTGGTATCCCTACCCTCCGGTTCGAGGAAGAGCTGGTGTTGCTCCTTGTCGGCAAAGGTGCGGAGCTTGTCCTCGATGCTTGGGCAGTATCGAGGGCCGATGCCTTTGATTGTTCCGTTGAAGAGTGGCGAGTCGTCAAAGCCGGTGCGTAGGGTGTCGTGCACCTGCTGTGAGGTATAGACGAGGAAGCACGGCAACTGCTCCTTTACAGGCTCGGTACTATCTGAGAATGAGAACTTTGATGGCTTTTCGTCACCATATTGAGGCTCCAACGCCTCGAAGTTTATGGTGCGTGCATCCAGACGTGCAGGTGTGCCGGTCTTCATACGTCCGCTCTCGATTCCGACGCTCTGCAAGGCCTCCGTGATTCCACGCACGGCGGCATCTCCCGCACGGCCTCCCGAGGCGTTGGAGCGACCGCAGTGCATCAATCCGGAGAGGAATGTTCCGGCGGTAAGTATTATCGTGTCGGCCTCAAAGAGCACCCCCATTTGCGTTTTTACGCCCGTTACACGGGGTTTATCGCCACTTTGGTCGAAGAGTATATCTACGGCGGAATCCTGCCAAATATAGAGGTTTTGGGTGTTCTCCAAGCGGTGCCGCCACTCGGCCGAGAAGCGGCTCTTGTCGCACTGCGCACGAGGGCTCCACATAGCCGCACCCTTCGAGCGGTTGAGCATACGGAACTGTATGGTGGTCAGGTCGGTGACCTCTCCCATCTCGCCTCCCAGAGCATCTATCTCCCTCACAATCTGTCCCTTGGCAACGCCACCCACGGCGGGGTTGCAGGACATAGAGGCCATCTTGGTCATATCCATCGTGAGTAGCAGCGTGCGGGAGCCAAGTCGTGCCGCCGCCGAAGCAGCCTCACATCCGGCGTGTCCCGCCCCGACAACTATAACGTCAAATCTCTCCATAATCAACACTCTTTTTCTGCCAGCATACGGTCAAACATCGCCAGGTACTTATCCTCCTTGGCGTGCATCTGACGCTCGGCACGTGGGCTCTTATCCTTCTGTCCGCAGAGGTGCAACACTCCGTGTACAACTACACGTAGCATCTCACGTCGTGCCGTCGTGCCATATATGCGGGCGTTGTCGGCCACCGTCTCCACGTCGATAAAGATATCGCCGGCGATATACCCCTCCCGCAGGTCGCTGTCGTCGAAGGTTATGATGTCGGTAAAGTAGTCGTGCCCCAGAAACTCGATGTTCATCTGGCGATGTCGTGCTCCCGAGCAGAAGATGTAGTTTATCTCCGCCACGGAGTAGCCCCCCTCGGCCTCAGCCACGGCTCGCAACCACTTGCGAATCAATCTCTTATCTTTTAGACGATAGCGACAATCGTCGGTGTGATATACTATATCCATTGTTACTTGTTATTAAAGCAGGTTGATGCCTTTACGGTGATATTTGGCGATGGTGCGTAGATGCCGAAGACGATTTTGTACTCGATATTCATCGTCGTCGGGTCCACCGAGTGGCCTATCACGCCAATTTGTTGGTCACGCTTCACGACGCTGTTCTTGGCCACCGACACCGCCGAGAGGTTTGCGTATGAGGTGATGTACTCGCCGTGGGCAATAAACACGTCGTACTTGTTATTGACCTTGTTACGCTTGATTTCCACCACTTTACCATCATATATGCTGATGACCTTTGCCCCCTCTTTTCCGCACACTTCGGCCATATTACCCTTGTATTGCTTGACCCTTCCGCCAACTACCGGCAGGTGCAGGTTGGAGGTCTTATTCGAGAACGAGGCGCCCTCCTTGTTACCCTTTGTCAGTTTGCGCAGCTGCTTGATTGCCGCTTCGAGTTTCTCCTGCTGCTCCACCTTTGATTGCAGCACGCTCTTCTCCTTCTTGGTCATCTTGTCACGCTCACGCTTCGCCTCGTTGCGGTCACGGCGCAGCTTCTCTCGCTCTCGGTCGAGCCGCTTCTTGGCCGCCGCAGCCTCCTCACGCTTCTTGTCCAACTCCTCACGCTCTCGGCGCACATCCTCCCTCACGGATACGATGCGCTTCATCTGCTCGCTACGACGCTCGGTAGCTATGCGCAGCGATGCCAGACGGCGGGCAAAATCGGCTGTGGATGAGGATGATAGCAGATATGTGAGGGTGTTGTTGAAGCGGTAGTTGCGGTACGCCGCACGAGCCATCTCGGCGCAACTCCTCTCCAACGTGGAGTGCTGTCCCGACAACTCGTCTATGCGTACCGAGGAGGCGGCAATCTCACGATTCAACTCTTTGAGTTGGCGGTTTGTGGCATTTATCAGGGCATTGCGCTGTTCAATCTGTCGTATTAGCGAGTTTACCAGCTTCTGCTTCGAGGCCTTGTTCTTTTTCAGCGAGGCGAGTTCACGCTCCTCCTTCGCTATGCTCGCTTCGAGTTTTGCGATTATACGACGCTGCTCCTCCACCTTGCTCGTCTGTGCTACAAGGGTCGAGGTTGCCATCAGGGTCAGTATCAGGGCAAGTATCAGGTTTTTCAGTCGTTGCATAGGGCTCTATTTTGTCGTTTTGGGGCCGCCTTGGGCCGCCTCTTTCCGCTCTCGTTGTCTTTTTATTCGTTCATCTATCTTGGAGGCATCATACCCACGCTCCAACGCCTTGCGCCAATAGGTCTGTGCCATAAACTCCTCGCCCAGCGCATCGAGAATATCTCCGTAGTGGAGAGCCAGCTCCGCCGAGGCATCCCTATCCAGCGACATTGCCTGCTGCATATACCGCTTTGCCTCCTCGTACTCCCCCATCCGATAGAGCACCCACGCCAGCGTGTCGAGGAATGTGGAGTTGTTCTGCGAGAGTGTTGTCGCACGGCGGGCCATCTCCAAGGCTCGCTCCAAGTTGCGCCCCTCCACCGCCAGGAAGTAGGCGTAGTTGTTCAGTACGGAGGTATTGTCCGGATAGAGTCTTAGCGACTTGTCAAACGCCTTGTAGGCACGCTTCACCTCTCCTATGTTGTGCTCCGCATCGCCTATGTAGCCCCAAAGACGGCTGCGCAGGGTGTCGTTTTGGGCATATTTGAGAGCCTCACGATAGGATGTTATAGCTTCGTTGTGACGGGCAGCCATAGCGTGAAGATGGCCCCGTGTGGCCTTCAAATCCCCATCCGTCGGGAAGTGTTCGAGCGCAAGGTCGAGATATACCTCCACGCTGTCGCTGCGGCCGAGGTAGTTTTCGAGTTCTATAATCTGCACCAACCTCTCTCGTGAGGGGTTGCTGCGGTTGAGTAGCCGCTTCAACACATCCGTTGCCGTTGCCACCTGTCCGGAGGCTATCAGATGACGGGCGTATAACTCCGCCACCTCTCGGTCGTCGGGGTAGTTGATGGCGAGTTTGCCCGCCAGAGCATCTATCTGAGCGAAGTTGTTGCGGTAGAAGGCGATGTTTGAGGTGAGCGCTTTGAACTGCTCCCTCTTCTGCTCCACGGGGAGGCTTTTGTTATCGAAGAGGCGGCCTACGATGCCCAAATATGCGCTGTAATTGCGTCGGCGGAGGAAGTAGTCCCCCAGAGCAAGCCACGACTGTATGGCGGTAGAATCGGCCTTTATCGCCTTGGAGTAGGATGCACGAGCCAACGAGTCACGCCCCGTTGCTGCATATAACTCCGCAAGCAGCAGATGGTTGTCCGAGAGGTATGGAGCCTCCTCAACAAGTTGCAGGGCCTCCCTCTCCGCCTTCTCGAACTGCTTGGTGGTGATGTATAGTTGCTGGCGCATACGGCTCAACTGGGGAATACGCCCGAAGCGTATCTCTGCCGAGTCGAGTACCGCTATGGCGGAGAAGTGCCGCTGGTCGGACTCGTAGAGCAGGGCGAGGATGCGGAAGTAGTCCGGCTCGTTGCTCCTCTTGGTCAGCTCCGAGTAGTACTCTACCGCCTCCCTGTACCGGCGACTGCGCACCAACGCCTCGGCCGCTGCGGCGAGGTAGTGGTGGTTCTCCTTGTCTGCATTGTAGGCCGCAAGGGCCGCCTCTGTTGCCCGGGCCTGATTTGTCGCCACACGTGACAGGAGGTGGTTTGCCGGCGCATATAACGAATCAACAGCGAGGGCCTCCACGCTCAAACGCCGAGCCTCCACGCTGTCGCCATATATCACCAGACGCTTCACAGCATCGGTGTAGAGGTTTAGTTTACGGAGTGAGTCGGGTTGGTTGGCTGTTGGCGCAGAGCCTTGCTGCGGACCCTTCGTGAAACCGCAGAAGAGCAATGTTGCCACCAAACCATAAACCGCCCACCTTATACGCATCCTCCTCGAAAAGAAATTTGTTTACAAAACACTGTCAAACTGGTGCAGGAAGCGCACATCGTTCTCGAAGTAGAGGCGCAGGTCCTTGACACCGAATTTGAGCATCGCAATACGTTCAACTCCCATACCAAAGGCAAAGCCGGAGTACTTGTTAGGGTCGATATTGTTGGCTATAAGCACGTTAGGGTCCACCATTCCGCAGCCCAGAATCTCCAACCAACCGGTACCCTTACATACAGGGCAGCCCTTGCCACCGCAGAGGTTGCACGATACATCCACCTCGGCCGAAGGCTCTGTGAATGGGAAGTACGACGGACGCATACGAATCTGTGTGCTCTCGCCGAAGAGCTCCTTGGCGAAGTAGAGCAACGACTGTTTGAGGTCGGCAAACGATACGTTCTTGTCGATATAAAGACCCTCCACCTGATGGAAGATGCAGTGTGCACGGTACGAGATGGCCTCATTGCGGAATACACGGCCCGGGCAGATTACACGGATAGGTGGTTGCTGCTTCTCCATCGTGCGAACCTGAATTGAGGAGGTGTGGGTACGCAACAGGATGTCGTTCACGTTTGGCTCGTTGCACATCTTCTCGATGAAGAAGGTGTCCTGCATATCACGTGCCGGGTGCTCCGGCGGGAAGTTGAGCGACGAGAATACGTGGCGGTCATCCTCAATCTCGGGGCCCTCCGCAACGGTGTATCCCAGACGGGCGAAAATCTCGATGATTTCATTCTTTACCAGCGAGATAGGGTGTCGTGAGCCGAGTTGCTCGGCTGTGCCCGGACGTGACATATCGCCGATTTTGGTGTCGTCGGCCACCTTGGATGCAAACTCCTCTTTGAGGGTGTTGATTTTGTTCAATGTGGTCTGTTTTAGGCCGTTGATGCGCTGTCCATACTCACGCTTCAACTCCGGAGCTACGCTCTTGAACTCCTCCATCAGGGCTGTAAGTTCGCCCTTCTTGCCCATCATCTTGATACGAAACTCCTCAATCTCGGCAGATGTCTGTGGTTGAAACTCCTCAACCTGTTTCAACAGTTCGTTAATCTTGTTGTTCATATATTTTGTGTTAATTTCTCCCGTTTTTATACTCCGTATAAAGTGCAAAATTGCTACTAAAACGCAAAGTTACAAAAAATAGGGATAATTACAACAAAAAAATAGATAGGACTTCCGCAGAGGCCCTATCCATTCTCTATTAACGACTATCCGCTACTACTCCTCCAAGCGGATTATGTTTGCTCCGATAGCATTCAGACGACCCTCGATGTTGCGATAGCCTCGGTCAATCTGGTCGATATTCTGTATCGTGCTGACACCCTCGGCGCTCATTGCGGCAATGAGCAGGGCGACACCGGCACGAATATCCGGCGAGGTCATACGTGCGGCACGCAGCTGCGTGTTGTGGTCCTGTCCGATGACCACCGCACGGTGTGGGTCGCAAAGCACAATCTGCGCACCCATATCTATCAGTTTATCAACGAAGAAGAGGCGACTCTCGAACATCTTCTGGTGAATCAGCACCGTACCCTTTGCCTGCGTTGCCACCACCAGAAATACCGATAGCAGGTCGGGCGTGAGTCCCGGCCACGGAGCATCGGCGATGGTCATAATCGAGCCGTCGATGAAGCTCTCGATGCGGTAGTGGTCTTGCTGCGGGATGTAGATGTCGTCGCCACGGCGTTCCAACTCTATGCCCAGACGGGCAAACTGCGCCGGAATGATTCCGAGGTCGTCGAAAGATACATCCTTGATTGTGAGTGCCGAGCGGTTCATTGCCGCCATACCGATAAACGAGCCCACCTCAATCATATCGGGCAGCAGGCGGTGCGACGTTCCTCCCAGAGCCTCCACGCCCTCGATTTCGAGCAGGTTGGAGCCTATGCCGGAGATGCGTGCACCCATACGGTTGAGCATCTTGCAGAGTTGTTGCAGGTATGGCTCGCAGGCGGCGTTGTAGATTGTCGTCTTACCCTCGGCAAGCACCGATGCCATAACGATATTGGCGGTACCCGTCACCGAGGCCTCGTCGAGCAACATATAACACCCTTTCAGTCGCTTTGCCCTCACCGAGAAGAAGTTCTCGGCGGCATCGAAGTCGAACTCTGCACCCAACTTCTGGAATCCGATGAAGTGGGTGTCGAGGCGACGACGGCCAATTTTGTCGCCTCCCGGCTTCGGGATATATCCCACACCGAAGCGTGTGAGCAGCGGGCCGATAATCATCACCGAGCCACGCAGGCGGGTGCAGCGACGGCTGAAATCCTCGCTATGGAGATAGTCGAGGTCTATGTCGGCGGCACAGAACGAGTATTTATCCTCCGACAGACGCTCCACATTCACACCCATCGCCCCCAGCAGCTCGATAAGCTGCACGACGTCGAGTATCTGCGGGATGTTGTCGATTACGACCTTCTCCGACGTAAGCAGCGTTGCACATATAACCTGTAACGCCTCATTTTTAGCACCTTGCGGAGTTATCTCGCCACAAAGGCGGCGACCTCCTTCTACTTTGAATACTGCCATAACGCTCTCTTGTTTCACTATCTTCTACAAAGATAGCGATTGTTTTGTGAAAAATCAACCCCCTTCGGTGCGATGTTTGCTTTTTAGAAACAGTTTGGAATTTATTTGCTTCATTCTTTTGCGCTCTTTACGGCTCTTTTCTCGCATAATCTTCGTCACATAGGAACTCCTATGCACCTTGAATCACACGAAAAAACAGCCACAAAATAGCTGTAAAATGATTTTGCAAATAAAATTCAAATAGTTTCTTATTCCCCACAACCAAAAATTTTATAAGATGAAAATTTCAAAAATTTATGCTCGTGAGATTCTTGATTCTCGTGGAAACCCTACCCTCGAAGTGGATGTTGTTACGGAGCGTGGCTTTATAGGCAGGGCCTCGGTGCCGAGTGGAGCCTCGACGGGAAGCCGTGAGGCGGTGGAGCTGCGTGACGGCGATATGCATCGCTACGGCGGACGAGGCGTTCATCGGGCGGTGCAGAGTATCAAGGATAAGATTGCCGACTCCCTGATTGGCTATGAGGTGACGGCGCAGGCGGCGATAGATGCTACGCTGATAGGTATGGATGGCACCTCCAACAAGTCGCACCTTGGGGCTAATGCTACCCTCGGCGTGTCGCTGGCTGTGGCGAAGGCGGCGGCAAATAGTTGCGGGATGCCCCTCTATCGCTATCTGGGCGGGGTGGATACCTGCCTGATGCCCGTTCCGATGATGAACATCATAAACGGAGGGGCGCACTCCGATGCCCCGATAGCCTTTCAGGAGTTTATGATTCGCCCCGTGGGTGCGCACTCGTTCCACAATGCGTTGCGTATGGGTGTCGAGCTCTTTCACGCCCTGCGTGCCATACTCAAACACCGTGGCCTCTCCACCTCGGTTGGCGATGAGGGCGGCTTTGCACCCCACTTCAAGGGTACGGAGGATGCGCTGGAAACCATTATGAGGGCGACGGAGAGTGCCGGATATGTGCCGGGCAGGGATATCACCCTTGCGCTGGATTGTGCCGCCTCGGAGTTCTATTCCGAAGGGGTCTATGATTACTCTCGCTTTGAGGGAGGGTCGGGTGTAAAGCGTGATGCACACGGGCAGATAGAGTACCTGCAACACCTTGTCGATGCCTACCCGATAGACTCCATCGAGGATGGTATGGCAGAGGATGATTGGGAGGGGTGGAGAGCTCTGACCAAGGCCATTGGCGACCGTTGCCAACTCGTTGGCGATGACCTCTTTGTGACCAACGTGGAGTTTATACGGCGGGGCATAGAGCAGCGGTGTGCCAACGCTCTGCTTGTGAAGCCCAACCAGATAGGAACCCTCACCGAGACGATGGAGGCGGTGCGTCTGGCTCGGGCGAGCGGCTACGCCACCATAATATCCCACCGCTCGGGCGAGACCGAGGATACGACAATCGCCGACCTGGCCGTCGCAACATCCTCCGGACAGATTAAGTGCGGCTCACTCTCCCGCACTGACCGTCTGGCCAAGTATAATCGACTGTTGAGGATAGAGGAGTCGTTAGGCTCCGTGGCTAAATACCCGTTGCACGAGCGGCGTTGCTGCGACCACGAAGCAGTAACATCCCGAGCATAGTGAGCAAAGCGTTGATAATCAGCAGCTCATAGCCGAACTTATATCCGCCAAACCACCGCTCCGAGTTGAGTTGCAGGACCAGACACAGGAGCGGTGCCGTGATGGCGACGACGGCCAACCCTCGCCGACGAATCTGCCAAGGGGTAAAGATGCCGAAGGCGAAGATGCCAAGGATGGGGCCATAGGTATAACTTGCAAGCGTGAAGACGGCATCTATGACAGAGCCGTTGTTGAGGTGTTGGAGCAGGCACAGAAGCACGAACATCGCCACGGCGACGGAGGTGTGTATCACCCTGCGTGTGCGAGCGAGCGAGCGGTCGTCGTCCCTCTCCTTGCCCAGAATATCAATCGTGAAGGAGGTGGTCAGTGCCGTCATTGCCGAGCCGGCAGCCGAGTATGTCGAGGCTATAAGCCCGACGACAAAGAGCACGCCGACCACCGCAGGCATAGCCTCGGATGTAGCCACCGCAGGGAGCATATTGTCTGCACCCTCGGGGAGCGAGATGCCCGTCTGCTCCGCAAAGGTGTATAGCACCACACCCAGCAGCAGCAGTATGAAGATTATGAGGGTTTGGAGCAGGGTCGAGAGCAGCAGGTTGCGCTGTGCCTCCCCCTTTGTGCGGCAGGCGAGCGAGCGCTGCATCATATCTTGGTCAAGCCCCGTCATCGCTATAACGGTAAATATGCCCGCCAGAAACTGCTTGAAGAAGTAGCGGCGACTGTTTACATCCTCCGTGTAGAATATTTGCGACATACGGCTCTCACGTATCGTTGTCACCATATCGCCCACGCTCCAACCGAGGCTTCCGGCGACGATGCTCGTGCAGAGCAGGGTGCTTGCAATGAGGGTTACGGTCTTCAATACATCGGTGAAAATCACAGACTTAACACCACCACGATAGGTACACGCCAGAACGAGCACCAGCGTCAGTGCCGCATTGACGACAAACGGCACACCAAGAGGCTCGAAGGCGAGTAGTTGCAGCACGAAGCAGGCGATGAAGAGGCGTACCGAGGCGCCGAGCAGCTTCGAGATGAAGAAGAGCCACGCCCCCACGACGTATGCCTCACGGCCGAAGCGGCGGTTCAGATACTCGTATATCGAGACCGAATCGGAGCGGAAGAAGAGCGGCACGAGCAGGTATGCGATGACCAGATACCCCACCATAAAGCCGAATGCCATCTGCATATAGGAGAAACCCTCCGAGGCGACCATACCCGGAACAGATACGAAGGTTACGCCCGAGATTGCACCACCGACCATCGAGAGCATCACCACCCATCTGTTTGAGGAGCGGTTGCCGAGGAAGAAGGTGTTGTTGTCGGCACGGCGGCCTGCGTAGCGAGCGGTGGCGACCATAGCGACAACGTATGCAATGACGGTGGCAAGGACGATATATGGGTTCATAGCTTATGGTACGGGGTCATAGCCACTGCCTCCCCACGGGTGACAGCGGGCAATACGTTTCAGAGTCAGCCATCCCCCCTTAAACACTCCGTGTTTACGCAGTGCCTCGATGGCATATTGTGAGCAGGTGGGTGTAAATCTGCACGCCGCAGGAGTGAGTGGCGATATGCAGAGTTGGTAGAACCGCACGAGTGCTATGAATGGCAGTGCCAACAACCGCTTACAGGTTGCCCGCAATGTTTTGAAGAACTCGCTTGACTCCATTTTCGATGGTTTTGTAGTCGTGAATCTCCTTTGTGGAGTATATTAGAGCAACCTCTATGGCTGCGCCCTTGCCTGCCTCGGCAAGTATTGTGCGGTTCAGGCGATACGCCTCCCTCATACGGCGGCGCAGCAGGTTGCGGCGGTTTGCTCGTTTGTGGAACTTCTTGGGTGTGGAGAAGAGTATTGCGACATCGGTCTGCTCCGCCGGCTCGGCATAGACTATATAGCGGAAGGGGTAGATAAAGCCGCCACGACCCTCCTTGAAGAGGCGTCGTATGGCACCAAAAGAGGATAGACGCTCTGACTTTGGTAAACTATATCCATTCTCCGTAATCATACCGTGCGGATTTGCCTACTTCTTGCGAGAGCGGCTCTTCTTGGCGAGTTTTGTCTGCTGTGTGCGGAGGAACTCCTCCTTCTGCTCATTCTCTGCAAACTCCACATTCTCAACCTCCTTGCCACTGCGAACCGTGGTGATATAGATATCCACCGCCTTGGCCAGCGATGGTGCTATGGCCGATGGTGCCGAGGCCTTCACGGCGATATTCTTTTCGGTTGCAAGGCGCAGTGTGCCCTCGCCGAAGGTGGCGATTGTAGGCATCTGCTCCGGTGTGAGTTTTTCGTCTACGGTCTTAACATCCCACGGAGAGTAGAGAAGCAGCATATCGTACTGCGTCAACTCCTCGACAGGGATGTCGCTGGCTACCGTGCGGGCAAGGATTACCGGCGTGTAGTTGATTTTCAGACGTGTCAGGGCATCCGGAATCTCCGGCTTGTGTGGCTCGCTGAGGGCGAGCAACATCTTCTCGTCCTTATGCTTCACAATCTGCTCCACAATACCAGTGAATGAGCCGTCGGCAAACGAAATCTTACGCTTACGATAGACGATATACTTCTGCAAGTAGAGGGCGATAGCTTCGGTCGAGCAGATATACTTCATCGTCTCGGGTACGGTGATACGTGCATCTTCGCAGATACGGAAGAAACTGTCGATTGTTGTGCGAGATGTGAATATTACTGCCGTATGCGCCAAAATCTCGACTCTCTGTGCACGGAACTCCTTTGGAGTGACCCCTTTTACCTCGATGAGCGGGCGGTAATCCACCTCGATTTTGTGTTTTTGAGCCAATTCGTAGAACGGCGACTTCTCAATAATTGCTGGTTTCGGTTGCGAAACCAAGATTCTTTTAATCAATTCTGCCATAAATATTATCCACTTACCCTATCCACGCAATAGTGGAACAAGCATCAGAGATGCAGGGAAAATTTCCAGGGCGCAAAGATACAAAATCCAATGCAAAATTGAAATTTTTTCTGAAACAAAGAGTAAAAAAGTCTCTTTAACAAAGATAATTAGCAAAATCAGACACTCTATTGCCACAATCAGAGAGGCGGTGTGGGCAAGTGTGTCGGGCGAGAGTAAAAACACGAGTCCGAAGGGGAGTATTGCCGCCATTCCGACCGAGGTATGCATCAATTTTTTATGCATAAGTCGCTTACAGAATCGCCCTTTCTCGCTGACAAAGCCTATAAGAAAGAGGGCGAGAGCCTCGCCTAAAAATATAAGTACAAGGGCCAGAAGTACCCGACCGCCGATGCTCCATACGGCACTTCCTGCCTCTATGCCCTCGAAGAGCTCCGGCATATAGAGGGTTGCACCCCGCACCACGGCCAGAGGGAGGAAGAGTGCGGCGGCCACCATCATTATTATCTCGATATTGGTCTGCTCGCCGGGGTTGATATGCACGACGGCACGTGAGGAGAGCTTTACGCCGGCGGCGGAGAGCAGGTAGCTCGCCATAAAGCGTACATATTTGGCAGTGCATATCAGGAAGATGACCGCCACACATAGTGCTATGCCCTGATACCACCCTCCGAGGATGGCACGCTCGTATGCTTCGGGGGTGAGCTCCTCGACCGCCGGCACACTCCGGCTACCGAATATCTCGGCTGCGCTCACGCTGTTATATTGTGGCAGGCTCTCCATTATGCATAGGCACGTTTGATGGTTACACGTATGGTTGTACCCTTGCCGATAACAGACTCGGTGACAGCGATTTTTCCGTGATGATACTCCTCAATTATGCGGCGTGAGAGCGACAGGCCCAGACCCCAGCCTCGGGTCTTGGTCGTGAAGCCTGGCTGGAAAATCTTCTTCCAGTTTGACTTGGCGATGCCCTTGCCCGTGTCGGTGACATCTATCCAGATGTGGTGCTCGTCGGAGCCGATATGTACCTTTATGGAGCCATAACCCTGCAAGGCATCGAGCGAGTTCTTCATCAGGTTCTCGATGACCCACTCAAACAGGGCGGTGTTGATATATGCCTGCACGGGGTCTATCGCCAGACCGTTGTATTCGAGGGTCACGTTGCGAGGTATGCGCTTGCGGAAGTACATCACCGAGCCCCCCACGACCTCATTCACGTTGGCTATCGAGAGCGGGGTGTCGGAGCCGATTTTCGAGAAGCGGTCCACAATCTTGCGCAGGTGTGCCAAATCCTTCTCCATCTCATCCACGGCCATAGGGTCCACATCCTGCGAGCGCAGGTATTCAATCCATCCCAGCAGCGACGAGGTAGGTGTGCCGAGCTGGTGTGCCGTCTCCTTCGCCAGGCCTATCCATACACGGTTCTGCTCATCCTGCTTCGAGGAGCGGAAGGCGACAAAGAGCAGCAGCACGAAGGCGATGATAACCGCCATCTGGATATATGGGAAGAGGTAGAGCGTCATCAGCGTCGAGGACTGCCCGTAGAAGATGATGTGGTTATGCTCGTTTGTCCACCAGAAGTGCACCACGATAGGGGTGTTGTCTGCCGACATCTTATCCAGCGTGCGACGCAACAGTTCGGGGTTGTGGATAACCTTGTCGGGGATGAGGTGGTACGACACGACACGCAGTGTCTCGTCGGTGATTATGAAGGGGATGTTGTTGCGGTTGTTGATGATGGAGGCGACGAGCGGGTCGCTCATATAGTCCCCCATAGCATCACGGTTGATGCGCTCCATCGCCGCCGCCCACAGCTCCACGTCGTGACGCTCCTTCTCCCGCAGCGAGTTGGCCATCTTGTTGGTAATGTACAGCGAAGCAGAGACCAGCACAATACCCAAAATCATAAGTATCGTGCGGACGTTGCCGCTCAGCCTCTTTCTTACGCCTCTGCCAACCCTCTTAAACATCGTTCACCTCCTCTATTTGCGTTGGGTGTCCTGCTCCCGCAGGATGCGCTCGTACTCAACCTTGTTGTCGAGCAACTTTATCGCCTGCTGAATCTCTCGGTCGTTGTCGAGCGAGTTCTCAATCATACCCTCCGAGTATGCAAATCGCAGCACGATATCGGCATTTATGGCATCCGTAATCTCCTTGCGGAAGGTCTCCAAGTTGCTCGCCTTGTCATCTTTCAGGCGCTGCTCGATAGATTTCAGAGCCTCCGCCATACCCTCGTCGTAACGCTCGCTTTTGAGGGCACTGCGCAGACGCTCCAACGCCTTGCGGGACTCCGATTGGTATGGGATGTTACGCTCGGCGACCATTTGTTTGAAGTCCTCGTAGTCGGCATCCGATATGCAGAACGTGCGTGGCGAGATGGTCTGCGTGTGGTGACGCTTGAAGTAGTCGTCGCCAAAGTCGTCGATAACCCCCAGCAGGTATAGTGTCGCAGCAAAGCTGCTGACATATTTCGGCTTCAACTTGACATCGGGCATTATGCCTCCGCCGTCGTACACCTTACGCCCCGCAACGGTGCGAAATTCGCCCACCAGCGAGTCGGGCATAGACTCCGCACGCCCATCCGATGAGTAGCGTACCGCCTGAATACAACGTCCCGACGGGATGTAATACTTCGCCGTGGTCATCTTGACGTAGCTGTTGTAGCCCAGCGCACGGGTCGATTGCACGAGACCCTTGCCGAAACTGCGCTGACCGAGCAGCACCGCACGGTCATTATCCTGCAAGGCTCCTGCGACAATCTCTGCCGCCGAGGCGGAGTTGCCGTTTATGAGCACCGTCAGTGGTGTGTTTGGCAGCAGAGGCTCATATTCGGTGCGGTAGAGGTCGCTCTCACGGCTTGTGCGCCCCTTGGTCTCTACGACGAGGCTGCCCTTGGGCAGGAAAAGCGAGAGTACCTTCACGGCAGACTGCATCACGCCACCGCCATTGTTGCGGTAGTCGAGAATCAGGCTTTTGAGTTCGCCCTGCTTTTGCAGGCGCTCGATGGCTGCACGCATCTCCTCGTAACACCCCTCGGTAAAGTCGGCGTGGCGGATGTATCCCACACCCTCGGCCACGTAGCCGGCGTAGGAGATGCTCGGTATGGAGATACGCTCACGGCGCAACTTCTTCTCCGACACCTCGCCCGACACCAGACTCTGAATCGTCAGGCGTACCGTCGTATTGGGCTCGCCACGCAGGCGGGAGCTGACATCCTCGACCGTGAACCCCTCGGCATTCTCGCCATCTATGGAGAGAATCTTATCGCCAATTTGCAGTCCGGCACGGTCGGCCGGCGACCCCTTGTATGGCTCGGCAATGCGCACATAGTTGCTATCCTGCCGTATGAGGGAGCCGATGCCGCCATATTTGCCGGTGGTCATCGTCGCAAAATCCTTCATCTCCTCCTCAGGCAGGTAGGTGGTGTATGGGTCCAACGTCTGGGTTATACCCTTGGCGGCACTCTTCATCATCTCGTCGGGCGAGACCTCATCGACATATCCTACCGACAGTTCCCGCATAAGATTGACGACAATCTCCATATTGCGCCCAAGGCCGAAGTCGTTGCGTGTGGCAAAGATACCGGTGGCAAAGAGGGCAACAAGGAAGAGCCCGATGAGGGAGTATTTTACAGACCTATTCATTTGTATATGCGCTATTTACAATGTATCCGTCGAGGCGTATCGAGGTGCGTACCACGGCACGGCGCAGTCCCGACAACTCGATTTTATCTCCCGCCTGACAAACCTTTATCTCATCCTCGAAGAGGGTTGTTATGCGCTGCAAGAGGTTGGCACGGAAGTAGAGCACTCCGTCGCACTCCCGCACCAGCGAGTAGCCCATCATCTCCATCGCTGCCAACACCTGTTGGCGGTTGCGCACGACATCTCCATCGACATATCGGCGTATAAATCCGAAGAACGGATAGGTCGCCGAGAGCAATACCACGGCAGCAACCATAGCCCAGCCGTTCCACGTGCTGAAATAGAGGCTGATGACCTCCGAGGTGGAGAGCATACCGCTGCCGGAGGTCGAGATGTTCAACCACACCAGCGCACCACATAAAACGCACAGCGCAACAAAATATTTCAAACTCTTTACCAGATAACGCATAATTATGATATGTTTTTATAGTTTCTCGATTTTTTCTGCCACACGGCGCATCAGCCACTCCGGCGTTGAGGTCGCACCGCATACGCCGACACTCTGCACCCCCTCAAACCACTCGGCGAGCAACTCCCCCTCCTCCTCGATGTTGTACGAGCGAGGGTTTTCCTCACGGCAGATGTTGTAGAGCACCTTGCCGTTGCTCGACTTGCGCCCACATACAAAGACCACTACGTCGAATCCTCGCGAGAACTCCCGCAGGTGCTCCTCTCGGGAGGATACCCGACGGCAAATCGTATCGTCCACGGTCAGCATCTGCTCGCTCGGCAGTCGGCGGCGCATCTGCTCGCACAGCGACTCGAACAGGGCGATGCTCTGCGTCGTCTGCGATAGGAAGTATATCGGGTGCGAGAAGTCCACACGAGCCAAGTCTGCCTCGCTCTCGATGACCACCGCATCGCCATCCACCTGACCCGTCAGCCCGACAACCTCAGCGTGTCCCTGCTTGCCGAGGATTACCACCGTGCCGCCACATTGGCTCATCTGCTCGTGCGCACGCTTCACACGCTTCTGCAACGCCGCCACCACGGGGCAGGTCGCATCTATAATCTCCACGCCGTGCTGCTGCGCCAGAGCGTATGTTGTCGGAGGCTCGCCGTGCGCCCGCACGACCATCTTCGCCCCTTGAAGTGCCGGTATCTCGGCGTGTGTCACCGTGCGCAGACCGAGCCCCTCCAAGCGTTGCACCTCCATACGGTTGTGTACGATGTCGCCCAGTGAGCAGACCTGACCCCCTTGCGAGAGGGCCTGCTCCGCCTCGGATATCGCACGCACAACGCCGAAGCAGAATCCCGATTTATCGTCGATGACAACCCTCATCTCTGCCCGTCTTTATGCCTGCAAGCTACGCTGCACACGCTCGAACTCACGCTCGAACCACTCCATCTGCTCCTCGACGCTCATATGGCTGTTGTCCAGCACTATGGCATCCTCGGCCTGACGCAGTGGCGATATTGCACGGCTCATATCCGCCTTGTCACGTGATACGACATTCTCCAACACCTCGTCGAACGATACGCTCTCGCCCTTGGCCTGCAACTCGGCATATCGGCGCTCGGCACGCACACGTGCATCCGCCGTCATATATATTTTGAGCTCGGCATCCGGAAATACCACGGTGCCTATATCTCGGCCATCCATCACCACGCCACGACGTGCGCCCATCTCCTGCTGCATAGCCACCAGCTTCTCACGCACCTCCCGAATCGAACTTACCGGGCTGACGAAGTTGCTGACCTCGATGGTGCGAATCTTGCCCTCCACAAGGTCACCATTGACGTATATGTCGCTCGCCCCACGGCGTGGGTTGAAGCGGAATGTGATGGTTATCTCGTCGAGTTGGCGGACAATAACCTCCTCATCGACGATGCCGTTGCGGATGCCCTCGTTCTCCAACGCATAGAGCGTCACGGCACGATACATCGCTCCGGTGTCGATAAATATATATCCGAGTTTCGCCGCAATGGACTTTGCGAAGGTGCTCTTGCCGCACGACGAGAAGCCGTCGATGGCAATAACTATCTTTTTCGGTGTTGTTGAGGTGTTATTCATAACAGGGTTACATTACTTCGACAAATGTTGATATGATTGTATATGCGCCGAGCAGGCCTATCACTATGCCGGCTATGCGGTTGATTGTCAGCATATGGCGTGGACGGAAGCGCAGGCGGAAGAGGTTTATCAGTGCCGTGAGGGCAAACCACCAGAGCACCGCTCCGCAGAGGAAGCCGGCGATGATTGCCACACTGCTGAGCAGCGACACGGAGGAGTTCGCCTCCTCGCCTCCCGCCATACCGATACCGAACATAGCGAAGAATACGAGCAGGTATGGCACGATGACCACGAAGTTGGCTATCGTGAAGCCGAACATCGACGAAAAGTCCTTCCACATCGAGAAGTTGCCCGCTCTGTTCTTGCGAATCTGCGGCACGGGGTTCTTGAAGAATATCGTGACACCGACCACCACTACCAAGATACCGCCCACGAGGGTCAGCATCTGGCTGTATCGTTCAATCTGTGATTGCAGAATGGCGTAGAAGAAGTAGGCGATGATTGCCATCAGCGTATCGGCACACGCCACACCCAGTCCGGAGATGAATCCGGAGCGGCGGTTCTTGCTCAACGTGCGCTGTATGCACAGCACGGCAACCGGCCCCACGGTGATTGACGATGCCAACCCCACCATAACGCCACGTAGCAGCGAATCTATAATCGAAACAACCATAATTTTCTCTCTTTTTCTTTTGGAGCGCAATAGCGCAAACTCCTTGCAAAGATATAAAAATAGTTCTAATACTCTATGAATATGAGGGGAATCGGAGAGAAAAATCTACATTATATAATATTTGACTATCAAAAATCGTTTTGTGAATAGGTTGTTAAGTTCTTTTTGATAACTGAGATAGCAACGTAAGAAAATATTTATTAAATTTGTGCAAACGCAAGGGGGGGTACCTCTCTAACTAAGTAAAAAGCAATGGCAGATATTAACAAGACGGGTCTGGATATCGAGTTGGATGCAGAGGTGGCACAGGGTCACTACTCCAACTTGGCAATCATTTCTCACTCCACATCGGAGTTTATCATCGACTTCGCAACTATGTTGCCGGGCTTTCCGAAGCCGAAGGTGCGTAGCCGCATAGTTCTCACGCCGGAGCACGCCAAGCGTCTGTTGCTGTCGCTGCAAGACAATATCGCCAAGTATGAGAGCAATGTCGGGCAGATAAAGATTCAGCAGCAGCCACAAGCTCCGTATGGCTCCCACAATGCATCGTAGGGGCTTTCGTTTGCGCAACGGCAGGGACGCAGTGGTTTAAGGGCGCAAAAGATGGCGCAAGAGTTAAAAGGGTTATTAAGGGAGTTAAGGGATATTAAGGGTTGTTAATGTTGCGCCAAGAGGGTGCGGACTCTTACGACCTTACCACAAACCGCCTGAGTTCCCCTTAATCACCTTTAATAGCCTTTAACAACCTTTACAGTTGCGCAAGAGCATTGTTTGCGCCCGACCTTACTCGACCTTAAAGCAACCATAGATTGCGTGACCTTACTTGACCTTTCATTGTGCCTCTGTTGCGCCAAAGGTCATTAAGCCGACTTGTCGGCACTGTCATTAAATGTCATTCGATGTTGTTGCCTGCGCCTCATTGCGCCTCCTGCGTGGTTATCTCCAATTCGCCGCCCTCCTCAACCTCGAATGGGGCATTGATGGTTACGGACTTGGAGGCCGTCAGCACTAGCTTTGAGCCATCGACGACCGTGCAGTTATCGACCGTTATGTGCGGAGCCGTGAACTGCTGCTCACCCTCCACAACCATATCTTTCAAACTTCTCACATCGACACTCTCGGGGTTGCTGTCGTTGTTTGGTGCTCCGTTGAGCCCCTCGTTGGGGTCGTTGCCGTTACAGCCATATAATGCCACGACAGCAAGAGCCAATATTGCGAATACACTCTTCATAAACATCTCCTCCCAATTTGTTTGTATTGATATTTCTAACTCTGCTCCTTGTTCTACGGTGAAAGGTGCATTTATGGTTATAGAACTATGGGCGGTCAGAGTTAATGTACGCACCGTGAGGAGGTTGCACGAGCACCTCCTAATAGAGCATCATTACCGTCGCCCTACTTCGCCTCCAACTCGGCAATACGTGCCTGCAACGCCGCAACCGTAGCCTCCAACTCCTGAATGGCTCCCGCCAAGACCGGAATAATGGTGTTGTAGTTGACGAGCTTGGTGCCATCGCTATCGGTTGTTACAGCCTCCGGAATAAGCTCTTCCAGGTCTTGTGCGAGGAAGCCCATCTCCTGTTTGGAGGCCTTGCCGTCGGATGGTGTGGATGGCGATGCCCAGCCGTAAGATTTCGGTTTTAAGCGTTTGGTAAGGCTTAAAGCTCCGGTAAGTGGCTTGATGCCGCTCTTCAAACGAGCGTCCGATGCTGTATATACGCTCTTCACGTATATATCATTGAAATCTGTGTTGTTATGGAACACGATGCGGCCGTCATTGCCACTGAGGCGCACGTGCTCGGCTTCAAGGCTGATTTTCATCCACGGATATTGTCCCGAACTTGTGATGTACCCGAAATAGTGGCCTGCGCCATACCATCCCGTTACACACTCGCTATGGTCGCTCGGCATTGACGAGAGCCCTTTTCCGAAAATCAGTTTACCGTCGGCGTTATACTTTATTTGTGCTGATAGTGTTGAGATGCTGCAAATCAACAATACAAATACGAACAATCGTTTCATAGCATTATGAAGTTAGAGTTAAACAAAGGAGTTTTATGACCAATAGGTCGGGTCTTGTAGGGTGCGGATGTTAAAGAAATTTTAACACGCAGAGTCTGTTGCGACTGCGGAATGAGAGGTGCGCAGCGGTCGTCTTGTAGAAAATTTTAGTCTTCATAATCGTAATTTTTTTGTTCAACATAAAAAATATAGTTTTGAAGGCTATATATTATCCCCTTTCAGTGGTCCCAAAGTCTATATGCATTATCAACTATGCAGCTTTGGCAGAGGGCTTTCGCTCGGTTGGTCGCTGCGGTGTCAATCGCATATAACCGTTTGAGAGTCACTCTGTTATAAAAATCGCATTTACGAAGCGAAAAGAAAAAAACCTTCCACCTCTTTGCAGATATAGAGATAAAAATCAAGAAAAGCAAATATTTTCCGCTCCAAATTTCACGTCGCCCCATCTCGAAAAACGCCCACGGAGTAGCACGGGAGAGGATTTTGCGCCGAGCCTCATTTAGGTTATCGGCGGCGGAATTCGGAGCAGATGATGGCGGTGGCGATAGCGACATTGAGCGACTCCGAGCCGCTATTGTCGGCGGGGTATGGCGGGATGTAGAGCCTCTCGGAGACGGTTGCGGCGCAGGTGGCACCGATGCCCTGACCCTCGTTGCCCATAACGATAACGCCGTTGTGTGTCAGACTTTTAGAGTATATATTCTCGCCGTCGAGGAATGTGCCGTAGATAGGTGTGCCGGCGTGTTGTTGTCGGGCGAGCCACTCGGCGAGGTCGGCATAGTGGACACGCACACGGATTATAGCACCCATAGTCGCCTGCACGACCTTCGGGTTGAAGCAGTCGGCGCAGTCGGCGGAGCAGACGATGTCGGAGATGCCGAACCAGTCGGCAAGGCGGATGATGGTGCCGAGGTTGCCGGGGTTCTGCACACGGTCGAGGGCCAGCACAAGGTTGCGGCTCGGGTCGGCAAGCCGCAGGTCGTAGCGGGGGATATCGACCACGGCGAGGGAGCTGTTGGCGGTTTTCAGCTGCGAGATGCGCTCCATCTCCTTCGGCGTGATAAGCTCCGCCTCGGGCCACAGCGGCGTGGTGGCGTAGAGGTGGCGGATGTGGAGCTTGGCACAGCGCAGCTCCTCGATGAGCTTCTCACCCTCGGCGATAAATGCCCCCTGCTCCTCACGGCCTCGCTTGTCCGAGAGGGCCTTGATGCGTTGTATGTCGGCCTTTGTTATCATCTGTTATGCTATTTGAGTGTGTAGGTCTCGCCCTCGGTGGCAATATCCGTATTCGGGAATATGGTGCGGGCCTCGTAGAGCAGCACGCCGGCATCCTTATATCGTGACGAGAAGTGCCCGATGAGGAGCCTCCTCGCCTCGGTGGTGGCGGCGATGGTGGCTGCGTCGGCAGCCGTGGAGTGGCCACGTGCCTTCGCCTCACGGCTCTGGTCGGCGGTATATGTCGCCTCGTGGTAGAGCATACTCACCCCCTTGATGCGGCGGGCGACCATTGCCGAGCGTGACGTGTCGGAGATGTAGGCGTAGGATTGCGGCTCGTAGGGGAGGTAGGTGACCTCACCATTCGGAATGGTCGTGCCATCCTCCAACACCACATCCTCGCCACGCTTGGCGGCGACAATCTGCGCTATCGAGAGTCCGTACTTCTCGATGCAGAACTTCTCGACATTCAGCTCGGGGCTCTTCTCCTTGAAGAGGTAGCCGGAGCAGGGCACTCGGTGGCGCAGAGGCACGCTCCACACCTCCACCGAGCGATTCTCGAATATCGGCCGATGCTTCGTGGTATCCACTTCGACCCACTCCACCTCGTAAGGCAGCTGCGAGTCGAAGTATCGCAGGTGGTGCGCCAGAATCTCCCCAAAGGGGTGGGGCGCAAAGACCTTCAAAGGGGTTTGACGACCATAGAGGCCGAGGGTCGAGAGCAGCGGGAAGAGTCCGAAGACGTGGTCGCCGTGCAGGTGCGAGATGAAGACACCACGCAGTTTCAGCGGGTTGATTCCGAGGCGGAACATCTGCTGCTGCACACCCTCCCCGGCATCGACCAGATAGTACTGCTCGTTCACGTTCACTATCTGTGCCGAGGGGTGTCTGTTCACGGTAGGCTTTGCCGAGGCGTTGCCAAGTATCGTTACCTTAATCACGGCGACGTTAAATTATTGGTTTACAGTATTTTATTGGCGTTCTATCGCTTCAACCCCGCCAAGTATCTCTCGGCATCCAACGCTGCGATGCACCCCTTACCCGCAGCCACGATGGCCTGTCGGTAGTGTGGGTCGCAGACGTCGCCGGCAGCGAAGATACCCTCGCAGGAGGTCTTCGATGTACCTGCCACGGTGACGATATATCCGTTCTCGTCGAGGGCGAGTTTGCCCGCCACGAGTTCGGTGTTAGGGTGGTGGCCGATGGCGAGGAAGAAGCCCGAGATTGGAATCTCATACTCCTCACCGTCATTCTTGCGCACACGCACACCCGTAACGCCATCCTCGTCGCCAAGCACCTCTGCCGTGTTGTGCTCGAACAACACCTTGATATTCGGAGTATTGAACACGCGCTCCTGCATAGCCTTCGAGGCACGGAGGAACGGCTTGCGAACGATGAGATAGACCTGACGGCAGAGCGATGCGAGGTAGGTAGCCTCCTCACACGCCGTGTCGCCACCGCCCACGACGGCGACATCCTGCTTGCGGTAGAAGAAGCCGTCGCACGTAGCGCAGGCGCTCACGCCCATACCACGGAAGCGCAACTCCGACGGCAGGCCGAGGTACTTGGCCGATGCGCCGGTAGCGATGATAATCGAGTCGGCTTCAAGTTCTGTGCCACCATCCACACTCACACGGAACGGGCGTGCGGTGGTGTCGATATTCGAGATTATGCCGGTGCGAACATCGGTGCCGAAGCGCTTTGCCTGCTGGCGCAAGTCCTCCATCATCGCCGTACCGGAGATGCCCTCCGGATAGCCGGGGAAGTTCTCGATTTCGGTGGTCGTGGTAAGTTGTCCGCCGGGCTCGATACCCTCGTAAAGCACAGGTGCAAGGGCTGCTCGTGCCGTGTAGATTGCTGCGGTAAAACCGGCAGGGCCGCTGCCGATGATAAGACATTTAACTCTCTCCATTTTCTCTCTTTTTTATATTGTTTTTTACTCTATTTGTTATCAACTATACTATACGAGCCGATGTTGAGCATCGCTATCACCTCGACCATCGAGGCGTTGTACCCCATAGCCAGAAATGGTGGGTGGGCAAGGTCGCCACGCAGGCTCGTCACTGCATCCTCGAAGGTGGCGGGTATGGTGCTCGACATCTTGGCCATAAGGTACTGGCTGCGGTTGCGGGGCTCCAACTCATCCTTGCGTGGGAAGAGCCGTCGGGTGCCGCCGTCACTACCTATGTGTATGTTAAAGAGCAGCGTGCCACCATCGGAGGTGCTTGCCGAGCGGATGCGCTCGGTGATGGCTATCAACTCCTGCTCGGAGCCTCCGTCGGGTGTGCCGTCCGTGATGTTGATGACCATCGGCGGGAAGCTCTCCCTGTTGGCAGGGTTGGCACACCACTGCTCAACGAGCAGTGCCACCGCCTGAAACATCTCGACCATAGGCGTCGAGCCTCCTGCTCTGGGCTCTATCCACTCCGGAATCTCCTCCGTGACCCTGCTGATGCTGCCCGATGGAAGCCTCCACTCAAACTCCACCGTCATACGTGGCGGTTGCAGTGCCGCCAGCCTCTCGACCGAGATAAACGACATCTGCTCGCCAAACATCGAATAGACACGGTCGTTGGAGTAGCCCACGACGGCAACGTCATAGTAGTTGCGTACCTGCCCGTCACGGGTGGAGCGGAGCACAAGTTCGTCGAGCAGACGATTGGTCGCTATCGCCACGGCGTGCGACTTGGGCATACGCATACCGCCAAAGGTTATCTCCTCCTGCATCGAGAGTGAGTGGTCTATGGCGACGACGAATGCGGTGCGTCTTGTTCGGGTTATATCTTGTTGGTACATTCTTCCTCCTTACAAACCTCTTACTGATGAAAAGTCCGCCATACGCTCCTCGGCACACTCTGTGTCGATGCCGTAGCCGATGCTCATCTCCTCGCCAAAATCCCGCTTGCGGTCCGCCTCGGCAGCCTCTCGCAGAGCTGCGTGCGCCACCTCTCCATCGGCAATCGCCTTCGCAATATCCGCCTCGGTAGGGGTTTGTCCCAGTCGCTTGGCAAGGCAATCCAATGCCCAACTGCCGGCAAGGCGGTCGTACTCCTTCCAAAGCGTGGTAAGAGTCCCCGTGAAGTTCTCTGCCGAGGCCCCCTGCTCCACCGTAGCAAGCAGTGGCTCCACCTGCCGCTTTGGCAGGTACTCTCCGGCGGCATCAATCCACTCGCCATCGCCTCTGCCTTCACCTTCACCTGCGTAGCCCTGTCGGAGCATCTGCCCGAGGGCTGCGGTGATATACTGCTCGTAGAGCTTTATGCCGAGCGAGAGCATCGAGGCCTTGATTACGGTGTTGTTATATAGGTATCGCTGTGCATCCGGCTGTGCGGCTTTCAGGCCCCGCAGCACCTCGCAGCCACGAATGGCCATACCGGTCAGATATGGGTTGTACTCCGCAAAGGAGATGTTGTCACGGTAGTGCTTGCGACGGTCACGCACCCTCCACTTCTCGATATCTCGCATGGTGCCGCAACTGCGCAGCGCAAAGGCCGGCATAAGGTTTGAGATACCCTCACTTTCAGTGAGATAGGAGAATGGGAGTGCCGTGGTATCGTGGTGCTTGGAGTGGCGACCGAGTACCGTTGTGAAGGCACCCTCTGCGGCCGGAGCCATAACGTATGCGTTGCTGCCGAAGCGACAGCCTCGCAGGTGTACCGCCTGATGTACGGCACCACTCTTGAAGTGGTGGTTGCTCTGGTTGGTGCCACTGCCGGCATTGAAGAACGAGAATATGCCCGCAATGAGCAGTGACGACTTGTGGTGCGAGACGGTGTATGGGCCGGCAAAGACGGCACACGCCTCTCCGTTCTCGCAGTGCGAGTTGGCAAAGAAGAGCGAATCGACGGCGGAGAATCCTCCTCCGATGGTGGCAGCCTCACCGACAAAGCAGCGGGTAAGGGTTGCCCCCGTATCTACCGTTGCATCCTCACAGAGGATGAACTCCTTGGCCTTGACATCCGCCCCGACATAGGCACCGTCGAGGATTGTTCCATTTTCGAGCAACGAGGCCCCCTCGATGCGGACATTGTCGCCGAGGTTCACCTCACGGATAAACTTTACCCCCTCGATATGGCAGTTCTCGCCCACGCAGCCCACCGTCGAGCGACACTCCTCGGCACGGCTCACTGCCCACCCCTTTATCGCCTCAACAAGCGCAGGGCGGTGGCGATACATCGCCGCAAAGTATGCCGTTTGTGCCGTCATACGGTCGAAGATATGCACGGTGCGACCTCCATTCTCATTCACCGCCGCCACGGCAACGCCATTGCCGAAGCAGGACTCCCTGCGGCACTCCAAGGCTACGACATTGCGGATGACGCTGCCTCGGCCGATGTGGTAGGAGGTGATGGTCGAGTCGGATAGTTGCGCTCCGGAGCCAATCGTCACCTCGCCACGAAAGCGACAGCACAACACCTGCTCCGGCGCAAAGTCATCGCTGACCCGCACCTTCGCCCAATCCTCGGCAACGGAGCCTCGCTCTTCCAGATGCAAAATCTCGTCGTGGGTTAAACATCTCATATCCATAGTGTTACAAATTTTTGTCATCATCCAAAAAACCGCCCCTTCGGAGCAACAGCTCGGAGTCACGTATCGAATCCGCCATCCAGCGGTAGAGTATCTGTGCCTGCTCATCCTCGTCGTATTGCCACCCCTCAACCTCGTTGCGGATGCGCTCCGAGAGCATATACACGATGATTGCGGCGCACGCCGAGACATTCAGGCTCTCGACCATACCGCACATCGGAATCTTCAAAAACTCGTCGGCCTCGGCAAAGACCTCCTCCGAGATACCGGTCTTCTCCGTGCCCATTATGATAGCGAACTTGCCACCCTTCACGTCGAAGGTCTCGGGTGTGCAGCTCTTGCGGTGCGGTGTTGTGGCGATTATTCGGTAGCCCTCCGCCCGCAGAGCCCGCAGGGCCTCCGTCGTGGAGTTGTGCTGATGTATATCTATCCACTTGTCCGTGCCTCGAACGATGTTGAGGTTGGGGTTGAACTTGCAGAGTGTCTCCACCGTGTGGAGGTTCTGCACGCCAAACGCCTCGCAGTGGCGCACCAGCGCACTCGCATTCTGCGGATGAAACATATTCTCTGCCAGCATGGTCATATAGGGGGTGCGTGAGGCTACCGCCCTTTCGAGTGTTGCCTTGCGCTCCGGCAGGATAAACTCCGAGAGGTAGGCGATGCGCCTGCGACACTCCTCGGCAGAGATTCTATTTTCGGTATTTGTCGTCATCATCCAATATTTTCAGGTAACTTTCATAGCGGGAGAAGGCTATCTCACCCTCCTTGACCGCCTCGCATACGGCACAGCCGGGCTCGTGGGTGTGGGTGCAGTTGTAGAAGCGGCACTCGCTCGCACGGCTTATCATCTCCGGGAAGTAGTGCCACAGCTCCTTATCCTCGATATCTATCAGTCCGAAGCCCTTAATGCCCGGAGTATCAATTATATATCCTCCATCGCCGATAGGGTACATCGTCGAGAAGGTGGTAGTGTGCTTGCCCTTATGGAAGCTCTCGGAAATCTCCCCCGTGCGCACATCGAGCGATGGGTCTATACGGCCCACGAGGGTCGATTTGCCCACGCCTGAGTTGCCGGACAGGAGCGTCACCTTGCCGTCGAGCATCTGCCTTACACGCTCCACACCCCAACCTTCGGTTGCCGAGATGTCGATAACCTCGTAGCCGGCACCCTCGTAGGTGCGGTGGAACTCGGCGACAGCCTCCGGAGCCTCTTGCAGCAGGTCGCACTTGGCCAGAAGTATCGTCACGGGCACCTTGTACGCCTCGCACGTGATGAGGAATCTATCGACAAACTCCAAGGCGGTAACGGGCTCTACGAGTGTCACCACAATCATCGCACGGTCGATATTGGCGGCGATGATATGCGACTCCTTGGAGAGGTTTGATGCTCGGCGGATGATATAGTTGCGGCGAGGTGCTATGTCGCAGATGACCCACTCGCCACGCTCGTCGCTCTCCAAATGTACGGTGTCGCCCACAACCACGGGGTTTGTCGAGCGTGTGCCTCGCAGTCGCAGACGACCTCGTATGCGACATTGCAGACGCTCCCCCTCGTGAAGCACCTCATACCAACTGCCTGTGGCACGTATGACCAAACCCGTTATACTCATACCCTCTGCCTCTATTGTGCGTAAGTCTTAAAATATTCGTTGAGCCACTTCAACGCCTGCTCCGAGATGGTGCTCACGGGGCGGAAGCTCTTGGACTCCTCTATGTATCTGTTATCCAGCAACTGCAAACTCTTGTTCAGGGAGTTGAAACTGCAAAATACGATGCTCAGTATCAGCGAGAACTTGACAATCGAGAGTGCTATTCCCAGCAGCACATCGACACTACCCAGACCAATCGCCGAGAAGAACTTGCGCAACAATCTTGCGAGCAGGCCCGATACGATGACCGTCACGACAAACACGGTGATAAAGCCTACGATGGTGGCAAATTGCGGGTCAAGACCCATCAATCCGCCCACCTGCTTGCCGAAGCGCACGGAGAGCACTACGCCGACGACGATGCCGGCGAAGGAGAAGCATTGCGAGGTAAATCCGCTGCGCCATCCGCTGAATATGGCCCAGAGCAGAACAATCAGTGTTATGATATCAAATACGTTCATTATTTCGTTAATAAGTGGCGATAATCCGCTCAAAGTTAGCATTTTTTTCTACAAATTCATATATTTGTGACGATAATAGTGAAGAAATGAAAAGATATCTGCTTATACTTTTGGCACTTACATCGTTGTCAATCACCTCGTTTGCACGAGAAATATATACGTTGAACAACGATTGGCGATTCTTCTTCAAGGAGGAGAATTCGAGCGATGATGCCCGCTATATTCGTCTGCCCCACACGTGGCACAACGACTCATACGTGGCAGGTATCAACCGCTCCACGTCGGGAAACTACGAGCGCAAACTATACGTTCCTGCCGAGTGGCAGGGTAGGCGACTCTTCCTGCGCTTCTGTGGCGTGCAGAGTGTTGCCAACGTCTTTGTCAATGGAGGTCACGTGGGCGAGCACCGTGGCGGATATACCGCCTTCGCCTTCGAGATTACCGAGCGCATAGAGTTCGGCACGGATAACCTGTTGCAGGTGCTGGTCAGCAACGCACACCGCAGCGATATCCTGCCAACCTCCTCCGAGGCGACACTCTATGGCGGAATATACCGTGATGTGGAGTTGATAGTCACCGACAAGACCGCCATCTCACCCCTCTACTACGGCACGGAGGGCGTTATGGTTCACACCACGTCGGTCACCACGGAGCGTGTGGATGGCCGAGTGGATATCGCACTGCTGGGCAAGCGGGATGCCTCGTGCATCGTTGAGGTGGATGTGGTTTCGCCCGACGGCTATGTGGCGACAACCAAGAGCGTGAAGGCCAAGATTGACGGCAAGTTGCTCTCGGTGCCCTTCTCGGTCGTGAATCCGGAGCTGTGGTCGCCGTCGTCACCAAATCTGTACACGGTGAAGGTCACCGTCGGCGAGGATGCTGTGAGCGTGGTGACGGGATTCATGGATGTGAAAGTTACGACGGATAAACTGCTCACAATCAATGGTAAACACTCCTACGTGCGAGGCGTAAACCTCTACCACGACTGCGCCTCGGTAGGCACGGCACTCTCGGAGAAGCAGTATGGTCGTGACCTGCGCTCGATACAGGATATGGGTGCTACGGCGTTGCGCTCGATGACGGGCCCGCACGCCCAATATCTCTACGAGGAGTGCGACCGTCGGGGTCTGCTGGTGTGGATAGATACTCCGCTTACGCAGTCGCCGTTTTTGAGCGATGTCGCCTACTACGGCACGTCGGCCTTTGAGGAGAATGGTCGTGAGCAGCTGCGTGAGATTCTCTTGCAGAACTGCCACCACCCGTCGGTTGTGATGTGGGGCCTCTTCTCGACCCTGCGAGGCTGCTCGCCGGAGCTGCTCTCGTATATCCGCTCGCTCAATGCGCTCGCCAAGCAGCTCGATGCATCACGTCCTACCGTGGCGTGCAGCAACCGTGATGGCGATATAAACTTCATCACTGACCTTATTGTCTGGCAGCAGAGTGTGGGCTGGGTGCAGGGCGATATCGAGGATGTGAGCGTGTGGCAGCAGAGCCTGCGTGATAATTGGTCGCACCTGCGACAGGGCATCTGCTATGGTGCCGGCGGAACCCTCGGACAGCATAACGAGTCGTTTGTTCGTCGAGGTGGCGGCAACACCCCGCACCGCATACCTGAGAGTTGGCAGAGCCGATTCCACGAGGGTTATGCCCGTCAGGTGGATGAGAAGCTCTTCTGGGGCGTGTGGCTCGATGCTATGTTCGACTATGGTGCCTCCCGATACGACGTGGGTATCAAAAATTCGGGTCTTGTGACCTTCGACCACTCGCAGCGCAAGGATGCCTACCACCTCTATAAGGCTCTGTGGAATAGACGTGCCAATACGCTCTATATCGCAGGCAAGAGCAGCGACGTGAGAATGCGTACCAAGCAGCTCTTGAAGGTCTATTCATCGTGTGGCGAGCCTACGCTGCTCCTGAATGGCGATACCGTTGCTGTGCGCTCCTGTCAGCCGGGGGTCTTTGTCAGCGACACGATATCTATGTCGGGGACAAACGAGATTAAGGCCTTCGTGGCTGACCGTAGGGACTCGATGGTGCTCACCATAGGTAATTATCTTCGCAGACAATAGCCGAGAAGTTGTCTAACAAGGCTACTTTGTCGTTATACTCGCCCTCAAAATGCTCATTTACGCCCAAGTAAACTGCGCTTTTTCGG
This sequence comes from Alistipes sp., assembly GCA_017483225.1. GTDB lineage: Bacteria > Bacteroidota > Bacteroidia > Bacteroidales > Rikenellaceae > Alistipes. Next base: position 107,608 of record JAFULF010000008.1, read on the forward strand.
GCTTCGCAAGCCTAAAATTAGCACTTGTTATACAACTTCTGGTACCCGGATTGGGTTGTCTGACAAGGCTACTTTGGCGTTGCGCAACGAAAGATCGAGCGCAACGATTAAGGAGTTTAGGGAATTTAGGGAATTTAGAGAATTTCGGGATAGCGCAATCCTTAAATTCCTTAAATTCCCTAATTTCTCTAATTCCCCTAATTTCCCCTGTGCCTGACCTTAAAGCAACCGCAGGTTGCGTGACTTTATTCGACCTTACTCGACCTTTCGTTGCGCAAAAGTACCCTCCCCAAACCACAAAAGAGGCTGTCCGACACGATTTGCGGACAGCCTCTATCTGCTAAAAACCTTATCCTAATTCGGGGCTTCTACTACTTTGCGTAGGTTACCTTTCCGGTGTAACGCTTGTCGGTGTTGCCCGGATAAACTTTGAGCAGAGCGCAACCGTGAGGAGCAACCTCGGTGGTAAAGCGACCCTTACCCTCATCGTCTGTAAGGTGACCTACATCCTTCTGACGCCAGAGGTCACGTACTGTACGTGTGCCGTCATAGAGGCCGAGCATACGAGGGTTGATGCTAATCTTTGCAGGCTTCTCGCCCTTGTTGAAGAGACCAACCGCCAAAGAGCCATCCTCCAAGTGCTTAACGTAGATAACCTGCGAGTTATCCTTCTTGCGCCATACAGGCACTGCGTGGAGGCCGAGAGGGTCCTGATTCACCTCGATAACCTCGTCATTCGAGAGGAGTGAGATGGTGAAGTCGTCCATACGGGCCATATCGCAACCGATAAGCAGTGGCGATGCAAAGAGAGCCCAGAGGCTCATATGGGTATATTGCTCGTCAGCGGTAAGTTTTGTGTAGTGGAGTTTTGGACCCCAGCCCACAAGGCCTACTACGAGCATATCTGCATCCGGCCAAGCACCCGGACGGCAGAAAGGAATCCACTTGTCCTGTGAGAAGCCGATGCTCGAAATGCTCTTCCAAGTGTCACGGATGTCGCCCGTGGTACGCCAGCACTCGGCATTCTCCATAAAGAATGGAGCGTCGGCCAGAGGTGCAGAGTTCGAGAGCGAGAGCACGATGTCACGCTTTACGGAGCGCAGTGCATCGAACATCTCCTTTGTGTGGAAGCGGGTATTTGGGTTCCAGTCGTACTTCACGTAGTCAATCTCCCAGTCGGCAAACTGCTTAACGTCAGCCTCAACAAACGAGTACTCGCCGTGGATGTAGTACTCCCTGCGGTCCTGCCAGTAGTTAGCATCCGGCCCCTTCTTCTGATAGCGGAAGTGCTCGTTGTGCAGGCCATCCTTAATCCACTGGTTCACGCCGTCGGCGTTGTCCGAGTAGCTACCGATATGTGCAGCGTAGGTTCCTACCCAAGGCACCGTGTAGATACCGAGTTTCAGACCCATATCGTGAACCTCCTTGGTCAGGGCCTTCATATCAGGGAACTTGGTGTTTGGCTGGATAGCGTTGTACTTACCGCCACGCTCACCCTGCCATCCGTCGTCGATGTTGATGTACGACCAGCCGTGGTTTACCAGACCCGATTCAACCATCGCACGTGCCGACGAGAGCACCTGCTCCTGTGTCACGTCACGAGCCCAGCAGTTCCACGAGTTCCAACCCATAGGAGGTGTGAGGGCGATTTTGTCGCCTACCACGATGCGCAGCTCACGGGAGTACGAGCCCTTATCGTTGGTTGCGGTGAGCATCACGTGGTATGTACCCTCCTTTTTGAGCGTACCGGTGATACGGCCCGTCGTAGCATCGAGTTTCAGACCCTTTGGCAGACCCTCGGCAGAGAAGGTCATAGGGCGGTCGCCGGTAGCAGCCACGGTGTAGAGGCAAGGCGAACCCGGACGCAGACCAAATACCTTGGCACCGTTGATGCGAGGTGTTGCTGCCGGCTTCGGTGTGAGGATGTAGGCCGAAAGGTCCGGAATCTCAACCTGCGGAGCCTCCTGCGCAGCACATGGCTGTACCATCATTGCCACGGCAAGAGCGAGTAAAGCGATTGTCTTTTTCATAATAAAGTGTTTTAAGTTATTAAAAATATGTGTTATTCAACCGATTTTGTGTCAAAATCTCCGTGTACGTTATCGTATGTGGTTGTCAGCGTCGTGCCGACGTAAGGGCCTCGACGACCCGTCTTGTCCACGGCACGCACCTCAAACGGCGCACTCTTGTCGGCGAGTTTTCCCTTGTAAAGGTGCGCCGAGTTGCCGATATACGAGCCATTGGAGCAGAAGACCTCCGAGAACCAATAGTTCGTGTACCACTCACGAGCCGAGAACTTGGTCATATCGCACACCTTCTTGTCGTTCTGCCAGAGCGTGACCTCCCAATCGCCGTGCTCTATGTTCCAGATGTTGGCGACGACATACCCCGGCAGGTTCCACGTGCAAGGGGTGCCGAAGTAGTTCGGCTTCTCCGTCTTAATCTGGTTTATCAGTGGCGAGTAGAAGACCTGTCCGCCGTCATACAGACGCATCTGGAACTCCCTGTTGCACTCGGTGCCCTTGTACCAGTAGTTGGTGAGTGTCGTGCCGTCAAATTCATACACACCGTAGCCGTTAGGGGTGCCATCGACGTTGAACGTGCCGTGCCACATCGCACCACACACCGCTCCGTGGATATGTTCGTGTATCGTCTTGCCGTTCACCTTGTGTATGTAGTTGCGCATACTGTGCGTGTGGCCGATAAGCAGGTGTGCCTCCTTATACTCCGATAGCTTTTCGAGAATCGCCTGACGATAGTATTTGTCGTGGTGGTTGCCACCGCCGCCGTCACGGAACGGAATGTGGCAGCAGAGCACCACCATCTTGTTCTTCGGCACGAATGACAGGTCTTGCAGGAGCCACTCCCAGCCCCAGTCGTAGAGGCCGCTGGCATACTCCTGCGTGCCACCATTCTCGGCCTTCTCGCCGTGCATAATGTTGTCGATGACGACAAAGTGTACGTCGCCTCGGTCGAAGGAGTAGTTCTGTGGACCGAAGTATTTGTTGAAGTTCTCGATGCTCTTCCAGTAGGTGGTTGCCACCTTGTGGTCCTTCTCGTTCAGGTGGTCGTGGTTGCCCATACATTGGAAGAAGACGATGTTGCGGCGGGCCATCGCCTGCTTCATCTGTGTCCAATATACGGAGATGTTACGACCCGTGATATCGCCGAGTGTTATGGCATACGGGTTCTCGGCACCCTCGGCAAACGCCTCCACATCGGGCAGGGTCTCATTGATGAATCGCTGCACGTCGGGGTTGTCATATACCTGCGGGTCGGCAAGGGCGAGCATCGTGAAGCGGCTCTGTTTGCCCCCCGGGAGCAACTCCAACTTGAAGTCGTTGCGGTATGGCGGCTCATTGGAGTAGAGTAGTCGTTTGTAGAAGGCGGGGTGGTTGTCACCTCCGACCGGCACCTTGTACTCGGCAGGGGTGCTGAGAAAGACCATCGAGGCAAACTCGTGACCTACCAGCTGATATACGCCATTCTCGTCTGTCTGCACGCAGTTGAAGCCGTCGCTCACGACAATATCCTTGATGCCCAAGCCCGTTTCGGCATCTGTCACAAGGCCATAGAGCGTGGTGCTTGCGGCTATGGTGGTACCATTGACCACGAGCTCGTCGCCACTTGGCTCCTTATCCTCCGTAGTGTCGCCCCCCGTGCTACCTTCCGTGTCGCCACTATTGGATTGTGGCGGCAGGTCTGTTGACGAGTCGGGGTTACAACTCGTCAGCAGGATGCTTACTACAAGCAGCAGTATGGTGAGTAATCTCTTCATCTTCTTAATCTCCTTTTTCGGGTTTGTACAAAGGTACAATTTTTATCTAATTCGTCGGCACGTAGGTCTCGAAGTCGCCATTCAGACCATCGTAGTTGGTGGTGATGTGGTCGCAGATGTAAGGGCCTCGACGTCCCAACTTATCCACGGCACGTACCTCAAATGGTGCCGACGGGTCTTTGAGTGCGCCCTTGTAGAGGTGGTACGACTTCTTCTGGTAGGTGTCCGACTTGGAGCCGTAAACCTCACAGAACCAATAGAGTGCATAGTAGTCGAAATCTCTATCCATCTTGGTCATATCGCACACCTTCTCGCCATTCTGCCAGAGCGACACCTCCCACTCGCCGTGCTCGATGTTCCAGATGTTGGCGACGATGTTGCCGATAAGGTTCCACGAATAGGAGGAGAAGACGTTGCGCTTCTCCGTCATATTGACGTTCATACGAGGGTCGTAAATCTGCTTGCCGCCGTCGTAGCATCGCATCTGGAAATCCTTGTCAAGGCCTGTTCCCTTGTACCAGAAGTTCTTCAATGTCGCCCCGTCGAACTCATAGACACCATAGCCGTTTGGTGTGCCATCCGTGCAGAATGGGCCGTGCCACATCTGACCGCAGACGGTTCCGTGGATATGCTCGTGGATGCGTCGGCCATTTACCGTGTGTATCCAATTGTAGGAGTGGTGGGTGTGGCCAATCATCAGGTGTGCCTCCTTATACTCGGAGAGCTTATTGAGAATCTCCTTGCGGTAGCGCTTGTTGCTGTGGTTGTCGCCTCCGCCATCTCGGAACGGGATGTGACAGCAGAGCACCACCATCTTGTTCTTCGGCACGAAGGACAAATCTTGTAGGAACCACTCGTATCCCCAGTCGTAGAGGCCTGTGGCGTACTCGTGGGTGGCACCCGCAGCATCCGGCTTCTCGCCGTGCAGGCAGGTGTCTATCACGACGAAGTGTACGTCGCCTCGGTCGAAGGAGTAGTTCTGCGGGCCGAAGTACTTGTGGAAGTTCTCGACGCTCTTCCAGTATGATGTTGTCTGGCTGTGGTCGTTAGGCGAGAGCTCGTTCAGGTGGTCGTGGTTGCCCATACACTGAAAATAGGTCACCGCTCCGTTCTGCATCGCACGCTTTAAGGTTGACCATATCGCCGAGTTGTTCTTATTGGTGATATCGCCAAGGGTCATAGCGTATGGATTGACGAGCGTTGGGGCGAGGGCGTTGATATCGGGAATGGTCTCGTTGATGAAACGCTCCGTATCGTTCACGTCGTGTGCCTGTATGTCGGCCAGCATCAGCATCGTAAACTGCGTCTGCTTTCCTCCCGGCAGCCGTGTCAGCGAGAAGTCGTGGCGGAATGTTTCTCCAAAATTCACTATAAAACGCTTGTAGAAGGCGGGGAGGTTATTCACATCCACCGGAATCTCATATTCGGCAGGTACACTGACGTTTACCATCTCCGAATTTCTGTTGCGCACAATCTGATAGACACCATTTTTGTCGGTTCGTGTGCAGGTGAAGCCATCACTTACAACTATGTTTTTGATACCTTCACCTGTCTCGGCATCCGTCACAAGACCATAGAGCGTGGTCGAGTCGGCGATTGTCGTTCCATTGACAACAACAGCCTCCTGCTCCGGCTCATCGTCGGGCTCTTTGTCGGTATTGCCTCCGCCGGTCGTGTTGCCACCACTTGGAGGGGATGGGAGATTTGTTGGCGAGTCGGGGTTACAACTCGTCAGGGTTATGCCGGCTATCAGTAGCAGCGTTACAAGGATTCGTTTCATAGGTGGTTTTCGGTTGGTTAAAAAAAGGCGGCACGACACACTCTGCCGTGCCGCCTTGAAAGTGATATTAGTTGGATGAGTCTAACTCATAGACGTTCAACTCAGCCATATTACAGTCGGTTGCTGCGGAGTTGTTGTGAAGGCTCTTGGTTACGCAGATACGCACGTACTGTACGTTGGCGTTGCTGCAAAACTCGTAACGGAATGGGCCGTTAGCGGTCTTGTCATCGCCACACTGTGTGACGTGGTCCCACTCGGCAACCCACTTCCAATTTACGCCGTCAGCCGATACCTCGACATATCCGACAGATACGTCCTGACGACTTGTGTAGTTTCTACGGGTGAGCTCTATCGCCACGAGGTTGTGTGGCTGGCCCATATCCCACGCTACGATGTATGGGTCTGTTTCCGAGAGGCCTACCTTACCATACTGGCCACTCTTCCAAGCGGAGTTCCAGTAGGTTGCGTAGTCGCCATCAATCATATTGTTCCACGAGCCCTGACCTGTCAGACCCTGTGCAGAGTTACACTCCAACAGCGTCCAAATCGAGGTGCGGTCTCCGCCGCCATCAACAAGCTTCGATGCGATTACGCCATCCTTCTGCAAGTGGATGAGCATATATCTGTTATCCTGATTGATGACGTAGTTCTCCGAGTTGGCGGTCAGCACAACAGGGATAGCGCAGAAGAGCATATCCGAAGGAATCTTCGAGAGGTCCACACGAAGTTTCAGTTTCAACTCCGACTCGCCTGCTGCTAGAACGTTGTCGCCTACGATTTCGTAAGCCTCGGCAGGACAAGCGTTGATATACTTCTTGAACGTCTTGAAGAAGTTGTCCGAGGTGTCGAGAGTCACGGTGCAGTCGATAGGGTTGTTGAACGGCACCGAAACGGTCATCGTCTTCTCGAAGATGGTGGTTGAGCCCTCCGACCACTTCACGGTCTCCTCGTGGTTTGGCATAAAGAAGATTTCGGCAGGCAGCATCGACGGCGAGAGCAGTACGAGCGACTTTGCCTCATTAACCTTGGTCTCGGAGGAGATGCGCACAGGCACTACGTAGTTGTGACCCTCCGGCAGAGCGGCTATGGTGTCGTAGTCGAAGCCTACGCTCAATACGCCGGTGCGCTCCGCACCACTGATTACCACCTCTTCGTTGTTCAACCAATAGGTACCCTCTGTGAGAGCCTCATACTGCGTGCCGTTAGCCGCATTGTACTCTGCGATAGCGTCGAGGTCGATGGCTGCCGTAACGGTAGCACTCTCCTCGAAGAATCCGCTGCGGTGAACGCTTACCTTGGCAGCAGGCTCGTGGTCGAGGTCGTAGAACTCGGCTACCTGGAAGCCGTCATTCACGATATAGACGTGGGCCTCGGTGAGATTTGCATTGCGATTGTTCTCGCAAGCCGTTGCGCCCATCAGCAGTGCGACGCAAGCGGCGATATATAACTTTTTCATAAATCTCATTTTTTAAGTTTTACCACTTTACAATCTACTAATAGAATGGGTTCTGTGTAAGGTTGTTCAAGCGGTCAACCTCCGACTGGTAGTATGGCAGCAGATATTGACGCTTGGTAAATACACGTGTGCTTGGGCGGTTACCGCCGTCGTGAGGGATTATGGTACGACGCCAGAACGAGGTCTCCGAAGGAGTCGATGTCGGAACGGTCGAATTTGTCGCCTCGACATTCATACCATAGACATCACCGGCATCCTCAACCTCCGAGAGGAGATTTGTACGGGTGTCGAAGTAGCGGTGGTTCTCGAAGTTGAGCTCAATCTGACGCTCACGCAAGATGAACTTCTTCAAGCCCTCGTATGTGTTGGCCTCGGCATACAGAGACTCGATAGCAGGGACACCAGCACGCACACGTACACGGTTGAGCTGTGTCAGCGCATCGTTGATGGTGTACGAGCCAACGCCTGCATTTGCAGCCTCGTTTACAGCCTCGGCATAGTTGAGCAGAATCTCCGCATAGCGGAACAGAGGCCAAGTGATAGGCTCCCAAGCGCCACTCGCATTCTTGGTGTCGAACTTAGGGTTTGTAAACTTGTATGGGAGGTAACCGGTTGCGGTGTAGTTGTCCGAGGTGCCGGAGTAAGAGTTACCGCCACGGTGCATCTGTACGACAGCACTATTGGAACCACCCTTCCAAGTAAGACCATTCCAGAATATGGACATATAGAAGCGAGGCTCACGGTTGCAATACATCCTCGGGGTCTTTACCATACACTCCAAGATAGGGTGAGTCATAATCTGACCGACCATCTCATCTGCCAGTGCAGGGTAGCCCGAACCGTCAGCAACAGTAGGATTGGCTGCGTTGTAATTATCAAACTCAAATGGGTACTTACCATTTGCCATAGCGAAGGCATCGACAAGCTTCTGGGTAACACCTACACCACCGTATGCCTTACCACCGGCAACCTCAGGGGTGGTTGCAACACGCCAGTTGTAAGAGGTGTTCTGACGAGCGAAGATAATCTCCTTGTTCCAACGCTCGAGGAAGACCTTGCGCCATGATGTGTATGGGTCGCCGGCATTCTCGCCGACAATCTCATATACGCCCAAATCCATAACCTCTTGTGCAGCTTCGGCAGCCAATACCCACTTGTTAGGGTCGTAGGTCTGTGGGAAGAGGTCCTTGCCGTAGTAGTTCTTGATGCCGGCATACATAGGGTTGCCGTTGAAGAGCGGACGTGCCGAGTAGAGCAACAGACGAGCCTTTACTGCCAACGCAGCACCCTTGGTTGCACGGCCGAGCCACTCATCCGACTGCTCCAAAGGAAGCACATCGGCTGCGGCGTCAAGCTCTTTGCAGACCCAATCAACGCACTCATCCCAAGTGTTGCGGTCGATATTACGCAAATCCTCGCTGGTGTAGTCTGCGCAGTTCTCGCCAAGAATATGCACAGGGCCCCACATACGCATCAGGCAGAAGTAGTAGTAAGCACGCAGGAAGCGAGCCTCTGCCGACCACTCTGCAACCTCCGTAGGGGTGAGCTCGGTGCAGCGGCCTACATTCTCCATAAAGTAGCTTGCCTCACGGATACCCTTCCAGTACAAAGAGTAGTTCTTTGCCAAAAAAGAGTTGCTGCTAACGGAAGGGTTGGACGAAACCATCCATGTTCCGTTGTTGAAGAGGCGGTGCCAACGGCTACCGAACGATACGGAGCACTCATCGGAGCAAGCCTCCCAGATATTATTCTGTCCCGAAGGGTCGGTCTCGTTGTTAATCCAAGAATAGACGTTTACCAGATACTGACGTGTGGTAATCATCTTATTGAAGATATTCTCTGATGTCTTTGGCTCATCCGGCTGGCGATCCAGGAACGAATCGCAACTTGCCAGCGAGAGCGACAGCATCGAAATCAATATTACGATATATTTTTTCATAGTCTTCATCTTTTTAGCCGTTAGAATACGAGTGTTACACCAAGGTTATAAACTCGGTTGTTAGGATAGCCGGCAGCACCTGTCTGCAAGTCCGGGTCCCACAACTTGAATGGGCTGAATGTCAGCAAGTTTACACCCGATACATAGATACGCAGTCTGTCGATATGAGCCTTCGACAAGATGCGCTTTGGAAGAGTATAACCAATCTCGGCATTCTTCAAACGCAGGTAACGACCATTGACCATCCAGTAGGTTGAGGTCTGGTTGTTGTTTGTGTTCTGACCGATGGTCAAACGAGGGTACTTCGCATCACGATTGTTCTCGGTCCAGTAGTTGCCGTAGAGGTCGGCAAATACGTTGGAGTGACGAGTCTTGTTGGCGGTGAAGCCCTGTGTATAAGTGTTGTTGATAAAGAAGTTCACGTTATCGACACCCTGGAAGAATACCGAAACGTCGAAGCCCTTCCAACGAACCGATGCACCGAAACCGTAGGAGATTTCAGGCACGTTAGGGAAGCCGATAGGCTTCTTATCGTAGTCATCAACTACACCGTCACCGTTGATATCGAGGTAACGGATATCACCCGGCTTAACCTCGCCGAACTTCTGTGTCGGCCAAGCATCAATCTCCTCCTGCGACTGGAACAGACCATCTGCAACCAGACCAAAGGTCTGCCAGTTGGACTGACCGATGCGGTTCAGGTAGAGATACTCCCAATCAGGCTGGTCGTTGTTGAGGATGGTATTGTGAGTGTAGGTGAAGTTCGCACGAGCAGTAACCTCCACCTGACCAAACTTCTGGTGGTAGTCGAGTGAAGCATCAACACCTCGGTTGTGCATTCTACCTACGTTAATCCACGGTTTGTTCACAAGACCTGCAATCTCCGGAATCGAGGATGATTGGAGGAAAATGCCGCTACGATTCTCGTCGAAGTAGTCGGCCTGAATCTTCAACTTGCCGAACAGCGAGAGGTCAACACCGACGTTGAGCTTGCGAACGGTCTCCCAACCTACGTTAGGGTTAGGGTAGTCACCCAAGCGGATACCGGTGTACTCGGTGTTGGAGGAGCCGAAGGAGTAGTTGTAACCATTCTCGATAGTTTCGAGGTAGATGAAACGACGGCCACCGCCAATCTGGTCGTTACCAACCAAACCATACGAAGCCTTGAATTTCAGCATATCGATAACATCCTTAGCAGGCTCGAAGAACTTCTCCTCCGAGAGTGCCCAACCGACAGCCACCGAAGGGAAGAATCCGAAGCGGTTGCCCGGCGAGAAGTTCTCGGAACCGTTGTAACCGAAGTTGGCCTCTACGAAGTAGCGGTTATCGAAGTCGTAGGTTAAACGACCTGCGATACCTTGGTTACGATATGGGAGGAACTTGTCAGGGTCGCTCTCTCCGGAGTTCACGTAGTTCTTCTGCGAATGCTGGTAGAGGAAGAGGGCACCAACCGAGTGACGACCGAAGGTGCGGGCGTAGTTAATCGAACCCTCCAAATATACGGTACGGCGGCTGTAACTTGCCTTGCCGAGCGTAAGGCTCTCCTGACCTGCAACGGTCTCTGTCTTAATCAGATTGCCATCCTCGTCACGGCTCGAAGCCATCCACTGCTGCGGAGTCTTGGTACGGTTAACGTCCTGACGGTTCATAGCGTCGAATGCGAACTTGATATTTGCGGACAAGCCCGGGGTAATCCAGCTGCCGAAGTCCTGATTGAGGTTTACGGTCGAGGTTGCAGTGTTGTCGAATCTCTCACGATAACCGGTCTGTGTCAGCAGAACGTAAGGGTTGGCACCGTCGTTGTTGGCAGGACCTGCAAGCGTGCCATCCGAGTAAAAGAGCGGGTATGCGATAGGAATAGTGTTGAGTGCATAGCCCCAGATGGTGTCTGCTGCGGTACCAGGCTGATTTCTACGCTCGAAAGAGGTTCCGAGGTTGAAGTTGAGCTTGGTGTGACGGAATACCTGCACATCCACATTCGAGCGGAAGTTGTAGCGACGATAGTATGTCGAAGTGTCGTAGTTCTTCATATTGTCAATCGCAAACAGACCATCCTCGTTGTAGAACGAACCGGAGATGTAGTACTTGGCGATATCACCACCACCGCTCACGCTTACATTGACCTTCTCGTTCCAAGAGTAGTCCTTGTAGAGGGTGTCCACCCAGTTTACGTTAGGGTAGAGGTCAGGGTCAACGCCCGAAGCGTACTTGGCGATGGTCTCAGGCGAGTAAATCATACTGCCGGTAGCATCGTTGTACATCTCGGCATACTCTACGCCGCCGAGCATCTCAGGAACCTTGGTAGGCTGTACCAGACCACCCTCAATCGAGAGCGAAACCTTTGGCTTGCCGGCATCACCGCTGCGGGTGGTAATCATTACGACACCGTTAGCACCACGCACACCATAGATAGCCGTTGCCGATGCATCCTTCAAGATGGACATCTCCTTGATATCGTCCACGTTCACGAGGTCCATATCACGCTCGACACCATCCACCAGAATAAGCGGAGTCTTGCTCTCACCAAAGGTGGAGATACCACGAATCCAGAATGTAGAACCTGCACCCGGCTCACCTGAACGCTGGATGGATACCACACCTGCCAGCTGACCGGCGATGTTGCCCGAGAGCTTGGCCACAGGAGCACGCAGGTCGCCGATAGCCACCGACGAGATAGCACCGATGACGCTCGCCTTCTTCTGGGTACCATAACCCACGACAACGACATCCTCCATCACGGTTGTAGAGGTTTTGAGCTTGATTGTCGTGTGCGACGTGATAGAGTTGATGGCAACCTCGTAGTCCTCGTAGCCGATGAACGACACCGCCATAACGGCGAGGTTGTTCGGTGCTTTGAGGCTGAAATTACCGTCGATATCCACAGTCGTACCGATTGTGGAGTCCTTGATCCAAACCGAGGCGCCGATTACAGGTGCGCCGGTCTCGGCATCGACAACCGTACCGGTGATGGTACGCTCCTTCGACTGCGAAGCAGCAGGGGCAGCCTGAGCGGCCTTCTGCTGTGGCAACAGCACGATGTCGTTCTGCTTGATGACATACTCAACACCCTTGTTACGGAGTGCTGCGCTCAACAGTTCCTCAACAGTGTGAGCACCGCTTGGAACCGAGATTGAGATGTCGTTTGGCAGATTGCCCGACCACGAGAAGCGATAATCGCTACCCGCCTCAACTTTTTGAATCAACTGTTTTAATGTTGTGACTCCCGATGCGTCGATGCGTGCAGAGGTCTGCGCACTTGCCGAGAACACCGAAAAACACAACATCAGACCTATGACGAATATTCGCATAGGGCCAAAATCAAGTAGATTTCGTTTCATAAGCATTTGTTTTTTTGTTTAGTAGTATTTAGTTAATACTTTCTTGCGTTACTTGCTGATTACCACCGCATCGCCGTACCTCTTATACTCGGTGCCGGTCGTCAGCGTGATAATGTTGAGCGTGTGTTCGAGGGAGTTGTTGCGGTTTACGGTTCCCGTGAATCGGATATCCTCGATGCGGTTGTCGGCGAAGGAGATTTTGCAGTCGTAGATATGCTCCAACGAGTTGATTACATACCCCAACTTCTCCATATCGAAATAACGCTCGCCGAAGATGTCGAGGCGGGCATCCACCTCCACGATGTTCATACGACGGCTCTCGGCGTTATATACAACCTTCTGGTTAGGCTTGATGGCCACCTTGTGGCCGTTTGTGCGGAAATCGACAGCACCTTCGATGAGCGTAGCCTCGATTTTCGGGCAGGCGGAGTAGGCCTTGAAGTTGAACTTCGTACCCTTGACGCAGATTTGTGCACCCTTGGCCTTGACCACGAACTCGGCACCCTTCCTCTTGGCTACGTCGAACAACGCCTCGCCGTCGAGATATACCACACGCTCCTCGGTAAACTTCGCCGGGAACGAAATCTTCGAGTCGGCCTTCAAGGTCACGGTCGATTGGTCGGGCAGCACGATGGTCTTGTTCTGCGAGTTGTCGGCGACAATCTCGCAATACTGGTTCTTGTCGTAGTAGATGTATGCTCCCAGTCCGGCAACACCTGCCAGAAGCAGCACGATGGCGGCGTAGCGCATCACACGGCGACCGAGGGTCATAAAGCTGCGGCGGCGCTTTGCGGCACTGCGTTGAGCAATCTTCTGCTTCAAGGCGGCGAGCGCACGCTCCGGATTGACATCTTTCACGGCGTTGCAACGGTCGTGCAGTTGCAGCACGAAGTATAACTGTTCCAGCGTTTTACGGTTTTCGTCGGAGGCATCGTACCAGTGCTCCACCTCTGCCATCTCCTCGGGAGAGAGCGAGCCATCTATAAAGGCAACGAGTTTCGCCTCATTCATCTCTTTCTGATTATTCATACTATATATACACTTCTTTACACTATATATACATCCGAGCAGGGGCAAGTCCTTGTGGAAATGCCCTAAAAAGTGATAAAAATGTGATGATTTTTTATTGTGGAATTTCGCCCGCTCCGAGCAGGGCAAGAATTATCGGCAGATAGTCCTTCAACTCCTTGCGCAGAATCTTCATAGTACGTGCCAGACGGTTATCTACCGCCTTTACCGTTATACCGAGTCGGTCGGCAATATCCTTGTATGAGAGCTGCTCGACACGGCTCAACACGAATACCTCACGCAGGTTTTCGGGCAGCCGCTGCAATGCCTCGTCGAGCATCTGCAACAGCTCCTTGTCGAGATAAAAATTCGGAGATTCAAAATGTTGTGAGAGGTTGCGCTCCATCTGCTGGTGGACACGTGAGAGCACGGCGTTGTGCTTGATTCTGTTCACCGCCTTGTTGTGCACTATGCGGAATAGTAGCGCCTTGACCGACTTTTCGGGGACTATGGTATCCCAGTTGTCCCAGAGCCAGAGCATCGTGTCCTGCACAATCTCCTCGGCCTCATCTATTGATACATAACGTGTTGCGTAAGCACACAAGCCCCTATAACTGCTCAGATAGAGCGAGTCGAAATCTATCTCGCCGGATGTGTGCTCCGACGAGTGGGATGCGGAAATTCCCCCCCCCTCAAATTGTGGCTTGTATGGCTTTTCGTCACGCATAAGACAAATATAGCAATAATTTCCGAATCAGCAAAATTTTCTTGTTTTTCGGGATGGGGGGGGCAGACAATGTCACCTCTTTGCTCCTCCCGCTCCAACGTGGGTATCGTTTTCGATACCCACGCAGGGCGGGTGAGTGGTGCCGGAGAGGGCGGAGAGGGCGGTGAGGTGCAGGGGCGCAAGGGGGCGCACAAGATTAATGGTTATTAAGGGAGTTAAGGGATATTAAGGGTTGTTAATGGTGCGCAATACGCTGGCGGACTTGTATAGCCTTGCCAAAAACCGCCTGCGTTCCCCTTAATTACCTTTAATCACCTTTAACAACCTTTACCGTTGCGCAACGATAAGGTCTATTAAGGTCGGGTAAGGTCACGCACCCTGCGGGTGCTTTAAGGTCAAGTAAGGATAGCGCAAAAGGGAGTTTAAGGAGTTTAAGGAGAATAGCCTTGCGCTCTCTAAATTCCCTAATTTCCCTAATGTTGCGCCAAGCCCGTTGCGCAGCTCCGAAGGAGCGACCTTACTTTACCTTACTCGACCTTACCTGACCTTAATTTTGCGACCCGCCCCACAAAAAAAACAGATGCCCGACCTTGCGGTCGAGCACCTGCCACTAACATAATAAAAAACCTACCTATTAAAGAGCCTTGCGACTCTTTGTCGTCGTATTTGAGAGAGTCTCTCTATGCTGTTCTTTGGGAAGGAACACTACATAAACTATGCCCTTCCCAAGAATCAGCACCCTAAAAACTCAACCCCTATACGTTTTGATTCTTAAAAATTACTGCAAAACAATACCACCCTCGGCAATCTGGAAGGCACTATTTGCACGAGTCAGAGGCTTGCCGGTAGTTGCATCGGTCTTGCCGTCAACGGTCTGGTCACGACCAACGATGTTCTCGTGAGCAGCGATATACTCGGCGGTTACAGCAACACCATTTACCTTTGTTGTCGATTTAACAACGCAAGGGGTAGTTGCGCCGACGGAGCTTGTATTGGAACTTCCCCAGTAGTCAGCCTGGAACAGACCAAAGATGCAAGTTCCTGAATATGTAATCTCGCAATCCAACTCACAACCATCCCAAGTTGTTGCAACATTGCCCATACGAGTACCGAAGCCACCAATAAGGGCATTGCCGGTACCGGTATTTGTCAAGGAGATATCACCGAGGCTCTTGCAATTCTTGAAGCCATGGTAGTTGGAACCTACAAGACCTCCGACATTACAGTTGTTATTCAAGTTACCCGAAACAGAGAGTGTACCGCTGTTAACACAATCCTCCATAGTAGGAACGTTAGAGATGTCATATCTTCCTGCAATACCTCCCATATGGTTGGTTATAGCAGCTGTGCCTTCTGCCGCTGTCATTGTTATTGCTCCGCTGTTAGAGCAGTTCTTCAATGTTCCCAACTTATTCTTCTTGGCAACGATACCACCGATGATAGCACTTGGTGCAAAACCCGCTCCGGTTACACTCACTGTTATTGCACCCGAGTTGTGGCAGTTATTATAATTAACAACTCCATCCTGGTCAATAGCTACGAGACCTCCTATGTTCTGAGTTTGGTTGGCAGTTCCCTCGAATTCGGCAACAATAGCTCCACTGTTGGTACAACCATCAACGGTAATATCATTTTTGTTGAAGCTACGTGAAGTGATACCTGCAACACCAGCCCAATAACCAAACTTGATATTGTTGATATACAACTTTCCGGAGTTGTGGCAATCTGTGAAGTTTCCGGATGAGATACCCGAGATACCTGCTATATACAATGTAGGCTTTACCTCATCCGTATAAGTCGAGAACTCTACCTCGCCCGAGTTGCGGCAAGAGGTCAATGTAGCGTGGCTTGAACCTGCTACACCACCGAAGTAGAGCTGTTGGCCCTGCGAAAGGCAGCAGTATGAAACCTTTGCAGTGTTAACGCAGTTCTCCAACTTACAATAGTATGAAAGTGGGTTGTTCGCTGCGCTGGTATATAATTTACCTGCGGCACCAATAACACCACCTACAACGGTAATCTTAGAGTTGGCACCCATATCGAGGCTGATTGCTCCGTGGTTAGCGCAGTTGTATGCACCACCATTGCTCTCCTCTTTGTGTGGAAGGTATGCACCTGCTACACCACCGAGATAGAACCAACCGCTATTGTAGCTTGCGATACTAAAGGTAATAGTACCATTGTTTACGCAGTTCTCAATACGAGCCTCCTTGTAGGTCACGTAATCTGTGTATGAGTCAGGGTTACCCAGAGTACCGGCAGCAAGCAGACCCTGTCCAAGGCAACCTGCAATAGCACCAACGAAGCGGTTGCCGGTAACAGCAGCGGTGCCATCGCCGAATGCGATAGGGGCATTGTTCACACAGCCGCTAACGAGGCCGAGGTTTGCATTTACGATAAATCCGCAAGCCAGAGTGGTAGTGTCGGAGAGGCCGACAGTCAAAGCACAGCTCTTGTCGAGCACGATGTTCTTGATGGTACCATAGTTCTCATAGATAAGACCGGTAGAGGTAGTCCAGTTTTTGAGAGCGTAGCCCTGACCGTCGAGGGTAGCACCCTCCAAGAGTACAGGCATTGGAGCCAAAGTGGCAAGGTTTACACCCGCCATATCAATATCGTTGCCGAGTTTTGCAGTGCCCTTGAAGCTTCCGCCCTCGGTTTTGAGGTCCTCGCTGAGGAAGGTAACCAGCTCAGTAGCAGTGGTGATAACCTTGTCGGTCGAGGTCTCGCCTGCGTAGGTGAGCTCAGGCATATCGATAAGGTAGCCGGCAGGGAGCTCGATACCGGTCTCGGTATAGGCGGTCTTGGTCATAACCTTATCGTCGGAGCCAACAACCTTAACCTCGAAGCCCTTCGAGTAGTCGCCGGCAGGAACAGCCACATAAACAACAGCCTTGCCATCAACAAAAGGTACGCTTGCAACGGTAGCAGCATCGTGACCCTCACCCGCAGCAGGGGTTACGGCAGGGGTTGCGTAGTCAACCTCGAAGTGGCCCGAGATAGCACGGCCGTCGAGCGAGGTGATGGTAACCGACTTGAAAGCCTCGCCGCTCTCGTTGCCCTTTGCAACAGTGAGCTTTACGAAGCTGAACAGGTGCTTCAACGAAACCTCGGTCGAGGTAGTAGTGCCCGCCATAACAGCCACGCCGTTGGCGAAAGTACCTGCGGTATATGCCTGCGAGGTAGCCACAACGAGGTGGCCATCTTCGTTGAGAGCATCAGCAGGGTAGAGTACATCGTAAGGGGCAACAACATCCTCAACGGTGAAAGATGCGGTTGTGCCGCCTACAAATTGTGCATCAACGGCAGCCGAAGTCTTGCCATTAACGGATATCTTGTCATTCTCCGACCAAACCACGCTGTACTTCTCGCCTGCGAGGTCGCCGAGGCTTG
Organism: Alistipes sp.; assembly: GCA_017483225.1. Classification (GTDB taxonomy): domain Bacteria; phylum Bacteroidota; class Bacteroidia; order Bacteroidales; family Rikenellaceae; genus Alistipes. Next base: position 125,027 of record JAFULF010000008.1, read on the forward strand.
TACGAACATCCTCGCCCTCTTCGAGGGTAACGCCGAGGGTTACGGTCTCACCCTTAATAGGGTTCTGGTCATTAATGCCGTCCTGAGAACAGCCAACGGTCAGCATTCCCAATGCCAAACCGAAAATCAATGATAACTTTTTCATCGCTTCTTTTTACTTTTAATTTGACATTGAGTGATTAGAGTGCGCCCGTTGTTGGTTCATCGGCAGCAGCCTCCTCGTCCCAAGCACCAGGCAGTGGCGTCAGACCGTCAATAGTTACGCTCTGTGCGAAGCCCTCCTCGCAACGAACGCTGACACCCTTCATTGTAGGGGCAGTGTATGCGCCCTTGATGTAGATTTTTGTCATAGTTTTTAGGTTTAATTATCTGTTTTTATAAAAGTTACAACCCGTCTAAACTAAATACAACTGACCACCTGCGATTCCTTATAAAAAATAGGAAGTTATTGAAAAATTGCGGGAATTACCTAATGGCATCGGATGGCGTTTGCGCAACGGTAACGGCCATTAAAGGTTATTAAGGGCGATTAAGGGAAACGCAAGCGATTTTTGGCAAGGTCGTAAGAATCCGCCAGCGTATTGCGCAACATTAACAACCCTTAATATCCCTTAATATCCCTTAACTCCCTTAACATCCCTTAAATTCGTTGCGCCCCCCCCCTTTGCGTTTGTGCAAAAAAATCCCCGCCAAGCACTCGTCTTGGCGGGGTGTGTTGCAATTATGCGGGGGGGGGTTATCTCAACGGCACGGTAGCACTGCCGACCTTGTTGCCATCAATATAGACCTCCACGCCGTAAGGGCCTGCGACAAAGCCGCTGCCACGGTAGTAGATGCTCACATCGACATCCTCGTTCTGGTAATCGACCTCACGGGATGCGGAGTAGCCGACCTTGCCACCCTGATACTCGAAGGTAGGGACACTCTCGGTAGAGAGCAGATAGCCGTCAGGCGACTTGATGCACACATAGACCTCTCGGTTGCCCGGCGTAGCGAGGTCGTTGGCCGACACCGTGAAATCTACACGCAGGGTCGTGGCGCTCTTGACACGTGAAACCTCCTTGTCACGGGCGTTGAGGGCGACGATGCCGATATCTCGGGCACGCAACACGGCACCTTGCTGCACCTTATTCTGCAACTCGGTGGCACGCTCCTCGGCAACATCGGCACGCAGGTTTGCCGACGATATCTCCTTGCGGTACGACACATTCTCGGCAACGAGCTTCTTGTTGAGCGAGTTGAGCGAGTCGATTTGGCGCAGGTAGTTCTTCATCACACTGCGCAGGGTGCCGACCTCACGCTCATACTCCTTGATTTTGGCGTAGTTCCAGCGACGCTCACGTTTGAGCTGCTCCATCATCTCGTTGGCCTTTTCGAGGTTGGTGGCGATGGTGTCGTTGGCAAATTTCAGGCTGTCGTACTCGGTAATCAGACTGCTCAGGTTGCTCTGGATGGAGTCTCGGTCTATTTTCAGCAACTCGTAGTCGTGCTGCTGCTGACGGTTAAGGTTGAAATAGAGCAGCGAGATGCCCGCCAGAATGACTGCCAGCAGGACAATCACCACACGGTAGCCTCGGATGGACTTTTGCGCCGAATCATCGACCTGAACATCATCTTCGTAGTCGTCGTAGCGCTCCTCTTCGTATCTGTTATCTTCCATAGTTGTTATATTTTGAGTGTTTCGCTCTGCAAATATACAATTTATTCCTTATCATTCCTCTTTATTTCGTTTGGTTGGCCGCTCAACCTGACATTCGAGCGGGTATTTCAGCCCCTCGAATGAGTGGATGTAGGCTCGGATGCTGCCCACACGGATAGGCGATTCGAGCATAACGGGGAACTTGTTGCGGTCGTCGGTAATCCATATCGAGAACTCCGAGCCATCCGTGAACGAGAACTCCTCGCTCGTGCCGATGGTGCATTTCAGGTGCAACGTGTTGAACCACCCCCGCTTCGGCACCTTGCAGACCGTGCGCCCCACGAGGCGGAATTTCAGCGTGCGTATCGTATCCTCCAACACCATCTCCAAGTCGTGCTCCTCGCCCTCACGCAGCTGCGCAGGGTCAATCGAGCGCAGGTTGAAGTAGAGCGACATAGGGTCCATACTCCTCGGCGAGAGGCTCATAGTCTTGGTGCGAGGCGGCTCGCTGCGACGTTGCGCCCACGTGTGCACTTTGAGCGAGTCCCAGTCGTAGAGGTAGTGGCTGCGGAAGGTGTAGTCGCCCTCTTGCAGGTTGCTCTCGAAGCGTAGCGTGCGCTTCGACCCACTGTCCACCCATATATCGTAGCGGTCGTGCAGGTGGAAGAACCACCGAAACGCCTTCATAATCTGGCCGTCGCCCGTGACACGGTAGCACTCCCGCCCCGCAAGCGTATCCACCTCGGTCGTCACCGACACGGTGGCCAACTCGGTGTTGGGGAAGAGCTTGGCACGGTAGGCGACACGGTAGTTGAGCCTCTCGCTCGGATGAAAAAGCTGTCCGTGGGCGACACCACACAAAAATAACGCCGCAACGCCCGTAATTATTATATGTATTATACCTCTCATTGGCAATAGATTTACGAAATCATCGAGAAATCGACCTCCTGCTCTCCCGCATAGCGTTGCTTCAACTCCCGCAGCGGACGATGGCGCACATCGTCGAGCGTCGGGTCGGCATCCAGTAGCGAGATGGCTACCTGCTTCGTGAGTTCCAGAATCTGGTGGTCGAGGGTCGGGTTGGCAATCTTCAAGTCGATGGCGGAGCCGCTCTGCAACGTGCCGTTTATGTCGCCGGCACCTCGCAGTTTGAGGTCGAGTTCCGCAAGGCGGAAGCCATCCGTTGTTTCGCACATAGCATCCAGACGGGCCTGCGACTCACGTGACACCTTCTCGCCCGACATCAGGATACAGAAGGATTGCTCGCCACCACGGCCCACACGGCCTCGCAGCTGGTGCATCTGCGCCAAGCCGAAACGCTCGGCCGACTCGATGACCATAACCGTAGCGTTGGGGACATCGACACCCACCTCGATAACCGAGGTGGCGACCAGAATATCGGCCTCGCCACTCTTGAATTGGCGCATCGACTCCTCCTTGTCTGCCGGCTTCATCTGACCGTGGCACGCCGAGACACGGTAGTCGGGCAGCGGGAAGTCACGGATGATGGCCTCGAAGCCCTCCTGCAAGTTCTTGTAGTCCGCCTTCTCCGACTCCTTGATAAGGGGATAGACGACGTAAATCTGGCGGCCGAGGCGTATCTGCTCACGCATAAAGCCGAAGAGGCGCAGTCGTGCCGAGTCCTTGTAGCAGACGGTGCGTATAGGACGACGGCCGGGTGGCAACTCGTCAATGACCGAGACATCCAAATCTCCGTATAGGGTCATTGCGAGGGTGCGGGGTATAGGCGTGGCAGTCATAACCAGAATGTGTGGAGGCTGCGAATTTTTGGTCCAGAGTCGGGCTCGCTGCTCCACGCCGAAGCGGTGCTGCTCGTCGATGACCACAAAGCCGAGGTTGTCGAACTGCACCCGCTCCTCGATGAGGGCGTGTGTACCTATCAGGATGTTAATCTCGCCGGAGGCGAGTGCCTGTAACACCTCACGTCGCTCCTTGCTGCGGGAGGTGCCGGTCAGGATGGCGATACGCAGCCCCATCCCCTCGGTCATTCGGGCGATGGTAGCGTAGTGCTGACGTGCCAGAATCTCGGTCGGTGCCATCATACAGGCCTGGAAGCCGTTATCGACGGCCAGCAGCATCGACATCAGTGCCACGACGGTCTTGCCGCTACCTACGTCGCCCTGCAAGAGGCGGTTCATCTGCACGCCGGAGACGGTGTCCTGACGTATCTCCTTGATGACACGCTTCTGCGCCCCCGTGAGCGGGAACGGAAGGCGTGTGTTGTAGAAGGTGTTGAAGAACTCGCCCACCTTGTTGAAGATGAAGCCGTCTCGGGATGTGGTGCGTGATGAGTGGCGTGACTGTATGTTGAGTTGTATGCCGAAGAGCTCGTCGAACTTCAAGCGGTATTGTGCCTGCCGCAGACGCTCCTGCGACTGCGGGAAGTGGATGTTGTAGAGCGCATCCTCCAACGACACCAGACCGTAGCGTTGGCGTATGTACTCGGGCATATAATCCTCGATATGACCCTGCACGCTGCCCCAGAGCGAGCAGATGATGTTGTAGATACCCTTGGTGCCGAGTGCCGAGGAGAGCTTCTCGGTGGTGGAGTATATACCTTGCAGGCCGCTCTCGACCTTGCGGGAGAGAGCCTTCTCGACCAGCTCCACCTCGGGGTGTACCATCGAGAGCTCGCCACGGAAGAACGACGGGCGACCGAAAATCACATACTCACGCCCCAGCTCGAATCGCTTCTCCACCCACTTGATGCCCTGAAACCAGAGCAGCTCTGCCGTGCCGGTGCCGTCGCTGACAAAGATTGAGAAGCGGCGTTTGCGCCCCTCGCCGGAGAAGTTTTTGCCCGTGACCTTCGCCCGAAACTGCACGTATGCCGAGGCGCTGTGCTCGTTTATCTGCTCGATACGATACATCTGTGTTCGGTCGATGTAGCGGAACGGGAAGTGGTAGAGCATATCCCGCAGAGTGCGCACACCTATCTCTCGGTCAAGCAGTTTCGCCCTGACCTCGCCTACGCCCGACACGAACTTTATGTCATTATCAAGAGGGTTGTGCAACATAATCCAACGCCGTGAAACATTCTCTTATAGATGCAAATTTAGAAAATAAATAGCAACAATCTTGTTTTTATTCGTAAATTTTTATCTTTAAGGTATCTCTATGGATTATTACATACAATCCGGCTAACAGCAATATCATGATTGCAGTGGCAACACATATCAACGTGTAGCCTTGCTTGCGTGTTGTGCTTATCGCTGATTCTCGTGCTTGCAAGTCTTCCTGTACTCGTGTATCCAATTGGTGGATTATCTCTTGAAGTCGCAGATTGAGCAGGGTGTTTTGCTTGGCAAGGCTATCGGCATATTCCGATAACTCACGGCTCTGCTCTTGCTGTTGCCGTACCACATCACGGTTAAGCGTGTAGAGCATTGTGGATGTTGTTGCCTGTGGCTTCTCCTTTTTCTTGAACAGCCCCAAGAAACCGCCTCTCTTTTTCGGTGGTTCCTGTGTACTCTTATGGGCAATGATTGGAACTTCGGTGGCTATCCGTTCATTCAATGCCTCTTGCCTTGTGTATAAATCCCAGATATTGAATAATTGTTGCTCCTTGTCGGAAAGTAATCGACATAGGCTATCAAGCCTCTCTGGACGGTAATATTGCTTGAACTCGCAAAGGATGCTGTCCATTGCCAAGCGTTTGTCACGATAGATTAGTGTATCTTCGGCATTCCA
>JAFULF010000009.1 GCA_017483225.1 Alistipes sp.
CAACGCTGTGAACTCCGCCAAATGCCCTTACGGACCACATCAGAACTCCCGCAACGAGAGCACCTTTTTGTCCATAATAATTATAAATACTGCAAATATACTATATCTCAGATATTTACCCCCTTTCGCAGGTCTCTTTTTTGACCATTAAGCCAATTTCTCAATGATTTTAATTTGGGTAGAAATGCGTTCATCAAGTAAATTGAGAAAGATAGATATTTTCCTTTGTTCAAACAAAGAGGGATATGAGATTTTTAATTGTCTTAAATCATCATTGTAAATTCTTACAATCGTAGTTGTATTTAATTTTGACCAATCGACCCTTGAAATGAAATGATAAAGAAATGTATTATCAAACTTATTTGCGGGATTGTCAATCCAAACTATGTTCGAGTCTTGGTAATACGAGTCATTTCCATCAAATATTATAGCCTTTCCTACTGTGCCGGCACAAGTAATCATAACCTCTCCTTTTCTTGGATAGTTGTACTTTGCTCTATATGCCTCAAATAACTCGTAGGAAATGTAAGCGTCAGGAACACTTCCGATAGTGCCAATCTTATAGAAAGGTACTCCGTATTCAGAGTTTGTTTGAGAAGCAAGAATTCTTTTACACATCAAGACATTGCAGGTTGTACCTAAAAGTTCTTTCTCCCACTCCCCGCTGAACTCTGGGAATCTCAAATTTGGAACATTGAGGACTCTACTTCACTCTTTCTTATTATGAACTTTTTGAATTTGTTTGCGAAATTATTTTTCAGTCTATTTTGTGGCTATTTCCTCTTCTAATTTGAGGCGTATAGTGGTGCCTATACAACGATAATTAGAATGGGAAAGAGTCGTAAAGAGCATAAAAGAATGAGATAAATAAATTTCAAATAGTTTCTTAATATTCGGGGGATTTACAAAAATTAGCACTATGGAAAATTTCACAGAATTTAGAAAGGTTGTCGAGCTGTGGCAAGCCGACAAACAGCAGTATGTAAAGAAGTCAACTTTTGCGGCATACTCGCTATTGATTACAAACCATCTCCTTCCTGCATTTGCCGCCAAAGTAGATATCCAAGAGGAGGATGTTCAGCAGTTTGTATTTGCGAAACTCGATGAGGGGTTGAGCCAGAAGTCCGTCAAGGATATTCTGATTGTGTTGAAGATGGTGTTGCGGTTTGGCGTTAAGTACAATCTGATTGCACATCGCCAGATAGATATTCGTTTCCCAACAGAACGCGAGAGGCAGGAGGTGGAGGTGTTGAGCAAGGCAAACCAACGCAAAATTATGGAGTTTGTAAAAAGCAACTTTACATTCCAAAATCTGGGAATCTACATTTGTCTGAGTGCGGGACTTCGTATAGGTGAGGTGTGTGCATTGACCTGGGACGACATTGATGCAGAGCAGGGCGTGATATATGTAACCAAGACAATCCAACGCATCTACCTTGTTGGCGAGATAGAGAAACGGACGGAGGTGATTATTGATACCCCAAAGTCTAAAAACTCGATACGAGAAATACCGATGACACGAGATTTACTGCGGATAGTCAAGCCGCTCAAAAAAGTAGTTAACGGCTCGTTCTATGTACTTACGAATTCTGCAACACCTACAGAGCCTCGCACATATCGCAACTACTATAAGCGACTGATGCGTCAGCTTGATATCCCTGCGTTGAAGTTCCACGGACTGCGTCACAGCTTTGCCACTCGCTGTATTGAGAGCAATTGCGACTATAAAACCGTCAGCGTTCTGCTGGGACACTCAAACATAAGCACAACACTCAACCTCTATGTGCATCCAAATATGGAACAGAAGAAGCGATGTGTCGAGCAGATGTTTAAGGCGTTGAGGTGATATATGTATGTAGAGTTATGGATAGAGTGTGGATTGCAAATACATAATATTTACAAAGTACCTTATTCCTGATTAGCAAATGAATATAACCATATTTGTTCCATATTGATAAAAATAAACTACCTATTTCGTTTATAGCAAAATTTTTCATATCTTTATGACAGATTATTGCGAATAAATAACACAACATATATGAATAGAATAAAGGAAGTCCTTGAAGCAAAGGGAATTAAGCAGACTTGGCTCGCCGAACAGCTCGGCAAAAGTTTCAGTATTGTCAATGCTTATGCGTGCAACCGCCGCCAACCGAGCCTCGAACAATTGTTCGAAATCGCCAAAATTCTTCAAGTAGAGCCTAAAGATTTAATCGCAAATAAATAGAACGAGATATGGAACTCAAAATCACCAGTAATAAGATATTTGCACCTCTCAAAAACAAAGAACTTGTTTTGACTCCAGAGGAGCGTGTGCGTCAGGAATACATTTGTCGCTTAGTGAATCACTATGGCTATGACTTATCGCAAATGGAACAGGAGTTACAGGTAAACAACTCTCATCGTGGTCAGGGTAAGGCGCGAGCTGATATTGTTGTGTGGAAGTCTGCCTCGGCTAAAAGTAACGAAGATGCAGCAACGATTATCGTTGAGTGCAAAGCGGAGCATATTACTATTCGTGAGGAAGATTACTTCCAAGGCTACAACTACGCGGCTTGGGCTGGTGCCGATTTCTTTGTAACGACCAATCTCAAAGAAACGCGAGTTTTCAAAGTAAACAAAGGTAAGTTGCCCAAGCGTTTGGAGGAGATTGTGGATATTCCAAAGGCTGATGAGCTGACTAATGCCAAGAAGTTAAAAGAGTTGTTGAGCCAAACTAAGGCTTTTACTCGTGAGGAGTTTAGTAAACTGCTTTTTAAGTGCCATAATATTATCCGTAATAACGATAAACTCTCTCCAGAGGCTGCGTTCGATGAGATAAGCAAGGTGCTGTTTATCAAGATTCGCTATGAGCGTGATAATACCGGCACCCAAATATTCTCTGAGGAGGAGTTTAAGAAGTTGCGTGAAGCTTACGACAAGACAAAATCGAAACAGAGTTTACCTTTCTATCAACAGTTATTTGAACGCACAAAGGAGGATTATGTAAAAGATGACCTTTTCGAACCTAACGATACGATCAAAATCAAGGAGGCTAGTTTTGAGGCCATAGTAAAGGAACTAGAAGTTTATAATCTCTCTCGCACTGCCGATGATGTTAAGGGTATTGCTTTCGAGAAATTCCTTGGCAAGACATTCCGTGGCGAGTTGGGTCAATTCTTCACGCCTCGTACCATTGTGGACTTTATGGTAGCACTTCTTGATCCTGAGGAGGGAGAGATTATATGCGATCCTTGCTGTGGTAGTGGTGGATTCTTGATTAAGGCGTTCGAATATGTGCGTGAGAAGATTGAAAATGATATCCAGAAAGCAAAGGAGCAGATTAAGGCACAGCTTTTTGATGAAAAATATGATTCTTTAAGTGACAAGAAAAAAACCGAGATTGACGAGCGTGTCGATGAATATTTCACCATTCTCAATAAAGAACTCGATACTATTCACACTGATAGTCGTTTGCAGCATCTGTCAAGTGATTGCATCTTCGGTACTGATGCCAACCCTCGCATGGCCCGTACAGCCAAGATGAATATGATTATGCACGGTGATGGGCACGGTGGCGTACATCATAGAGATGGTTTGTTGAATGTTAATGGAATTTTTGAAAATCGCTTTGATGTAATTTTAACAAATCCTCCTTTTGGCTCACGAGTTGAAAAAACTTTGAAAATAACAGAGGCTGATATGGAGACGAATAGCCAGAAGATAGCGGCTTATGAAAAAAAGTACGGGGAGGAAACATACCATAAGGCTATGTCTCAAGTAAATGACCATATTGGAGAGCCAATCCTCAACCTCTACGATTCAGGCAAACTCAGTGGCTTAACCGAAGTGTTGTTTATCGAGCGTTGTTTGCGATTGCTCAAACCGGGTGGTCGCTTGGGTATCGTATTGCCTGAGGGCGTATTGAATAATACTCAACTCCAAAGCGTGCGCGAACTCTTTGAGGGTATGGCAAAGATTATTTTGATAACCTCTATCCCACAGGATGTCTTTATGGCTTCGGGCGCAACGGTTAAACCAAGCCTTATGTTCTTCAAGAAGTTTACAATGGAGGAGGTCGTACAATACGAGCAGGCAAAAACTACTGCTTATGAGCAGGTAACGGCTAAATATACTGAGCAACTTGCCGAACTGAAAGCATTTATTGAGGATAAGAAGAATCTTCGCTCTGAAGTAAAGGTCAAGAAAGCAGAATTGAAAGCCCTCGAAGCGCAGATTGCAGAGGAGGTTAAGCCTATTATTAAACAACTTTTCGACTACCAGATTCCGATTGCTCAGGTACAGAAGGCGGGCATTACCACCACTGGTGCTGAGTGCGAGAACGAGTTGGAAGAGCTACTCAAAGAGTACACGCCTTATCGCAAGGAGAACAAACTATGGGAGGCAACAGCAAAACGCTATGAATACAAGGTTGAGAACGACCACCTCTATAAGAAGTTGAACGACAGCGAATGGGAGGAAATATGCTAAATGCAATGAAATATATTTCGACAGTCCCATTTAGCGGATTGTTCAATTGGAGTGTGCAATATCTGAATGACTCAAAAATCGCATTCAGTAAGGCATACCCAATGATGCGTATCGGCGAGTTCCTGAAACGCAATAAGACGGCAGTAACTATCGAAGATGATGTGACTTATAAACGACCGCGTATCCGTGTTCGTAATGGAGGCATTTCGCTCAGAGATGAAATTATTGGAGAAAAAATTGGTACTAAAAGTCAGTTTTTAATTTCCAAAGGGCAATTCTTACTTTCTAAAATTGATGCCCGTAATGGCGCATTTGGAGTTGTGCCAGAGGAATTGGACGGAGGTGTTATCACTGGTAATTTTTGGACTTTCGATGTTGATTATAGTATTGTGAATCCTCATTATTTAGCACTACTTACAACTACGGATGCTTTTATCCAATTTTGCGAACAGGCAAGTAATGGCACAACAAATCGCCACTATTTGCAGGAACCTTTATTCCTCAATATCAAAGTTCCTATTCCTTCATTAGAGGAACAGAATAAGTTGGTGGAGGCATACAATGATATTATGGTTTTCATAAGAATGGAAGAAATGAAAGCCGTTGACATCGATGTGAAGGCTATAGTTAATGTTAGAAATGCATTGGGAGTAGCTCTTTATCCAGGGCATATTGAAAAGAAATTAATACACTATAACCATTTTAGTAGTATAGATTCTTGGAGCGTGTCGCAGATTTTACATGCAGAAAACTCGCCTTTTGGAAAAAGTAAATTCATATGTAAAAAATTATCAGATTTAGCGTTTATAAACCCCAAGACAGACTTATCTATGTTGTCAGATGCAGATAATATGTCATTTATTCCCATGGAAGATATATCCGATGACTATGGAGAGTGGGTAGGTAGAAAAACTGGTAGTAAATCTGATATAAAAGGATATACTAAATTCCAAGATGGTGATATTATTTGGGCAAAAATAACCCCTTGTATGCAAAATGGCAAATCTACTTTGTTGTCGAACTTAATCAATGGGAAAGGATATGGATCAACAGAATTTCATGTTGTTCGTATAAAGTTAAGTGATGTACTACCTCAATACATCCATACTTTATTGCGCCATTTTGATGTGTTGTCTGATGCTAAAAAATATTTTACAGGATCAGCCGGTCAACAACGAGTTCCAACATCTTACTTGGAGAATCTGCTGATACCGATTCCTCCATTAGATGTTCAAAAGCAAATAGCAGATGAATACACAAATGGCATTGAACAAGCTAAGCAGGGGTATATGAAGATATACAATTACAAACAAGAATTGAAGAAAAACTTCGAAACCCAAATTTTTGAGTAGAATGGATTTCTTTGAAAAAGAAGAATATAACATTGATGATATAACTGCCCTAATTGATAATGAGGCAGAAGAGTCTGTACATCTTGATTTTAAGGCGGCAGGAGCATTGAGCAAGGATGATAAGAAAAAGACTGAAATTGCAAAAGATGTATCCGCATTTGCTAATTCTGATGGTGGTATTATTGTGTATGGAATAGAGGAGCAAGAGCACAAAGCCCACGCTTTATCATACATAGATGGAAATACATACACTAAAGAGTGGTTAGAACAAGTTATACAAGATAATATTCAAAGACGAATAGAAGGGTTGGAGATATTCCCAATCCGAGATAATCAAGATATAACCAAATCAATTTATATTGTTAAGATTCCTCGCAGTAGCAACACTCCTCATATGAGTGCAGACAAATGTTACTACAAACGCAATAACTTCCGTTCGGTCAAAATGGAAGAGTATGAGGTCAGGGATTTGTTTTATAGAGAATCTACCCCTAATTTATTGATTACCTCATATCGCTTTTATATAAAAATGAAGACTCAAGACTTTACTCAATTTGGCTTTGTTGCACAAATCGCTAATAGTAGTAATACAATCGCCACTATGTATAAGTTGAACTGCTATATTATCAACTATACAAGATATGATTCGGTTTCATGGGATAGAATGGAGAGCGATATGAATTATACATTATTGGATAATCATAGAATGAAAATATTTCAACTAGGTAAATATCCCCTATTCCCCAATGAGGCTATTGATATGCTTCGTTTTACTTTAGATGTTAAGAGAGAAGATGTTAAAGCATTTATAAATAATGCTACAATAGAATTACTTTTAATGTTTGGCAATAAAACAGATAAGTTGTCATTCTCCGTAAAAGAGATTTTAGAAAGGTGATAAGTAGTGCTATAATGCGAATATTGTAAAACAAATATGTTTAACCCAAATTTTCGAGTAAATATGTGTAAGGACAAATCAAATAATAAGTCTTCGGAAGAATCAAAGAATGATCTTTGGAGGACATTGATATATGCAGGATTGGCAGTTTTTGCAATATGGCTATTATCTTGGGGCCTTATTGACCTATGTATATCTGAATGTGATGATAGAGGCACTTTTGGCGATAAGTTCGGTGCTGTAAACGCTCTATTCTCTGGTTTAGCATTTGCTGGATTGATTGTAACTTTACTCTATCAAAAAGAGGAACTCAAATTACAACGAGAAGAATTGGCACAAACCAGAGAGGAACTAAAAGGACAACGAGAGGAGTTTGAAGAGCAGAACAAAACGATGAAACGCCAGCGCTTCGAAAACACATTCTTCAATATGTTGTCGTTACAACAAGAGATAGTTGCTAATTTATCATTTGAGTACTATGCAAGTCCCAATATCCGTCCACATAATATTCCTGAAGAAATATTTTATCGGGGAGTGCCTAAGGGTCAGTTCCATGGCAGAGAAGTTTTTGAGGGCATATACAAACATGCAGTTATAGAATATAATGGGATTCGTTATTTAGATGGCATTTACAAATTATTATCAAATTCAGGGTATGCGATATATTCTAACATAAGTATCACGACTCGTTTTGATCATTATTTTAGACATTTATATCGTATTGTTAAGTATGTGGATTCAAGTGATCTAATATCGGACGATGAAAGATATGAATATGCGTGCATCGCTCGTAGTCAGTTATCTGACTATGAATTAGTAATGCTATTTTACAATTGTTTGACAGCCAACGGACGAGCAAAATTCAAACCGCTGATTGAGAAATATTCAATTTTCAATAATTTGCGAGAGGAACTTCTAGCGAAGAGGGAGCACAAAAAAGAATATAGCGAAAAAGCATACGACCGATACGCTAAATAATTAAAATATAGCGACATGAGCGATATAACATTAGGATCTTTGATTCAAGAGCATAAAGAGAGACTTAAAGGTCTTAAGTACCATAACACCTTTATTCCATATTATGACTTTGACAATATGGATAATTATCATTTATGGGTCGAAACGACAAAACGATATATTAGACAACATTTTCCTAATGACCCTGCAATAAAAGAATTTGAAACGCTTAGCACAAAAGAGATTGAACCGGAACAACAGAAAAGATTGGTAGCAATAATAGCAGCATTGGCAATAATTCCTGCATCAGCACCTCATCAACGAACAAAAACTACTCATAAGGAAGTTGATAAAGGTGTAAACATAACTATCAACAACACAAACAGCCAATCCCAAAGCCAAGAGCAATCGATGGCTGTGGAGTTGTTTATCGAGGCAATAAAAGATGATTTGACAGGTCGCCAAATTAAGGAGTTGAAATCCGTTGTAGCTGAAGCCGACAACGATTTGCAAAAGGCTCGCCCAAGCATCATAGCCAAACTCAAAGAATTCGGCACCGATGTCGCCTCAAATATTGTCGCCAACCTTTTGACTAACCCAATGATTTGGGGTGGATTGTAAACATTATAAAACTACTAACCATGAAACTACAACGACTACATATTAAAGGTTTTCGTAATATAGACGATTTGGACTTTGATTTATCGAATCAAAATGGCTTGTCTGTGCTAATAGGTAATAATGGTAGCGGCAAGAGTAACATTCTTGAAGCAATTGTTGCTATTTTTGCTAGCTTATACAGTAAGTCAAAAAGATTTACTCCTTCTTTTGATTACGAGGTTGAATATACTATACAAGAAACCTATATCAAAGTCACAAAACTGGGAGAGAAGATATCTGTCAATGATACAGAAGTTAGCAAGAAAGAGCTATCCAAGCTATTATTACCTAAGAATGTGATTGCATGTTATAGCGGAGAAACTCTACGCTTGCAAGAAACTTATTTTAAGCCTTTCCGCAGGCATTATGTTCATGATATAATACGCAACAAGAGTGAATTAAATAGTTTGAAATTACTATTTATCAATAAAGACATGTGGGATATATCTCTATTGGTATTATTCCTGCATGATTTTGATGTATTTAAAGAGATTGAGGACTTCTGCCACAATGTATTAAATATAAAAAGAATTACATCTATTAATTTTGAACTTGCCCCCAAGCACCTTACCAAAACAAACGCTGCAAAACAATTAATTGATGCCATATCTCCTAATGGGGATAAGTCTGTTGTCAAAACAGTAGAGGAATTTAGTAATATAATAGATAGGTTAGGAATGACTTCAATGAAAGAAGTATTCATGGCCTTATATGTAGGACTATATTCTCACGGGATTAAAAGCATAGACATTGAATTAGAATCACAAAATGGCAAAATATTTAAAGCGAATTTGCTAAGTGAAGGAGAGAAAAAGCTATTGTCGGTATTCACAATGCTTGAAGTATTGGGCGATGAAAGTTCGTTAATGATATATGATGAACCTGATTCGCAGATTCATATTTCAAGAAAATCTGAAATCAAGAAGTTGGTGGAGAGATATGATAATAGACAACATATTATCACAACACACTCGCCTACGCTGGCATCTGCGTTTTTCGATTCATCAGAACATCTCAATTGTCTTACCAAGAACACAAACGGATTCACTGAAAAAATAGATAAAGATAAGTATGCCTTAATTGCTGAATTGACAGACAATATTTGGAATGTCAGCGATCAAAGCACATTCCTTGCATCCAACAAGCCAATAACACTGCTAGTAGAAGGCAAAACGGATAAAATTCATATTGAAGAAGCATTCAGAAGGCTTAGAGGAGATTATCCCGAATTAGATTTTGATGTATTTCATTTTGGAGGGGCTACCAATATACCTCAGTTTACGACAGGATTGAAGACCTGTGAAATAGATTTCAGCAACCGAATTATTATTGCAGTATTTGATAACGATAAAGAGGGGCGTGATTGCTGTAACCAAACACAAGTAAAATATACCAAAGGTAAAAAGAACAAATATGGTTTGTATGCTCTGACATTACCGCTAAAATCTGACGGAACAATCGAAAATATGTACGACCAATCAAAGTATGATACTGCATTTAAAACTGCTGTTGCTCGAAATGCTTTTAGCGGAATAGTTTCAGAATATGCAGAGATCATTACCAAACAGGCTAAAATTGAACTCTCGAATAATGTACAAGAATTTGCTGATAATGATTTTGATAAATTCAAACCCTTATTTGACTTAATCAAAGAGATAAAACAGTTATTATAATTATGGGCAAAACAGTAACTACATACTTAATTGATGGAGATCCGAAGGGAACTCAATACGCATTCATTAGCAACAAGATTTGCCAGATGTTTGTTGTTCCACGCTCAAATCTTGCATATCTCAATACGCAGGAGAAGTTGCAGAAACCTGCATTTTACATACTGTTAGGTGAAGACGAAGCAACAAAGCCTCAGGCATATATCGGAGAAACCGAGAATTTCCGTGAGCGTGTGAAAGATCATGATAGCAAGAAATCGTTTTGGCAAAAAGCTCTCATATTCGTATCGAAAGATGCCGATATGACTAAAGCCGATGTGCAGTATTTGGAACATAAGGCAGTAGCAGAGGCAAAGAAAGCCAATGCGTTTGTACTGAGTGATAATAAGCAGACGCCCAAGGCCCCAAATTTGCCCGAATATCAGCAGGACTCAATGGATGAATTTTTTGAGGATGTAAAATTCTTAGCCTCGTTCATCGGTTGCAATATCTTAGAGGTTTCTCAACCAAAGGTAGAGCATATCTTCTACGCCAAAGGTAGAGGTTGCGATGCGAAAGGCTTTTATAGTTCTAATGGTTTTACTGTGTTGAAAGGCAGCGTAATCGCCAAAACTACCGTGCCTTCGCTTAAATGGAACGATAAGCGCAATAGTATAGCCAGCGAGTACACCGCATTAGAAAGCGACAAACTTGTTATGACTTCTGATAAGACATTTGCAAGTCCAAGTACAGCCGCTTCATTCTGTTTAGGACGACCATCAAATGGCTGGGCGGATTGGAAAGATCAGGAAGGGAACACTTTAGATTCGGTTTATAGAACGCAGTTAGAGTAATGGACATACTACTACTATTGATTGGGCATACAATCAGAGTTGATTCCATATATTTGCATAACATTTAATATCAAAATATGAGCAAGGATATAATTGTGAAAGATTCGGTAATAGTAACAGATGATTACTATCTGTTAGTAGATAATATATCTACATTGTGGGCTGGTGCCAAAGCAAAAGCTATCACGGCAGTAAATACTGAATTGTTAGAGGCTAACTGGCAAACAGGTAAGTATATCGTAGAGTTCGAGCAAGGTGGAAAAGTTAGAGCCGAATATGGTAAACAGCTACTTGTAAATCTTGCAAAGGATCTCACCATAAAGAATGGTCGCGGTTTTAGTCGTTCCAACTTGCTGTATATGAGAAAGTTTTACCTATCATTTCCAAAAAGTGAGACAGTGTCTCACATATTGACTTGGAGCCATTACTTTGAAATTCTCAAATGTGATGACCCATTGGAGATGCAATTCTATATGAAACAATGCATTAATGAGGGGTGGAGAGTGCGCGAGTTGAAGCGACAAATGAAAAGTTGCCTTTTTCAGCGCTTGGCTTTAAGTACCGATAAAGACGGGATTTTGGCATTGGCTGATCGTGGGCATCAGGTTATGCAACCACAGGATATTATTCGCGATCCATTCGTACTCGAATTTACGGGGCTTCCGCAAAAGAAGAGATACAAAGAGAGTGAATTGGAGAGTGCTTTGAAGGCTAATATGGAGCAATTCCTATTAGAGCTTGGGAGAGGTTTTGCATTTATTGGTCGTCAGTATCAGATGCATATTGGTAGCCGCATATTTAAGGTGGATATGGTATTCTATCACTGTATCCTTAAATGCTATGTGCTTATTGATTTGAAGCGAGCAGAAATTAAACATAGTGATGTCGGTCAGATGAACCTATATCTCAATTATTTCCAAACAGAGATATGTCAACCTGATGACAATCCACCTATCGGCATTGTGCTTGGAGCGAGAAAAGATGAATTGTTGATGGAATATGCTTTGCAAGGGATTACCAACCAATTGTTTGCAGCCAAGTATCAGCTATATCTACCTAAGCGAGAAGAATTGCAAGCGCAGTTGGATGCACTTCTTGACTGCGAGGAGTAAGTTGCTTAGGTGGTTAGTGAGTACAATGCATAAGAATCCGTTGGTAAGTATTTATTGCCAACGGATTCTTTAACACATGATTTCTAATTACCTAATAATCACCACTTGCTGCTACACACATGGCAGCACGGGTGAACTCCTCAGGGAAATGGGTTTTGAGGTAGGCGGTTGTATAGGCGAGGTAGGCGAGCACCACAGCGTGAGCCTTCGGGTAAGCATACAATCCCTGTTCGGTCATCGTTTGCCAACTCGCTTCGCCATATTTTGCCACCCAGCGAGGGCGGTACAACTCCAATTTTTCGGTCTGTTTCTTGCCAACTGCACGGCGCAAATCATCCGCCTCAGTCTCGCTAAATCCGCACGCCATTGCATCACGCATTATCTCCTCCTGAAAGCAATATCGTGAATTGTTGTCGCTAAACATCTCAAACGCACCACACCAATGTATGGCACAAAGGCGCACCAAGTCATCAAACGAGGTGGGTGGATTAAAATACATCTCATTTACTAACCTTCTGCGATTTAGGCAATAGATTCCCGCCAAGTCGCCATAGTGGAACGAGCGATAAGTCTCAGCATCGTCGAGCGGTATTCGCAAATCGCAGCCATTTGCCAAGTCGGACAGCATCAATCCGCACTTATCCCAAATCTCGTGGTTTGTTCGACTAATAAGCCCTGCGATGTTTGATGCTACAAGTGTTATGTTATGCCCCTCGCTCTCATCGCAAGCAATCGCCTGCTCCAAATCTCGCAGATGAGATGGGCGCAAAATCTTACCAATAAGCAACTCAACCTCAATAAACTTTGGGCTATTCTCGGGCATAAATCGGGCAAACATAAGATCGTGCTTGATAGGGTCTATATTCGTGATTCGCAAGCAATAAAAGACTAACGAGGCAGAAAAGACTCCACGACCTGCGATATATGATATTCCCAACAGACTCATCTGCTCGGTCATATTCACCACACCGAGTAGATACTCCACATATTCACATCTCTCAAAAACCGCTATCTCGTGGTCGATGCGTTGCAGATACTCTTCTCGGTTTTCGGGAGTTAATAGGCCTCTCTCTTCTGCATTGTCAATAACAATTTTACGCAGATACTTTGCTGGCGATTTTGCAAATCTCTTGGGGAGCTTCAAACATGGAATGTTAATCTTGTATTCGTTCATTGTTACTCTCTTTTTGGGTTAATACTCCCGACACCTCGATTTGTCGGATAATACGGTTTGCTCGGTTAAAGCCGATGCAGAACTTCTCGCTAATGCCCGAAGCGGTCAATCTTTTCTGTCCTCGAGCATACGCTACGACCTCGTCAAACAGCGGGTCGCAGTTGCTCTTGTCAAATGTTCCGTTATTCATCTTCTTGCTTTATTATTTTGTTGATATAGTTATCGTTGTAAAGCCCTTTCTCTATCGCCTTAGCCATAAGAGCCGAGTAGATGCGCCAGAAGTTTTGTCCGTGAGGAGAGTCCTTCTTGCCACTGCGACGATGCTCGGTAAAATGGATATGGTGGGCGTATTCGTGGATAGCTATCTCCTCCAACGAGTGGACATCGCCCCAGCCACCGTGAATCGTTATATTCCGCTTTGCTGGCACATAGTAGCCCATACGGCTCTTGGGGCGTTGCATCGTAACACGCAATTCGAAAGCAACCTGCGGGCGGTAGATTTTCAACAACATCCATTTCAGATGCGTGGCAACTTTGGCTGTCGGGTCGGTTGAGCGATATGGCTTCTCGCAAAGTTTCGCAGGTTGTTCCTCGGCGGTCAGCTCGCTCCAGACGGCTCTAATCTCCGCCCATACTCTATGTAAAGCATCTAATTTCATAGTGCAAAGCTACCGTGTTATACTGACAAATTGTGGCAGTGTTATTCAAAATGCGATAGTTCTTGTTCGAGTTCGGCAATTTTCTCTGCACCTGCTTCGAGGTCGTCGCAAAACAGCCCCGCAAACGAGCAGTTGCAGAGCATTTCGATATCGGCCTCGGTTATTGGGCGAGGAAAACCGCAGTCGGCGTATGGTTGCATCTTCCGCCACACGGCACTAATGAGCGACTCGCCCGTGCGAATTTCGAGCCGAGGCTCTCGCTGCGCAAAATAGTAGAATAGCATCTCTCGGTGGAGCGCCTCGCAGAGTTCTTCTTTTGTCATAGATCATTGGTTTTGATTTTGCGACAAAAGTAAAACCCCTCTCTGCCATATTAGGACAGATAGAGAGACGAACATTCAGATCTTGTAATCCAATATGCCAATTTTTCAATAAGTTTGGTAAATACATCATACGCTTTGTCTAAATCTACATAACCATAATTATTGATGCGTTGTAGCGGTTGGTGATATGGCGGGATATCGTAACTTTCACTATTGTTACTGTCGTCATATGACATCAACCCATACTCATACCTACAT
The DNA here is from genome assembly GCA_017483225.1 of Alistipes sp. Classification (GTDB taxonomy): domain Bacteria; phylum Bacteroidota; class Bacteroidia; order Bacteroidales; family Rikenellaceae; genus Alistipes. Next base: position 14,367 of record JAFULF010000009.1, read on the forward strand.
TTATCAAAAGCTTTAAGTTCTATTTGAACATAACTTAAACTATTACTATCTAATTCTACTCGGATAGTGTTATTATCCGCTTCAACACCTCTTGCAGTAGAAGCAATATTATAAATATCTTCCCAAAGCCTATCGTGCCATAATTTGGTTAAGTGTGCAAGATAATAATCTGCTCGTTTTTTCATTTCTTGTATTTCTCGCTCTATAATATCTATCTGTGTCTCTTTTTCTGGTGTTACATTTCCTAGTTCCTCCATTGTGGTCGCGAGTTCCTCGATTTCGAGATTCTTTTGGGCAATTTCTTCTAATATAGCATTTATGTTTGCTAATGGGTCGTACTGCGAAAAATCAAATTCAGCGTAAAGTAAATCTTCCATAGGCTTTGTATTGATTTTAGGTTTTATTATGTGACAAATGTAAAACCCCTCTCTGCCACATCAGGACAGAGAGGGGTGTTCTTGCGTATTTTCGTTTTCTATTTCTGCCACTCGGCGAGTTTTTGTTCCAACTCCTTGACAGTGCAGAGTACAGCTCGGGGCTTGCATCGTACCGCCTCGCCAATAATGCCTGCCGCCTCCAACTGTGAAATGATGCGACTTGCACGATTGTAGCCGAGTTCAAAATCTCGTTGCAGAGCACTCGCCTGTGCCTTGCCAGTTTCTACCACATATTTCGCCACCTCAACAAACAGAGGGTCATCCTTCGAAAAATCAAATTTCTGTTCCATAGGTTATGTATTTATTTTGGTTATCTTATCCTGTCTCCACAGTAGGCCTTGCGTTTGCAGGCTTTGCAGTGTTCGCCCGACCAAACCGCGTTGAAATGGTCAGCAGCGGCATCTACCAACGCAAGGTCATCGATCAGAATGCCCGCCTCGAAGTTGCGTTTGCCATCAGACTTCATACCGATGCCTGCACCCGTAAGGTTTGCTGAGCCGACATAGGCCACCTCACAATCAAAAATCATCATTTTGAAATGGACTCTCGGACAGAGTTTGCGTTGCAACTTCCGAATCAGCGCAGGGTATCTGTCGAAATCCTCCCGAAAATTTGGTCCTGGCTCTTTGGCGTGCAGAAGTCGCACCTCCACACCCCGCCTGACGAGCAAATCCAGCACCGCAAGGAATGGCTGACTACCTGAGCCGACCTTCACATAGAGGTCTTTGATATCGGCCGTACCAATCACAAGCGAATGCTTTACACTCGCCACCCGCGCCAGCACCTCATTGTAGTGCGCTATGTCGGAGATGTAGGTGGTCATAAGACTATTGCTCAATATAAGGGAAATTGCGTGCTATTCGTTTGAGACCTATTTGAACTAAAATATCTTTTAACTCCTCTCCCATAATAAGTGTGATATTATTCTCTTTGCACAATGAAACCAATTCTATGTTGTGCTCTTTTTCAGCTTGTGTTACAATTAATATCTTTTCTATGAGTTTGTCGCCATCTTTATCCCAATAAGTGGCCTTGTTTGTTTGACTGACAATATCTCGTATATTCCATACCGTATTTTTATAGTCTTTTATTTGAATAGCAATTATATAATTGATTTGCGATAGTGGATTTGAAAATTTTATAACAACATCAGTTCCGTGCTCTACTTCTGTGATACCGCCAGTTCTTTCAATCGTGAATATCGGTTCTGGAAACAACTCTTTCAATCCGCACACTAACGCATCTTCCCACTCCGATGATTGGAATTGTTTTTGAAGATCTTGGAATAAAATGTCGGAAAAATCAGACTTGTTGAAAATCTGTTTGTAAGAACTCTCGATTGTTCCAGCCAGACGATTCTCTACACTATGATAGTTTCTCAATGCTTTCTCATTACCTCTCGATTCTATAATTTTCTCAATATCACCGGAAAGGTAATTTATATTCCAAAAACGACCAGGATTTTTTAGCGTTGAGCGAATGTCTCCGGAAACGACTTCGCTATGACGATTGAACACACACTTTACCTCGCCTGGGAAAATATGCCCAAAATCTTTAAGTTTTTCATTTATCTCAAATTTATAGCCACTTTTCCAATCCTCTGTTGCTTCAACTATTGCCACATAGTTCCATTCTGGCAATCTTGGCACTAACAGATAATCGCCCTTTTTTACCTCAAACATTCTGCGATTCTTTGCAGCACCACCATCGTATGTCATGTTAAGCAAATCCTGTCCTTCATGATAGCCCCAACCTTGGTGCAATCTTCCAAGATTTAACTCTTTTGCAAAATACTCAATGTGATCGGTACAAATTCTATAACCCCAATAGTTTTTCTTCCTTTCCATATATTATTATATCGTTTAGATAATTAACGCTTTACTTTTTATAAACCTTAAACTTATACTTTGGAGGGTTGAGGTGGTCATGGTAGATACTCTCCATATCGCAAACCTCTATATCAATCTCTTCTCGCAATGCCTTTGGCGCAAGCACCTCGATCGAGCCACCCATCGACAGCAACTTCTGCCTAAAATCAAAGGTCGGACATAGGCGGTACTCGAAGATCGAATACTCCTCGTTGCGTTCCACCTCAACCTGCGTGTGGTGCAGTGGCAGGGTGCGAAGATACTTGCTCTGCCACGAATCGACCTTCAACGCCACAGGCTCGACAGCGAACTCTTCATCGCCGATGATTATACCGTAGTAGTCCTCGAAGAACTTTGCCGCATCGAACTTCTTGGGCAGTTTGAATTTGCGCTCGGTTGGCTCCAACGCCTTTATTCGGTCAAGGGCATAGATACGCAGTTTGTCGCTCATTCCGAGCATATACCACCTCTGCTCAAAGAGTTTCACGCAGTAAGGCTCCACCTCGAAGGTCGAAGGTTCCGACTTGCCGAAGCTCTGGTAGGTCATCGAGAGCGCCACATCCTCACGCATAGCCTCAACAATGGGCGTAAGGTATTGCTGTCCCGAAGGCACATCTTCCAAGAGGATACGACCTTTGAGGTCTTGGCTCTCGTGCAGCACGCTACTCACGGAGAAGGTCTGCAACAGCCACTTACGCATCGCCATATTGTCGATGCCCTCGCGATTGGCAACCACATAGCCACGCTGCGCACGGTCATACTTGATATCGATATCGAACAACTCCATCACCGCCTCTTTGTAGCGGTGGAAGGTGCGTTCACCCAACTCCTCGCCACGCCCAAAGTGCAGTTCGTAGCGGTGTTGGAGGTCGGCAAGCGAAATGGGGCCTCGGTTGTATATGGTCGAAACAAACCACACATAACGGTTGATAAGTCCTGCGGTACTCATAATGGTCGTAATTTTAGGTAAAGTTACAAATTATAATCGAATCCAACGCTCGGGCGAGGATAAAAAGTGCATCAGCACCGCTCCGATAACGACTCCAATCGCTACGGCAATTGCTATTTGTTTTCGTTGTCGTTGCTTGTTTTCGGGAAATGAGTCGGCACATTGTTGCCAATGCTCTGCCGTAAAAGGCTTGTTTGCAATGCTTTCCACCAACTGCTCACTAAATGATTTTTCCTTGCGATTTTGCTCGCTTGTTTTCTTCTGTTCCATAATCTTTGCTATTTAATTTTTGTTGCAAAGGTATAATGCTACACTGTCAAATTGCGACAGTGTAAAATTATGTCAGCAAAAAAAAGAGCCGATTACTCGACTCCTAAACATCCGAAAAATGTTTACTATCCCATAATATCCTCGACCAACTCATCGAAACGCTTTTCAACAAGAGCATCCCAGAGGTTAGAACCCTGAAACTCCTTCGCAGGAATAAACTCCTTGTAACGCTCCACAAAATCGGGCGTATAGAGTTCCTCATCGTGCCAACGATTGATAATTCGCTCCCAATCCCACTTGTCAGCAAACTTATCAAGTAAGGCATACGAGAGTTTTAGGTTGCTATTATCCAACAACTCATGCCAGTCCCATCGGTCGGCAAACTGCTCAATAATCTTTGGAGTGAGCAATCCCTCGGGAGCGTAGCCCGACAATACTTTCCAATCGATATAACCCTTGAAGTTTTCGAGTATTGATGCAGTCCAGAGCATTTCGGTATTCTCCGATAAGACGTCCCAGTCAATCTCACTGCGATACTTGCGGAGCAACTCCTCGTTCCACTTAAACTCGCGCGACAACTTCTTCCACGCCTCTTTGTTCAACTCCTGTGCGACGATTGCATCTGCAAAACTCTTCTTTGTTTCCATAATTTCTAATTTTTAATGGTTAATACTACTTGTTTGATGGTGCAAAGTTGAGGTTTCACACTGCCACTTTGCGTCAGAGTGAAGTTTATTTTCTCACAAACTCATATAACTCGTGCAGGTAGTCGTCGATGTTTTCGTCAATGTAGAAACAATCTTTCCGCGGTTGCCAATGCAAATACACCTTATCCGAGAATAGGTCTTTACTCTTTTCCACATTCGACATATCCTCGGTAAGGCTATCGAAATAGTCCTTGAAATAGCTTTGCGTACGATTGTAAATCTCTTGCCCGAGTCGGATGTGAGGTGCACAATTTTGCTCAGCCTCGCGCACAAACTTCGCTCGAAACTCCTCAAACGGACAACGCTTCCACCATTTCCAACCGCTGCCATCTTGCTCCTCCCAATGCTGATGCGAGACCTTGACCTCCACGCAAAAGTCGTTCATACGCAGAATGTCGGGAATCGAGTAGGGCTTGTGGCAACTCAAATCGTGAATGGCGTGGCAGATGCAGAGGCGGCTTAACATATCGGCTGCGGGCTGCACCAACTCATACCAAGTTGTGCCATCGTTGAGGTCGTCTTTTATTCCTAACTCTTCGCGGCTCATCTCGGGGCGATAGTCAGCTGGCGAGCGGAGACACCAGCAATGCTCTACCTCTTCCAATGTCAGAGGCTCACAGGTATAGAGCCAATCAATCACGCAAAACATCTCGTAGAAATACGAGCCATAGTAGTCGTCATTCGCCATCGGCAAAACAGCCCCATATCCATTGGGTGAAAATCGGAGAGAGCCCTCAACCTCCACATCGTCATCAAATTCGGGGTTATAGGTAGCGGTTGCCATTTTGCGATAGAGCGCCTCGGTGCGAGCATACATTTTCTGCGTGAGGTCGTACAAACGACTGTTCACCTGCTCCATACGCACCACCTCCTCGGGCGTAGCAACAAACATCTTATCAAGCAGATGTTTGCGCTTCCAGATTAGGCGTTCCACCTGCTCGCATTTGCGTTGCGAGCGAGTCCACTCCATATTAAACTCCACATTCTTGCCCGTGATGGCAAGAATCTTCTCTTCGATTTTCTGCACCTGCGCTCGCAAGTGAGTATATTCTTTGTTTTTCATAATAAATGGTATGTAATTTTCGGCAAAACTACATCCCAACAATGCCAAATTTCGTCAGTGCAGATTATTCCCCCATAATCGCAGCGACTTTGTTCATCTCTTGGGCGAGAGATTCGTTCATAATGTGAGCGTAGTGGAGTGTCATTCGGGTATTCGTATGTCCGAGCATCTTCGATACATTCTCCAACTTTACATTATTCGCCAGCGTGATTGTCGTGGCAAATGTATAGCGGGCGGTATGCATCGTAAGGTGCTTTTTAATGCCGCAAAAGTCAGCAATCTCTTTCAAGTACGAATTCATCTTCTGATTTGCGTATACCGGAAAGACCGTTTTATTTGCCCGACACATCGGGTGATTGCGATACTTCTCAATCAGTTGTAGCGGATACTCCAACAGCGGCACAAAGAACTCTACCTCGGTCTTTTGGCGTTGCTTGTGAATCCATTTGCGTCCGTGTGCATCTTCCGTAATATGCTCGGGACGCAGGTTATAGACATCGATAAACGCCAAGCCTGTATAGCAGCAAAAGATAAATATATCACGCACCATATTGAGTCGCTCTATGCCGAACTCCTTGGTGCGAATGGTATTTACCTCCTCAATCGTCAGGAAATCCTTGACGACCTTCTTCTCCGAGAACTTGATGCCCGCAAATGGATTCGCCGTTATCCAACCGTTGGCGATAGCAAGATTGACCACCTTTTTCAGACACTTCATATAGCGAATCATCGTATTTTGCGCCACACGCTTCTCAATCTTCAAGAACGCCTCAAAATCACGAATCATTTCGCCGTTGAGGTTCTTGATAGGGAAGTCCGACACTTTGGTCTTGCGGGACATCATCTCCTTGAAATAACGCAGACAAAGGCGATAACGGCTCAATGTAACCGCATCGAACTCGATGCCCACCAACTGCGCCATTCGCTCGTTATGCTCCTCAAAAGTGGCGTAGAACATCTTTTGGCTGATATGCTTGCCCTGCAAATACTCCTTGATTGTCAGTGGGTCGGCATAACCATCGCGCTCAACTAACTCTTTGTGAATCTCGTATGCTCGTGTTCGCAGCGATTCGAGATGGCGGTTAATCTCAATCGGGATAGGGCCTTTGCCAACGGCACGCTCTTTTTTGCTATCCCATATGTTTGCAGGCACTTTACGCAGCGTGCTCATCTCTGTAAATCTGCCATTTACGGTAATGCGCATTGAAATTGGCGACTCGCCACTCTTTCCCAAACGCGACTTGCGAATTAGGAAAAGGATTGAAAATGTACTCTTTATCATAACTCTAAATATTAAAAAATGGTGCAATTCGCAACCAGATAAAGAGTAGTGTAAAATCTTGAAAATTGGTTAATTAGACGCTAATTCAGGAACACTTTTGAAAAATCGAAAAGTGTTCCTGATTTGCACACTTTCAGTTGCTCCGAAACACCCTAAATGGGTACATAACACAAAAAGAAAAACGCCGTATTTTGTTGAAATACAGCGTTTTGACTAAATTGTCATTTTCTTCAAGTGGTGCCACCAGGAATCGAACCGGGGACACAAGGATTTTCAGTCCTTTGCTCTACCAACTGAGCTATGGCACCAACATCTTGCAGTGGGTTATTTCCAATTGCGAGTGCAAAGGTAGCGCAAAAATTTAATTATGCAAACTTTTTCTTGAAAAATATTAAGAAATCTCCAAAATTGCTCCTTCACAGGGGCTACTATACGATTATGCAAACACCATCATCGCTCCATTGATGCAGATTTCAGTTACATATTATTACTCTCTATTATCTGGTCAAGCATATGTTCCAACTCTGCGGACAACTTCCAATCATTACCAATATGTATCTCCACTCCTTTTCGGTTAAGGCCTTTCAGATTAATCAGCAGAGTATAATCGTGAATCAGTTGGTCAAACCGGCAACTCTCTTGTCGGAATTATGCATTTATGAAAAGCACCATGAAACTTACGTGATTTTCACACGTCCCCTAATTGTCGGTTATCGCTTCGGGCGGAGGCCTTTGAGCAGGACTTTCAGGCGCCGGAGGATATGGATGGCAAAGATTGCCAGCGAAATGATGCCGACGTAGTAGTGGAAAATCCCGATATGAGAGAGGGGGACGTCGGGAATGATGAGTGCCAGAAGGCCCGACACCACGAGCACCACAAACAGCAGAGTAACCACCACCGTAAGTTTGCTCTTCTTGCCAAACGGCTTGTTCAGCAGGCTCTTATACCATCCCCAATGCATATAGACGTGCAGTGCCGCCACAGTCACAAATCCGAGCGTTGCAAGGATATGTGCCACAGCCCAATTATGCCAAACCGAGTGGCTGCCAAAATGACTCGATGCGTGCATCCCAAAGCCGCTCACCCCTGTCATAACAAAGAAGACAAGCAACACCAAATCCGTAACGAACAATCTATTTAACTTCATCTCTTCCTATTTTTTCGCAAATATACGAATTTCCCCCAAAAAAGCAACTCGCCTACCCAGCCCAAAGTAGCGACCACAGAGTACACAATATCGGCCTCCTCAATCGAGATGGGAGAGTACACCCTCTCATTATATAGTGGAGACAATCATTATCTGTTGAAAGTCGTATTTAGCACTCTCGGGGCAACAAAACAGAGAATATGTTTATATACACAGGGGCTTGCCTGATAAAATTATCGGGTAAGCCCCTTTTTTTATACCAAATCAGCAATAAAATCATTCAAAAATAGTATCTTTGCGAGGATATATGACCACTCTCGCATATAAATTAGAGAGTCTTAACGCAAAATGATTTATGCCGCATAGCAAGGAGATAGTCTGTCTGCACTTAACGTGGGACACAGAGTTTTTCGGACAGAAAATAGGTCTGATACGATGTTACACACACGCAGAGCAGTCGCAGATTGCATTGGTTCTCGACAAATTCCGCCAAGACAAGTTCGACCTTGTATATGTAATGCTCGAAGGCGAAACACTATTAGACGAATCCTTTTGCAAGCAATTCGGAGGTCAACTTGTGGATATAAAGTATATTTTCGGACGCAGCATAGAGCCGAAGTCGCCACTCCCGAAGGAGAGCAACGTGCTTGACTACACAGGCGACGGCACAGAGTTGCACGAACTTGCCTACGCTGCCGGTTGGTGTTCACGATACAAAAACGACAACCACTTCTCGCAGGAGGTCTTCGAGCGATTCTATCGCACTTGGATTGCAAACTCACTGAACGGTAATATGGCAGATGGTGTATATATCATCAATGGAGAGAATGGCACACCAAAAGGTTTTGCCACACTCAAAATATCCAATGAGGAGGCCTCTATCGGTCTGATAGCCGTAGATGCAGATAGTAGAGGGAAGGGAATAGGCAAAAAACTTATAAACCACATGGTCGGTGTGGCACAACAGAGAGGATGCAAGCGTATGAGCGTTGCAACACAAAAACACAACAAGGATGCAGTGGCATTCTACAAGAGTTGCGACATGAGCCTTATTGAGAGTTGCTCAATATACCATTTTTGGCTGGATAAAGAAGATTAAGATTATATGACACCTTTTAATAAACCGTATATTACAGGTAAGGAGACTCACTACCTCTACCAAGCAGTGCAGGCCGGCAAATTATCCGGAAACGGAATATTTACACAACGTTGCCACCAATATTTCACAGAGCGTTACGGCTTCAAAAAGGCCCTATTGACTACATCTTGCACCGATGCTTTAGAGATGGCTGCAATGCTGTGCGATCTCAAAGAAGGAGATGAGGTTATTATTCCATCTTACACCTTTGTCTCTACTGCGTTGGCTTTTATACGTGAGGGCGCAACCGTAATATTTGCCGATAGCCAAGAGGAGAACCCGAATCTGGATGCGAACAAGATTGAATCGCTAATCACTGAGCGAACCAAAGTGATTGTTCCCGTACACTATGCAGGCGTTGCATGCGATATGGACAAAATCATGGAGTTGGCAGAGCGATATAATCTGATTGTGGTAGAGGATGCTGCGCAAGCAATTGACTCTTACTATAAAGGACGCCCTTTGGGATCGATAGGACACCTCGCAACATTCTCTTTCCATGAGACCAAAAATATCATAGCGGGAGAGGGTGGTTTATTAGCAATAAACGACGAACGATTCAAGTTGCGTGCCGAGATATTATGGGAGAAGGGCACAAATCGCTCTCAATTCTTCCGTGGTGAAGTCAATAAATACGGATGGGTAGATACCGGCTCATCATTTCTTCCTTCGGAGATTATAGCAGCCTTCTTATTTGCCCAATTAGAGGAGTTGGATAACATTCAGAACAGACGCAAAGATCTGTGGAACAAATATAGAGAGGGATTGCAGGAGTTAGCAGATAGCGAAAAGATACGTCTGCCTCAAATCCCCGAATATGCAACCAACAATGCTCACATGTTCTACATTATCTGCTCCTCACTTGAAGAGAGAAGTGCACTGATTGCATACTTAAAAGAGAGAGGCATAATGGCCGTATTCCACTATCTAAGCCTACACAAGAGCAAGTTTTACACAAGTAATTTTTCCCTACGGCCAGAACTTCCTGTGGCAGACTTATATACCGATTGTTTAGTACGACTTCCTCTCTTCTATGAGTTGGAGATGGATATGGTGGAGACTATCGTAGGAGATATTGTTAATTTCTACAAAAACCGTTAAACACAAAGAGAGACTGTTTATGCGTATCCTTTTAATATCAAGTCAGCCTAAATCTCATTCTGCAAATCTGGGAGAGGATTTGATGGAGGCACTACGTCTAAATGGCCACGATGTTGATTTTATACATCACAGTTTTTACAACGTCACTCACAAACTATCTTTCTTTGAACGACTCCGCAGATCCCTGCGAAAGAAAAAGAGTAGATTAAACATTAAATTCAAGAGATTCCTGCACAGATATCCATTTACTCCGAATGATGATATCAAACTTGTCAATATAGATGAAAGGCATCCTATGATAGATGCAAAGGGTTTGCTATCCAAAATTCAATACAAGTACGATTTAGTTATCTCCCTCTTTTGCGAGGATATGATAAACTCTAACACCTTCGAAAGGCTATACAAGAAATTAAGTTGTCCCATCTTAATTTATGCAGTAGATATGGCCCCTATTACAGGAGGCTGTTTCTACTTTATGCATTGTACCAATTATCAATCCGGTTGCGGTAACTGCCCAATCTATGGTGGCATTTATAAGAGAGACCAAACACACCTAAATTGGCTACACAAGCGACGTATATTCAACTCTATACCTTGCTATTTCTTAGGCAACAGTTGGATGCTCGCTCACGCACAAAAGAGCAATTTATTCGCCCCCGAAAGGCTTAAATACGCTCTGATGCCTATCAACGAAAATCTGTTCAAACCCGTAGATAGAGTTGAAGCTCGCAAGACTCTAAATATTGGAACAGAGAAGCGATTTGTCATATTCGCAGGAGCCTCTATGATATTGGAAAAACGCAAAGGATTTGCAGAGTTGCGCCAATCCTTAAAGATATTCTCCGACAGCCTGACCACGGAAGAGAAGAGCAATGTTGTTATAATATTTGCCGGAAACATCAATAACGATTTACAATCATTCTTCGATATTGATGTAATACAAACAGGTTTCCTCTCAACAAATCAACTCATAACAGCGTACTCCGCAGCGGATGTTTTCCTGTCACCATCTCTGGGCGACGCAGGTCCAACGATGGTGAATCAGTCTGTCATGTGCGGAACTCCGGTAGTTGCATTCTCCACAGGTATAGCAATCGATATTATAGAGAACGGCGGCGCCGGATATGTCGCAAAAATGAAAGATGTGGAGGATTTTGCACGAGGCATTCGATACATCTATGATATTGTCGGCACAAGTGGATACCGAGAATTAAGAGAGAATTCTCGTAAAATTGCAGAGGAAAAATGCTCAATTCGTGCTGTTTCTGCACAAATTGATACAATAATTAAGGAATTATAAAAGATATGCACTATCTTTAACGTGTAAAGTGATTCATATGACTTGGATTTTACTCATAATAGGTTTTATACTGCTCACAGTAGGTGCAACCTGGCTCACAAACGGCTCGGCAACCATTGCCAAGCGGTTGCGCATATCGGAGTATGTAATCGGAATGACGATTGTTGCCGTAGGCACATCGCTCCCCGAACTTACCGTCAGTGCCGCATCCACACTCGCCGGCAATACCGATATCGCCATCGGCAACGTCGTAGGTTCAAACATATTCAACGTATTCCTGATTTTGGGCGTCTGTTCGCTCATTGCGCCGATACTGTTTACTCGTGATAACATCCGCCGTGACGTGCCTATATGCGTTGCGACTTCGTTATTATTGGCCGTGATGGTTTGGAACGGCTCGCTCTCACGCATCGAGGGAGTTGTGATGTTGCTGCTCTACGTCGCCGTCCTATGGTACTCATTCCGAGGCGACAATAACGCCGAGGCGACAAGCACCTCGGAGGCGGGCACCGAGCCTGACGAGACCTCCGACTTCTCGTGGTTACGCTCCGGCGGAATGGTCGTATTGGGCCTCTGCGGTCTTATTTATGGCGCAAACCTTACGCTCGACTCCGCCGTACAGATAGCCCGCTCGATGGGTGTCAGTGAGGCGATTATAGCCATAACGCTGCTTGCCGGAGGCACATCCCTGCCGGAACTTGCGGCGAGCGTGGCCTCGATGCTCAAAGGGCACACGGCACTTGCGTTGGGCAACGTGCTCGGCTCGAATATCGCCAACATACTCCTCATCTTGGGCTCCTGCTCGGTGATAGCACCGCTGCATATGAGCGGGGTGACAATGGTAGATGTGGCGATGGCGGTAGCGGCAGCCGTGGCGGTGATGCTATCGGCACTTATGGTGGGACATCGTCGCATAATGTGGTGCGAGGGTATCCTCTATTTGCTCTGTTACGGGGCGTATGTTTGGTATCTTGTAAAATAGTCAGAATATGGATAGACAGCAGATTTCGGATATTGTTGCTCTAATTCGTCGGGAGGTTGTTCCTGCAATAGGTTGCACGGAGCCTATCGCCGTAGCGTTGTGCGTAACCAAGGCTTGCGAGGCGCTCGGTCGTCGTCCCGAGGAGATTGAGGTCACGCTCAGCCCCAACATCTACAAGAATGCGATGGGCGTGGGCATCCCGAATACGGGTATGACCGGACTACCTATCGCCGTGGCTCTCGGTGCCACCATAGGCAACTCCGAATATGGCTTGGAGGTGCTGCGCAACACCACGACGGAGAGCGTAGCAGAGGCCAAAAACTATATGGAGCAGGCGCAGATACGCATAGATATCGACCGAGAGACGGGCAAGATGCTCTACATCCGTGTAGAGGTTGCTGCCGCCGGCGAGCGTGCCGTAGCAGAGATTGCCGACACGCACACCCGCTTCACACGCATCGAGCGCAACGGCGAGGTGCTCTACTCGGCAGAGGAGGGTACAAGTGGCGGAGATGGCTCCGAGGCGGAGGTTGAGCTGACACTGCGCACGGTATATGACTTTGCTATGGAGGCACCTTTGGAGGAGGTGGAGTTCCTGTGGAGGTCGGCAGAGCTCAACGTCGGTGCTGCGGAGGTATCTTTCGAGGGGTCGTATGGCCACGGGCTGGGTCGTCTGCTGCACGAGAAGGCGGAGGGCAGCATCTTCGGCAACACGCTCTTCACCAAGATTCTCTCCTACACCAGCGGTGCCTGCGATGCACGTATGAGCGGTGCTATGGTACCCGTGATGAGCAACTCCGGCAGTGGCAATCAGGGCATATCGGCGACGGTGCCGGTGGTGATGTTCGGCCGTGAGCACGGCGCATCACGAGAGCAGCTGCTGCGTGCCTTGACCCTGAGCCACCTCACCGTAATATATATAAAGCAGAGCCTCGGCCGTCTGTCGGCACTCTGCGGCTGTGTGGTTGCCGCTACGGGTTCAAGCTGCGGCATCACATACCTGATGGGCGGAGGCTACGAGGAGGTGACCTACGCCGTGAAGAATATGGTTGCCAACATTACGGGTATGATTTGCGACGGAGCCAAGCCGAGCTGCTCGCTCAAAGTGACCAGCGGTGTGGCTACGGCGGTGCTCTCGGCAGCACTGGCGATGGAGCATCGCCACACAACATCACTCGAAGGCATCATCGACGACGACGTAGATTGCTGCATCCGCAACCTCACGACCATAGGTCGTTGCGGTATGCGTGAGACCGATAAACTGATACTAAAAATAATGACCGAGAAGTAATGAAACGACTACTACTGCTTTTTATCGCCCTTGCGACCACAATCATTGCCGTGGCACAGAGTGCGGCGGAGATAAAGGCTATGGATGCGGATTACAGTTACGAACTCTACCGCCCATACCCTGTCGAGAGGGTTGCCGACGCACCTCGCACCAAGGCACCAAAGGGCTTCGAGCCCTTCTACATCAGCACATTGGCTCGTCACGGCTCACGCCACCACTCCTCCGCCAAGACATACACTCGCATTAGCAAGGTGTTTGAGCAGGCGCACGACAATGGGGAACTCACACCGCTCGGAGAACGTTTCCGCACCGACTGGCTCACCCTCGCCTACGCAGCGGAGAATCGTGCCGGCGAGCTCACGCAGTTGGGTCAGGAGCAACATCGTGGCATTATGCGCCGCATCTACAACTCCTATCCGGAGATATTCTCGACAAAGGGTGGTCGTCGATGCTTCGTGGACTGCCGCTCGACAATCGTTCCGAGGTGCATCCTCTCGATGGCATCTGCCGTAGCGGAGCTCAAACGCCTCAACCCGAAGGTGGAGGTGCGTATGGAGTCGAGCGAGGCGAACACATACCTGAAAGCATACGAGGGGCTGAACAGCATCGCAAAGCACTCGGTGCCGCTGAGCGACTCGCTGCGCCGTGCCTATATGCCCGATGCGTCGGCATTCATCGCACGTCTGTTCAAGCCGGGTAGCAGGTGTGTGGCAGAGATGAAGAGCCAACAGGATTTTATGTACAATATGTTCCTCGGCGTGGGCATCCTCGGCTCTACACCTCACCCGCAGGTCAAGGAGTTCTCCTACGTATTCACCGAGGAGGAGCAGGCTGCCGTATGGCGTGCCTCGAACATCCGTCGTTACGCCCTCACGGGCCCATCCAAGAGTTATGCGCACCACATTCTGGGCGGCATCAAACCCTTTGTACGCAATGTCATCAGCACGGCCGACCGTGCCATCGCCGAGGGTGACGAGCAGGCTACACTGCGCTTTGCCCACGACGTGACGGTGATTCCGTTTGCCGCATTCGTAGGCATCCCCTCGTGCAACGTCATAACCGACGACTTCGACAACGTATCGTACAAGTGGCAGATAAACAGGGTAACACCTATGGCTGCCAACATACAACTCGTATTCTACCGCAACAAGGCAGGCGAGGTGCTCGTCAAGGTGTTGCACAACGAGTATGAGCAGCAGTTGGACAAGGCTGTCGGAGAGGCTGTCAATGGCGTATATTACCGTTGGAGCGACCTGCGCCGATACCTGATGGATAAACTTGAACAATAGAATTATAAACGCTAAACACGTACTTAATAATGTTAAAGAAACTCTTTGGTTTTGACCCCGCTACGATGAATATTCGTACCGAGGTTATGTCGGGACTCACAACCTTCCTGACAATGGCCTACATCTTGGCCGTAAATCCCAACGTCCTCGCCTCGACAGGAATGGATAAGGGAGCACTGTTTACCACTACCGCACTCGTCTCGGCACTCGCTACGCTGCTGATGGCCGTGCTTGCCAAGCTGCCGTTTGCCTTGGGACCCGGTATGGGCCTCAATGCATTCTTCGCCTACACCATCTGTGCGATGATGGGTTACTCGTGGCAATTTGCCCTGACTGCCGTATTTATAGAGGGACTTATCTTCATCCTACTCACGCTGACCAACTTGCGTGAGAAGATTGTATATATATTACCGGAGACAATCCGTGATGCCATAAGCGCAGGTATAGGTCTGTTTATCGCCTTCATCGGCTTACAGAATGCCAAAATCATCATACCAAGCGAGGCAACCCTCGTAAGATTGGGCGACATTACAAGCGGTTCGGCTCTGCTCGGCATCATCGGCATCGTCATCACCTCCGTACTACTTGCGAAGAAGGTGCGTGGCGCACTGCTCATCGGCATCCTGCTCACGACCCTCATCGGTATCCCTATGGGCGTTACAAATATGAACGGCATTTTCAGCACCCCGCCATCCATCGAGCCTATATTCTGTAAGTTCGAGTGGTCAAACATCTTCACGAAAGATATGTTTGTCATCGTATTTACGCTGCTCTTTGTCGATTTGTTCGACACGATTGGCACCCTTATCGGCGTCTGCAACCGTGCCAACATCGCCGACTCGGAGGGTCGCATCCCTCGCTTGAAGGAGGCGTTCCTCGTTGATGCCATCGGCACAACCGGCGGTGCAATTATGGGTAGCAGCACCGTGACCACCTTCGTAGAGAGCGCAGCAGGCGTGGAGGAGGGAGGCCGAAGTGGTCTGACCGCCTTCGTGACGGCACTCTGTTTCTTCGCCGCCTTGATATTTGCGCCATTCTTCCTCTCCATTCCGGGTGCAGCAACCGCTCCGGTACTGATTCTGGTCGGCCTGATGATGATGAACTCGGTAATGCGAATAGACTTCTCGAACTACTCGGAGGCTATCCCTGCATTCATCTGCATCCTCTTTATGCCTCTGGCATACAGCATCTCCGATGGTATCGTTCTCGGACACCTCTCCTACATACTTATCAATGTATGCTGCGGCAATTTCCGCAAGGTAAGTATCGGAATGGTGTTACTCGGCTGCTTCTTCCTGATGAAATTCTTGCTGTAAGATAACCATCTGATAGCGAGAGGCAAAAGCCGCCACAAGCAACTAAACCGTTATCGTATAACGATATAGACAATTTTTCGGCCGAAAAATATCTCGTAAAAAGGGATGTTTTTTGGCCGAAAATTTTTACTTTTGTGCCGTTGCGTTCCGTGTTGGAGCGCACTAACTCACATAAATATTATAATGAAAGCGTTGAAGATTGGAGACCTTCTGGCACGTGTACCTATCGTGCAAGGAGGTATGGGAGTAGGAATTTCTATGTCACGTCTGGCATCTGCCGTAGCCAACGAGGGTGGTATCGGTGTCATATCTGCTGCCGGCTTAGGGCTTATCTACAAAGATTATTCGCAAGATTTCGACAAGGCAACCTTGTGGGGATTAGCACAGGAAATTCGCAAAGCAAAGGAGGCTGCGAAGGCCTCAAAGGGAGTTATTGGTGTAAACATTATGGTTGCGATGACCGATTTTGCCTCTTTGGTCAAGACCGCCATTGCCGAGAAGGTGGATATCATCTTCTCCGGTGCAGGTCTGCCGCTGAATCTGCCATCGTTCCTGACCGAGGGGTCGAAGACCAAGCTTGCACCTATTGTATCGAGCGCACGTGCGTTGAAGGTTATCTGCCGCCGCTGGATTGGCGAGTATGGCTATATTCCTGATGCCGTTGTCGTTGAGGGCCCGAAGGCGGGTGGCCACCTCGGATTCAGCAACGAGCAGCTCTCCGACGAGAACTGCACATTGGAGAGCATCCTTCCGGAGGTTGTCTCGGAGGTCAAGGAGTTGGAGCAGGAGCACGGCAAGCAGATTCCGGTTATCGCCGGGGGCGGTGTCTTCACCGGCGAGGATATCCACAACATCCTCTCGCTCGGAGCCAGCGCCGTACAGATGGGCACAAGATTTGTGGCTACCGAGGAGTGCGATGCTTCGCAGGAGTTCAAGCAGGCATACGTCAATGCCACGAAGGATGATGTGCAGATTATCCAGTCGCCGGTAGGTATGCCGGGACGTGCCGTGCACAACAGCTTCCTGGATAAGGTCAAGGCGGGACTCACCAAGCCAAAGGCTTGTCCGTTCCACTGCATCAAGACCTGCAATATGGTCGATTCGCCATACTGCATTATGCTTGCGCTCTATAATGCCTACCGAGGCCGTATGGACCACGGCTACGCCTTCTGCGGCTCAAATGCGTGGAGGGTCGATAAGATACTCTCGGTCAAGGAGCTCTTTGCCACACTTAAAAGCGAGTATGCGGCTGTGACGGCAAAATAGAGGAGAAATAGAGAATAAAAGACGCCTGCGAGAATAATCGTAGGCGTTTTTTATTACTTTTGCACCGTAAAACTTACATAGGTTATGAGCACAACAAGCAGCCGAGACCGGCTCTTCACAAGAGATTATATAGCGATGTGTCTGGCGGGATTTATGATTTCGTTCTCGTTCTTCCTGCTGGTGCCGACACTGCCACTCTACCTCAAATCGACCTTCGACATAGGCCAGACAATGGTGGGCGTGGTGCTCTCGTGCTACGTTGTTGCCGTGTTGAGCATCCGACCTTTGGCCGGATTTGTCGCCGATACCCTACCCCGCAAGCGGGTCTATATGGTGGCATATACCCTCTTTGTTGCCGCCTTCATCGCCTACTTCTTCGTCACGAAGTCGCTCTCGATGTTTATCCTGCTGCGCATCCTGCACGGCTTCGCCTTCGGTATGCTCACCACCGCCGCCAATACGCTCGTCATAGATATTATGCCCTCCTCACGTCGTGGCGAGGGGCTGGGATACTACGGCGTGACCAACAATCTGGCTATGGCCTTCGGCCCTATGGTGGGTCTGTTTATCGTCGGGGCGGGTGACTTTGAGGCCCTCTTCGCCACCTCGCTCACTATGGGAGCCGTCGGGCTATGCCTCGCCGCCTCGGTGCGTGTGGCCCGCAAGAGTGTCGCCGAGCCACGGAAGATGCCGCTCTCGACCGACCGTTTCTTCTTGAAGGAGGGCATCCACGCCTGCATCTCATTCTTCCTGATAGCAATTCCCTACGGTATGACGACGAGCTATATGGCTCTCTATGCCGCCGAATCGGGTATCACGGTGGCCTCGGGGCTCTTCTTTACCGTGATGGCGGCAGGTCTTATCACCTCCCGCCTAAGCTCCGGCATGCGTGTCGATAGGGGCTACATCACACAGACCATACGCACGGGCATCCTCATCGCACTGCTCGGTGCCATCGGCGAGGCATCGCTCTCGCACGTGGCAACGTGGGGTCACATCGCAGGAGATACCCTCTACTTCGCCACCGCCTTCCTCTTCGGATATGGCTTCGGCACGATATTTCCGGCATATAACACCCTCTTTATCAACCTTGCGCCGGCCTCACGCCGTGCCACCGCCAATGCCACATACCTCACGGGGTGGGACGTGGGCATCGGCAGCGGAATGTTGCTCGGCGGCTGGATTTCGGAGTACGGCTACGCATACTGCTACACGGTCGGTGCGGTGCTCATTCTGCTGTCGCTACTCTACTTCGTCGGCAAGGTTACGCCCCACTTCAACAGACACCGATTGAGGTAGGATTAGCATAATCTTGCAAAAAAATGTACTTTTTTTAGACTTTTTTTGTCAAAAAGAGAACGATAATACGCATTTTTTCCTATCTTTGCTACTCAATAGGTTAGTTTTTATATGGAAAAATGATGCAAGGCAGTAGGTTGAAATATCTTGCGACTCGCTCGCAATCCGCTCGGGGGGGGGATTTTGCGCCTTTTACTTCGAGCATCACTTTAATTGCTTCCGCACATATTAATAGCACGGTATGCGACCTCGCAGGAGGCTTCGCAAGCTTTGCTATATCCCTACCTGAACGGAGTACAACACACATTATTTGAGTTAGGTTATGCAAAAGGTTTTTCACAAATGTTCCTACACTGCTCCCGTCGTTGATGTATGGGAGTCGGAGGTTGAACGAGGTTTTGAACTCTCTGTGCCCAACACGGGTGACCACGAAAGTGGCGATTCTTTTTACGAGGGCGAGGATTAAACAAGAAAGGAGAGCGACTATGAAGAGAAAGTTTTTTACCTATCTGAGCATCATGGCGGGTGCTATGCTCAGTGGCGGCTGCTTCCAGCCAAATGAGGAGCAGATACCTCACAACGAGGGCCGCACGGTCAGCATCACTGCGGGACAGAGCGAGGTTACACGTGCATACGTGAGTAGCGTGGGTGCCTCCGAGAGCACTACGCAGGCGGGCTACTCGCTGGTGTGGGACGCAGAGGATGCCATCGGCGTATATCTCTCCGGCCCGACTACCGAGAGCAACTGCAAGTTCACCTCCACCTCCGGCAAGGGGGCGAGCGAGGCGACCTTCACGGGCAAGTTTCAGTCGGATGCTACCTCCGGCACACACACCTACTACGCATACTCGCCATACAATGCCAATGCGGGTAGCGACCCTACCGCCGTATCGGGCGCATTGAGTGCTACGCAGATACAGAGCAACACCGAGGGTACGCATATCGGCAAGTATATGTTGGAGATAGCCAAGGCGACAGCCTCCGACAACGGCGGCACCTCGCTGACCTTCCAAAACCAATTCTCGATACTCAACTTCAAGATTAAGTACCGAGCGCAGGACGCAGTGCTCAACGGCGCAAAGGTCTCCAATGTCCGAGTGTATGCAGCCTCGGAGATTGTGACCGACTCAAATGAGAACAAGTCGGCAACCCCTCTGCACGCATCCACCTACAACTTTGCGGGCAACTACACCGTCAATTTGGAGTCACAAACAGTTACTATGGCGACCTCCTCGTATAGCTGGATTGTGGATTGCGTAGTGCAGGGCGATAATGTTGTCAGCAGCACTACCGACGACGGTGCCCTTGACGTATGGGTTGTGGTAAACCCAGTAAACCTCAATGGCGTAAAACTCGTTGCCGAGATTATTACCGACAAGGGTACCTTCCTTACCTCCCGCTCAATCACAAGCAATGGCGGTCAGTTGAAGCCAAATGCAGTCTATGTCCTGCCGGCAACCATCAAACTGCCGAAGATTACCCCTAATATGTTCCCGCTGTGGACGGAGGGCGATAGTTTCTTCTCGACGCTGATTCTCGACAATGGCGTTAATACGCTCCCAAGCGATGCCGCAAGCGCAGTAGAGTTGAAACCATCCAACTGCTTTATGGTTCAGCCGAACACCCTCTATAAGTTCAATGCAAATATCCGAGGCCGTGGAGCTGCGGGCTTGGAGGCTATGGGCATCACCACCGATAGCATTATCGGCGACTATGCAGTAACTGCCGAGGGCCGACTTACCACATCGTTGGCCGACGAGAGTTGGTTGTATTTCAAGACCTCAACCACCGGCAATGCCGTAGTATCGCTCTACTTCGGTGGTACGGTACTTTGGAGCTGGCATATCTGGTCGCTGAACGATACACCAAGCGATGTTCAGGTAGCCGCAAATGTTCATATGCTTGACCGAAATCTGGGTGCAACGACAATTGCTCCAACGGCAACCGGAACAAACAATAATGCCTTCTACAACGAAACAGCTGCAGGTTTATACTACTGCTGGGGCATTAACACCCCATATCCGGGTTATCCTACCGGCAATTTAAGAGTATCAAGTGCAACTTATGGCGTTAATATGCGTAGTGCAACCACTGCTCTTACCAATATCTTCTACTATAATGGCACCTCGTCAGGAGTGGAAACAACGACTCGTCTGGTAATACCTTCCTCAGGGCTATCTACGACAATTATGGTTCCTCAGTCCCCTGCCGACCTAACCTCAAACAGCGAGATAAACACTGCCACAGATGCATATCTGCGTATGTGGGGATACTCGGAGGATGGTGTCTATAAGAAGACGGCATTTGACCCGTGCCCTTATGGATATATGGTTCCTAATAGCGACCTGCTTGGATGTAATAGTGATAGATATCAAATAGATGGCATTGAAACAAATACTATCATACACAAATGCGCACCTCTGTACTATAATGATGTAATCACTACCTATCTCCCGAAAATGGGCATTGTGGGATTATTAAATACCGACAACGAGTGGAAGATACAAAACCCGGCCGCTGGATATTATTGGACAGCCACACCGGCCGAGGTTTCGCAGAATGGTTCGGTAATAAGCACATCAACCTGGAACCAAGAGACTGGCAAATTTCAATCGAAGTTTGAGAATGAGTGTAATAATCGCCGTGCTATGTCGCACTATTTTGAAACAGGTGTTACACATTTCCCATTTGCTATCAGCCGTTTCCAAGGCTTGCCGGTACGTTGTGTACGCTGTCCGGAGGAGAGTGGCTCGCCGACAAAGTAACAGTCCTCTCGGAAGAGTATATCAAAATATATCCCGCCTAATCTGCATTAGGCGGGATATATTTTAGGGAGGGGGGGGGTGTGCAGGAGAAGGCTTTGCGCAACGTAAGGTCAGGTAAAGTCGAGGAAGGTCACGCAACCTGCGGGTGCTGTAAGGTCGAGTAGGGGCAGGCGCAGAAGTAACACCCTACCCCGCTATCCAATCTCCCACAACCACCTTAATTAACCTTACCTGACCTTATCGACCTTAATTGACCTTTCGCCCTGCGTGGGTATCGAAAACGATACCCCCCCAGGGGGGGGGCAAGCAATGGCATTGAATGGCAGCGCCGACAAGTCAGCTTAATGACATTGGCGCAACGGGCTTGGCGCAACAATAAAGGTTGTTAAAGGCAATTAAAGGTTATTAAGGTGAGCGTAAACGAGTTGTGACAAGGTCGTAAGAATCCGCAATCTCTCGGCGCAACATTAACAACCCTTAATAGCCCTTAACTCCCTTAATAACCCTTAAACTCGTGCGCTCCTTTTGCGCAACGTAAGGTCAAGTAAGGTCAGGTAAGGTCAATTAAGGTTAAGCGCAAAGGGAATTTAGGGAATTTAAGGGTAGTAATCTTGGCATCCCTTAAACTCCCCAATCTCATTAAATTCACTACCCTACTACACAAAAAAAATCATTTTAAGTGATGAGTTGCAACGCTCGCCGATAGGCTCGGCGATGGGACATACTTAGCGTATTTCCCATTGCCGAGAATGAGGTAGCGGAAGCAAATTGCTCTTAAAATGATTTTCTACCCACCTGCACAACCCAAAAAATCATTTTAAGGAGGGGATTTCAACGCCGTCGAGTATGGTTTGGTGGGAGCATAATCTGCGATTATGAGATTTTTATATTTATATTCCCTCCAAACCTCCCTTTGACAAAGGGAGGCTTTGTCGCTTCGCTCCGAAGTTGTATGTGACCATCAAACCACACGCAGACAAAGGAAGAAATCACCCCTTAAAATGGTTTTTACTCGGGTTTTACAAGCGACAGATACAACTCCTCCAACTGCTCAGGCGCAATCGGCGACGGGCCATCGAGCATAACATCTCGGCCGGCGTTGTTCTTCGGGAAGGCGATATAGTCACGGATAGACTCCGAGCCTCCGAAGAGTGAGCAAAGGCGGTCGAAACCGAATGCGAGGCCTCCGTGTGGCGGTGCGCCATACTTAAAGGCGTTGATGAGGAATCCGAACTGCGCCTCCGCCTGCTCCGGCGTGAAGCCGAGGCACTTGAAGATAAGCGACTGCAACTGCGCATCGTGGATACGGATAGAGCCACCGCCCAACTCGGTACCATTACATACGAAGTCGTAGGCGTTGGCACGCACACGTGCGGGGTCGCTCTCCAAATACTGCACATCCTCAGGCTTTGGCGAGGTGAATGGGTGGTGCATAGCGTAGAAGCGCTGTGTCTCCTCGTCCCACTCGAACATAGGGAAGTCGATAACCCAGAGCGGTGCGAACTTCTTCGGGTCACGCAGGCCGAGCTGCTCGGCAACCTCCAAGCGGAGCGTGCAGAGTTGCGAGAGCACCTTGAACTTCTTGCCGCACATAACGAGGCAGAGGTCGCCCTCCTTCGCCCCGAGGCGCTCGGCAATGGCGTGCAAATCCTCCGGCGAGAAGAACTTATCGACCGAGGACTTGATGCCTCCACCCTGCTCCAAGCGAATCCATACCAGGCCCTTGGCACCCACCTGTGGGCGCTTAACGAAGTCGGTGAGAGCATCTATCTGCTTGCGGGTATAGGTAGCGCAGCCCGTTGCGGCGAAGCCCACGACGTACTCCGCATCGTCGAAGACGGAGAAGGAGTGACCGTGAGCGAGGTCGGTGATGTCGGCGAACTCCATACCGAAGCGCAGGTCCGGCTTATCGGAGCCGTACTTCTCCATAGCCTCAATCCACGGCATACGGCGCAGAGGCTCGTTGAACTCCACGTCGAGCACGCTCTTGAACATATGCTTTGCCCAGCGCTCGAAAATCGAGAGTACATCCTCCTGCTCCACAAACGACATCTCGCAGTCAATCTGCGTGAACTCCGGCTGACGGTCGGCACGCAGGTCCTCGTCACGGAAGCAACGCACAATCTGGAAGTAGCGGTCGTAGCCCGCAACCATAAGCAGCTGCTTCAAGGTCTGCGGCGACTGCGGCAGGGCGTAGAACTCGTTAGGGTTCATACGGCTTGGCACCACGAAGTCACGTGCACCCTCCGGCGTCGATTTGATAAGGTATGGGGTCTCCACTTCGAGGAAGCCCTCGCTGTCGAGGAAGCGGCGAATCTCCTGAGCCATCTTGTGGCGCAGAATCATATTGCGCTGCAATGGCGGACGGCGAAGGTCGAGGTAGCGGTACTTCATACGCAGGTCGTCGCCACCGTCGGAGTTCTCCTCAATAGTGAACGGAGGCAGAACCGACTCGGTGAGTATGTTAATCTCGGAGGCAGCAACCTCGATATCTCCGGTAGCCATCTTCGGATTCTTGGACTCACGCTCGATAACCTTTCCTGTCACCTGAATAACGAACTCACGACCAAGACGTGCGGCATTGGCACGGGTCTGCTCGGCAGAGTGCTCCTCAACAACAATCTGCGTAATGCCGTAGCGGTCTCGCAGGTCGATAAAGGTCATTGCTCCGAGGTTACGCACCTTCTGCACCCAGCCCGCCAAAGTGACTGTCTGATTTACATTTGCGGCTCTCAATTCACCGCAGGTATGACTTCTATACATACGTTTTGTTATATTTTATTGTTTTATTTCGTATCTTTGCAATAAGTAACCCGCAAAATTAATAAAATTATGGAAGTATCTGCGCAAACAGACGAAAAATATATGCGTTTGGCAATAAAAGAGGCTTTGGAGGCGTTAGAAAGTGAGGAGGTACCCATCGGAGCGGTGATTATTGCCGGCGATTCGATTGTCGGCCGAGGCCACAATCTGGTCGAAACACTTACCGACGTGACCGCCCACGCCGAGATTCAGGCGATAACGGCGGCGGCATCGACCCTCGGCGGGAAATACCTTACCGACTGCACGCTATATGTGACGGTGGAGCCGTGTGTGATGTGTGCCGGAGCGTTGGCGTGGAGCCAGATAGGGCGCATAGTATATGGTGCGGCAGACCCAAAACGTGGTTACAGCCGCTTCGGAGCAGGGCTACTGCACCCTCGCACAAGTGTCACCGCCGGCGTACTCGCCTCGGAGTGCGAGCGACTTATGAGTGATTTTTTCACGAAATTAAGATAGATATTTGATTTGTTTCATAAAAACACTATCTTTGCAAATTGTTGAAACATAACGAACCAAACTCGCAAAAAATAAAATTTAACAAAAGGTATTTTATATTATGAAAAAATTATTTGTAATCGTAGCCGCAATGTTTGCATTTGCAACCGTATCGGCACAAAGTTCGAATGAGGTCATCACCAAGTACAACGAGGGTGTAGCCGCAATCGGTACAAAGGAGTGGTCAAAGGCTGCTGCTGCCTTGGAGGCAGTTGTAAAGGGCGGTATGGACTCGGAGGACAATCAGGTACTCAACTGCGTGACAACCGCAAAGAAGTACATCCCTACCTGCTACCAGCGTCTTGGCACATCCGCTGCCGCAAAGAAGCAGTATGACGAGGCTATCTCCTACCTGACAAAGGCTGCCGAGAAGGCTGAGCTGTGGGGCGACTCGCAGGCAAAGATTAAGTCGAACCAGATTCTTGCGAAGGTTTATCAGGTGCAGGGTGGTGAGGCTTTCAACGCCGAGGATTACGCTACCGCCGTTGCCGTATTCGAGAAGGGCTACGCTGCCAACCACCGCAATACAGAGATGGCACTCAACCTCGCAGAGAGCTACTTCAAGCTCAACGAGTATCAGAAGGGTATGGATGTCTGCACCAACATCTGCGGTATGAACCCATCCCGCTACGCTGACGCTATCGCTGCGGCAAAGGCGAAGATGGCCCTCTACACCAACAACGAGGTGGCTCGTATGCAGCAGGCCGGCGACCAGGATGGCATTATCGCTATGGCTGATGCAATGCTCGCTACCGACCCTACTTCGGCATTGGCAGAGAAGATTCGTTTGCAGGCTTACAACAACAAGAAGGAGTACGACAAGGTTCTCGAACTTGGTGACAATGCCGCTTTGGCACAGACCGATGCCGAGGAGCAGAGCGACGTTTACTTCATCATCGGTGCCGCTTACAATGCGAAGTACAACGCAGGTGGCAACAAGGATGCCGCTTTGAAGGCGAAGGCCGTCGAGTACTTGCAGAAGGTTGCTGCCGGCAACAGCGTAGAGGCTGCGAAGGCTGCGCTTACAGAGTTGACAAAATAATCCACTCGACATAAGTAATAAAGATTGCCGGCATCGCTTGTCGGCAATCTTTATTTTATTATATTTGTATCGTATGAAACGTATAGCACTATACATAGTCATCGCTCTCGTTGCTGCCTCGTGCGGCGGCAGGGCGAAGGAGTCACGTCGGAGCGCACCGAAGGTGTACCGCTTTCAGTACGTCACACCCCCGCCTCACGCCACGCAACAGCAGCGGCTGCTCTATATGGAGGAGCACTATTGGGACAAGTTCGACTTCTGCGACACGACATTCATCTCGAAGGTCGATACTGCCGAGATGATGAGGGCCTTTGCGGGCTACTTCCTCAACTTCGTACGTCCCGACGATGCGAGGCCTATGCAGCGGCTGATAAAGAGGAGTGCCGTGAGTGAGCCTATGTTCAAATACTTCGTGATGCTCGCCGAGAGGCTCTTCCACGACCCCAACTCCCCATACCGCAACGACGAGCAGTACATCCCCGTCTTGGAGGCGCAGATAGCCTCGCCATACTATGACGAGTACGAGCGTATGGTGCCGCAGTACGACCTGCACACCGCCCTGCAAAACCGTATAGGCCACCCTGCCAACGACTTCAAGTACACCGTGGCATCGGGTCGCACGTCGAACCTCTACTCCGTGCGCTCGCCATACACACTTATATATATAAATAACCCCGGCTGCCCGATGTGTCGTGAGATTCAGCAGGCGATAGAGGCCTCGCCACTGCTCTCTCGTATGATTGCCGGCGGCGAGTTGTGCGTGCTCGGCATATATCCCGACAAGGAGCTCGACGAGTGGCGCAACCACCCTCTCCCCGCCTCGTGGGTGAACGCCTACGACAAGGGGTGCGTGATTGAGCAGAAGCGACTCTACGACCTGCGGGCAATACCTGCCCTATATCTGCTCGATAGTCGGAAGCGGGTGCTGGTCAAGGATTCGACATCCGTCGCAGAGATTGAGGCGGTAATCAACGCCCTTTCTGAATAGGTTTTGCTTATGCAGGTATAGAAAAATATAATTTTTATCTTTGGAAATAAATACATACCTTTGCAGTAGCAAAACAAAAATAACGGAAGTTAAACTTTTAAAACTTAAATATTATGGCAAAGAAATGGCGTTGTACCGTATGTGGTTATATTCATGAGGGGAATGAGGCTCCGGAGAGATGCCCGTTGTGTAAGGTTCCTGCCAACAAGTTCGTCGAGGTAGAGGAGCAGTCGGAGAATCTGGAATTTGTGACCGAGCACAAACTCGGCGATGGTCTGGGTGCTGACCCTGAGCTCTTGGAGGGTTTGAAGAACCACTTTATGGGCGAGTGTACCGAGGTGGGAATGTATCTGGCGATGAGCCGTCAGGCAGACCGTGAGGGCTACCCCGAGATTGCTGAGGCATACAAGCGTTACGCTTGGGAGGAGGCGGAGCACGCAGCCAAGTTCGCAGAGTTGCTCGGCGAGGTGGTATGGGACACCAAGACCAACCTCTACAAGAGAATGAATGCCGAGAGTGGCGCTTGCGAGGACAAGTTCCGTCTGGCCCGTCTGGCCAAGGAGCAGAATCTGGATGCCGTACACGACACCGTGCACGAGATGGCAAAGGATGAGGCTCGCCACGGAAAGGGCTTTGAGGGGCTGTACAAGCGATACTTCAAGTAGCAAACGAGGAGCGACTATAAACTTTTTGGAAGATGAGTGGTACAGGTTTATGCCTGTGCTGCTCATTCTCCGTAATAAAATACTAACAGATGAAGACTTCAACAAAATGTATGCTTGGGCTGTCGATGCTCACCCCGCTGGCAGCCACGGCAAAGGAGCGACCAAACATCGTATTCTTCCTTGTGGACGATATGGGTTGGATGGATAGCAGCGTCGCCTATGGCGAGGAGGTATATCCCAACAATATGCGCTACCACACGCCGAATATGGCACGTTTGGCGGAGCAGGGTGTGATTATGACCAACGCATACGCCTGCCCGGTATCTACGCCGACACGTACCTCGATGCTCACGGGAGTAAGTGCGGCGCACTCTCACATCACCAACTGGACCTCGGCGATGCGGGATATGCCGAGCGATGGCGCAGGAGGTGCCATCACCTCGGTCACGGGCGTAAGCAACGACCAGGGCAGCGACCTTGTGCGCCCCGAGTGGAACATAAACGGAATGAGTCCTGTGGAGGGTGTGCCACACACGCTGCACGCTACCCCGCTGCCACAGATTCTGCGTGATGCGGGCTACTTCACCATCCACGTCGGCAAGGCCCACTGGGCATCGGCCGGCACCCCCGGCGCAAGCCCTTACAATATGGGCTTCGTGGTGAATGTCACGGGCAACGTGGCGGGTATGCCTCGCAGCTACCTGAGCGAGGACAACTACGGCAACCAGCCCGACAAGTGGACCTTTATGGCAGTGCAGAATATGACCGAGTACTACGGCACGGGGGTACATCTGACGGAGGCACTCACACGTGAGGCGCTCAAAACGCTCGACTACCCTATCAAGCACAACCAGCCGTTCTACCTCTACTTTGCGCACTACGCCACGCACACGCCGATACAGCGTGACCCTCGCTTCATCCAGAAGTACCTCGATGCGGGTATGGACGAGGGGCAGGCACGCTACGCCTCGATGGTCGAGGGTGTGGACAAGAGCCTCGGCGACGTGATGGACTTCTTGGAGGCCAACAATCTGGACAAGAACACCATCATTATCTTTATGACCGACAATGGCGGCAATGCCGAGAATAGGGCAAAGGGCGGCGTGCGCTTTATGCACAACCTGCCTCTGCGCAACGGCAAGGGCTCCTGCTACAAGGGCGGCATCCGTGTACCCCTCGCCTTTAAGTGGAGCGGCAAGATTGCCCCTGCAACACGTGTAAACACCCCTGTCATCTGCGAGGATATGTTCCCTACCATTCTCGAAATGGCCGGCATCCGCAACTACCGCACCGTGCAGAGTGTCGATGGCGAGAGCCTTGTGCCTCTGATTACCAAGGGGTCGAAGGTGGCGGCCAAGGCTGCGAGCAAGGGTGAGATAACCAACCAGAAGGAGGCAAACTCGCTCGTTATCGGGCAGGAGGTGTCGGGTATCGACCCCGAGCGCACCCTTGTCTTCCACTATCCGCACAAGTGGAAGGGCTACGACTTGGAGGATATCGACTTTTTGAGCGCAGTGCGCAAGGGCGAGTGGAAACTCATCTACCGCCTGCGTAGCGGCAAGATGGAGCTGTACAACCTGCGCACCGACATCGGCGAGCAACACGACCTCTCGGCCAAGCATCCGGAGAAGGTGCAGGAGTTGGCCAAGGCGTTGAGCAACCGCCTGCGTGAGTGGCAGGCCCCTATGCCTATCGTGCGCAGCACGGGCAAGGCAGTACCTATGCCGGACGAGGTGCTGTAAGAGAGTGGTAATGATGCAAAAAGTGCGCTTTTTGCATCATTACCTTAAATATTGATTTGCAAACAGATAGCGGAGCAATCCTTTCGGGTTGCTCCGCTATCTGTTCATCTATGGAGCGGTGCAAACCACCGCCCCACTCTGTTTAGTATGCACTCTTTATCGAAGTCCAGTCGAGGCCATTCGCATCCGACTTCGAGCGACCCCACTCCGTGAATGTATCACAGATGTAGATACAGCCGCCTGTCACATCGGTTCCGTTCGCAATCGCAGCCTGAACATTCGCATCCGTACCATAACAAGGCGGGATAGCACGCACCTTCACACCCGTACCGGTAATTCCAGACAACTCGTTTGTCAAGTCGCCATACCAGATATGGTGACACGAGCTCTGGTAACCGCTGGTCGAGTATCCACCGCCCCAATTATTGCCGTTACGGTTAGTGATATAGGTGTTTGGCTCTACGGCATTGCTCCACCACCACCAATCGACGTCGTTACGTATGCGCCATCCATCAGAAGGCTCTGCTGCACCGCTTGCTTTCGTTTCTCCATCAGGGGTAATCAAGAAATCATCTTTCTCTGACACAGTGAACTTAAACGAACTCCAATCAGGCGCTTGCTCTATGATACCATTAGTAATACGCTTCATATTAACCCACTTTTTGAGTGCAGGGTCATAGAGTTGTACAACCCAGTCGCCACTCAATTCGCCAGGAACACCACCTTGGTTGTGCGACATAAAGACGTTGGCAATAACACGTTTCTTGGTTGCATTAAATCTATACCTTGACATATAGGTACCCGTTGTGCTACCCGGAGCCCAATATATACGCATATTATTCTTCCAATTGCTCTTCATTGAGCCGGTTGTACCAATAGCCTTGTAGCGCTGCAACTTCGCACGTGGGCCCTCAAATGTGTAGATGGCATATCCCGCAGGGGAACCATCGGCAGACATACTGAGATTCCAGAACTGACCACAAGCCGCACCGTGGATAATCTCCGTCACATAGTCACCACCCGCAGTCGGGTACTTCGTGTGTACATAGGTCTGGTTCTTGTGGGTGTGTCCCGAGAAGATATATGCGTGCTGGAACTTCTGCAACTCGGTCAGCGTATCGTCGTAGTGACGAGTCTTGTTGTGGTTCGAGCCGGAGTCGGTAGCACCTCCACGGAACGGAATATGAACGCAGAGAACAACTCCCTTGCTCTTATCCACGTGCGAAAGGTCATTGCGCAACCATGTAAACTCCTCGTCGGTAAAGCCTGCCATATAGTCACTTGCCCCGAGTGAGGCTCCTGCATCACTCTTAACAATGACGTTATTCATCACGACAATATGCATATCGCCTCGGTCGAACGAGATACGTGTAGGGCCGAATGTCTCCTTAAATGCCGAAATGCTTGGCGATGTGTCGCTATCACTCTGATACCAGTCGTGGTTACCCGGTGCGGTGTACCAATATACGCCGGTATCGCCAACCTCCATAGCCGCCTTCATCTTCGCCTTATGAGCATCCGGAGCATTCCAAGTAACATCGCCCAGCACAACACCATACGCCTGACCGGTGCCGGCAGAGGAGTTAACAGCCGAGTTCCACGAAGCTGCTCTTGTCTTCAAATCAGGAGCAACATAGGTCGAGAATCGTGACAAGCAGAGGTCATTGTGCTCTCCACCCGATGCCTCGTGAGTCTGTGGGTCGGCCATCACAAACAAGAACCACTTATTCTGCTTGCCGGTTGTAGCATTATACTCTCTATGGGTCGTAGCCGTCATCTTCGCACCGAGGGTGAAGTCCTTGGCGTAGTCGCCCGCATCCGGATTCAGGTTCTTGTCGCCCACCTTGTAGTATGTTACCGGCAGACCCGTTCTCGCACGACCAATCTCGTTACCGGCAGGGGTTGTATAATACACATACTCAGGCTTGTAAACATCCGGTTCGTAGAGAATCTGGTATCGACCACGAGAGTTGGTCTTAACAACGTGGTAGCCATCCGTAACCATAACGCCTACGGCAGGAGTTGTTCCGTCAGCCTCCCAGATATATCCGGTGAGGTACTTGTTATCGGTATCCTCCTCCAATATCACCTGAATATCGTCGAGGAAAAAGCGGCTTTGTCCAGCAGAGCTACGATTACCGCCGATAGAGATACGGCAGTCGCTTGTAACCTGCGTAAGCACCACCTCATACTCTGTCCAAGCACCCGGATTGGTCAGTGTGAGCGCCTGCGACGATACGGTAGCACCCTCTGTCATACGATATGCCAAGTATGGAGCCTCGGTTGTCGCCTCATAAGTAGTTGCAGAGTTATTATCAAACGCCTTAACGATAATATCGTTCTCTGCCACCTTATTTTCACCCGAGGTAACCTCCGTATATGGCGCAGCCTTGAAGCGTACCCTTACGTTCCAAACCTCACCGTCCGGAATCATAGTGAGCAGCGGAGTGATAATACCCGCCTTATTGCTTCCGTTACCAAGTTTAATATAGCCCGGCTTCATCAATATACGGCTCGCACCATCATCGCTCCAATAGCGCCAGTCCTGCATACCGAGGTCATCAATAATACCGCCAAGGGTCGAGAATAGTGTCACATCCTTGTCGCACAAGCTACGGGCAAAGTCGTAGTTATCGGTCTTTGTATAAGGGTTATCGCCCTCCGCCTTGTAGTTGACGGTAGGATTAGAATCCGCACGATAATAACCACAGGCATATCCCGCAGTATCGCCTCCATAGTAGAAGTCGCCGAAGTTCTCGAAAATCATCGTGTTACCCTTCATCACCTGCGTAGGGTCGGTAACAGGAGCCTTGCCCTGATATGCGCTCGGAGTGGTCGAAACGGCAATCGAGTTGCTCTTCTTGCCCGTTGTCGTATCGCTAACCACGACGTAGTATGTAGTCGCAGGTTCAAGACCTCCAAACGTAAATCGGGTAGGCTGTGCGTGCAAAACATTCTTGCTATCCGACACCGCAAAGTGACCTGCCGCCGTAATATTGCCGCTGCTATCCTTTGTCACGGCATTCAGCGACGATGCTAAATAGAGGTCAGTGCAAGCCTCGTCACGATAGAGATATACCTTGTAGTTATGGGTAATATCTATCGTTGTAAAGTCGTAATCCGGAGCGTTCAACTTCGGATTGAGTGCCAGATAATCCTTATCCTTGTTGGACTCGGTAACCGTCCAGCCGATATTGAGCGTTGTATCGGTAGCACGAACAACACCCACAGCAATCTCGGCATTCGAGAGCAGGTCAATCTTCACATCGTCGATATGCCAACGGTTGTTCGCCGCAAGGTCATCGGTACGACCGTCACCGAATGCGATACGTGCACCCTGCGGAACATAATCGAACTGCAAGGTAATATCCTGCCATACGGAGTTGTTATCGCCTTCGAGGGTCAATGTCTTGGTATCGACAACCGTATAACCCGTAAGTTGGTAATCCGAGCCAACCGAACCTCCCGTGAGGAGACGTACTGCAATAGCCTTCTCTTTCGATTCATCACTACTCAACGCTTTTGATGCAGTACCATACGGACAAGCCTTGAACGACACTCGCAACGAGGATTTTCCTGCCGGCATATTGGTAAGCGATGGTGTCACAAACCAGTTACGAGCTGCCTTAGTGCCTATCTGAACATATCCGGGACGAATACTTACCGTTGGTGTAGCCGTCGTTGTATCCGGGTCATTATCAACCCACGACCAATTGCCGAAGCCCATCTCATCAACCTGTTCGAGGGTAGTATCAAACATAAGGGTACTTGCGGAACATCCATTTGCATAATAAGCACCGGTAGTATGTTCTACCTCTCCTGCGCTCGATAGACTGTAAATACCGGTTCCTGCATACTTATGCTTATATCCGGCAGAACGAGTAGAGTGGTCACCGCCATACAGACACGTTTCAAAGTTCTCGAACAGAAGCATCTGTCCCGAGACTGCGGTCTCGGTCAATGGCACAACCTCCTTACGCAATGCAACCGAAGCGGTAGTCGAAGCCTCCAAATAGTCGCTCTCTACACCATCAGTCGTATTCCATACCTTAAAGTAATATTTAGTGGAAGGAGTAAGACCTGTAAATATCCAACGCATCGGTTTTTGTAAATCAGAATATAGTAAAGCACTACTGCCATCTTTTACAACTTTATTAAGTTTACCGAGTAGTGTCTTATTCTCGTCATAGATAGCCACTGCATAGGTATCTGCAACCTCATTATCCGTAGAGTCTGTTCCAAAATGTAGGTTCTGGTCCGGATATGCGCTTGCCATTGTCGGGATATTTGCCGTATTCGACGACCAGGCAAAGGCGAGCGTGGTATCGGTAGCACGCACAAGCTTCGCAACCAGAGGTGTGCTCTCGACGAGCTTCACACATACATCATCCAAGAGGAAGCGGCTGTTGGCATCCTTCTCCGGACGGTTGGCCGAGAATGCGATGCGTGAGGTAGGCAAAACACCCGTCAGGCGTACCGTATATTTGTACCAAGTGTATTGGCTACCCTGCAACGTAATCTCCCTGCGGTCAGAGACCGTGAAGCCCGAGAGGGTGTTATAGTCGTTGTGAGATTCCCAGCGGGTATTGAGGTCAGTGGTAGCATCGTCATAGAAGAAGGTACCGCCATCAAGTACCTCGACAGCGATAGGCCGCTCGCCGTCATCCATAACATCCGCACCATAAGGGCACGCCCAGAACTCGACATCAACCGTAGCAGGGCCAGTGAACGAAATCTTACCCGTCTGGGTAGCCGTACCCGTGGCGTTGAGTTGAGGGGTAATCATCTTCGTATGCTTATAGTGGGCACCCACCTTCACATAGCCGGCACGCATAAGCACGCAGTTCTCCGTAAGGTCAGGGTTATACCAAGCCCAATCTTTCAGCGCAGGCGAGCGGCGATCAGGGTCGGCAACGGTGCCGTGAACCAGCTGTTGCATAGTGTCGAAGAGGCCCGTCTCCAAGCCGGAATAGCATACAAACCAATCTGAGCCACCACCATAAGCGCCAGAGAGCAGACCCTCACGGTTAGGCATAATAAGGTTCTGCACATCGTTAGCATATGGCGTACCATAGACATTCATAGTCGCCTCAGCCGTGTTCTCACAGTACCTACGATTGTAGTTCGAGTAGCCGGCCGAACGGGTCGAGTAGTCACCTCCCAGAACGCAGTCGCTGAAATCCTCAAAGAGTATCGTATTGGCATCCAGACCCGGGTCAGCCAGCGTGCGCATATGGCGAGGGTGTTCGAGTACAACCCAATTCTCGCTGTCGAAGTAGGTCGGGTCAGCAGAATCGGTATCGCTCCACTTATCCGGCGTCATATACTTGATACGCAGGTAGTAGTCGGTATCCGGCTTCAAGCCCGTGAAGCAGAAACGCTGCGGGCGGGTAGTGTTGTTGAAGAGCTCATTCAACGACGAGGCATCATTCTGATAGCGGTAGCAGGCATTGTCCTTGATAAGCCAAGCAACAGCGAGGTTCGAAGGCGAAGTAGAGGTGCCTGCCGAGCCATTGCCGCCATTGATAGTGGTGCTCTCGTAGTCCCACGCCGTCCAGAGTTCGAGCAGATAGACGTTGCCCTTCTCGCTCTTATAGTTGGCCTTGGTATTTGGAGCAAGCTCACTCAAATATGGAGAGTTATCCACGTTGGTAGTCCACGACACGGCGAGAGTCGATACCGTAGGGCGTACCAGAGCGGTAAAGATGTTCGACTTTTCGAGTTCGAGGTTCAGCGTAGGCAGAACGACAACCGTGTTCTGCTTCGTGGAGCAATCGACACCATTGGTCATCAGTGGCTGCTCCATATAGTAGTTGTTCTCGCAGAAGAAGGTGACCGTAAGACCCTTCTCGTAGTTCTGGGCAGGGATGCAGACGTAGAACTCGCCCGTCTCGCCCTGTGCCAGGCTATAACCATTCACACCATCGACACGGCAGTCGAGGTTGAGGAACGACTCGGCACCCGGAGCCATCGTGACGCTCTTCTCGTAGATTGGGTTGCCCTCGGCATCGGTCTGCTCGGTATTCACGAACTTGGCAACAGCAGCACCCCACATCAACTCGCCGTTGTTACCCTTGATGTTGATATGGTTGAGCTTGATGTCGATACCATCGCTATCCGTGTTGCACAACTTGATACGTAACACCGTAAATGGGTTGGAGAAACGGAAGGTCGAGAGCGACGTATCCGAGTTCGGCAGCCAGTGGCCGAGCAACAGAGGGTAGCGGAAAGGACACTCGCCGTCGGCAGCATCAATGAGAGTCTGCTCCGGCAGAGTAACCTTGAACTCACGGTTGCCGATATTGCCGCTCGTGTAGTCGTTCACGTCGCTGCTTGCCTGCTTCGGATAGAGAGCGTACTGCTCGCCGTCGGTATGAATCTTCGGCTCCACGGCAAAGAGGGCCGAGGCGTTGTTGTCACGGAACGAGATAGCACTACCCGCAACAATCTGCGGCGTGGTCTGGCCCGCATTAAACTTCAAAATAGTAAGGTTGTCGCCCTCGTGCCATACGGAGCGGAAACTTGTCACCGAGGCACTCTCGGCATTCAGAGCATCATCATCGTGGATTCCGGCACGTGTCTCGTCAATCTCGTACAAATCTACCGAGAACTGCGAAATCGAGCCGTTGAACTCTACGATTGGCACCAAATTATCCTCAACCCAAGAGGTACAGGATGCGCACAACATCGTCGCTGCGACGAGGATGGCAGAAATTATCTTATTCGTTCTCATAATCACTCCTCCCTCTTTATCCCCAAGGATTAAACTCGGAGCCGGTGCCGCCGCCCCACTCCTCTTTGTCCTGGTCATCAATGTCGCCGTCAGGTAACGACTCCCCGAAGCCTGCCTCGACGGGCCACTCTTCGACTTCGAGTACAGGAGGTACGTACCCCCCCCCGTTAAATGCTCTTAAATTACTCTTCATTTGTATTGTTGGTCTTTTGTTGTTATTTTCGTTTCAGCCTCTCATTTTGCAATAAAATCCACACAGCGGGACCAAAATATGCAAAAATCGGACACACACTTTTACGTTAGTAAATTTCACCCCTATCGAAGATTTTAGTAACGCACCCAAATATCAAAAACGCTCCACAGCGCAATTTGGCGCAACATCCAATACCTTCAAGAGGATATTCCAACAAATATATAAAAAAATAATCTATCATTGTACTCCTTTTTTAATATTTTTTGTGTTTTTTCACAGAAAAAGAGGATTGCCCGCTTTTTCGAGCAATCCCCCTTATGCATAAATATTTATATCGCTATGAAGCGACTCTCCACTCCCCGTTTTCGACCGTGACCGTGACCATATCGCCCGGAGCAACCACCCCGTCAAGAATCATCTCCGACACGGGAAATTCGACCCTCGCAGCAATCTCCCGCTTCAAGGCTCGGGCACCATATTTAGGCTCGAAGGCCCGCTGCGACAACTCCCGACGGGCAGAGTCGGTCACACGAAGAGCATATCCCAGAGCCTCGATGCGACGGACAACAGCGTCGAGTTCCAAATCGACAATGTGCTGCACATCCTCGCCCGAGAGGTGACGAAAAAAGAGAATCTCATCAACCCTGTTGAGAAACTCCGGCGAGAAGCACCTCTCCAAAGCCTTGCGATACTCGGCATCGGCACTCTGCGACGGCGTGGGGTTGCTCTGCGTGGAGTAACCCACCTGCCCCCGCCCCGAGGCAACCTCCCTCTGCCCGACGTTGGAGGTCATCACGATAATCGTATTGCGGAAATCGACCTTGCGCCCCGCACCATCGGTCAGCCACCCCTCGTCGAAGATTTGCAGCATCACGTTGAAGATGTCGGGGTGGGCCTTCTCAATCTCATCCAGAAGCACCACCGAGTAGGGGTGACGGCGCACCGCCTCGCTCAACCCGCCACCCTCGCCATAGCCCACATAGCCGGGCGGCGAGCCGATGAGGCGGGCGACATTGTGACGCTCGCCATACTCCGACATATCGAGCCGTATGAGAGCATCACGGTCGGGCGTGAGCCATCCGGCCAACTCCTTGGCAAGCAAGGTCTTACCCACACCCGTAGGGCCCACGAACATAAACACGCCCACGGGGCGGTGCGCATCTTTCAGACCGGCACGGGAGCGGCGCACAGACCTCGCCACGGCACGCACCGCCGCCGCCTGACCGACCACCTTCGAGGCGAGGTACTCCTCCAAGTGTTGCAGCCGCTCGCTCTCGCTGCCTGCGACACGCTCCGCAGGCACCCCCGTAACCGACGTTACAGTGTGTGCCACATCCTCAGCAGTGACCGCACGCTCCGCCCTACTGCCCTCGGCGAGAGCGAGTTGCAGCCTTGCACCCGTCTCGTCGAGCAGGTCAATAGCCTTGTCGGGCAGGTGGCGGTCGGTAATGTATCGTACCGACAGGTCGATGCACGAGCAGAGCGACTCCTCCGTATATTTCACGCCGTGGTGCGCCTCGTACACGGGGCGTATGTTGCGCAGAATCTCCAACGTCTGCTCTGAGGTTGCCGGCTCGACCATAACCCGCTGAAAGCGACGTTCCAGAGCGGCATCGTGCTCGATATTCTCACGGTACTCGTCGAGCGTCGTGGCACCAATGGTGCGCACCTGTCCACGTGCGAGTGCCGGCTTCAAGATATTGGCCGTATCGAGGCTCCCCTGCGTAGCGCCGGCACCAACGATGGTGTGTATCTCGTCGATAAAGATGATGGTATTTTGCATTCGCCGCAACTCGTCGAGCAGCTGCTGCATACGCTCCTCGAACTCGCCCCGGAACTTCGTGCCGGCGACCAGCGACGAGACATCCAATGCCACAATACTCTTACCTGCAAGGCTTTGCGGCACGTCACCCGACACTATGCGTAGGGCCAGCCCCTCGACGATGGCGCTCTTGCCGACACCCGCCTCACCGACCAGCACGGGGTTGTTCTTCTTGCGGCGGGAGAGTATCTGCACCACACGCTCAATCTCCCGCTCCCGTCCCACCACGGGGTCCAACGACCTCTCCTCGGCAAGGCGTGTGAGGTCGGTGCCGAAGCGTGCTACGAGCGACCCCTCCGCAACGCCCGTGCGCTGCAACTCCTCCGTCGGCGACACCACGAGAGGGATGTGCAGCGACGACCTGTCCTGCATATCCCGCACCACCGACTCCAAGTCCTGCTCCAACATCTGCGCCGTCAGCCGATACATCGCAAAGATGCGTGACGAGGCGGTGTCGGGGTCGCCGATGATATCCACGGCAACGTGCGAGGTGGAGATGCGGCGGGCATCGCTGAATCGCTGGCGCAACGCCTCGACATAGTCGGCGAAGAATTGCTCGGGACGAAGTGCCTCGCTACGCCCCTGCCCTATCTCCCGTTCGAGGCGCAGGGCTATCTGGTAGAGCTCCC
Source organism: Alistipes sp. (assembly GCA_017483225.1). GTDB lineage: Bacteria > Bacteroidota > Bacteroidia > Bacteroidales > Rikenellaceae > Alistipes. The sequence continues at coordinate 52,970 of JAFULF010000009.1, forward strand.
AATCTTTGAGGTGGTTGGCAAGCAGACGGTGCGCCATCGAGTCGTCCGAGCGCAGAAGCGCAAGCATCAGGACATCTTTTAGTGAGTGGTCAATGCCCTGTTTTGAGGTATCGAATATAACCTGTGCGATGATGCTCTCCAAGGCTCTCGATATCTTTATATCCATAATTTCTCCTTTGTTTTGTAGTTAATTCGAGGAGATAACGAGCAATATGAGTAAAATATTATGTTAAGCACAGAATGGTTATTGCACAAGGCGGGAGTGGGGTTTGCAGGCCACTCGGGGCGGGTATCGTTTTCGATACCCGCAGGGGGGGGGTAAGGTCAGGTAAGGTAGTTGTGGGAGATTGGATAGCGGGGCAGGGTATCACATCTGCGCCGGCCCTTACTCGACCTTAAAGCAACCGTAGGTTGCGTGACCTTACTTGACTTTACTTGACCTTTTGTTTCGCCGAAGCCGAAGCGCAGGCAACAACCCCTTTACTTGATTATTCCCTTATTATTTACGCCGTCGATACATATCTCCAAAGGGTGGTCGAAGCGTACACGGCGCAGGTACTCGGTCTCATAGACGGCAGGCATAGCATCAAGCGTATCGAACGAGAGCACGCCGTCGCCGGCATACGGATTGACCGTGATATATCCCACACCGAAGGAGGTCATATTCTGGAAGAAGTGGGTGCCCTGACTCGGCTCGATGCGGAAGTTATCCAATCCGCACTCCACGATAACCTTCGCCTCCGAGATATCGCTCCACTTGACAGGCACGCCGAGCCAAGGGTTGCTTGACCCCCAGCGGCCAAAGCCCGCAAGGACATACCCCCGACCCTCCTTGCGCATAGCGGCGTTGAGTTGAGTGACCTGCTCCGCCATAATCTGTGTCTTGGCGGGGTCGAAGGCCTCGGGGCGGAGATAGACAACATCCGTGACACCCTCAACAACGCCCGTGCCGAGTGCGCTCTCGGAATAGACTATCGCCTGCGAGGCATCCACCTTCGACCAGTCGTAGGAGGTCTCGGCGGCAGCGTTGGCGATAGGGCGAATCTGCAAGACGTTGAATATCGAGAGGCGGCCTCCCCTATCGAGGTTGGCAGCAAACTCTATCTCCACGCAGGTCTTCATCTCCCGCTGCCCGATTTCGAGCAGGCGGTTGAGAATCTCGGCCAACGGGAAGGTGTCGTATTTAAGTATATGTGCAAAGGTGACAACCTTGATACCCTCCGCAAGCGGCGAGTCCGTCAGGCGCATACTCTGCATATCGAAGGTCGAGGCGACGTGGCGCAGATTGCGGAAGCCCCCGCAGTCGGCGATGTTTATCTTTTCGAGGTTGACGGCATCGTCTATCGAGGTCTTGAAGCGCTCGGGGTGGAGGTTCAGTGCATACATCGTCTGCTGCGTCTCACGCATAGCCAACTCCGTGGTAGATGTTTGGAGCACATTCTGCGGGTACTTCGGCGAGAAGCGCAGCACCTGCTCGCCATCCACCACCGCCTTACCTAAACCGAAGGCGACCTTGGCGATACCCTCATCGGCTCGCTCGTAGCCTATCGGGTAGAAGTTGAGCGAGCGGGCAACGCCCGAGAGGGTCGGGAAGAAGTAACCCCTATCCTCCGAGCCGCACACCTCCTCGATGACAATCGCCATCTTCTCCTCCGAGATAACATTGGCCGTAGCGGCGATATAGGCACGTGAGGAGGCGAAATATACCGAGGCATAGACACTCTTTATCGCCTTCGAGAGCAGGCGCAGCTCCTGGTCCTCATTCTCCGTATGGGGAATCATATAGGTAGAGTATATGCCCGCAAACGGCTGAAAATAGGAGTCCTCCAACTTCGACGAGGAGCGAATGGCCAGCGGCTTACGCACGTGGCGTATGAAGACACGCAGGGCATCCATCAAATCCTGCGGCAGGGAGGAGGCCACGAACTCCGAGAGAATCTCCGAGTCAGGAATATCGGCATTGACAACATACTGCAAGCCGTTATCTATGATAAAGCGGTCGAAATACTCGGTGGTGATGACCAACGTGCGGGGCACCATAACACGCACCTGCTCCCACTCGTTATAGAGGTGGTACTTTTGCAGGATATGGTTCATAAAGGCCAGACCTCTCGCCTTGCCTCCGATAGAGCCGTTGCCCAGACGGGAGAACCAGATGGCATCGTTGTAGGAGTCGGTCGAGAACTTGGCAACCACGCCCAAGCCCTGCTTGATGCGGTAGTCACGTATCTGGTCGGTGAGCCACTGGCGTATCGAGGCATCATCGTCGAAGTCGGCGATGGTCATAGCACGCAACGAGTTGCCCAGCGAGAAGATACCTCGTGAGAAGAGCCACTTCGAGAGGTAGGTCGTCGAGACCACGGCGTGCAGCACATTATCGGGTAGCGAGTGGAGGAGCTTTTCGAGGCCGTAGAGGTCCTGCGCCCTGGCAATCTCCTCGCCCGTTTCGGGGTTCACCAGCACGAAATCGCCGAAGCCGAACTCTCGGCCGATATACTCGCCGAGCTCGTGGATGAGCGTCTTGGAGTGCTTGACGATGAAACCCACGCCGAGTCGCTCCGCCACCTCACGCATACTCTCCTGCGAGGACTGCATAAGGAATGGCATCGCAGGGTTATCTTTGCGGATGAGATTGCAGAGGTCGATACCGGCATCGAGCTTCTCCTCGCACGGCTTATCGCTCTTGTGCACCACGAAGCCCACGTCGGAGATTACGCCGAGCAGGTTATTCTTATATCGCTCGTAGAGCGCAACCGCATCGTCGTAGTTGGTCGCCATAAGAATCTTCGGGCGGGCACGCTTACGCATAATCTGCTGCTGCTCATTGAGCGCATCTCGGATGGAGGCTCCGTTCTGTTGCAGCACCAGCTTATATATGGCAGGCAGGTAGGTCGAGTAGTAGCGTATCGAGTCCTCGACAAGCAGAATCGCCTGAACACCCATATCCAGAATGTCGTGCTCGGCATTCATACTATCCTCCAACAACTTGATTATGGCGATGATAAGGTCGGTGGAGTTGTTCCAGCAGAAGATATAGTCGATGCAGGAGGTGTCGCCCTCCTCTATCTGGCGGTAAATCTCCTTCGAGAAGTTGGTCAGCAGCACCACCGGCGTTGTTGCGCTGCGCTGCTTCATCTGCTGCGAGAAGGTATAGACATCCATATCGCCCACGTTGTACATCGTGATAACGACATCGAACACTTCGCTGCGGTCTATCAGCTCCAACGCCTCGACGGTCGATTCCACACGGGTAATCGAGGGCGGATTACTCAGGTTGAGCTCCGAGTATTCGTGGGTAATCTGCGACTCCAAACGACCATCCTCTTCGAGCGTATAGCTGTCATAGCTGTTACACACCAGAAGGATTCGTCGAATACGGCAACTCATCAATGTATCGTAATCTGCACCTCGGCTGTTTTGTCGAATATCCATAGTTTCACGCTATTTCTCCCCACAAAATTAACTTTTTTATCAGTATGCAGGGCACCAAATCGCTAAAAAATATTATTTTTGTAAAAATTTGGATGCAATGGTCGATACAGAGGAGCGTGTAGAGCGTGCAAAAGCACTCTTTCGGAGCGGTTACAACTGCTCGCAGTCCGTCGTGCTGGCATACGCCGATGTGATAGGTCTTGACACGGAGTTGGCGGCTACGATATCTGCCCCGTTTGGAGGCGGTATGGGTCGGCTGCGGGAGGTGTGCGGTGCCGTCAGCGGGATGGCGATGGTAGCAGGTATGCTCGCCCCCTCGCCATCGAACTCCGACCCCGAAGCCAAGCGACAGAACTACGCTCTGGTACAGCACTTTGCCGAGGCATTTCGTGAGCAGAACGGCTCGATAGTATGCCGCACGCTGCTCGGCTTGAAGTGCGACAAGGAGGCTCCGGAGCCGTCGCCACGCACCGAGGAGTACTACAAGAAGCGTCCGTGCGCCGAGTTGGTTGGCGATGCGGCCCGAATCGTAGCAAATTATCTAAACAACATAAAATAACAGAAGAGATGGAAAAGAAAGTTATTGCCAGCCCTCTGGCACCAAAGGCCGTAGGCCCTTACTCACAAGCAATTCAGACCGACAACACCCTCTACGTGTCGGGACAGCTCCCTATCAATCCCGAAACAGGCACTATGGCGGAGAGCATCGAGGAGCAGACGGCGCAGTCGCTCAAAAATCTGGGCAATATCCTCGCCGAGGCGGGTTTCGGCTTCGAGAATGTGGTCAAGACCACCGTGCTGCTGGCCGACATCAAGGACTTCGTAGCGATGAATGGCGTATATGCCACCCATTTCAGCGGCGCATTCCCTGCACGTGTCTGCTATCAGGTGGCAGCACTGCCTATGGGTGCAAAGGTTGAGATTGATGCCGTGGCTGTGAAGTAGGCCGGGCGATAATCGTAAGGTGCAGATGGGATGGGCGGACTGCCTACCCCATCTGTTCTTTTATGCGCAGAGCCTTCGCCCTCCCTACGACTTGTGCTATCTCCTCCACCGAGGCCTTGCGGATATTGGCTGTGGTGCGGAAGGTGCGAAGCAGCGCAGCGATGCTCTTCTCGCCAACGCCCTCGATACCCTCCAACTCGCTATGTATCATCGCCTTGGTACGCTTTTGTCTATGGAACGTGATACCGAAGCGGTGCGCCTCATCTCGCAGGTGACATATCACTTTAAGCGGCTCGCCCGTGCGGCTCAGGTAGTATGGCAGAGGGTCATTCGGATAGAAGACCTCCTCCAAGCGCTTGGCAAGCCCCACGATAGGAATCTTATCTTGCAGGCCGAGCTCGCAGAGGATTGCGTAGGCACTCGACAGCTGCCCCTTACCTCCATCCACGACTATCAGGTCGGGCATATCGCTCCCCTCGACCATAAGGCGTGTATAGCGGCGCATTATAATCTCACGCATCGAGGCGAAGTCGTCGGCACCGACCACCGTCTTGATGTTGAAGTGGCGGTACTCCTTACGTGAGGGCTTGCCGTCACGGAATACCACGCACGATGCCACGGGATTGGTTCCCTGCAAGTTAGAGTTATCGAAGCACTCTATATGGCGAGGCTGCCTCTCCAATCGCAGTTCACGCCGCATAGCCTCCATAAGTCGCTCGGTGTGTCGCTCCGGATTCTTAATCTCCATATTTTTCAGTCGCTCGGCACGATAGAGCCTTGCCGAGCGCTCGGAGAAGTCGAGCAGGGAGCGTTTCTCGCCTCGCTGCGGAGTGGTAAAGTGAATATTCGGAAACAGCTCCTCGTGCGGCAGCATAGGCACGATGACCTCCGAGGCCAATTCGCCTGCGATATTATCCACAATATGCTGAATACCAAGCGTAAGCATCTGTCGCTCATCCGCCTCGATACCTGCCGAAATCATTATCGTCTGTATCGCCACGACGGAGCCTCCTCTGACACGCACAAAGTTGCAATACGCCTCATCGCCATCGACCACGAGCGAGAAGGTGTCGGCGTCGATAATATTTGCACTGACGATGACCGAGCGGGAGCGGTACTTCTCCAACGCTTCGAGGCGGGCCTTGAAGCGCATAGCACTCTCGAAGCGCAGGGCATCGGATGCACGCTGCATCTCCTCCTCCAAGTAGCGTTTCACGGGTCGTAAGTCACCTTTCAGCACCGACGTTGCCATAGCGACAAGCTCGGCGTACTCCTCGGCACTCTGCCGCCCGACGCAAGGGCCTTTGCAGTTACCGATATGGTATTGCAGGCAGGTCTTATATCGCCCCTTATCTATCTGCTCCTGCGACAAGTTGAGTCGGCAGGTGCGCAGCGGAATCACATCCTTGATAAATTCGAGCACCGCCTTCTGCGCCGACACCGAGCCATAGGGGCCGTAGTATTGCGAGCCGTTGCGCACAAGTTGTCGGGTGGATTGGATGCGCGGGAAGGGCTCATTACCGACACAAATCCACGGGTAGGATTTATCATCTTTGAGCAGGATGTTATACCGAGGTTGATGGCTCTTTATCAGCGAGTTCTCCAAGAGCAGAGCATCCGTCTCGTTATCCACCACAATATAGCGCAGCGAGGCTATCTGCCGCACCATAACCCGCACCTTCGGGGTGTGGTCACGACTATCCAGAAAGTAGGAGGATACACGTCGGCGCAAATCCTTCGCCTTGCCTACGTATATAATGCACCCCTTCGCATCCGAGAAGAGGTAACATCCGGGCGAATGGGGCAACGCAGCAACCTGCTCCTTCAAGGTATTTTTGCTCGTCTGGCTCATATCTGTCAGCAAAGATATAATTTTCTGTTGATTATACCTATTTTTATATAAATTTAACTACCTTTGCCTTTTGGGAGAATACTCATTATAGAATCAAAATTATAAAATTATAACCCAAATGCGTATGAAAACCTTTTTCAACCTGATTAAGGGTTCTGTCGTCACTCTATGCATCCTGCTAAACGGGGCGTGCGTGGACAACTCATTTGTCCTGAATGATGTGAATACGAATGTAACCATTATCAGCGAGAAGACAACCCTGACCGCAGGGTATCTCGAGAACAAAACCGTAGAGACACTGCTCTCAACCGAGGAGGTCGAGGGGCTGAGCATCGACCAGGAGGGCAACTACCTCTTCTCGTTTGTCGGCGACGGCGACTCCTTCTCATTCGGTGTTTTTGACAGCAAATACACCATTCCGGAGAGCGTCACAACGGTCTCGATGGAGTACCCGTCATTCTCCTTGACGGAGCACGAGCACTCGGTGGATGAGGAGTACAACATCGGCGCAACGCTCAACCTCGAAGGCTATACCGGAGGTCTTGGCGGCATTACCACACCGATACCCGTACCTGCCGGATACCACTTTGTGGGTGAGCAGGATGCCTCGCTCACATACAACGTCGAGTTCGAGGTGCCACAACAGCTCTCCAATGTGACGAAGGTATATCTCAAACCTACCGTTGAGGGCAATCCGGGTGCGGAGATTACCGCCACGTTCAAACTCAACGACCTGAACCCATACAACGGAGGTGGTCACGTCAATATCGAGTTGGATGTTCCGGAGGGTTACGAGCTCTACGACGAGGATAAGGCGCTTGTGCCGGGCTCACACTACAAGGTACGTGAGCACGACTTTGCCGCAGGCGAGGGCGAGGTGGAGTTCACCTGCTACCTGCGCTGCGTGACAAACACGAGCAAGATAGAGAACGGGCTGCTGACAATGCCTTGCGAGTTGAAGTACCACATCTCTTACGAGATGGATACCGTAGCCGGCACTATTACCAACCCATCGGAGTTAAAGTTGCCGACACTCCACATCGTCAGCAACTTGGAGTACGACGATGCCGAGATTGTGCTCAATGCCACCAACTTCGGAGCGGAGAACAGCGCCAGCCACGTCGTATCAATCGACGGTCTGACCTCGGAGGTGAAGAGAATCGACAACGTGGACTTCGGCTCCGACTCCGTGCTGCAAATCTTCGTAGAGGGGCTGGATTGGTTTAGCGAGGAGCTGGCAAACAACGTTCAGATAGAGGCATCGCTGCCTACCTTCCTCAAAATCTCGGGAAGCAGTGCAGGCACATTCGACACGGCCTCAAACACGCTGACGACCTCGCTCGGCTCACTCAAAAAGGGCATCGCTCTGAATCTGGATGCGATAGCGTTTGGCAGCAATGGTTTTGAGCCTAAAAATGGCACAATCTCGTTCAACCTTACGATGAACATCAACGCCGGCATCGCCGAGGGCACCACGGTACTCCTGTCGCAGTTGCAGCACGAGGGCGACGTGAGAATCTCGGCCGGCATCCGTGAGAGCAATATCAGCATCGAGAGCATCAGCGGATTGATAGACTACTCATTCAGGGAGGAGACCTCTTTCGAGTTTGGCGACGGCATAAGCGAGCTGCCGATAAATATCGAGAAGTTGGACGTATCGCCAATCGTCGAGTTGTGGATTAACAACTCTATCTCCGTGCCGGTCAGCGCATCGGCTACCATCACACCTGTACGCAACGGCGTAAATGACAGTGATGGTCGAATCACTATCAAGGGCCTTGTAATAAAGCCTGCGACATTTGAAAACGGAGCCGTACAGAGCACCAAGACACGTATCATCATAGCCGACGAGGATCGTCGTCAGGAGTATGAGGGCGAGGATGTGCAGTTTGTCGCACACAACATCGCCACACTCTTTGAGGGCGAATTGCCGGAGAGTGCGAATATCATCATCGAGGCAAACACCAATCCGACACAAGTCTCCACGCTCTACGCCGCCGATATGTATGTCGAGGAGTATGGCTACTCGCTCACACTGCCTCTGGCTTTTGGTAGCGACCTGCTCATAAGTTACGAGGATGACATCGAGATTGGTAACCTATTTAGCGACATCTCCCTGCTCGAAGAGGTTACGGCCGACAACATCTCCATCATCGTCAGCACCACGAGCACCCTCCCATTGGAGCTGAGCCTCTCTTCAACCCTTCTGAATATCGAAGACAAGGAGTGCGCCGTGCAGCTGAACACCGTTGAGGGTAAGTCGAAGATTGCCGGCTCGCCTGACGGCAAGACACCGGTCAGTGGCGAGGTGGTACTGAAACTCGACCTCGACAAGAACCAGCCACTGACACAGCTCTCCGAGGTTAACAAGATTCGCTTGAAGGTATCGGCAACGGGCTCTGCCGCCTCGTCGCTTGTTCCGCTCAAAAAGGAGCAGTATATCGGGGCGAAGGTCAAGGTATGCATCGAGGGCGGTGTCTCGGCAGACATCCGCAAACTCATAGAGAAGAATCAGGAGGGCAATGACGAAAACCCTGAGGAGTATTAACCCACCAAAGAGCGAGAAATAAGATGAAGAAGATAGTAACACTCATAATCGCTGTCGCAGCACTCTGCGGCACTGCATTTGCGCAGTCACGCAACTCGTATTTTATGGAGGGCTCGTACTTCCGTACCGATATGAACCCCGCTCTGGCACCTACACGAGGCTTCTTTGCAATGCCGGCAATGGGTGGCGTGGGCTTCAACCTCAATAACAACTTCCTCTCAATCGACAACTTTATCTATCAGCGAGATGGCGAGTTGGTTACAGGCCTCCACGAGAAGGTGTCGTCGGAGGAGTTTCTGCGCAAACTCCCTAATAGATGCAATGCGGGCGTAAACTTACAGACAAACCTCTTTGGTTTGGGATTCTATACGGGTCGTCTGTATTGGAACATCGGTGCAAACCTCAAAGTCCAAGCCAACGTATCGTTGCCGTCCGACCTCTTTGTCTTGTGCAAGAGACTCGGCAATGGCACCTTTGACCTCGGCGCCACGGGCGTAAACGCCAACACCTACTTCGAGACCTACCTCGGCACCTCGATTCCTATTGGCAAGCACGTCAGAATCGGTGCACGTGTCAAGTACCTGACAGGCCTGCTCTATGCCGATGTAAACCTCAACAACTCATCCTTGACCCTCGGCGAGGATAAGATAACGGCAGAGATGCACGCCTCGGGTGTAGTAGCCTCCCCTATACTTCATACAGAGGGTGTTTCATTGCGTGGCAAAGAGGCAATTGAGAATCTCGATTTAGAGCAACTTTTTAACCCCGACCTGCTTAATATGCAAATTGAGGGTAGCGATTTCAAGTCGCTGATGAAACCCGTACAGACCGTTTTCCGACAGTTTAAGAGTTGGGGTCTGGCGGCAGACCTCGGCGTGGAGGTGAGCCTGCTTGACGACCACCTGCGTATCTCGGCAGCAGTCACCGACCTCGGCTTTATCCGCTACCGAAACACCCAAACAATCTCGCTCACAGGCTTGAACGGTTCGGCATACTTCAATGGTGTGAACATAGAGAAGATTGACCAAGGAAATGGAACCGACTATGGCTTCGAGATTGCTGATGGAATAATCGCCAGCAGCGGCAGCCACCATATGACGATGCTCAACTGCACCCTGAATGCAGGTATCGAGTACAACATACTCAATAACCACATCGCCTTCGGTGTGCTCTCGCATACGGAGTTCATCAACAAACACGCATTCCCGGAACTTACCGCATCGGTTAACTTCCGTGCGACAAACTGGCTGACAGCAACATTCAGCCACACGTTCCTCAACAAGCACGCTCCGGGTGTGCTGGGCTTTGCCCTCAACATCCACCCTCGTGTGCTCAACATCTTCGTAGGATTGGACTATATCGACACCCGATTCGGCGTGTATAATATGACAAGCAAGGAGAGCGGAAAGGTTATCCGCATCCCTATCCCTCGTTATATGAACTCTATAAACGCATATTTCGGCTTCGGCTTCAACTTCGCCCGTCCGAAGTGGATGCGAGAAAAGTAGCATAGCGACCCTGACAAGGCAACAGCCCGACCCAAGAGATTTGGGTCGGGCTGTTTTGTTGGCAGGGGGCTTAAACTCACTAAACTCCTTAACCGCCCTACCCCAGCCCCACGTGGGTATCGTTTTCGATACCCACGTAGGAGGGAACGGTAGGCAAAGAGGGGGGGCAAGCAATGGCAGTGAATGGCAGTGAATGGCAGTGAATGGCAGTGAATGGCAGTGAATGACAACGCCGACTCTCGTCGGCTTAATGGCATTGGCGCAACGGGATTGGCGCAACGGCAAAGGTTGTTAAAGGTGATTAAAGGGAATTAAAGGTAATTAAGGGAAGCGCAGGCAGTCTCTTGGCAAGGTCGTAAGAGTCTGCAATCTATTGCGCATCCTTAACAACCCTTAATAACCCTTAACTCCCTTAATAGCCATTATACTCTTGCGCAACGAAAGGTCAAGTAAAGTCAAGTAAGGTCACGCAACCTGCGGTTGCTTTAAGGTCGAGCGCAGAAGTGATGCCCTACCCCACTATCCAATCTCCCACAACCACCTTATCTGACCTTATTTGACCTTATCCGACCTTAATTGACATTACACCCTACGTGGGTATCGTTTTCGATACCCACGTAGGAGGGAACGATGTGCAAAGAGGGGATACGCTCCCCCGTATGTGACCATCTGCACAGATAAGGCAAGATGCCAAAAGCCCAACTACCACACACAATAACATCGCAGAGTTGAGGATATTTTGAAGATTGACGAAGATTGGCGAGGCAGGAGCATACTCTACGTATGTGACCTGTCTCGGCAAGCGAGCAAGATGCCAAAATAGCCCAACTATGCGACGTTATTTTAGAAGCGGAGAGCAGACAACTTCTGTTTCACCTCATCAAACCGGTCGTAAGAGGAGCCTTTACGCTGCTGAATACGGACACGGCGCACAGGGGATGTGAAGTTGCGCAGGTTGTAGGTGAAGCGCACAAGGAAGTAGCGGCCCAAGGTGCTATTGTAGCGCACCTGCGAGTAGCCCGCCCAGACCTGTCGGCTGAAAGAGGTATTCTCGCCGAGGATATCATTCACGCAGAGTTCGACCTCGCCAAGACGGCGCAACACCTTCTTGCCTATGGAGGCATTCCAGAGGGTGAAGTGGTCGTTATAGTTGTTTGTAAAGCCTATATAGTGCGTAAAGACGGCGTTGGTGGTTATGGTAAATCCGAAGGGAAGTACCACCTTGACCTTCGCCGAGGCTCGGTGGGTGAAGTACTTGTTATCCATCACATCGAGGGCTCCCTTATTGTCGTAGTAGGAGCCTCGCCAGTCGATAGTGAAATCGACATTTTCGGAGATATTGCTGCCGAGGGTCCACTGCGAGTAGCCCACGATATTATCCATCACGGCATCTTGTCGGTTGATACGCACCGGCACCTTGGAGTAGGTGGCGCCCACCTCGATATTGAGGTTGGAGCCGAGCCACTTAATCGGGAAGCCGACATTGGCCCGCCCCTCACAGGACCAATAGCCTTGCAGGTTCACTCGCTCGGTAATCTGTATAGGGTTATACTCCTTGCCGTCAATCTCTATCTTCCCCGGCGAGTACTCGACCGAGGTGCCTATATAGTTCTGCACGTGCTGCGCCTTTGCCAGAAGCATCAACGTAGTGCCTCTGGTGGTGGAGATGTTGGTATAGCGCACGAAGTAGTTATGCTCGGTATATGGCGCCAAGTCGGGGTTGCCTCGTGAGAGGTACTGCGAGTTGCTGACATCGTAGATATCGAGCATCTGCCATATAGAGGGAGCCTTGACCTCCGAGCCGGCACTCACACGCAACGAGTTACGCTGGTCGAAGGCCCATTGCAGGGTGGCGTTATATACCGGCGTATGGTATGTTCGCAGGGTACGCTCCCCCGTCCACAGGTTGGTGTTCGAGAGGCGTGAATTCTGGTACATAGCACTGATGGAGAACCAATTACGATTCTTCGAGTAGCGGAATCCTGCGCCCGCCTGATGGTAGAGGAACATACCCTCAAACGAGGATGAGGTGCGAGGATTTATCTGCTCGGGGTCGATAACGTAGTCCTCCGCTGTCGAGTAGTTGAGCAGGTTGCGGGTGCGCAGTTGCGCCTGCACTCGGTATGTGATATTGAGTGTCGAGTATCGGCCCAAGCGTTCACGGAAGGTTGGCTGCAAGCGCAGGGTTGTGGTGCGAGAGTCGGTCAGGCGGTGTGTGTATGAGTACTTTATGGTCGCCTTATCGGGCGAGACCTTGCTTGTCTTGCCGCTATTGGAGTATGCCGTGCGGTCGGCATCGTTATCGCTATCCGAGAGGCTCGCCGTCATCATCAGCAGTCGCCCCTGCTTCAAGAACTTATACGAGTACTGCGCATAGAGGCCTCCGCTGAATGTTCGTGAGTGGTTATGGTTGCCGCTCGGCATCCAGCGATAGCCCGACTCGCCCCAGCGCAACGAGGTGGTATCAACACGATTGAGCGAGGTGTTATCGTAGAGGTTGAAGGTCGGGATGAGAACTAACTTCTGACGCTTGGCGACCTTCCACTCCAAGCGACCTCGGAGTTTCAGCGTATGGTTATCGGGGTGGGCAAACTGGTCGTAGTGGATGGTATCCTTCTTTGCCACGGCGGCATCATACCAGCGGTCGATATAGAAGTCGTTCTTGGCGTTCAGGTGGTTATAGAAGATGCTTCCCTCGAACTTGGCACGGTGACGACGACCCCAACGGTCGGTATAGTTGAGGGCAAAAATCTCGGCCGAGGCGACACCCTGCTGCGAATTGACAGAGAATTGGCGGGAGCCATTGGTGCTATTCGAGGAGCTCTTGATGGTCATACCCTCGTCCGTGAGGTTCTGCTTATTGAGATTATTGGCGAGTGCCATAACCGTTACACGTGCATCGTCACGGAAGATGTTCACCGAGCCTCCGAGCGTATATTTATACTTCGGAGCCACGCTCGGCACTGCACCCGGCTCATAGCCACCGCCCAGATGCACCTTGCCGAAGAGGCTGTGCTTCATACTCTGGCGTGTGACGATATTGATGACCTTGCCGCCCTCGCCATCATCTACGCCCGTGATTTGCGCCGCCTCACTCAACTTATTATAGACCTCGACGTGCTCGACAACCTGCGCAGGGATACTCTGCAACACCTGCTGTATGTTCGAGCCGAACATCTCGACGCCATCGACATATATCTGCTTGACCTCCTCGCCGTGGGCCTCAACCTTGCCATCGGAGATGGTTATGCCGGGCATCTTGCGCAGCAGAGCCTCGACCTCGGCATCAATGGCAACCTTGAAAGCATCGGCGTTATAGCGGAGCGTATCGCCGAGTATCGTTGTTCGGGTAGATACCGCCGTGGCGACGACGGCATCAATGCCTATCGCCCGAGTGCGCATAGAGAGGTTTCCGAGGCTCACAGGCAGCCCCTTCACCTTGACACTGAACTCCCTATCCTCGTAGCCAATAAAGGTGGCAACGCAACGATAATCCCCATTCGGGAGCGGCGGAATACGGAAGTAACCCCCATACTCGGAGGTGTAGTAGCGTTTGGAGTCGGGAGTGGAGATGTGCGACACCTCAATAACAGCGCCCGCAATGCCCTCCTCCGTATCATAGTCGAGCAGACGGCCCGACACGGAGGCACTATGCTGCGCCGAGAGGTTCAGCACAGAGAGTAGCAGAGCGACGAGTAATATGGCACGTTTGAACCACACTTTGCAGACGCAGGTATTGGGTATGGGTTATCAATCAATTAAAGAGATACCCGTTTACCTGAAATGTTAAAAGCGGCATCTCTATTTTTTCAAAAATAGGGGCTGTCGAATGGCGACAGCCCCTAACAATATCGCTATAAGGATAGATTAGTCCTCCAACTTTGCGCAAAGGAACTCACGGTTGAGGCGAGCGATGTGCGCAATAGAGATAGACTTTGGACACTCTGCCTGGCAAGCACCCGTGTTGGTACAGTTACCGAAGCCGAGCTCGTCCATCTTGGCAACCATCGCCTTTGCACGACGAGCACCCTCAACACGTCCCTGTGGGAGCTTTGCGAGCGACGATACACGTGCAGCAACGAAGAGCATTGCCGAGCCGTTCTTACAAGTTGCGGCACAAGCACCACAACCTACACAAGCAGCAGCGTCCATCGACTCATCGGCATCAGCCTTTGCGATAGGAATAGCGTTGCCGTCAGGTACAGAGTTGGTACGTACCGAGATAAAGCCTCCGGCTTGGAGAATCTGGTCATAAGCACCACGATTTACTACCAAGTCCTTGATTACAGGGAAGGCAGCCGAGCGCCAAGGCTCAACAACGATGGTCTGACCATCCTTGAACTGACGCATATAAATCTGGCAGGTGGTAACCGCCTGCGATGGGCCGTGTGCGTGGCCGTTGATGTGCAACGAACACATACCGCAGATACCCTCACGGCAGTCGTGGTCAAATGCCACAGGCTCCTCGCCCTTGTGTACGAGGTCGTTGTTCAAAATATCGAGCATTTCGAGGAAAGAAGTATCGGACGAAATATCCTTTACCTGATACTCCTTGAACTCGCCCTTTGAGTGAGCGTCTTTCTGACGCCATATTTTTAATGTGAAATTCATAATTTCGTTTTTATTAAAAGTTCAACGTCAAGAAATTAGTCTTTGTAGTTACGCTGTGCACGGTGGGTAAACTCGTAGTCGAGAGGCTCCTTCGTGAGTTCTGGCTCTACGTCCATACCCTTGTACTCCCAAACCGAAGCGTAAGCAAACTTGTCGTCGTGACGAAGTGCCTCGCCCTCCTCGGTCTGGTGCTCCGAGCGGAAGTGACCACCACACGACTCCTCACGGTTGAGTGCGTCACGTGCCATCAACTCTCCGAGTTCGAGGAAGTCGGCCAGACGGAGTGCCTTCTCCAACTCTACGTTGAACGAGTCGGCGGTACCTACAACCTTAACATCCTTCCAGAACTCCTTGCGAAGTGCTGCAATCTCAACGATAGCCTTCTCCAAAGACTCCTTGGTACGAGCCATACCTACGTTGTCCCACATAATCAGACCCAACTGACGGTGGATATCATCCACAGAGCGAGAGCCATTAATCGAGAGCAACTTCTCAATCTTCTCCTTAACACCCTTCTCGGCCTCGTCGAATGCAGGCGTAGCGGTCGAAACCTTCGGAGCCTGAATCTTCTTTGCGAGGTAGTCGCCGATAGTGTAAGGCAATACGAAGTAACCGTCGGCAAGACCCTGCATCAGAGCCGAAGCACCCAGACGGTTAGCACCGTGGTCGGAGAAGTTAGCCTCACCGATAGCGTAGAGGCCCGGGATAGTGGTCATCAGGTTGTAGTCAACCCAGATACCACCCATAGTGTAGTGAACAGCAGGGAAAATCTGCATTGGCTGCTCGTATGGGTTCACGTCGGTAATCTCCTTGTACATATCGAACAAGTTACCATAACGCTGCTCGATAACCTTCTTGCCCAGACGCTCGATAGCGGTCTTGAAGTCGAGGAATACGGCCAAACCTGTCTCGTTAACACCATAGCCGGCATCGCAACGCTCCTTCGCTGCACGTGAAGCCACGTCACGAGGTACGAGGTTACCGAATGCAGGGTAACGGCGCTCCAAGTAGTAGTCACGCTCCTCCTCTGCGATATCCGAAGGCTTCTTGGTGCCCTTACGCAGAGCCTCAACATCCTCCAACTTCTTCGGTACCCAGATACGGCCATCGTTACGCAACGACTCCGACATCAGAGTCAGCTTCGACTGCTGTGTGCCGTGTACAGGGATACAGGTAGGGTGAATCTGCGTGAAGCAAGGGTTTGCAAAACCTGCACCCTTACGATAGCACTGGAACGCAGCCGAACCATTCGATGCCATAGCGTTGGTCGAGAGGAAGAATACGTTACCATAACCACCGGTAGCGATAACCACAGCGTGTGCACCGTGACGCTCAATCTCACCGGTTACAAGGTTACGTGCGATGATACCACGTGCCTCGCCATCCTCGATAACGATATCGAGCATCTCGTGGCGAGTGTAAGACTTAACCGAGCCGTTGTGAATCTCCTTGTTCAACGCTGCATAAGCGCCGAGCAGAAGCTGCTGACCCGTCTGGCCACGAGCGTAGAATGTACGAGATACCTGTGCACCACCGAAAGAACGGTTAGCCAACAGACCGCCGTACTCACGTGCGAAAGGAACACCCTGCGCTACGCACTGGTCGATGATGAGGTTGGAAACCTCTGCCAGACGATATACGTTGGCCTCACGAGCACGATAGTCGCCACCCTTGATGGTATCATAGAAAAGACGATATACGGAGTCGTTATCGTTCTGATAGTTCTTCGCCGCATTGATACCGCCCTGTGCAGCGATAGAGTGTGCACGACGTGGCGAGTCCTGAATGCAGAAAATCTTTACGTTGTAACCGAGTTCACCGAGCGAAGCAGCAGCAGAAGCACCACCGAGACCGGTACCTACAACGATGATGTCAAGTTTGCGCTTATTGGCAGGGCTGACAACCTTAATAGCCGCCTTGTGGTTGCTCCATTTTTGAGCCAACTCACCAGCAGGAATTTTGGAATCTAATTTAAGAGCCATATCTGTTATTTGTAATTATTGTTTCGTACTTAGATTATGCACAGCAAGGGCAACCACCGCAGAGGCTCTGAACGTAGAACCATACAACAACGATAGCAAAGCCTCCGAAGATAAGAGTTGCCACGATACCCGAAAGGCACTTCAAACGTGGATACCACTTATCGTTAGCCCAACCTACGGTTTGCAACATAGACCACACACCGTGAGTGAGGTGCAACCACAAAGCAGCAAACCATACCAGATAGAGTACAACGTTGTACCACTGCGAGAAGGTGTACTGGATAATCGCTGCGCCATCGGTAGGAGCAACTACGCTACCATCCGTCAACACAACCTCATGTCCACCCATCAACTCCACGAGCTGCATCTTTGCCCAGAAGTGCGAGAGATGCATAGCAAGACCAAGGAAGACAATAACGCCGAGCAGAAGCATATTCTTCGATGCCCAACTAACGCCCTTCTCCGTAACAGTAACTGCATAACGCACATTACCACGAGCCTTACGATTCTGCCAAGTAAGCCAGAATGCATAAGCAAAATGCACCAATACACCACCTGCAAGCACCGCAGTACCTACCAAAGCATACCAGTTAGCACCCAACATTTCGCAAATCCAGTTGTAAGCATCCGCAGAGAAGATTGCTACAAGATTCATTGCCATGTGGAAAGTTATAAAAAGCAAAAGGAAACAACCCGAAATGCTCATTACCAACTTTCTTCCAAGAGATGAATTAGTTAAAAAACAGCCCATAATTTTTAATGAATTTAAGTTTTGTTTATTTTTGTGAAAATTTGTTTCAGCACACGGCGTCCTCTATAAAACACCATAATATAGGACAAATATAGTAATTGTTTGCGAAATAACAATGAAAAAAGCAAAGTTTTTACGCAATTTATGAACAGAGAAAGTAAACAAAAGATACGCCACGAGGTCAAATCGAAGGTCAAGGCGATAAGTGCCGAGCAGAAGCAGCCAAGGTCGGCTTTGATTTTCAGCCGTATAGCCTCATTGTCGGCGGTGCAGGAGGCAAAGACCATAGCCCTCTATGCAGCACTGCCCGACGAGCCGCAGACGGCTGCCTTCATCGAGCAGCTGTCGCTCACACGTCGCATAGTACTGCCACGTGTCGAGGGCGACGATATGGAGTTCTACCCCTACGATGCGGAGCATATCGAGCGTGGAGCATTTGGGATTGCCGAGCCGCAGGGTGGCGAGGCGACGGAGCCCGCCGAGATAGAGGTGATGGTGGTACCCGGCGTGGCATTCACACGTGAGGGCAAGCGACTGGGGCGTGGCAAGGGCTACTACGACCGCTACCTCTCACGAGAGGGCTTTCGTGCCACGACAATTGGAGTATGCTACACAGAGCAGCTCGTCGAGGAGATTCCCGACGAGCCGCACGATATAGATATGGACGTTGTGATTTTCGGTTAAGCCTCTGCCGAGTCGGCGGCACTCAACTCAGGAGTCTCCGCCTCGGCATCCATCACCCCCGTCTCCACGAGGTGGCGTTGCAACTTCTTACGGCGGTCGGCACGCCCTCCGCTCGGCTTCACACCGAGTTTCAGCAGGTCACGCACCGCAACCGATATGGTCTGACCCGGACCGAGGCCCTTCTTCTTGGTCGTCTCGAATGCCGCCACCGCCTTGCCCAGACTGTTGCCTATCTCGTCGAAGCCCGACACGAAGTCGGTCACTCTGTCGAGCAACACCTCGGCACGGCGCACAATCTCGTCGTGGTTGTCTATGGTGGTCTGCTGCTGCCACATATAACGAATCATATCAATCAGCATCAGCAGGTTACGCTCGCTGGCAATAAACACACCGGCATTGAATGCCTCCTGCCACAACAGTTTATTGTAGGAGGTTACAGCCATCAGCGCCGTCTCGCTCGGCACGAACATTATCACGTAAGGCAGCGGCGTATAGCCCTCGTCATTGGAGCGGTCATACGAGCGGCTTGAAAGCATCTTGACCTGCTCCCTTATCTTGGCGGCAAAGGCCTTCATCACAGGCTCTTGGTCGGCACTATCGAGGTTCTCGAAGTCGAGGTCCGACGGCAACTGGAACTTCGAGTCGATATAGAGCACGCTGTTTGTCGCCGGATAGTACAGCGCAGCATCGGGGCGCATACGCTGTCCCTCGCAGTTCACCGCCGCACTGCCATCCGCATTGCGTATGGTGCGTTGCAGGCGATACTGAACGCCCTCCTTCAAGCCTGAGCCGGCAAGCAGGTCTTCGAGCAGCTTCTCGCCGAGGTTGCCCTGCATTCGCACGTCGCGGCTCAATGCACGAGCCAGACGGTCTGCCTCGTGACTCAACCGCCCACCCGTCTCGACGAGGGTCTTGATGTGGGTCTCCAACGTCGCACGACTCTCGCCACTCTGGCGTTTCAGCTCCTCCAACTGCTCACGATATGGTCGCAGAATCTCGGTGATGGACTCACGATTGGTCTGCTGTGTCTCATTTTTCAGTTGCGACTTGACGAGCTCCAACTGCTGGCGGAACTCCTCCCTGCGTCGCTCCTCATCCCTATCGGCACGCTCACGCTGCTGCTCGGCATCTCGTTGCAGTGCATCGCACTTCTCCTGTAACCTCGCCCGCTCGACCTTCTCCTCGGTCAGCGACCTTTGAAGACCCTCCCGCTCGGCAGTAAGGCCCTCAACCCGCTCCTGCTCCTGCGCAAGTTGCGACAGGGTCACGGCACTGCGCATACGTGCATAGTGGTAACCACACACCGCACCAACCGCCACAGCCACCAGCGCCACAACTATTATAATAAGTATGCCATCCATATCACAGTATTATTTTTACAAAGGTAACAAAAAAATTACTACGAAATTCAACACAGAAAATAAATCTACTGTCTGATTAAGATTTTACAACTCCTTTATTACAATTATTGATATTATTCAAAAAAAATTATAATTTTGTGGTGCTGAATGCCCTCTTGGGCATAAAGCGAACATATAGAAAGTGTTTTCGCAGTCCTTAATCGAAAATGTGGAAGTTTTCAGTACAAGAGGACAGACAGACAACACTCATTCTGGTATATATGCAGTTTGGTGTACCCACACCACTCCTCGCATATTGCTGGTGTGGGGTATTGCGTCGTTTATTCTTGTACAGGTCTTTCCACAACCTTCGATTAGATAGACGAAATCAACTCCACACTTTCTTATTTTAG
Organism: Alistipes sp.; assembly: GCA_017483225.1. Taxonomy (GTDB): domain Bacteria; phylum Bacteroidota; class Bacteroidia; order Bacteroidales; family Rikenellaceae; genus Alistipes. The sequence goes on from JAFULF010000009.1 coordinate 73,036, forward strand.
TAACGCTCGTTTGGAGTTGGCGAACAAAACAAACAGATTTATCATGGAAAATCCAACCCTTAACAGCGAGTACCTTACAGACGAATTTCCCCCTGACAATTACTTGGGTCGGGCAATTGTCTCTACATTATTATGTTGCTGGCCGTTAGGCATCCCTGCTATCGTTTACGCAGCAAAAGTAGATACGTTGTGGTTTAATGGATACAAAGCAAGCTCTATCAGAGCATCAAACAGCGCAAAGGCTTGGTCAACAGCGGCTATAATCTCAGGAATATTTGGATATATCGTTATTATTCTCATGTCATGATAAAACGCAACATTAAGCCCGCAACGATTATGATAGTCGTTGCGGGCATATTCTTGGGCTTCATATACTTCTTCATCGACCCATCCACATCTCCGTTTGTCCCCAAATGCATATTCAAGGTTATAACGGGCTATGATTGTCCCTCTTGTGGAGTACAAAGAGCCGTTCACGCAATACTACACGGAGAATTCGTTTCTGCCTTAAAACTAAATCCTTTTATCTTTGTATTATCACCGTACCTGCTCGCCCTGCTATACACCTCCCTATCCAAGAGCGCACTCTCTCAACGGCTAAGATTCTATACGCATCATCACGTCACCATATACATATACTTGTTTTTATACATAGCGTGGGGAGTCATTCGCAATACTTCTTTTTGGCTCAACTTATACAAATAAAAGCACGAAAATCTTCCCAAAATAAAAACGGCAAATGAGCGTACATTACCCACTTGCCGTTTGATATTTATGGTTATCAGCCTACTCCTCCGGAACGAGGATTCGACCGCAGTACTCACACACGATGAGTTTCTTACCGGAACGAACCTCTACCTGACGCTGTGGCGGGATGCGGTTGAAGCAGCCGCTACAAGCATCACGCTGCACGGTAACAACAGCCAGACCATTGTGTACCTTGCTGCGGATACGGTTGTAGGCAACCAACAGACGCTCGTCGATTTTGAGCTTCGCCGTCTCGGCCTGTGCGGTCAACTCCTTAACCTGCTCCTCGGTCTCGCTCTCGATGCTCTCCAACTCACCCTTCTTTGCGTTCAGGTCGATACTGCGCTCTGCAAGCAGTGCCTCGGCGCTCTCCATAGCCGCCTTCTTCACCTTCGTTGCAGCAGCATACTCCTTCAAACGCTTCTCTGCCAGAGTAATCTCCAACTCCTGATACTCAATCTCCTTGGAGATAGACTCCCACTCACGGTTGTTGCGAACAGCGCCCTGCTGCTCCTTATATTTAGCGATGTTAATCTGCGCCTGGTCAATCTCACGGCGACGCTGCTTTACCAGAGCATTTATCTCCTCCATCTCGGCCTTGATGTTACCGACACGGGTATTGAGGCCCGCAATCTCGTCCTCCAAATCCTCGACCTCCAACGGAAGTTCGCCCTTTACCTTGTTGATTTCGTCAATCTGTGAGTCAATCTTCTGCAACTCATAAAGAGCCATAATCTTCTCGTACATCGAGTAATCAACCTCTGCTGTTTTCTTCTGTGTAGCCATATATCAATGTTTTATATTTTCCTGTTATGCAGCCGTGGCGACTGTAAAATCGCACAGAACACGTCGCACCATCCACTGTTTCAGCATATTACAATGAATAATGCACCGGATTCTTCGAACAAGCGCTCTTATGGAGCGCAAAGTTAGTAATTTTTTTTGATAAAATATCAAATAAAATGTCGATTGCGCAAAATTCGCTCTCAAAATGGCCTATATCCGCCACAATAAACTCCCCGTCCGGAGCAAAAAAGTCATTATAGCGCAGGTCTGCCGTGATGTATATATCGCACCCTGCACCACGTGCCGCCTCCATACACGAGCCCCCAGCTCCCGTACAGATTGCCACACGGCGGATGCTCTCCCGCACCAATGCACTATGGCGTATAACCTTGACCGACAACCGCTCACGCAGCAGGTCAAAGAGGGCCTCCACGCTCAGCGGCTCCGCCAGCGTGCCGACCACGCCGAAGCCCGTCATCTCTGACGAAGGCTCCAACACCTGCATATCCTGCACGCCGAGCACTCTGCCCAGCCGCCAACTCATCCCCTCGTATGCCGAGTCGAGGTTGGTATGGCAGGCGTAGAGGGCTATATCCCTTTTAATCGCCATCTCGACACACCGCTCGACCATCGAGGCGGAGTTGAGGCGTTTGAGCGGATGAAAAATCAACGGGTGGTGCGTAACAATCAGCCCACAGCCGAGTCGCTCCGCCTCGTCAAGCACCTGCGGCGTAACATCTACGGCGATGAGCACACCGCCACGCAACTCGTCATCGGCCCTGCCGACAACAAGGCCGGCATTGTCGTACGACTCCTGCAACGTGAGCGGAGCAAACTGCTCGATGCACGCCGTTATATCCTTAATCTTCATAGTTAAAAGAGTGTTTGCTCATAAAATGGCAGAGGTCGCTCCTCCACCGCGGGTTGCGGCTGAGGCTGAGGCTCGGCCGTCGGCTTCTCCCTCTTCGCACGCTTTGGCGCACTCTTTTTCGCCGGCTTCTCCGGTGCGGCCTCAACCGGTGCCTGCTCCTCGGCAGCCTCCTCGACCGGCATTACGGTTTCAGGCATCTGCTCAACCACAAGCTCCTCCGCCTCGGCACCCAAGGTCTCACGCACCTGCACCAGCATAGCACGAACACCTTGCAGACGCTCCAACAGCTCCACCTCCGGAGCCACCTCCGACTTGGCGGCTGCACGCTCCGCCTTCAATGCCTTGCGAGCACCTTCGAGAGTCATCTTGCGCTCCTTGACCAGATGGTAAATCATCTTCAACGTCTCCACATCCGAAGGAGTGAACATTCGGTTTCCCTTCTTGTTACGTTTTGGGCGTAACGCATCAAACTGTGAGCCCCAATAGCGAATAAGTGACGGATTGACATCGAACATCTCGGCCACCTCTCCCATCGAATAGTACAATTTTTCAGCCATAGTATATTATAAGTTTATTATTTTCAACGAATTAGGGTACATATTGTTACACCTCGCCCCGATACGCTTGACGAAGCCCAACGCACGGTCACGATGCAACACCAGATTCAGCCCCTCGGCAAACTGCCCGACCGCAACCTCGTGCTTGCGCAGGTAGTCCAGCGCATCCTGCTCCGAGACCTCACAGCAGGCAACCGCCTCCCTGTTCAGCCCCACATATTGCGACAGCGCCCAATCGGGCTTCAACTTACCCTTAAATATCTGACCCATAGCCACTCCCGAGTAGAGCACCGTAAGCGACTCGGCCAGCATCCTGACCTGACGATAGCGCACGGCATCGTAGCCGTAGAGGGTATCTCCGACCTCGGCGAAGTGCATCTGCTCAGGGTGCATAACATAGCGTGACAGCTCCCGCACCACCTCCTTCGGAACCTCGTTCATAATCTTCTTGCGGGCCTTTGGCTCGGCTCGGCGACCCCCGACGTGCGCACCCCGACGTGCCACGGCGACAAAGAACCCCTCCGCCTCGGCTCTGTGAGGCATAAAGCGGAAGGTCTGAAACGCCCCCACCTGACCCTTTACGATGCCCCAGAGGTCATCCACCAGCACAGGCTCGGCAGCCTCCAACTCGTCGGCGTGCTCCTCCATAAAGGCAGCGAGCACACCCTCATCCTCGGTGTCGTTGAAGGTGCAGGTGCTGTATATGAGCAACCCGTTAGGTTTCAGCGTCCGCCACGCCTCCTGCAAGATGGAGGTCTGGCGCACGGCACACATACGGACACCCTCCTCGCTCCACTCGGCACGGGCCTCGTCATCCTTACGGAACATCCCCTCGCCGGAGCAGGGGGCATCCACAGCCACCATATCGAACCACTGCTCAAAGGCAGCGATATGCGCCGGCTCGTTATTCGTCACAACGACATTGCCTATACCCCACTTGCGGACATTATCCGCCAAGACGTGGGCACGGTTGCGCACATACTCGTTGGCAAGGACAAGTCCCGACTTGCCGACCAGCGTGGAGTAGAGTGTCGTCTTTCCACCCGGTGCTGCACACATATCCAACACGACAGCCCCCTCGCCAACGCCGTTTTGGCGGGCGATGTAATCCACAAACTGCGACCCCGCCTCCTGCACGTAGTATGCCCCTGCGGCAAATGCCGTATCGAGGGTAAACTGCGGTCTCACGTCGAGGTAACGCCCCTCGGCGCACCACGGCACGGCACGAGCCTCGGCAGCCACCTCCCCTTTATAGGGGTTGTAGCGCACAGAGGTCGGCGACACCCCGTCAAGCGCAGCAAACAGACGCTCCGCCTCGGCATCCCCGAGCAGTGTGCGCATATTGGCACAAAAAGGTTCCGGCAGTGGGCGCATAGCGTTTAGAAGAGAGTTTTTCCGTAGATGGCATCCAACTTCTCGTAGAGCGGGTCCAGAATCGAAGCATCGGCAACAAAGTCGTGCACATCCTTATCTATGACATATACCTCGCCCTCGTAGCTGTTGTCAATCCAGTTGTTGTAGCGGTCGTTGAGTCGTTGCAGATACTCCACGTCGATATTCTGCTCATACTCACGACCTCGCTTGCGAATCTGGCGCACCAGCGTAGGCACGCTCGCCTTCAAGTATATAAGCAGGTCGGGCTTTGGAATCATATCCGTAGAGATATCAAAGAGCTTCATATAGGTACCGAAGTCACGACTTGTCATCAGCCCCATCTGGTGCAGGTTGCCGGCAAATATATGGGCATCCTCGTAGATTGTCCTATCCTGAAATACGCAGTCGTTACCCGCCGAGAGCATATCCATCGTCTGACGGATACGGCTGGCAAGGAAATGCACCTGAAACTGAAACGCCCAACGATTCATATCCTCGTAGAAGTCGTTGATGTACGGGTTGTCAAGGTCCTCGTAGTAGGCCTTTGCCCCGTAGTGATTTGTCAAAATCTCGGTCAGCGTGGTCTTGCCGCTACCGATATTTCCTGCAATTGCAATGTACATTGTATATCTCTTTTTCTATTTTATTTCTTCATCTATTCCCACTTTGAGGCTTCATTCCGACCTCTCTACGGGTCACTCATTCGCCCCCTGCACGTAATTTGAATTTTGAGTGAGGATTTTCAACGCTCGCTTATTCAAGATGGCGGGAGCATACTCTTGGTATGTGACCGTCACGGCAGATAAGCACAAGGCCGAAAATACCGCTTCTCTAAACCCTATCTCAAAAAACCTGCTCACCTGCACGTAATTTTGAATTTTGAGTGAGGATTTTCAACGCTCGCTTAGTCGGTGTGGCGGGAGCATACTTTAAGTATGTGACCGTCACAGCGGATAAGCACAAGGCAGAAAATACCGCTTCTCTAAACCCTATCTCAAAAAACCTGCTCGCCTGCACGTAATTTTGAATTTTGAGTGAGGATTTTCAACGCTCGCTTAGTCGGTGTGGCGGGAGCATACTCTTGGTATGTGACCGTCACAGCGGATAAGCACAAGGCAGAAAATACCTCTCAAAATTCAAAATTAGTTGAAGTAGTCGCCTATCTTACTTATAGCCGACGGCAACGCAAACACCACCACCCTGTCATAGGCGTTGATGCTCATAGTGCCGTTGGCGATAAAGACCTTATCTCCTCGCACAACGCCTCCGATGATAACATCCTCAGGGAGGCCCAACTCCGATATTGCGCCCTTGGTCGCCGGCGAGTTAGGCTTGACGATAAACTCCAACACCTCGGCATCGCTGCCCGTAAGGCACTTGATGGCCAAGACGTCGGTGGACATCGTGAAGCGGAAGATGTTGGATGCGGTGACCATCTTCTTGTTGATGATGGTATCGACACCCACGCTGTCGGCGAGGTTTATGTAGTTGAGGTTCTCGACCTCGGCGATAACCTTCTTCACGCCCATACGCTTGGCGAGCATCGCCGTCAGGATGTTGGTCTCGCTACGCCCCGTGACCGCCACGAAGGCATCCATATTGGCGAGTCCCTCCTCCATCATCGCCTCCGTATTTCGGCCATCCTCGTTGATTATGAGGGTGCGCTCCAAGTTCTCTGCCAGACGATACGCCTTGTCGGCGTTGTAGTCTATGAGTTTGATATTGACACTGCTCTGCAACTCCTGCGCAATCTGCACGCCGATACGTGAGCCGCCGAGAATCATCATATTGTTGACCCTCACGTTGCTCTTGCCCGAGAGTGCCATAACCTCCTCGACGGAGTCGTGGCGAGAGATTACGTAGAGCATATCGCCGACCATAAAGGTATCGGAGGCCTTCGGAATCAGCGTCTGCCCATCACGGGAGATGGCTACGGTGCGGTAGTTAAGCTCCTCCTGACCGAATCCCGAGCTATTCTTGCCCACGAGTTCCGAGTTGGGCTCCAAGCGGAATACCACGAGTGAGAGGCGACCGCCCGAGAAATCGACATACTCGGTCGAGGCGGAGTGTCCGAGCAGGTTGATAACCTCGGAGGCTGCCACCTTCTCCGGATAGAAGAGGTAGTCGATACCCATATTTATAAACATCTCCTTATTGTTGGGTTCCAGATACTCGTTGTTGTCGATGCGGGCGATAGCCTTCTTGGCACCCAGCTGCTTCGCCATAATGGCGGAGAGGATATTATCGTTCTCGATATGGTTTACGGCGATGAAGAGGTCGCACTTGCGCACGGCCGCCTTACGCAGCACGGCAAAAGTGGTCAGGTCGCCCTCTACGGTGATGACATCGGCCAGACTGCTCACCTCGGCGAGCAACTTCGGGTCAAAGTCTATGACCGTGATATCGTGCCCGTTACCGCTGAGCATCTTTGCCAGATGGTTGCCCATCTCTCCCACGCCTGCTATTACGATTCTCATAACCTTATCTTCTCTCTTTAACGGTTAATTTACCCCTATTTCGGAGGGTTATTTGCACAAAAATTGCAAATTATTCCACAAATATATATATTTGTATCGGTTTTACAAAAATTTATTTGCACAACTTTATATAACTTTAATAACTCACTTATGCCTAACTGGTTAATAGTCATACTCTGTGCCATTGCCGCCGTTGCTTTTTTTGCGGTGGGGCTTTCGCTTACCCTTATGATAAAGGGTCACCACATCGAATCCGAAATCTCGACGAATAAGAATATGCAGAAGCTCGGCATCAAGTGTGCCGTGCAGGAGACCCGAGAGGATATGGCCTCCGAGAGCTGCGAGGAGGACTCGCTCTGCACGGGCAACTGCGCCGGATGCGATATCGACCACTCTAAATAGCAATATAGTAAGATGATAAGACGACTGCTACCCCTAATCTGCCTGCTCCTGCTATGCTCGGCAGCACGTGCCACAGAGCTCCCGACGACCATAGAGACCGGCGTATGGAGGGCCGGCCATATTCAAGGCATCGCCGTAGATAATGAGCAGAGGTATATCTACTACTCCTTTACCACCGTGTTGGTCAAGGCCGATATGGAGGGAAATGTCATCGGCACGGTGACGGGTCTGCTCGGACACCTCGGCTGTCTGGAATTTAACCGCAGGGATGGCCGTCTGTACGGCTCGTTGGAGTACAAGAACGACTCCATAGGCAAGGGCATCCTGAATCGTGAGGGGGTAAGCGGAAGCGTCGAGGATGGCTTCTATGTCGCCATATTCGACGTGGAGAAGATTGACCGTATAGGTATGAGTGCCGAGAGGGATGGCGTGATGAAGTGCGTCTTCCTGCCGACCGTGCTGGCGGACTACAAGGCTGTGGTGCCGACCGAGAAGGGCGACAAGACCGAGCACCGCTTCGGTTGCAGCGGCTTCGACGGCATCAGTTTTGGCCCCGACTTCGGCAAGAGCGACGGCAGAGAGTATCTGACCATCACCTACGGCATATATTGTGACAACGAGCGTTCCGACAACGACTATCAGGTGCTGCTGCAATACGACACCCGCAACTGGCATAAGTACGAGGCTCCGCTCTCGCAGGAGAATATGCACAGAAGAGGTCCCGCAAAGCCACGTGCCCGCTACTTCGTATATACGGGCAACACCTCGTGGGGCGTTCAGAACTTGGAGTACGACCGCCATACGGGGCTTTGGCTGATGGCGGCATACAAGGGTAAGAAGCCTCATTTCGAGAACTTTACACTCTTCGCCATAGATGGCACAGCGGATCCGCAAAAGGGGTTGCTCGAAGGAGTTAGATACACCAAGAGGGAGCGCATCCTGCCACTCGCCGAGCGTGGAACGTGCGATGCCCGCCACCCGCAGATTCGTGGCTGGCATTTTCTCCTCCCCGCTACCGGAATAGAGTCGCTCGGCGATGGATTGTTCTACATCTCGCACCGCAAGAAGAGCAAGGCGGGCGAGGCCGGCACCATAGGTTTGTATCGTTTTGTCGGCACGGCTGACAAGCCATTTGAACGCATAGAGAGATAGATATGGACGGATTGGTAAAAGAGCGTTTGCGCACCTTCATTGCATCACGAGGCATATCGGTAAGGCGGTTTGAGTTGCTGTGCGGCTTTCCGAACTCCTTCGTGGCAAATATGAAGCGTACCACCTCGCCATCACGCTTGGAGGTCATTGCGGAGAGGTTTCCCGAGCTAAACATCTCGTGGCTGATGACCGGCAAGGGCGAGATGCTGAACCCTAATGTTACGCCGAGCGCCGAGCAGCACGCCGACTCGCTCGCCGAGGAGGTTGCAAGGCTCGCCGTGCAGTGTGACCGACTACTGACGGCATTGGAGGCAGAGCACAAGCAGGTAGAAAGCCTGATAGAGCAGAACTCCCGCCTGATAGCGCTATTGGAGAAGAGATAAGCGGTAAAAAGACAAGGCGCAACGGTAAAGGCCAAGTAAGGTCAAATAAGGTCACGCACCCTGCGGCTGCTTTAAGGTCGAGTAAGGTTGGGTGTAGGAAGTGGCGCACAGGTTTAAGGGAGTTAAGGGCTATTAAGGGCTGTTAATGTGCGCAATACGGGCGAGTTCTTACAGCCTCATATAAACCATCTGCGCCTCCCTTAATCACCTTTAATCACCCTTAATTACCCTCGCCGTTGCGCAAATTCAATTAGTTTCGTGAGAATAATCTTACGCTCTCTAAATTCCCTAATCTCCCGAACCTCCTTAATCGTTGCACCCTACTCCAACTGCTTACGCACCACCTCTGTTCGGTCCGTATAGTAGTTCATCGTCGCAATGGTCTGCTCCGGAAGGAGATATATGCTCTTCAACGAGTAGGCCTCCGCCTCCAAAACCTTCAAGAGCGTATTGTGGCGCAGGTCGATAGAGGTGAGTTTGGAGCCACGTATGATAAGCTCTTCGAGTTGCGTATTATGCTCCAAATTCAGCGACGTGAGGTCCAAACAGCCACCGCAATCCAACTTCCTCAGCTTCTCGCATTTGGAGAGCTCCAATGCCTGCACCGACGGAGAGTACTGCTCGGAAGGGTATCCGGTGACGTAGCTCGGGAGGTTAAGCTCTTCCAGCAGAGGGCTATCACTCAAATCGAACTCTTTAACGTGCTGATAATCTACGGTCAGAAGTTTTAGTGCCGAGCATCCGTCGAGATTCAGCGTCCAGAGCGAGCCGTGCGAGAGGTAACTCAAATCGCACTCTTCAAGGGCCGTACAACCCGACAAATTGAGTTCCAACACCTTCGCCTCGGTTGCCCCGTAGCGAATCTCCTTCAAGGAGGTGCAACCCGAGAGGTTAAGCACCACCATATCGCAATTGATAAAGCGCAGATTGGTGAGTTTGGTGTGATTGCTCAAATCCAATTTATTTATCTGCGTTTTGCTCACATCCACGCTCAACAGCGGAGCCTTATCCGAGAGGAGCAGTTCATAAAGTGCGCTATTTTCACAGCAATCAACCGACGTAAGGGCATCCGCACCCGTCAAATCAAGTCTAGTGAGCTGGTTCGCCATACAGTTGAGGCTTTTCAGCGAGGCGGCACCCTTCACTCCGACAATCTCTTTCAAATTGTTCTTCGAACAGTCGAGAGACTCCAACGCACTGCATCCGCTTACGTCGAGTGTCGATAGTTGATTATTCGAGCAGATTACCGATTTCACGCTGTCGCTCTCCGGCAAGCGGAGTTGCGACAAGGCTCCATCCGCCATATAGAGGGTTTCAAGCTTGGTGTTGGCACTCAAATCCAGCGACGTAATCGTGCCGACACCATCAGGGGTCACCGTATAGCCATACAGCGACACAAGGTTAGGCATAGCCTCGATACCCTCCAACGTGAGAATCTTATCCACGGGAACTCCGAGCTCCGTAATACGCTCCGCCTCGGTCGTCGATATAAGCATATCTCCATCAAGGTCAAACTCATCGACCAAGCGTTGCAGGAAGGCCTCATCCGGGATGTTCACAATCTCCGCAGTGTCCTCATAAGCGATGGAGAACATCGACATCGCCGCACGGTCCTTGGTCCACACCTCCACCATCACTCGCTTAAATGGTACCCCCGTGGAGGAGAGGGCTATGGAGAGTTCCGTATTGCCGACACCCGAGTCTGGGGTAATGGTCACCACGGAGGCAGCATCGTCAACCTCCGGTATCTCGATATACCACTCCAACTCCTCGGTGCGCTGCTCCCCCTGCTCGACAATCACTGCCTGCGCCGTAAGTTGTGCCGTAGCCAGGGTCTGCTCGCCCGTAAAAACAATGTTCGCAGGCTCTACCTGCAATACATCCGTGCGAGAGTCGGTGTAACCATCCTGACCTCCATCATCCTCATCAGCACCATCACCAAACAATGCCTCGCAAGCAGGCAGCAGCATAACGGCAACAAGGGCCCAAACAAGATTCACGAACCAATACTTTCTCATAATCAACTCTTCTGTTTTATTTACGTTTATTTGCGTTTATCACTCTATGCCTTCCCACGGCACCGGATTACACATTCGCAAATTTACAATAATTTCGGAAACAACAAACCATTTTCACCCTATCTTCCCTCTATTTTTATATAGGTTATTGTTTTTTTACGAAAAAGCACTATCTTTGCATTGTTATTCCGTAAGATGGTTGTCCAACCATCTTTTTAATCAGAAAACACTACTTAAAGAGTCTAATATGCAGGATTTAGTTACCCTGGGAAGCAAAACCATCGAGGAGTTGCGTGAGATTGCAAAGGTATTCGGCATCTCGGATGACCGCCTTTCAAAGAAGAGTATTATCAATCGTATCATAGCCGCTTCGGGTCAGGCCGTCGAGTCGGAGCCGGAGCAGAAGCCGACAGAGGCACCCTCCGAGGCTCCAAAGCGTCGAGGCCGCCGTCCCCGTATGGTAGCCGTTGCCGCCGAAGGGGTTGTCACAGAGGGGGTTGTCACAGAGTCAGAGCCTGCGACAGAGAGTGTCGAGGCAGCAAGCACCCCGAAGCAGAGCACCGAGGCTCCACAGCCTGCGGAGCCACAGCAGCCTACACAGAAGCGCCGAGGTCGCCGACCAAAGAGCGAAGTGCAGGCGGCAGCCGCACCAAAGACGGAGGCTGCGGAAGAGCCAAAGGCGGCCGAGCCTGCCGTGAGTGCAGAGGTTGCCGAGGAGGTCATCGAGGCCATCGCAGAGCCGGAGGCGGAGAGAGTCATCACCAAGGATGACTTCAAGGCGGAGATTATCGGCGAGGGCGTATTGGAGTTGATACCCGACGGCTACGGATTCCTACGCTCGGCGGACTACAACTACCTCAACTCGCCCGACGACATCTACGTATCGCCATCGCAGATTAAGCTCTTCGGCCTGAAAGCGGGCGACACCGTGCGAGGCATCATACGTCCTCCGAAGGAGGGCGAGAAGTACTTCCCGCTGGTACGTGTGATGGAAATTAACGGTTTGGAGCCCGACTTTGTGCGTGACCGTGTGCAGTTCGAGTTTATGACCCCTCTGTTCCCGAGCGAGAAGTTCAACCTCACGGGCAATGGTCACAACACGATGTCGAACCGCATCGTGGACCTCTTCTCCCCTATCGGCAAGGGTCAGCGTGCGCTGATTGTTGCACAGCCAAAGACCGGTAAGACGATGCTCTTGCAGAGCATTGCCAACGCCATAGCGGACAACCACCCCGAGGTGTATATGATTGTATTGCTCATCGACGAGCGTCCCGAGGAGGTTACCGAGATGGCCCGCAACGTCAAGGCGGAGGTTGTTGCCTCGACCTTCGACGAGCAGGCTTCACGCCACGTCAAGGTTGCCGAGATGGTGCTCGAAAAGGCGAAGCGAATGGTTGAGTGCGGCCACGACGTGGTGATTCTGCTCGACTCAATAACCCGTCTGGCACGTGCCTACAACTCGGTGCAGCCGGCATCGGGCAAGGTGCTGTCGGGAGGTGTGGATGCCAACGCCCTGCACAAGCCGAAGCGTTTCTTCGGTGCGGCACGTAATACCGAGGAGAAGGGCTCGCTGACAATCATCGCAACGGCCCTCATCGACACCGGCTCGAAGATGGACGAGGTGATTTTCGAGGAGTTCAAGGGTACGGGTAACATGGAGTTGCAGCTCGACCGTCGTCTCTCCAACAAGCGTGTATATCCTGCCGTGGATGTTATTGCATCGGGTACCCGTCGTGAGGACCTGCTCCTCCCGAAGGAGGTTATGCAGCGCACGTGGATTCTGCGCAAGTACCTCTCCGATATGACCACCGTGGAGGCTATGGAGTTCTTGCAGAAGCAGATGGGGCTCACCATCTCCAACGAGGAGTTCCTCGCAACGATGAACCAATAAAACACAGAAATAGTGAAGCGATTTCTAACCCTGCTGTGCACGCTCTGCTTCTCCCTCACTGCCTTCGGCTGGGGGCAGAAGGGGCACGATGTCGTGGCGTATATCGCCGAGTGCAACCTCTCGCCAAAGGCGTATGCACGTGTGGTGGCCCTGCTTGACGACCACTCACCGGTATATTACGCCAACTGGATGGATAACGCAAGCCACACTCGGGAGTACCGATACACCAAGACGTGGCACTATGCCAACGTGGATGAGGGGCACACCTTCGAGAGTATGCCTCGCAACGAGAAGGGCGACGTGGTCAAGGCGATTGAGGATATCGTCGCTGCGCTGAAAAGTGGGTCACTGACCGAGCAGCAGGAGAAGTTACAGCTGCGCTTCCTGATTCATCTGGTGGGAGATATTCACTCGCCGATGCACGCAGGCCGATTGAGCGACTTGGGCGGCAACAAAGTCCCCCTCTCCTTCTTCGGGAAGAAGACCAACCTGCACTCACTATGGGATACAGCCCTCGTGGAGGCTGCGCACAAGTGGAGCTACACGGAGTGGCAGCAGCAGTTGGACCGACACTGCCCGCCACAACGCAAGGCGCAGATAGCGCAAGGCACGCCGACGGAGTGGTTCAAGCAGAGCCACGAGATTGCCAAGGGGGTCTATCTCGCATCGCAGCCGAAGGCAAAGCTCTCGTATTGGTACCTGAACTACTACACACCGATTGTGGAGGAGCAGTTGCTCTGCGGAGGGTTGCGGCTCGCCCGCCTGCTGAACGAAATATACGGAGATTAGGGGTTTTATTTTGGAATTTTCGATATAAAGTCCTACCTTTGTATGATTATCAATTGCAGACAGATAAAGATATTAACAACATAAAAACTTAAACAACATTATGGAACTTCCTTTTGCAGAATCGTGGCGCATCAAGATGGTGGAGCCTATTCGTAAGAGCACACGTGAGGAGCGTGAGCAGTGGCTCAAAGCCGCTAACTACAACGTATTTCAACTTCGTGCCGACCAGGTATATATCGACTGCCTTACCGACTCGGGTACAGGTGCGATGAGCGACCGTCAGTGGGCTGCGATGATGATGGGAGACGAGAGTTATGCAGGCTCGTTGTCGTTCTTCCACCTCAAAGAGACTATCACCCGCATCACCGGCTTCGAGTATGTGATTCCTACTCACCAGGGCCGTGCTGCCGAGAACGTGCTGTTCAGCCACCTCGTAAAGGGCGGCGACGTAGTTCCGGGCAACTCGCACTTCGACACCACCAAGGGCCATATCGAGAGCCGCAAGGCTACCGCTTTGGACTGCACCATCGACGAGGCAAAGAACACCCAGTTGGATCATCCGTTCAAGGGTAATGTGGACCCTGCAAAGTTGGAGAAGGCTCTGGCAGAGCACGCCGACAAGGTACCTTTCATCATCGTAACCGTAACCAACAACACCGCAGGTGGTCAGCCTGTATCTATGGAGAACCTGCGTCAGGTACGTGCTATCGCAGACAAGTACGGCAAGCGTGTGATTTTCGACTCGGCCCGCTTTGCCGAGAACGCATACTTCATCAAGACCCGTGAGGAGGGCTACGCCGACAAGACCATCAAGGAGATTGTCAAGGAGATGTACTCACTCGCTGACGGTATGACAATGTCGGCGAAGAAGGACGGCATCGTGAATATGGGTGGCTTCATCGCTACTCGCCACGAGGATTGGTACGAGGGCGCAAAGCGTTTCTGTATCCCATTCGAGGGCTACCTCACCTATGGTGGTATGAATGGCCGTGATATGGAGGCTCTGGCTATCGGCCTTGATGAGAACACCGAGTTCGACAACCTCGAAACACGTATCCGTCAGGTGCAGTATCTCGCTGCCCGCCTCGACGAGTACGGCATCCCTTACCAGCGTCCTGCCGGTGGTCACGCAATCTTCGTGGATGCATCCAAGATTCTGACCAACGTGCCAAAGGAGGAGTTCCCTGCACAGACCCTCACCGTAGAGTTGTACCTCGAAGCCGGTGTGCGTGGTTGCGAGATTGGCTACATCCTTGCCGACCGTGACCCTGTGACCCGCGAGAACCGCTTTGGAGGCCTCGACCTGCTGCGCCTCTGCGTTGCCCGCCGAGTTTACACCAACAACCATATGGACGTTATCGCCGTAGCGTTGAAGAACGTATTCGACCGTCGTGAGTCTATCAAGCACGGTATGAAGATTGTTTGGGAGACCGAGCTTATGCGCCACTTCACCGTTAAGTTGGCCCGTGTCGAGGAGTAATCCCCACGACGCAACGATAGTACAATAGGCGAGCCCGCCCGACAAATTTCGTCAGGCAGGCTCGCTTATTTTAATAATACCTCGTAAGTGTATATAATACGGGGCGAGGATTCTCCCCTCCCCGTATCTATGTTTATAAAGACAATCCTTTTATCTGGTATTTCCTTCAACAGTAAATTCTGCCGTCTTGATTTTGGTAAATATAGTACCCGTTGGGTCACATCCAAATACACATATAACAATATCATTTCCTGGCAAGAATGGACCGAGTCTTATCGTTTTATACCCTCTATTCAGACTCAAATCTCCGCTCTCTTTAAGCGCAGCTATCTGACTATTGACAAACTCTTCCGCTGAGGAGTATTTACTATATTCACTCTTTTCGATGGCGAGTGGCAGGTATGTTGTATTACTGCTTTCTGGACTAAAATCGAAATATACGAGTCCGGACGTATCATCATAATACGATTGAGCAATGCTACACTCGAAATCTACTGTCAAATCCTCACCGAAGTCGTATCCTTGAATATAATCTGCGTATTCAGGCCAATACCAATCATCTGCATTTTTATAACTATAAACAGCTACATCAGGCACATATATAATGCGTGAATAGAAATTATCGGAGAATATACCAGAGTCAATATTAGGCACCACAACGCTTCTAATAAATACCGAAGAGAGGTTGGAACAATTCTCGAATACACATCCACCAATCTCTCTAATATTCTTGCTTATTGTCACTGACAGCATAGATTTACACCAACCGAATGCATAATAACCTATCTCAACAACACTATCCGGAATGACTACACTCTCCAAATTAACACAATTACTAAATGCATAGGCGCTAATCTCAACAACGCTATCCGGAATGGTGATACTCTCCAATGTTCTATTATTAGAAAAAGCACTGTATCCAATCACAGATATTGTATTAGGAATATCATAGTGTGTGAGTCCTGCTCCGGCAAAAGCATATAGGGTATCACCCAAAACTATGCAATGGTGGTCTTCTGATGCCATATGTCCGTAGAATGCCGCCAATTTAGGACAATCAGAAACAAATGGCGTCTCACAAGACAGTTCTTCAATTCCGCTACCAATAGTAATACTTTCAAGACTCTCACATTCAGTAAAGACCTGGCTTCCTAATGTCGTAACAGAATCCGGAATAACAAACGAAGTAAATCCAGTGCCCGCAAAAGCACTATTTTCAATTGTTGTGACGCTGTTAGGTATTACAATCTCTGTCAAAGAACGACACCAACCAAACAAGCCCGATGTAATCGTTTCAACTCCCTCCGGAATAGCTATCTTTCTCAGACTAACGCAACATTCAAATACATCCGAGTCGATTCTTTTAAGGGTCAAAGGGAGTGTAACGTGTGTCAGATTGTTGCAATAAGAGAAAGCTCCCGTTGCAATAAAGACAATTCCTTCCGGGAGTTTTATGCTATACAGATTATGACTACTCTCCTCGTCATAATTGGCATACGCCCAACTTGGCACAACAGATATATCTCCATCGAAAGTCAGACGACCAACACCATTTTCGTAGGTATTGGATATGAGTTTTGCGCCAAAACCGTATGGCTCTGTGGGAGCAAGGATATTTCCATCGACCGTCTGATATAGAATCTCATTGGAAGCACAAGGAATGTTTGCCAGAGGGCTATCTCCCTCCTCTGCAAACTCAAACTCGACAGAGAGTGCTGCCATTGGCTGTATAGAGTTGCGCTCAATCACGATTTTACTACTTGTTGTTTGCTCAAAAGTCTCTCCATTGGTTGCAGTAACCACGATAGTAATACCCTTGGAGAAGGTAACTTGTGGTAAAACAAACCAAAATTCGGTGGCATCGGCAACAGATGTTCCCAACTTCACACCGCCACCACAATTGAGCGTTACGACAGAGGTTGCGTCCTGCTGCATAACGAGGGATGGAGTGTCTCCGTAGTTCATTGATACAAGTGCCGCACCGGCAATCTTCTCGTTTGCATTACCTCGCAACTCTATCTTCTGCACGCTGTCGCCATCTGCTTCCCAAAGTTTTAGCGTCAAATATCCGCACACATTCTTGAATGAGAGGAATGTGTCATTCGTGCTCTCCGTAACCGCAACCATAGTGTTGGAGTTACGACCGAATGATTTTGAGGCGTAGCTCTGCTCGGCAGGCAGGTTGAGCATCAACTCGCCTGAGTTTGATATAGAGGCCTCGCTGTCGTATGGATAGACGGCATAGATTCTATCCAAAGCGTTGCCCGTACCGAGTTGTCCGTCGGCAACGAGCGAGAATGTACCGCTGTTATCGCCGGTCTTACCATTAAATAGGTACTTGCGATTCAACGTATTGCCAAAGAATGCCGAAATCATATCGGCTTCGTGCCAATAGAGCTCTTTTGAGTTCGCAACATAAGTTCTGGTATCGACATCTCCATCTAATGAGGCTGTCAAATCAGGAAGGTTGTCAATAGGAGCAGCATAATCATTCTCCTCTAATGATGTACAACCGCACAGCATTGCTGCCGCTAAAAATACGTAAAAATATCTCTTCATCTTTTTCTGTTTTTGTTTACCAATTAATTTCTCCACTGCTTCCACCGATAGACTCCAAATTATCGAAGTCGGAAGCATCCGCACCCCAGCCAATTTCTCCTTTGAGTCCTCCCAAAGATTCCAGATTACCGGCGTCTGAAAGTGCAAATCCACATTCAATTTTTGATGTAATAACCCTCAACTCCGGAGGGGCATACCAATCTCTTGTTTGACCAATTCCCATAGGCATAATAATGACACCCACCGGCTTCAAATAGGATAATTGTTGTTATTAAAAACAGAAAGTGTGAAGCCGACTTTCGTATATTCGTTAAAGAGGTTGTGGTAAGACCCTGGCAGAAATAAACGATGCAAAACTTCACACCTGAATAGTATGAAGCACAGCAAAACCATTGCCGTTGCTACATCTAAACAAGCAGTGAGCGTTGTTCGTTGCCTTCTGCTGCTGAAACTACCACATTTCTTTAACAAGACAGTGCGAAAACACTTTCAATAAATATGTATGTCGATATCACTCGACATTACAAAGATAGCATCTTTTGTAGTAATCACAAAATCAGGAGCGTGTTTTTTGTTTCTTCGGCAGAATTTTGTACCTTTGGCAATAGAAAAGCGAAGGCAAGATGTATTTACGCAAACTATCACTCATAAACTTCAAGAATTTGGAGCAGGAGTCGTTGGAGTTCGACACGGGCATAAACTGCTTTGTCGGGGAGAACGGTACCTGCAAGACCAACATCGTCGATGCCATATATTACCTCTCGATGTGTAAGTCGGCACTTGGAATGAGTGACGGGCAGTGCATACGTCACGGTGAGAGTTTCTTTGTCGTGGAGGGCAGTTACACCACCGCCGAGCAGCGCCGAGAGCAGATAAGCTGCACCTTCCAGCGAGGCTCGCAGAAGGTGATGAAGCGCAACGGCAAGGCGTACGAGAGGCTGTCGGAGCACGTGGGACTCATACCCGTAGTGATTGTGTCGCCGGCAGATTCGGTACTCATCACCGATGCCGCCGAGGAGCGTCGCCGCTACCTCAACGCCTTCATATCGCAGCTCGACAGCGACTACCTTGCGGCGATGATTCGATACAACGAGGTGCTTGCCACACGCAACCGATACTTGAAGATGAACTCCGAGGAGTATATGTTGCAGATTTACGACCAGCAGCTATCCGCTGTGGCGGGCAAGATTCACGAGGCTCGCCGCCGGATGGTGGAGCGTCTGCTGCCCGTAGTCTGCGACTACTACAAGGCCTTGTCCGGCGACCGAGAGCAGGTATCGCTGGCATATCGCTCGGAGCTTAACGAGAGGTCTATGTTGGAGGTGCTCGCCGAGGCACGAGGCCGTGACCTCGCCAACGGATTCACCACCTGCGGACTACATCGTGACGACATAGTGCTGACCATTGGCGGTATGCCGCTACGCAAGTATGGCTCGCAGGGGCAGCAGAAGTCCTTTATCATAGCGTTGAAGCTCGCTCAATACCACATCATTCACGAGCAGTGCGGCGAGGCCCCAATCCTACTGCTTGACGACCTCTTCGACAAGCTGGACGAGGGGCGTGTCGGCGAGTTGCTGCGTCTGGTGTCGGGCGAGGAGTTCGGGCAGATATTTATCACGGACTGCAATCGTGAGCGAATGGAGCGCCTGCTACAACGCAGCGGATGCGCCCACCGCATATTCGAGGTGACATACGGCAAGGTTCTGGGCGGGGAGGCGACCCCTACCGCCGAGCAACACACGCAGGAGAAGGAGGAGGAGCAATGAGACCGAAGAAGGCGCAACCCGTAGGTGCTCTGCTGAAAGAGCTGTTCCGCAGTCCCGACATCGCCATAAAGATTGCCGAGGGGTCGATGCCCGAGACGTGGCGCAAGGTTGTCGGGCCGGTAGTTGCGGCACAGACACGTCAGGTGCGCCTGCTACGAGGCGTGTTGTACGTTCACGTATCGTCGAGCGTCATACGTCAGGAGTTGATGATGCAACGAGAGGCTCTGACCGCCGCACTAAATCAGGAGGCGGGATTCTACATAGTCAAGAGCGTCGCCGTACAATAATTAGGGCTGTCCAACGAGATTTGCGGACAGCCCTTACTTATATCTTATATAATAGGTATAACCCTAAAAGAATACCCACTGCAAAGCCATATACACGGGCAGCAGTACCGGCAGCGAGAACCTGAACATATAGCCGAAGAATGACGGCATCTTCACACCCTCGCTCTCGGCTATCGCCTTGACCATAAAGTTGGGGCCGTTGCCGATATAGGTCATCGCACCAAAGAATACCGCACCGAGCGATATCGCTTTAAGCAGAGCCTCGGAGATACCCGCAACGATAGGCACTCCGGCAGCTGCCGGCAGACCCGATGCCACGGTATGGAATGCCACCGCCGTAGGTGCGTTATCGAGGAACGAGGAGAGCGCACCCGCCGAGTAGAAGAACTGCGCAGGGGTGGTTATGCCGAGCATAGAGGCGTTATCGTTGAGGTATATCATCGCAGGGGTCATCGTGACGAAAATGCCCACGAAGATAATCGCCACCTCGACGATAGGACCCCACGAGAAGTGGTTCTCACGGCGCACGCTACGTCCCGTAAGCAGCAGCGAGAGTGCCATAACCACACAGAGAGCTACCTCTCGCAGATTGCGCAACCAGAAAGGAGCATCCTCCTCCCCCATCGCCGGCACCACCGACGGATTGAGCAGAGCGACAGCCGCCACGGTAGCAATCAGGAAGAGGGCGTTGATACCTCCCTTGATTGAGAATGTTATCGGTTCATCCTCCTCATCCTCCGCCGCAGGACGAACACCCATCAGCTCCTTCTTTTTATATACATAGGTATCCCACAGGAAGTATATCAGCAGCAGTGCCCCTCCGACAAATGCCCACTGCGCATACAAGGATTGGAACCAATCGAAGGTGGCACCACGCAGGTAGAGCAGGAACAATGGCGGGTCGCCAAGTGGCGAGAGGACGCCTCCGCAGTTGGCCACCATTGCGATAAAGAAGACTACCGTATGCCACTTATGGGTTCGCTGGCGATTGATGTCGAGCAGAGGGCGTATGAGCAACATCGCTGCACCCGTAGTACCCACGAGCGAGGCGATGCAGTAGCCGAGCAGGAGCATTATCGAGTTGGCCAAGGGGGTTGGCGTGGTCGAATAGTGCACCTTGATACCACCCGTGACCACAAAGAGCGTAGCCAAAAGGATGATAAATGGGATGTAGTCACCGACTATCTGATGCAGGAGCGGCTCACCGAGGCCATAATGAACAAGCATTATCGCCGTAGGAATAGCGATAAGCAAGGTAAAAATCAACTTGTTACGGTTTTTATCCCACCACTCGGAGGCGACGAGCGGGGCCACCGCAATAGAGAGGAGCATTACGCAAAACGGCGCAAGCATCCACAATTCAACATGTTGCATAGTGATTACTTTTACTAATTGACAGCAAAAGTAATACTAAACAACCTCTAATTGTTCTCAAAAACAGCAGAAAAATGTACAAAAAGGTGCATTTTATGCCACAGAACAGACAATTCCGAGTTGTGACACCCGCTCGGCGATACGCTCCAACTCCTCGTGCGACACCTTTTCGAGGGTCTGACACGGGGTATCCCGGGCGATAGAGTAGAGCATAACCTGACGTGGAGCAATCTCCTGCACAAGTCTCAACCACGCCTCCACCTCCGCCTCGGTGGTATTGTCGATGCGCACACCGTCGCACTCGCCACGCAGCAACATCGTCTGCACGATAATATTTCCGTCGAAGGATTTAAGTCGCTCGACCGTATCTGCCACCGTGTAGCTCCCACACGGCTTATTCATCGCCTGCACCGTCTCATCAAACGCCGAGTCGAGTTTCAGGATATTGTTATCCACACGGCGCAACGCTCGGCAGACACTCTCCCTATGGAGTTGGGTGGCATTACTCAACACCGAGACCTTCGCCGCCGGAGCATAGCGGTCACGCAGCGCCAGCGTATCATCTATAACCCCCTCGAAATCAGGGTGCATCGTCGGCTCGCCATTGCCGGCAAAAGTAATCACATCGGGCAGAGCCCCCTCGCCCGCCATACGCACAAGGGTCGCCTCCAACGCCTCACGCACAGACTCTCGTGAGTTGAATCGGCGTTGGCCTCGATGCTCATCGTTCCAGCCGCACTCGCAATATATGCAGTCGAAGCTACACAACTTCGAGGTGAGCGGAAGAAGATTTACGCCGAGCGAGAGGCCCAAACGGCGAGAGCGTACCGGGCCATAGATGATATCGGGATAGAGCGCAGTCATAGTTTGAATGTTTGCTAATAAAATCTGTACAAAAATAGTAACATTTCGAGAAAATACCTATATTTGTATCATCTAATTTTAACTACCGAAGAATATGAAGTCTGTTTTCAAACTCCTCCTGCTTCCGATCTGGTGCGCAACACTTGGCAGCGCCGTGGCTCGTGAGCCGATGAAGGTCATCTTCGATACCGATATGGGCAACGATGTCGATGATGTCATCGCTCTCGATATGCTCTACAAGTATCAGGATGCCGGCGAGATAGATATGCTCGGCATAATTTCGAGCAAGCGCAAGCAGAGCAGCGTGGAGTTTATCGACGTGATGAATACGCTGTATGGCTACCCCAACATCCCGACGGCTCTGCCATACGACTACCCGGAGGAGAACTTCGTGGACACAAGCAAGCCCTTCAACTACGCCGACCACACCCTCTCGCAGCACAACTACCCTCGCACCATCACCGATTACGGCACCGTGCCCGATGGCTACAAGCTCTATCGTCGTCTGCTCTCGGAGGCAAAGGATGGCGAGGTAACTATTATTGCCGTAGGCTTCTCGACCAACCTCAAACGACTCATATACTCGAAGGGTGATGAGCACTCGGAGTTGGACGGCAAGGAGCTTATGCGCCGCAAGGTGAAGCAGGTGGTGATTATGGCGGGCAACTTCTCGGAGCGCAAGAAGGAGTACAATGTATATAAAGACCACGAGGCCGCCGTGCGCTTCTTTGCCGAGTGCCCCGTGCCGATGCTCTTTACCGACTTTACCATAGGTCGCTCTATACTCTACCCTTATCAGGCACTCTACGACAGCTTCTCCTACATGGAGAACCACCCTGCACTTGTGGCTCACGAGTTCTATGCCAAGATGCCGTACAACCGCCCTACCTGGGACCCTACCGCAGTGCTCTTCGCCGTAGAGGCAGGAAAGGGGTACGCATCGCTCTCGCCTCGCGGGTATGTCACCGTGGACCAAGGCTCCGTTACGGACTTTATCAAGGATTGTAAATCCAACAGAAGATACTACAAGGTGACCGACGCTCAACGGATGAAGATTATGCGCCGCATCGTGGAACTCACCACTCGACGACCAAAAAATTTTCAAGAGCCAACAAGCCTCAAATAACTGTACAAGGCGGTTTTATCGCAAATGTTAATAACTTGTCGAAAAAGGCCGCCAAAAATATTGCAGAAGTTTGTCTGCAAGCCTCTATCTTTGTAGTAGAACAAGGTCCCTTTATGGGGCTATTTTGTCCTACAACCATTTGATAAACAACGAAATAACAAGATATATTATGACAAAGGCTCCAAAAAAAGTTAATTACGCCGACGCTGTCGCCTGCTCGAAAGAGTATTTCGGTGGCGACGAGTTGGCCGCAACCGTCTGGGTCAGCAAATATGCGCTGAAAGACTCATTCGGCAACATCTACGAGTCCTCGCCGGAGCAGATGCACAAGCGTCTGGCCGCCGAGCTCAACCGCATTGAGAACAAGTACGAAAACCCTCTCTCCGAGCAGGAGATTTTCGAGTTGCTCGACCACTTCCGCTACGTGATTCCGCAGGGTGGCCCGATGACCGGTATCGGCAACAACTTCCAGGTTGCCTCACTCTCGAACTGCTTCGTAATCGGACACAAGAACCCCGCAGACTCCTACGGCGGTATCTTCCGTATCGACGAGGAGCAGGTGCAGCTGATGAAGCGCCGTGGCGGCGTAGGTCACGACCTCTCGCACATCCGTCCTGTCGGCAGTCCGGTACTCAACTCCGCCCTCACCTCGACCGGTATCGTTCCGTTTATGGAGCGTTACTCGAACTCTACTCGTGAGGTTGCGCAGGATGGTCGCCGTGGAGCGTTGATGCTCTCGCTCTCCATCAAGCATCCGGACGCAGAGCGTTTCATTGATGCAAAACTCGACACAAACAAAGTCACCGGAGCCAATGTATCAATCAAGGTTGATGACGAGTTTATGCGTGCTGCCATCGAGGGTCGCACATATACACAGCAGTTCCCTATCAAGTCGGACAAGCCGAAGTATGTGCAGAATATTGATGCCACAAAACTCTGGAACAAGATTATCCACAATGCGTGGAAGTCTGCCGAGCCGGGAGTGCTCTTCTGGGATACAATCATCCGTGAGAGTGTGCCAGACTGCTACGCCGACCAAGGCTTTACCACCGTATCGACAAACCCTTGCGGCGAGATTCCGCTCTGTCCGTATGACAGCTGCCGTCTGCTGGCCATCAACTTGTTCAGCTACGTAGATAATCCGTTCACCAAGGAGGCCAAGTTCAACTTCGACAAGTTCAAGAGCCACGTACACAAGGCTATGCATCTGATGGATGACATCATCGACTTGGAGTTGGAGAAGGTGGAGCTCATCTCGCAGAAGATTGCCTCCGACCCGGAGGATGCCGATGTGCGCCGTGTGGAGATGGAGCTTTGGGGCAAAATCAAGGATATGGCATTGAAGGGCCGTCGTACCGGTCTGGGAATCACCGCCGAGGGCGATATGCTCGCAGCATTGGGCCTGCGCTACGGCTCGAACGATGCGTTGAAGTTCGCCGTAGAGGTTCACAAGACCCTCGCCGTAGAGGCTTATCGTGCATCCGTTATGATGGCGAAGGAGCGTGGTGCCTTCAAGGTCTTCGATGCTGAGAAGGAGAAGAACAACCCGATGATTAACCGCTTGAAGGAGGCCGACCCAACCCTCTACGAGGATATGCTCAAATATGGTCGCCGCAATATCGCAATGCTTACCATTGCCCCTACGGGTACCACCTCGCTGATGTCGCAGACAACGTCGGGCATCGAGCCTGTGTTCCGTCCTGTATATAAGCGTCGCCGTAAGATTAACCCTTCGGACAAGGATGTCGTTGCTACATTTACCGACGAGCAGGGACAGACATTCGAGGAGTACAACGTATATCACCACAAGTTCGTGGATTGGCTCACAATCAACGGCTACGACACCACAAACCTCAAAACCCTGAGCGACGAGGAGTTGGAGAAGTTAGTGGCAGCATCGCCTTACCACAGAGCTACGGCCAACGATATCGACTGGGTTGCCAAGGTTAAGATGCAGGGTGCTATTCAGAAGTGGGTTGACCACTCGATTTCGGTTACCGTAAACCTCCCGAACAACGTGTCGGAGGAGTTGGTGGCAGATGTATATCGCACCGCCTGGGAGTGTGGCTGTAAGGGTGTTACCGTATATCGTGACGGCTGCCGTGCCGGCGTGCTCGTGGACAAGAAGAGCAAGAAGAAGGAGGCAGGCAAGTGCGAGTCGGCAACGGGCGAGAACCGCCGTCCTAAGTCAATCCCTGCCGACGTGGTACGCTTCAAGAACGGCCGTGAGGATTGGATTGCATTCGTAGGATTGCAGGAGGGTCGCCCTTACGAGGTATTTACCGGTAAGATTGAGGACGATGCTATGTTTATCCCTCCGAAGATTATGAAGGGTAATATTTTGAAGGTGCGTGAGGAGGACGGAACCAAGCGTTACGACTTCCAGTACACCGACCGCTACGGCTATACAAATACTATCGGCGGCATCTCTCGTCTCTTCGACGAGAGCTTCTGGAACTATGCCAAGTTGATTTCGGGTGTATTGCGTTACAATATGCCTATCGAGAAGGTGGTATCGCTCATCGATGGTCTGCACCTCGACGACGAAAACATCAACACTTGGAAGAATGGCGTTAAGCGTGCCTTGAAGCAGTATATCGAGGACGGAACACGCTCCAAGGGCAAGTGTCCGCAGTGCGGTCAGGAGAATATGGCATACCAGAACGGTTGCTTGACCTGTATGTCGTGCGGCTACTCCAAGTGCGGATAGAGATTAGAACAAGAGATGTGTGGAGCGTGTCCAACAAGTTTTCGGACACGCTCTTTCTTTTCAGAAGTTGTATAACAAGTGCTAATTTTAGGCTTAATCCATCTACGATGGCTTTTGGTTGCTTCGGCTCAGAAAAAAAATACACATTTGTTTTCATTCGCCT
>JAFULF010000001.1 GCA_017483225.1 Alistipes sp.
AACGAGAGTTACGAAAGTATATTAACTACTATAATAACGACCGTATCAAACTAAAATTAAACGGAAAGAGTCCGGTACAATACCGAACTCTTTCACATCAAATCTAATGTTTAATCCGTCCAATCTTTTGGGGTCAGTACAATTATCTCCGGCTCGTTTTTTTTGCGCTTGTCTGCGCCTTCGGAGCCCCCTCCTCCTGCACACCCCCCCCCTGTACACCGTTCCCTCCTACGTGGGTATCGTTTTCGATACCCACGCAGGGCGTAAGGTCAATTAAGGTCGGATAAGGTCAATTAAGGTGGTTGTGGAAGATTGGATAGCGGGGATAGAGTGTTTTTTGCGCCTGCCCTTACTTGACCTTAAAGCAACCGCAGGTTGCGTGACTTTACTTGACCTTACTTGACCTTCCGTTGCGCAAAATTAAGGGTTATTAAGGGGGTTAAGGGTTATTAAGGGTTGTTAATGTTGCGCAATACGCTGGTGAACTTGTAGGACCTTTCCCCAACCGCTTGCGCTTCCCTTAATCACCTTTAATTGCCTTTAACAACCTTTACTGTTGCGCCTCGGTAAATACCGCCTTGAAGAAGATGTCCGTTGCACCTTGATTCTATCGGAGCGTTAGCGACTAAGTCCCCCTTTGCCAAAGGGGGATTTAGGGGGAATGTAGATGCTAAATGAAATGTACGGCGAAGAATCCTCGCCGCTCCCTATTTTCTTTACCTCTCGGTAAATACCGCCTTGAAGAAGATGTCCGTTGCACCTTGATTCTTCGCCGTATATGTCTTGGCGATAAGGCTGGCGCTTGCGAGGTCCTCGACATCGTCACGCAGAGGCTCAAACCACGCCTTCAACTCCTCGTATGAGGCTACGGAGCGTGCTGCACCGAGCGAGACCATATCACGGGCCTCCTTGAACTTCTCGTACTTGGGACCGAAGGCTATCGGCAGCCCGAATGTTGCCGCCTCCAAGGTGTTGTGGATGCCCACGCCGAAGCCGCCGCCGATATATGCCCACGAGGCGTAGCGGTATGCCGAGGAGAGCATTCCCATAGTGTCGAGAATTAGCACTCGGTTGTTGGCTATGGTCGCAGGGTCGGCACAGGTGTAGCGCACGGCACCGCCGTTTGTTGCGGCGATTATCGCTGTTATACGCTCCTGCTCCATCTCGTGCGGTGCGATGATGAACTTGATGTCGGGGTTTTCGTTTATGAGCTGTTGCAGAATCTGCTCGTCGGGCCCCCACGTTGAACCTGCGATAAATAGAGGCTTGTCGCCCCTGAACTTCTCAATCAGCTCTATATGCTTGGTCTGCGCTGCAATCTGCGCCACACGGTCAAAGCGGGTGTCGCCGGCAACTATTGCATTGTCGTAGCCCAACTCCGACAGCAGCTCCTTCGAGTTGTTGTCCTGCACGAAGAGGGTGTCGAAGGTGTTGAGGGCGTTGCGCCACAGCTCGCCGCAGACGTGGAAGAATATCGAGTTGCGGCGGAATATTGCCGAGACGATGTAGGTGTGAATCTTGCGGTGGTGCAGCTCGGCGAGCATATTGAGCCAAAACTCATACTTGACGAATATGGCCACCTCCGGGCGCACGATGTCGAGGAATCGACGAGCGTTGTCGGGGGTGTCGGCAGGCAGGTAGAAGATGTAGTCTGCGCCTGCGTAGTTCTTGCGAATCTCGTATCCGGAGGGGGAGAAGAAGGTGACCAGAATCTTGTACTCGGGTCTTTCGCTGCGAATCTTCTCGATGATGGGTCGCCCCTGCTCAAACTCTCCCAGCGATGCTACGTGTATCCATACAATGCGCTCGCCCGGCGTAATGGTACGTCGCATTCGGTTGAAGATATCCTTGCGGCCGTTGCTCCAAAGCCTTGCCTTCGGATTCCACAATGAGGCTGCCTTGATACCGCCTTGAAGGGCCGCAATGCCTATGTTATAAAGCCACATCACTATAAATGGGATTATTGATTCGCAAAGGTATGCTTTTTTGCTCTAAATACAAAATAGTATGCGCATTTATGGATGTTACCACCCAAATTCGATGGCATTCTCGATGTAGCGCACCCGCATCGAGCCGTCGGGCATAGCATCCACGGCGGCCAAGTCGAACTGTGGCTCGGCATCTATGCCACGCATAGCCATATATGCCGAGGCGGCACGTCGCAGGGCTCGGCACTTGCGGGCATCTATCGCCTGCTCGGGCGAGGTCAGCGAGCCGATATGGCGTGTCTTGACCTCGACGAAGTGTATCGCCCCGTAGCGGGTGGCGATGATGTCAATCTCCTGCTGACCACACCGCCAGTTGCGCTCCATGATAAGAAAGCCCTTGCTGCGCAGGTACTCCACCGTCGCCTGCTCGCCGGCAATGCCCTGCGCAAGTTGCTCCGTCATACCTATTATAATAAGAAGGAGAGGTCATCTCCGGGTTGTACCTCGTAGGTCTCGACGCCCTTCTTGAAGATGCGCATCGGACGAGAGCCTATAAGTTCCAGACGGCCGCCCTCGTAGAGGAGCATACACCCCTCACGCAGGCCTACCACGTAGCGACGAGGATTTGCCTCGATATATTCGAGGATTCGCTGCTCACGAGTCTCGCCGGCGTGTCCCTCCGGATTGGCACCCAGATAGTGTGGGTTTATCTGGAAGCGCACGGCGTTGATAGCCTTGAACGACTGCGGCTCCACGATAGGCATATCGTTGGTGGTACAGATGGTAGGGCAGCAGACGTTGCTGCCTGCCGACCAGCCTACGTATGGCGTGCCGCTCTTGATTTTGCGCAGTATGGCACTCATCAGCCCCTGCTCTTGCATCTTCTTGGTCAGGGCGAAGGTGTTGCCTCCGCCGACACATATAGCCTCCGCCTCACGAATCGCCTTGGCAGGGTTCTTGGCTCGGTGTATCGAGCGCACACGAACACCTATCTCGTCGAAACGCTCCTGCACACGACGCTCATACTCGGCGTAGGAGAAGGTCACGGCAGCGTAGGGGATGAAGACC
Source organism: Alistipes sp. (assembly GCA_017483225.1). GTDB lineage: Bacteria > Bacteroidota > Bacteroidia > Bacteroidales > Rikenellaceae > Alistipes. Next base: position 2,997 of record JAFULF010000001.1, read on the forward strand.
ACCTCGCTGACACCCTTCAAATGTGCGCCGATGCGCTCAATCGGATATTTCAGATACTGCTCGCCTGCGTTGGTCGAGTTTGAAATCATTAAAATTTTTGCTTTTTCCATATATTGGCCTGATTTACAGAGACATTTGCCCGATTGTTGAGGATGCCTCGGTTAAAATATTTGTTAATTTATGCCAAAGATAATAAAAAAGTGTTATCTTTGCGCAGTTTTATTGAGATAAAGTGCGAGGAGGTCAAGGACTTTTTCGGACTTTTTGAAAGCGAAACAAATTTGTAATAGCATAATAATTACAAACCTATAAACATTTGTTTAACTAAAATTTGAAAGTTATGTCAGAAATTCAATCGAAAGTCGTGAAGGTTATCGTCGACAAGTTGGGTGTTAAAGAGTCGGAGGTTACTCCTGAAGCAAGCTTCACCGGCCACCTCGGTGCAGACTCTTTGGATCTCGTAGAGCTCATTATGGAGTTCGAGAAGGAGTTCGGTATTCAGATTCCTGATGATGCTGCCGAGAAGATCCAGACCGTAGGTGATGTTATCACTTACCTCGAAGAGCACCAGAACTAGTCTTCGTGTGTGAAGAAGGGAAAGAGAGAATTTTTTGTATTTATTTTATAAGCGACTAAAAGGGAAATGGAACAGAGAAGAGTGGTAGTCACAGGTATTGGTACAATCAATCCAATTGGCAATAATATTAAAGAGTATTTTAATAATCTTGAAAATGGAGTGAGCGGTGCCGGTCCGATTACCGCATTCGATGCCACCAACTTTAAGTCACGTATAGCCTGCGAGGTGAAGAACTTCGACCCGTTGGCACACTTCGACCGTAAGGAGCTTCGCAAGTACGACCGCTATTCGCAGTTCGCACTTGTAGCAGCCACCGAGGCGGTTGAGGATGCAGCACTCGACTTGGAGAGTATCAACAAGGAGCGTGTGGGTGTTATCTGGGCTTCCGGCGTGGGCGGAATGCAAACTTTCTATGAAGAGGTTATGGGTTGGGCCGAAGGTAACGGAATACCTCGGTTCAGCCCTTTCTTTGTCCCTAAAATGATTTCCGACCTCGCTGCCGGCCATATCTCTATGAAGTATGGATTTATGGGCCCTAATTACAGCGTGGTGTCGGCTTGTGCTTCGTCTAACCACGCAATGATTGATGCGCTCAACTACATCCGTTGGGGTAAGGCAGATATGGCCGTTACGGGAGGTTCCGAGGCACCTATTATTGTTCCATCGGTTGGTGGCTTTGCCTCGATGCAGGCCCTCTCGACCCGCAATGACGACCCGCAGCACGCATCTCGTCCTTACGACAAGAATCGTGACGGCTTCGTGATTGCCGAGGGTGCGGGTGCGCTTATCTTTGAGGAGTATGAGCACGCCAAGGCTCGTGGAGCAAAAATCTATTGCGAGGTTGTCGGTGGCGGTATGTCGGCCGATGCACACCATATGACCGCTCCTTGTCCGGATGGCAAGGGTGCGAAGATGTCGATGATGGACGCTTTGCGTGATGCTCAACTCTCGGTTGAGGATGTTGATTACCTCAATACCCACGGTACCAGCACGCCGCTTGGCGACTTGGCAGAGATTGCTGCCGTGCAGGGCCTCTTCGGTGAGCACGCATATAAGATGAACATCTCCTCGACAAAGTCTATGACAGGTCACCTGCTCGGTGCTACTGCGGCTGTTGAGGCGTTGGCGTGTGTCTTTGCAATAGACAAGGGTATTGTGCCTCCTACAATCAACGTAGAGGAGGTGGACCCACAGATTGATTCCAAGTTAAATCTGACTGTCGGAACGGCCCAGAAGCGAGATGTGAAGGTTGCTATGAGCAACACTTTCGGTTTCGGTGGCCATAACTCAACGATGATTTTCCGAAAGTTGTAAAAATCTTGTAGGCAGCGTGTTCGATTTTCTTGTTCGTCCGATAAAACGAAATTTCGGGCCCGATAAGACCTACTATCAATATATAGACGATATGTTCGGCTTCCTGCCGCACAATATCGAGCTATATAAACTCGCCCTGATTCATAAGTCGGCCTCGGTGATGGTCGATGGGCAGAGTATCAACAATGAACGCCTCGAATTCCTCGGCGATGCCGTCATCGAGAGCGTAACCTCGGATTATGTGTTTATCGAGTACCCGGAGTACGACGAGGGACGACTTACGCAGCTGCGTTCCAAGATTGTTTCACGTCAGTCGCTCAATGGCATAGCCAAGACATTGGGGCTCGACAAACTCATCATCTGCAACAATTCGGTCAATTGTACCCAGAAGCATATCTACGGCGATGCCTTCGAGGCGATGATGGGTGCAATATATCTCGACCAAGGCTATGACTTTGTCAATCGCCTGCTTATCAATGATATATATGCTCGCCATCTCTCCCTCTCGGAGGTTGATGAGTCGGAGACGGACTTCAAGAGCCGCCTGATAGAGTGGGGCCAAAAGAACCACCATACCATATCGTTCAAGACCAAGGGCAAGGGTGGGGTATCCTCCGGAGCGCACAGTTTCCGTTGCGTGGTTATGATTGATGACTTGGAGGTTGGCCACGGCGTCGGCGAGTCGAAGAAGGAGGCTGAGCAGAGTGCTGCGCAGTCGGTTGCCGGCGAGATGAGTGACGAGATGTGTGCTCGTATGCTTGATAAGCTTGACCGTCTTGAAGACCGCAAAAAATAGCCTATATGCAATCCATACACGATAAGTTGTTGCTGCACGGTGTCGGCTCGTTGTCTGACGTCGAGTTGCTCTCGCTGCTTATTGACAGCCCTGCGCAGGCGGGAGGTCTTATGCAGGAGTACGGCTCGCTGGCCTCCATCGCACGGGCGGAGTTGTCACGCCTGCGGATGAGCGAGGGTCTTGGCCTGCGACGTGCCGAGAGTATCGTCGTGGCGGCGGAGTTGGCTCGTCGTATCGCCTCGACAGAGGGTGCCACGTCGGATGTCATCCACTCGGATACGGATGCGGAGAGACTTCTGCGACCGATACTCGGGGCGTTGAAGCACGAGGAGTGCTGGGTGCTCTTCCTCTCGTCGTCGAATCGTGTCGTGGAGCGTATGTGCATCAGCAAGGGTGGTGTGCAGGCTACCGTGGTGGACCATCGCCTGATTGTTAAGCGTGCGTTGGAGTTGCTCTCCACGCAACTCATCATTGCACATAATCACCCCTCCGGCTCTGCTACGCCGAGTCCGGCGGATGTGGAGCTCACCAAACGAATCAAGGAGGCGGCTGCGCTGTTTGATATACGGCTGCTCGACCACCTTATCATCTCCGGCTCGGAGACATACTCATTCTTGCGCAATGGGCAACTCTAATCTGTCGGAATGACGGATTTTGCATAAAAAGTGTTACCTTTGTCGCACGAAACAAAAAGAGAGAGTATGGTTTCCGTAATAATCCCAAACTATTGCCACGCAAAGTACCTTAGAGAGCGCATCGACAGCGTTCTGGCACAGACCTATAAGGATTTCGAGGTAATCATCCTCGACGACTGCTCGACGGATGAGTCGAGAGAGGTCATTGAGAGCTACCGAGGTCGTGAGCACGTGGCGCATATCGTCTATAACGAGCAGAATAGCGGCTCTCCGTTCAAGCAGTGGCAGAAGGGTGTGTCGTTGGCCTCCGGCGAGTATATATGGATTGCCGAGAGCGATGACGTGGCCTATGATACGCTGCTCGAAGAGTGCGTGAAGGCTCTGGATGCGAATAAGAGGGCCTCGCTTGCCTTTGTCGATTGCGAGTATATCGACGAGAAGTCGAATCATACGGGATTTACCCACCTCTCACGTCGTCTGGCCTGCTATCGTAAGGGCAATACGACGATGGATGGCAACCGCTTTGTTGCCCGCCGTATGGTCTTCCAGAACTACGTTATGAATGCGAGTATGGCGGTATTCCGTAAGGATGCCCTGCCGAAGGATGACTACTACTCGACCTTCCACTACTGCGGCGACTGGCTCTTCTGGGGCGAGGTGGCACTCGGCCACGATGTGGTGTATATCAATAAGCCGCTCAATAAGTTCCGCCGCCACGCAACCTGCACGACGTGGCAGGGCGTTAAGGACTTCAACAACCTTGTGGAGTGGCGACGACTTGTCGAGCGACTGCTCGATGATTGCAAGGCCTCGAACTCCTATCGTGCCTACGCATTGGGCAAGTACCAGCTGCGAGTTAAGCGACACATAAACCGTATCGGTTGCGATAATGGTAGCTACGAGCGCTGGGTGGCAGATATCGAGCACCCGCTGCGAAACATCATCTGGTATCGCCTTGCCAAGTATTGGTACTATATGGTAGGGTAGTACATATAGATAAAGATGGGCCGGTAAAATCTGTACTTACCGGCCCATCTTTTATGCTAATGGGTATCTATTATTACTCCTCAAATGAATGGATTACTACGCCGGAGCGGAGTTTTGGCTCAAACCAAGTGGTCTTTGGCGGCATAATGTTGCCCGTGTCGGCGATGTCAATCAGCTGGCGCATAGAGACAGGGTAGAGGGCAAATGCCACCTTCATCTCCCCGCAATCGACACGGCGCTGCAACTCGCCAAGGCCTCGGATGCCTCCCACGAAGTCGATGCGCTTTGAGGTGCGTAAGTCGCTTATGCCGAGAATCTTATCCAGCACAAGGTCGGAGAGCACCGTAACGTCGAGCACGCCTATCGGGTCGTTGTCGTCGTATCGGCCCTGCTTAGCCGTGAGGCTGTACCACTCGCCGGCCAGATACATCGAGAAGTTGTGTAGCGAGGTCGGGGTGTATATCTCCGAGCCCATCTTCTCGACCACGAAGTCGCTGTCGATGGCGTGCAGGAACTCCTCCTCGCTCAGCCCGTTCAAATCCTTCACGACACGGTTGTAGTCGATGATGCGCAGGTGCGACTCGGGGAATGTCACCGCCAGGAAGTAGCAGTACTCCTCCTCGCCCGTATGGGCAGGGTTCGCAGCCTTGCACTCGGCACCCACACGTGCTGCGGCCGCCGTGCGGTGGTGTCCGTCGGCAACGTAGAGCGCAGGTATTGAGGCGAAGAGCTCGGTTATGCGTTGGTTGTCCTCGTCGGAGCCTATGACCCAGAGCTTGTGCCCGAAGCCATCGGCTGCCGTGAAGTCGTACTCGGCAGGCTGTGAGGTGTACTTCGCAACGATGGCATCAACCTCCTCGCAGTCGGGGTAGGCGAAGAATACAGGCTCGATGTTGGCCTTCTGGTTGCGCACGTGCTTCATACGGTCCTCCTCCTTGTCGGGACGTGTGAGTTCGTGTTTCTTGATTGCTCCGCAGAGGTAATCTTCAAAGTGACAGCACATTACAAGGCCGTACTGCGTTCTGCCGTCCATCGTCTGTGCGTAGATGTAGTAGCACTCCTTTGCCTCCTGCACGAGCCATCCACGCTCTCGCCACAGACGGAAGTTCTCGACAGCCTTGTCGTACACCTGCTGCGAGTGCTCGTCGGCAATAGGCTCGAAGTCTATCTCCGGCTTGATGATGTGGAGCAGCGAGCGCTCCGTGGCCTCCGCCTTTGCCTCGGCGGAGTTGAGTACGTCGTAAGGGCGTGATGCTACCTCGGCAGCAAACTCCTTTGGAGGTCGAATACCCTTGAAAGGTTTGATTCTTACCATATCTGCGAGAATTTTATCTGTTCACCTGAAAACGGGTGTTTCCGTTCACGAAATAATCGACAATCTGTCGTGCAGCGGCAAGTCCGGCGTTGATGTTCGCCTCGGCGGTCTCGGCACCCATCTTCTTCGGTGTGGCGAAGAATCGCTTGCCAAGTCGCTCGGACATCTCTGCGGCCGTGTCGGGAGCGATGTCGCTGACGTAGCGCAGGTCCTCACGCTCGGTCAGGGCTTTGAGCACTCCCGCCTCGTCGATGACCTCCTTGCGGGCCGTATTTACCAGCGTAGCACCCTTCGGCATAGAGGTCAGGAGGTCGTAGCCTATCGAGCCCTTGGTCTGCGCCGTGGCAGGGATGTGCAGCGAGAGGAAGTCGGCACGGGAGTAGAGCTCCTCGACCGATGCTACCTTCTCCACGCCGTCGTTCTCGAAGACACTGTCGTCGGTGATGAATGGGTCGTAGGCAATCACGTTCATACCCAGAGCCTTACCCTTGCGGCCAACAAGCTTGCCGACGTTGCCGTAGGCGTGAATGCCGAGCGTCTTGCCCTGAATCTCGGCACCTGTGCCCGGCGTAAATTGGTTGCGTGAGATGAAAATCATCAGCGCAACGGCCAACTCCGCCACGGCATTCGAGTTCTGTCCCGGGGTGTTCATCACGACGATACCTCGACGCTTCGCCTCCTCGCAATCCACGTTGTCGAAGCCGGCACCCGCACGGACAACGATTTTCAGGTTGCGAGCCGCCTCCAAGACCTCGGCCGTAACCTTGTCGCTACGCACAATCAGCGCATCGACATCGGCCACTGCGGCGAGCAGCTCCGCCTTGTCCGTATATTTTTCGAGCAGCGCAACCTCGTACTCTGCCTCTGCCAAAATCTCCTTTATGCCATCTACCGCCCTCTTTGCAAAGGGTTTCTCTGTTGCAATTAATACCTTCATACCTTTTATAAGTGATGTGAAATGAATATATTTTTCCTCCCTCTTCTCGTAAGTATATGGGGTTATTGTTGCCATCGCTACTTGCGCTTTGTTGCCTCAAACTCCTGCATACAAGCCACCAGAGCCTCTACCGACTCCTTTGGCAGGGCGTTATAGCACGATGCACGGAAGCCTCCCACCAGACGGTGACCCTTGATGCCGACCATACCTCGCTCCTTGGCAAACTCCAAGAACTCGGCGGCCAGCTCCTCGTTGCCCTCCGTCATCACGAAGCAGATGTTCATCAGCGAGCGGTCCTCCTTCTCCACCGTAGGGCGGAAGAGCGAGTTGCGCTCAATCTCGTCGTAGAGCAGCTGCGCCTTTTCGAGGTTAATCTTGTGCATCGCCTCCACACCTCCGAGCGACTTTATCCATTTGAGCGTCTCGTTCATCACGAAGATAGGGAATACCGGCGGAGTGTTGAACATCGAGTTGTTCTCCACGTGCGTATTGACATTGACCATCGTAGGCAGCTCACGAACCACCCTCTGCAACATATCGTCACGGATGATGACAAACGATACGCCGGCAGGGGCGAGGTTCTTCTGCGCACCACCATATATGAGCGCATATTTCGAGATATCGACTGGACGGCTCAGAATATCGGAACTCATATCCGCAATCAGTGGCACGGGCGAGTCAATATCCTCCTTGAACTCCGTTCCATAGATTGTGTTGTTGGTGCAGATGTAGAGGTAGTCGAGGTCGGCAGGCACCTCAAAGCCCTTCGGGATATATGAGAAATTTCTATCTTCGGAGGATGCAATGACCTTTACCTCTCCGTATAGTTTAGCCTCTTTGATAGCCTTCTTTGTCCATACGCCGGTATTCACGTAGCCCGCCTTCTTGCCGAGGAAGTTGGCAGGAATGTGGAAGAATTGGGTGCTTGCACCACCGCCGACGAAGTAGATATGATAGTTCTCCGGTATTGACAACAACTCACGCATAAGTGCCTGTGCCGAGTTCAACACATCCTCGAACTCCTTGGTTCGGTGGGAGATAGAGAGAATAGACAATCCTGTGTTGTTGAAATCGATGATTGCTTTCGCTGCATTCTCGTAGGCGACATTCGGAAGAATGGATGGGCCTGCGCTGAAATTGTGTTTTTTCATTGTCGCTGAAATTTAGAAAATCATATAGCAAATATATGTTTTTAATTTGAAAAAACAAAGGGGCAGATATAAAAAATAAGGTCGCTACCTGCGTGGCGACCCTATTTTGCATATTTTGTCGTATTCCGATTACAGACTGCGATATGTGTATGCCTCCCAAGGGTGCTCCGCCTCGCCATTGTTTTCGAGGATGTCGTTCACGTGGGTAAGCATAGGGAACTCTCGCAGATTTACGAGGCCGAGTTCTGCCTTGCGGTAGATAGCCTTCGCTACACGGCGGGCAACAACGAGTGATTCGAGGGTCACACCTGCCAGAATCTCCATAGCCTCGTCGTAGGTCTTGCCCTCGCCGAGCAGGATACCAATCTTGCGGGTACGGCCGCCATATACGGTCACGTAGAGGTCGCCGATACCGATGTTCTCGCTATCAACCTCTGCGCCCTGAATGGCGAGCAGCTTGCGCATCTCCTTCACCGCCTGATAGAAGGCCGCAGCCTGCGAGTTGTAGTGCAGACCTGCACCCTCGCCGTGGTGACGGTTTACAAGGCCGATGGTCAGTGCAACACCCAGAGCATAAGCGTTTTTGAGTGCTACGGCGCTCTCCAAGCCGATAACGTCTTTGGTGAGCGATATGTGGTAGTAGGAGGTTGTAAGCGTGTCACGCATCATCTCCAAAACCTCGGCGTTCTTACCGCAGAAAGCGACCTCGGTCTGGTCGTGGAATACCAACTCGTAAGAGGTGCAAGGGCCACCTACGGCGCAAACCTCACGCTCGATGCCACGCTCACGCAACTTGCTCTCCCAGTAGTCCGGATACGAAATCAGGGTACCGTCTTCGAGGCCGATAAGGCCCTTGGTAACGGAGAGTACAGGCAGGGCAGGGTCGATGTTGGTGAGAATCTCGTCGAGGAACCAATCCACGCCGAAAGAGGATACACCGCCGATGACGAAGTCGGCACCCTTTACAGCCTCCTGATACTCCTCTACCTGATAGTACTTTACGCCGGCAGGGAAGTCACGGTCGAACTTCAAATGACGATTGCTGCGACGGCACTCGTCGATAATGTCACGGTCGAGTGGCGAGCCCACAAGACGTACCTCGTGACCATTCTCGGCAGCAGGGAACGCAAGGGCAGAACCCATCATACCTGAGCCGATGATTGTTACAACTTTTTTCATAAGTGATTAGTTTTTTATTAAGACTACAAATATAAGTACATTTTTTGTAAGGTGTATCATTTTCAGACGATTTTTTACGTTTTTGTACAAAACATCTGTTTTGTAAATAACTTTACTTAACTTTTGCAAGAAAAGATAACTCGCTTAGAATAAATCGGTTGGTCGTTTTGCTTGAAAATTGGGTAACGAGATAGCAACCGTTCGTATTTCTGAGTTCTTCATTGTTATGCTCCAATGTGATAACTCTTGATGCTACAAAGGTACAAAAAGAATCTAAATTGAAAATATAATTGTGGTGTTCTTTGTTATTTTAAATATTATTCGTACTTTTGCGAACAACAAACAATGTTTGGTTATGGCAAATAAAAATTATTCTATTAAGCAAGAGCAAGTTGCACGCTTTGCAAAGGCTTTGGGGCATCCTGCACGCATAGCAATTTTGCAATTCTTGTTGAAGCAGACACAATGTTACTTTGGCGATATACACGAGGAGTTGCCTATTGCCAAAGCGACCGTATCACAACATCTAAAGGAGTTGAAGGATGCGGGATTGATACAAGGTGAGGTTGAGACTCCAAAGGTCAAGTATTGCATCAATCGTGATAATTGGCGTTTGGCTCAGGAACTGTTCGGCGAGTTCTTCGGACAATGTGTATGCAAGAGAGAGAGTTGCTGTGAATAAACAGCCTCTTTTTTTAGAAACGATGTTCGTTGTTTTGCGAATTACAAATAATATCTAAAATAATTAAGCGTATGAAAAAAGGATTATTGATGATTGTCCTATGTATGGGTATGGCTGCTTGCGGTAACAGCAATGCAAAGAATGAATCAATAGCAGAAAAGCAAGTGAAGAAAGACATAGTGGAGGTATTATACTTTCACGGCAAACAGCGTTGTGCTACTTGTATTGCGATTGAGAAGAACACTAAAGATTTGCTGGAAACCATTTTTGCCGATAAACTGAAAAGTGGGAAATTGGTGTTTAAGTCGGTAGATATAACCGAAGAGGAGACGCTTGCGGATAAATATGAGGTGAGTTGGTCATCGCTTATTATTGTCGATTATAATAAGAATGGAAAAGAATATGCTGAAAATATGACCGAATTTGCCTTTGGAAATGCTCGGAGCAATCCCGACAATTTCAAAGAGTGTGTTGCAGAGCAAATCAATACAATGCTAAACAACTAAATTATGGAGTGGTTACAATCACTATTAGAGAGTAGTTCAACGCCTATTCTAACAGCATTTCTATTGGGTCTGCTTACGGCTCTTTCGCCTTGTCCGTTGGCAACCAATATCGCTGCAATAGGTTATATAGGCAAAAATATCGATGACTGCAAGCAGATATTTCGTAATGGTCTGCTATACACCCTTGGGCGAGTGGTAGCATATACACTGCTTGGCGTGGTGCTTATTGCTCTGCTTAAAGGAGGGTCAAGCCTATTTGGTGTTCAGAAATTTATCGGCAGATATGGCGAGTTGATTCTTCCCCCTGCTCTGCTGTTGATTGGTTTATATATGCTGTTCGGAAGCAAACTCCGACTTCCCTCATTTGGGTTTAATGGCAACGGAGAGCGTTTTGCCAGACACGGAGGTTGGGGCACATTTCTCTTGGGCGTATTGTTCGCATTGGCTTTTTGCCCCACAAGCGGAGTTTTCTATTTCGGGATGTTGATACCGATGTCGGCAACGGTCACGATGGGATATTTATTGCCCGTACTTTTTGCCATTGCTACTGCCTTGCCCGTGTTGGTTGTAGCGTGGGTGTTGGCTTTCAGTGCAGGACAGATAGGCAAGGTCTATGGGCGAATGCAAGCCATTCAGAAATGGCTGAATATAGCAGTCGGCATATTGTTTATATTGATTGGAATTTATTATTGTATAACCGTTTATTTATAAGATTATGGAAGTAAAAGTATTGGGACCAGGTTGTGCCAAGTGTAAAACAGCCTACAATGTGGTTGAGAAAGTTATCAAGGAGAACAACCTCGATGTCGTTCTTACAAAAGTGGATGATATTATGGAGATGATGAGTTACAACATCCTCTCAACACCTGCCATTGTCGTGGATAGCGAAGTGAAAATCAAAGGGCGTGTACCAAGTGAAAATGAAATTAAAGAACTGTTAGGCTTATGATACAACCATTTGCAGATTGGTTGGTGTACAGCATCTTCGGTATAGATGCCGCCACGCCATTGGGAGTAGCAGTCAATTTCTTCGTTTACGACACTATAAAGATTATAATTCTGCTGTTCTGCATAAGTTTCGTTATGGGGATTATCAATGCCTATTTCCCTATTGAGCGACTGAGGCAATACCTTACAACCCATAAACTTTATGGTTTGGACTACTTTATGGCTGCCTTGTTCGGGGGGATTACACCGTTCTGCTCTTGCTCATCAGTGCCTTTGTTTATAGGTTTTGTCAAGGGGGGTATTCCATTAGGTGTTACGCTTACCTTCCTTATCGCTTCGCCATTGGTTAGTGAGGTGGCAATAGCAATGTTTCTCGGCTCATTCGGAGTAAAGGCTACGCTTATCTATGTGATTAGCGGTACGGTGTTGTCGATGATTGCAGGGTATATCTTAGGTAGAATGCGACTTGAGCCCTATTTGAGTGATTGGGTAAAGAATGCACAAATGCAATCCAATGCACAAAGCGAGAGGTGGGAAGTAGAGAAAACTCCTTTCTTGAAGCGTTTACCTACCATTACAAAAGAATCTTGGGGCATTGTGCGTGGTGTGTTGCTCTACATTATCATCGGTATCGGCATAGGTGCAGCGATGCACGGTTATGTTCCCGAAGGATTTTTTGAACAATACCTCTCGTCTGAAAATTGGTGGGGTGTACCTTTAGCTGTTGTTCTTGCTGTGCCTATGTATGCCAACCCTGCGAGTGTTGTTCCCGTAATTGAGGTATTTGTGGCAAAAGGTATTCCACTCGGTACAGCCATAGCCTTTATGATGGCTATAATCGGTCTGTCAATCCCCGAAGCAACGATGCTTAAAAAGGTAATGACTTGGCGTCTGATAGGAATTTTCTTTGGGGTGGTGACATTGTTGATTATTATATCAGGCTATTTATTTAATTGGATTTTATGAGAATATTGATTTTATGTACAGGCAACAGCTGTCGAAGTCAAATGGCGCATGGCTTCTTGCAGTCGTTTGATTCTTCTTTGGAGGTATATTCGGCAGGAACGAGGCCGGCCTCGATGGTAAATCCCAAGGCGGCCGATGTTATGAACGAGGTTGGCATTGATATATCACTTCATTCGCCCAAGAGTGTAGAAACCTACCTAAACGATGAATGGGACTATGTGATAACCGTCTGTGGTGGAGCAAATGAGACTTGTCCAATGTTTACAGGTAATGTAAAACATCGCCTACACATCGGCTTTGACGACCCGTCAAATGCTGTGGGTACAGATGAATTTGTGATGAGTGATTTTCGTAGAGTAAGAAATGAAATCAAACAGAGATTTACTGAGTTTTACATTACTCAAATTTTGAAAAGGGAGATTCCTAAATGTTCTTGTGGCGAAAATTGCTAAGTGTAATGCCGTTGCCAAAATTTTATTTGACAACGGCATATTTTAGAGCTTCAGCCCTCGATTTTGTCGTCTGCTTGTCGGCAATCCCAACGCTTCCATAAACTCATCTTTCTTGCGTCTGAACCAAGAGTGATGCGAAACGCCATCGATTCTAAGGTCAAATCAGCCTTCCTTATCCTCTTTGAGGGAGCATACAGCACCATCGGCTGAAAACGATTGGTTAAACATCGTTGAATAGAGCTTACCTTTGACGGGAATTTCCTTGAAAGTGCATAATGCTTTGATAAGGTTTTCATTGAAACCCATCTTCTCGCTTAGGTATTTAATCATCGGCATCAGTTTCTCCACATACGGGAAGTAACGCAGAATCTTGTCGATATACTCCGATTGTTTACGATGTTCCGCTTCGTATGATTGCTTGACCTCCTGTATCTGCTTTTGGTG